>DAIMFR010000065.1:0-28349 GCA_036724445.1 Rubrivivax sp. | reverse complement strand
TCAAGGGCCGGATGCAGCCGGGCGTGACGCTGCGCGACCTGGTGCATGCGATCCCCTACTACGCGATCAAGGCCGGGCTCTTGACCGTCGCCAAGGCCGGCAAGAAGAACATCTTCTCGGGCCGCATCCTGGAGATCGAAGGCCTGCCCGACCTGAAGGTGGAACAGGCCTTCGAACTGAGCGACGCCAGCGCCGAGCGCTCGGCCGCCGGCTGCACGATCAAGCTCAACCCGGAGCCGATCAAGGAGTACCTGACCAGCAACGTCGTGCTGATGAAGAACATGATCGCCGACGGTTACGCCGATGCCAAGACGCTGGCACGCCGCATCGAGAAGGTCGAGGCCTGGCTGGCGAAGCCGCAGCTGCTGCAAGCCGACAAGGACGCCGAATACGCGGCGGTGATCGACATCGACCTGGCGGAGTTGAAGGAGCCGGTGCTGTGCTGCCCGAACGATCCGGACGACGCCAAGCTGCTGTCCGAAGTGGCCGGCACGAAGATCGACGAGGCCTTCATCGGCAGCTGCATGACCAACATCGGCCACTTCCGCGCCGCGGCCAAGCTGCTGGGCGGGCAGCGCGACATCCCGGTCAAGCTGTGGGTCGCGCCGCCGACCAAGATGGACCAGAGCGAGCTGATCAAGGAAGGCCACTATGCCGCCTTCGGCACGGCCGGCGCGCGCACCGAGATGCCGGGCTGCAGCCTGTGCATGGGCAACCAGGCGCAGGTGCGCGAAGGCGCGACCGTGATCTCGACCAGCACGCGCAACTTTCCCAACCGGCTGGGCAAGAACACCAACGTCTACCTGGCCTCGGCCGAGCTGGCGGCGATCGCCTCCAAGCTGGGCCGCATCCCGACGGTGGCCGAATACCGCGCCGAGATGGGCATCATCGACCAGGATCCGGCCAGCGTGTACCGCTACATGAACTTCGACCAGATCGAGGAATACGCCGAGGCGGCCAAGGCCGTGGCCGTCTGAGCGCGTCTGAGTGCCTCCGCCGCGGCACCCGGCCGCGGCGGCGAGACCCAGCCGCTCGATCTGCGGGGTACAGGGCGCGACGGCGACGCCGTCGCGGGTTCAGGCGCGAACAGCCGGTTTCAAGCCTTGCTGATCCGCGCTTGGGTCTTCCCGCCGAACACGGCACAATCGGCGCCTCCCCACTGAGGCAGGGCCCCATGAAGTTCTTTCGCCCCCTGGCGCTGGTCTGCGCCGCTTTCGCACTGACCCAGCCGGCCCTTGCGCAAGACAAGCCGGCCGCCAAGCGCGCCGCCGTGAAGCCGGCCAACAAGCCGAACCCCGAACCGGCGGCGCCGTTGCCGACGCTGTCGACGGCCGACCCCGAGCAGCTGCTGGCCGCAGCGCAGACCTACATGGGCGCCTATGACTGCGAGTTCAAGCAGACGCTCAGCATCACCCGGCATCCGACCGACGGCTACGTGGTCGTCACCTTCGGCAGCAAGGCCTACACGATGAAGCCGGTGCGCTCGCCGACCGGCGCCGTGCGGCTCGAAGAAGTCGGCAACGGCCCGATGCTGATGGTGCAGATCCCCGCCAAGTCGATGCTGATGGACACCTCGCGCGGCCGGCGCATCGTCGATGCCTGCGTCAACGAGGTCCAGGCGAAGGAAGTAGTCACCGATGCCAACGCGCTGGGCATGAACCTGCCCGGCCAGGTCGACACCAGCGGCATCGCGGTGACGCAGTCGCCGACGACCAGGCGCTGACCACACGCGGCCCTCACTGCGGGCCGCAGGGCGGCGCGATGCGCGCCGCATAGTCGCGCAGTTGCGCCAGCAGCACCCGTGTACCCGCGTCGGCACCCGCTTCGAGTGCCGCGATGCGCTCGCCGAAGGCGCGTAGTCCGAGCGCGCCGGACGCGCCGCGCGGCTCGCCATCGCACAGCCGGTCGGCGCAATGCGCCTGCCACTGCGCCCGTTCGGCAGCGGTCAGCGTCTCGGGGAAGTTGCGCGCGCGGTAGCGGAACAACAGTTCCTCCAGCCGCGGATCGGCGAAGGCCGGCCGCTTGGCAGCCAAGGCCGGCGCAGACAGCGCGCGCAGCCGCTGCAGCGTGCGCCGGTCTTCGTTGCCGACGAAGCCGCCGTACAGATCCTCGTCCACGTCGGGCCGCCGCTCGGCTTCGGGCCGCTCGAAGACCTCGGGCCACATGCCGGCCAGCTTGCCGGCATGCCGCGCAGCCGCGTCCGCATGGCGCAGGCCGCGCTCCACGTCCAGACTCCAGCGCTGCGCCATCGCCGGCGTCAGCGTCCTCAGGTTGGCGATGACCACCGGCGACTTGTTGACGTGGATGGTCTTGATGGGCAGCCGCGTCACGCCTTCGGGCAGCGCATCGGCGCGCGTGAACATGCGTTGGCGCATCTCGGCCACGTTCAGGCGCGGCAGCTCGGCCGGGTCCTGCGCCAGGTCCCAGACGATGATCTCGTTGCGGTTGGCCGGATGCGGCGCCAGCGGCCAGACCAGCGCCAGGCAGCCGCGCTCGGTGCCGTACATGCCGGATACATGCAGGAAGGGCCGGCCCTGCGACTGCGCGGCGGCGATCTCGTCGAGCACCGCCTGCTTGCTGCGCAGCCGCAGGCAGAAGTCCCACAGCTTCGGCTGCTTCTCCTTCAACAGCCGCGCCAGCGCGATCGTCGCCTGCACGTCGGCCAGTGCATCGTGCGCGCCGTCGTGCTGCAGGCCGTTGGCGCGCGTCAGGTGCTCGAGCTTGAACGACGGCCGGCCATCGTCGTGCCGCGGCCATTCGATGCCCTCGGGCCTCAAGGCCCAGGCGCAGCGCAACACGTCGAGCAGATCCCAGCGCCCGCACTGGTTCTGCCATTCGCGCGCATAGGGGTCGATCAGGCAACGCCAGAACAGGAAGCGCGTGACCTCGTCGTCGAAACGGATCGAGTTGTAGCCCACGCCCACCGTGCCCGGCTGCGCCAACTGGCGCTCGACGGCCTCGGCGAAGGCGTGCTCGGGCAGTCCCCGCTCCAGGCAATGCTGCGGCAGGATGCCGGTCAGCACACAGGCTTCGGGTTCGGGCAGGAAGTCGGGCGCCGGGCGGCAGAAGCACATCACCGGCGCGTCGACGGGGTTCAGATCGGCATCGGTGCGCAGCCCGGCGAACTGCGCCGGCCGGTCGCGGCGCGGCACGCTGCCGAAGGTTTCGTAGTCGTGCCAGAAGAAGCTGAAGTCGCTCATGCCCGCAAGAATAACGATGCGGCGGCGGTGGCATGATGCGGCCCCGATGAAGCTCAGCGCCCTCCCGCCCGTCCTGCTGGCCGTGTTCGCACTGGGCGCGGTGGCGCAGACCAAGTCGCTCGGTGCGGCCAAGGGCGGCGGCATGCTGTCCCGCGAGCAGCTTCGCGCCTGCCTGAAGCAGCAGCAGGAGCTGGCCGCGCGCAAGCCGCCGCTGCAGGCTGCGCGCGGCCAGCTGGAGCGCGAACGCGAGCAGCTCGACGGCGGCGAAGCCGCGCTGAACGCCGGCCGCGAGGCGCTCGACAAGCTCCAGGAGTCGGCCGCCGGCCTGAACCGCCGCACGCAGCAGCTGTCGCAGCAGATCGCCGATTTCAACGAACGCGTGCGCAAGACCCAGGGTGTCGGCCTGTCGGGCCCGGCGCAGGAACGCCAGCAGCAGGCGCTGGACCGCGAGAAGGCCGCGCTCGACAAGGCGGCGAAACAGCTCGACGACGAGCGCAGCCAGCTGGGCACGCAGGCCGAGCAGGCCGGCCGCGCCTACAACGACAAGGTCGAGCAGCGCAACCGCGCCGGCGCCGACTGGAATGCGCGCAACGCGCAGTTCAAGCGCGAGTGGCAAGCCTTCGACGGCGAACTGCAGGACTGGCGCAGCGGCTGCGAAGGCCGCTCGTACCGCGAGGACGACGAGCGCGCCATCCTGTCCGGCCGCTGAGGGCCTCGAGCGGCGCCTTAATCCGCCCTTAAGGCGCAGCCTCGAGACTGCGCGCGGCGACAGCGTGACCCGCTGGCCGCGACGCCGTGTCCGCAAGCACTTCTCTCCCCCGTTCATCATCGCCGCCCGGCGCCGTGCCGGCCGCCTGGGCCGCGCAGCCCGGCGCCATCGCGGCGCTGATCGCCGGCTTCACGCTGCTGCGCCTGCTGCTGGCCGCGACCGTGCCGCTGCTGCCGCAGGAGGCCTACTACTGGAACTGGAGCCTGCATCCGGCGCTCAGCTACTTCGACCACCCGCCGCTGGCCAGCTGGGGCATCCGGCTCAGCACCGCGCTCTTCGGCTCGAACGGCTTCGGCATCAAGCTCTCGGCCGTGGTTTGGTCGCTGGGCCTGAACCTGTTGTGGGCACGGCTGGTGCTGGACATGTACGGCAGCCGGCGCCTGGCGTTCTGGTCGCTGCTGGCGCTGAACCTGACGCTGATGTACCAGATCTACGGCATCGGGCCGACGCCCGACGGTCCGCTGCTCTTCGGCTGGGTGGGCACGATCTGGGCCGTCTGGCGCGCCAGCCGCAGCGGCCAGGGTCGCTGGTGGCTGCTGGCGGGCGCCTTTGCCGGCCTGGGCCTGCTCGGCAAGTATTCGGCCGTGCTGCTGGCGCCGGTGCTGCTGCTGTACCTGGCCTGCACGCCGTCGCAGCGGCGCTGGCTGCGCACGCCCTGGCCGTGGCTCGCGCTGCTGATCGCGGCAGCGATGTTCACGCCGGTGCTGTGGTGGAACGCACAGCACCACTGGGCCTCGTTCGCCTTCCAGGGCAGCCGGCGCGTCGGCCAGATGGCCTCGTTCCGTCCGCGCTTCTTCGCGCTGCTGCTGCTGACCCAGCTGCTGCTGGTCACGCCGTGGCTCTTCGGCCTGTCGCTGACGGCGTGCTGGCGCACGCTGCGCGACTGGGCCGCCGGACGCAGCGACGAGCGCAGCCGGCTGCTGCTGGCCAGCGCGCTGGTGCCGCTGCTGCTGTTCAGCGCCGTCAGCCTGCGCTCGCACGTCAAGCTCAACTGGCTGGCGCCGGCCTGGTGGTCGTTGATCGTGCTCGGCATGCACCAGTTGCTCGCGCAGAGCGGCGCACTCGCGCGGCTCGGGCGCGGCCTGGGCTCGTCGGCCGCGATGCTGCTGGCGGCGGCGGCGCTGGTGCTGACGCCGAACCTGCCGCTGCTGCGCGACCTGAACACCTGGAGCGGCTGGAGCGACGCCGCGCGGCACCTCGACCCGCTGCTGCAGCAGGCGCGCTCGCGCGGCGAGCAAGCCTTCGTGTTCTCGCCGAACTACAAGATCAGCTCGCTGCTGCGCTTTCACCTGCCCGGCCAGCCGCGCACCTATGCACAGGACATCTACGGCGCGCCCGCGCTGCAGTTCGACTACTTCCCGCTGAGCAGCGATCTGAGAGGAGCCACCGGCTTCCTGGTGAGTTCCGACCAGGCGCAGTCGCGGCTCGACCTGGATCGCGTGCGCCCCTACTTCGACTCGTTGGAGAAGGTGGACACGATCGAGACGCGCGCCTTCGGCCGCGCCACGCGCCGCGTGGAGATCTGGCGCGGCAGCGGCTACAAGGGCCATCCCCGCCTGCTCGGGCTGCAGGGCACGCCTGCCGGCGGCAACGACGCCGACAACGACGGCGAGTAAACACCATGCCGCAACTGTCGATCGTCGTGCCCACCTTCAACGAGGCGGGCAACGTCGCCGAGCTGCGCGACCGCGTGGCTGCGGCACTGCCCGGCGTCGACTGGGAGCTGATCTACGTCGACGACGATTCGCCCGACGGCACCGCCGAACGGCTGACGGAGCTGGCGCAGCAGGACCGGCGTGTGCGCTGCATGTTGCGCATCGGCCGGCGCGGGCTGTCGACGGCCTGCATCGAGGGCATGCTCGCGGCGTCGTCGCCGCTGGTGGCGGTGATCGACGCCGACCTGCAGCACGACGAGACGCGGCTGCCGCAGATGCTCGAACTGCTGCGCGATGCGGACGTGGACGTGGTCGTCGGCAGCCGCTACGTCGAGCAGGGCAGCATCGGCGACTGGGGCCGCGGACGCGCCGCGATCAGCCGGCTGGCCACGCGGCTCGCACGCAGCGTGCTCGAGGCGGATCTGCGCGACCCGATGAGCGGCTTCTTCATGATGCGGCGCGACGCCGTGCTGGCCTGCGTGCGCAACGGCATGTCCGGCGTCGGCTTCAAGATCCTGCTCGACCTGTTCGCCACCTCGCCGCAGCCGCTGCGCTTTCGCGAAGTGCCCTACACCTTCCGCGAACGCCATTCGGGGCAGAGCAAGCTCGACGCCAACGTCGGCTGGGAATACCTGCTGATGCTGCTCGACCGCTTCTTCGGCGGCGTGGTGCCGATCCGCTTCATCGCCTTCTCGCTGGTCGGCGCCCTCGGGCTGGGAGTGCACATGGCCACGCTGGCGCTGCTGCTCGGGGGAGCGGGCGCCGGCTTCATCGCGGCGCAGAGCGCCGCGACGCTGGTGGCGATGAGCAGCAATTTCGCGCTCAACAACCTGCTCACCTACCGCGACCAGCGGCTGCGCGGCTGGGGGCTGCTGCGCGGCTGGCTGAGCTTCGTCGCCGCCTGCAGCATCGGCGGGCTGGCCAACGTCGGCATCGCCGCCTGGTTGTTCCAGCACGAGGGCGGCTGGGTCATTCCGGCCGTAGCCGGCGTGCTGGTGGGTGCGGTATGGAACTACGCGTTGACGGCGCTGTACACCTGGAACCGGCCGGCCAAGCGGCGCACCCGCCGCGCCAGCCATGCCGCGCCGCTCACACGCCCGGCGGCCGCGCCGCCAGGTCTTTCATGATCTCCCCGCAGCCGCCACCGATCGTCAGCACCTCGAACTCGCGGCAGATGCGCCCGCTCTTCGACTCGCCGCGGCAGTCGCGAACCTCGCCCCTGCGGTCCTGCCGCGCCAGCGGGCGCAGCAGGCCTCTCCCGCGCTGCAGATGGAGGCCGGGCGTACCGCACGGCAGGCGTTTGCTCAGGTCACCTGCAGAGAACCCTTGGCACCCATGAGCAGGTCGATCACGTCCGGGGCCGTGATGATCTCGAAGCGGGTATCCATCTGGTCGGCTGTGAGACCGTTGTGAATCATGCAGGCGCCGCAGATGGCGATGCGCCCTCCCTTTTCCAGGTACTTGGCCAGCAGATCGGAAACGGGCTCGAACGGCTTGCCGACCGCCATGCCGGCCGTGGCACCCGGCTTGCCCAGTTCGACGGCTTCGACCATGAGAATGATGGTGGCGGTGTGGCCTTTGAGCAAGGCGTTGAGGGCCATCGTGAAGGTCACGGTGACCTTGTTGGGGTTGCCGGTTCCGTCGAAGACAGTGGCGACGAAGTCAGTGGTTTGCATGTTCAGCTCCTTGAGGGCACGTGATGAGGAGCGCCGTGGCGCTCTACGGGTAAGCTTGCGCCGTCCAGCGCTTCGGAAGGACGCGATGCCGCCGCCAGTCCCGCGGCGCCGGCAGCGCCTAGCGTCAGCGCGATGCCCGCGGCACCTGCTGCGCCGAGCGTCAGCAGCGCTCGGCGGCGAATGAGCGGTTGGTCCATTGCATCGTCTCCTTCGCGATATGGTTCTCGTGGTGCGTCGAGGTGTCGTACCCGTTCATTTCTGGGCGCAGTAGATCTCCCAGAGCATGCGCATGACGCGCACGACCTTGTCGCTGGCCAGCCGGTAGTAGACGAACTTTCCTTCCTTCTCGGCTTCGACCAGGCCCTCCGTTCGCAGCACGGTCAACTGCTGCGACAAGGTGGGTTGGCGGATGCCAGTGGCCGCTTCCAGTTCGCCTACGTTGTGCCGGGCGGACGCGATCTGGCATAGAAGCATCAAGCGGTCTTCGTTGGCAAAAATCTTGAGCAAGGCACAGGCCTCGCCAGCGTGCTCGCGCAACTGCTCGGGCGCCTTCAAATCGCGCTTGTTGAACGATGGCGCCGCGGACTTTTCCGTCAGATACATACGACAATTATAATATATATAAACATCAATTGTTATATGGAGATGCCCGCATGAGTGCGATGGTTTCTGCCTGGCCCGTCCGGGTGCCGCTCCTGCCGGCTTTCAAGGCCTGCTGCCATGGCCGCAGGGTGCGCGCCTCCTCGCCGTCGTCATCGGGCTCGGCCAGGTAGGTCTGGCCCTCTCCTCGATCAGCACGCCGCGCGCGTGAACAGCTTCATCATGGCGCGCCCCCAGCCGGCGCGGCACCTCCGGCGTGTTCGATGCCGCCCGGCTGCGTGCGGCGCGCGATCTGGTCGCGTTCGACGGCCTGTTCACCGCGCCGCTGCACGGCTTTGCCGGGGCGCAAGACCATCAGCGCCGCGCCTCGGCCAAGCCGGTGCGGGCCGATGTCCGCGTGCCGGCGCCGGCGCCGGATGCGCGCAACGACCCGTTCGTGCCCGCGGCCTCGCTGCCGCGCGCAAGCGAGGCCGGCCCGCACGCCACCCTGCAGCAGCCGCCCGAGGGCAGCCGCGTGGCGTTTGCCGGGGCCGCGCGCGGTGGGTGTCAGGCTGCCGGCGCACGCCGCGCAGCCAGCGCTGAGCAGCGTCGCGATCAGCGGGCCGGCTGCTCCTTGTCCTGGCGCTCCAGGGCGGCCTTGAGTTCCTGCTTGGCGCGAATGTCGTCATCGAGGCGCTTCTCCGCTTCCACCCGGATGCGGTGCATCATGGCAGCGTCCGGGTCCTGCCAGTTGCCGCCGGCGCTGCGTGCCAGCCAGGCCACGGCGCGCGAGAACTCTTCCAGCGACAGCTTCTCGTCGCCGCCGCGCGCCGGCATGGCGCGCACGCCCACGAAGGCGTGGGCGCTGAGCACGTCCTGGCCTTCCTCGATCAGCGGCTTCCAGGCGGCCGCATCGCCCATCTTGGGCGCGTGGGCCACGCCTGTGTCATGGCAGGCCATGCAGACCGCCCGGTACACGGCCTCGCCCGAGCGCAGCGGCTGGGCCATGGCCGGTGCGGCCAGCACGGCCGCGGCGGCGAGCAGGGGAAGACGGGCTTGAAAGGACGAGAAAGACAGTTTCATGATCGCAATTCAAATGCTCGAGAAAATAGTCATTGTCAATGACAAGCCCATCCCGCACAACTTCTTCGACGCCGCCCCGCGCTTCGTCACCGCCGGGTCGGGGTCAGCCAGGCAGGGCTCGAGCGGCGTGCAGCAGCGCTGCGCCGCTGCCGGCATGCGCGGCTTCGCTGTGCAGCGGCGCGAAGTCCAGCACGCCGTCGTCGACCGGCGCGTGCAGCAGCAGTTGCCGGTCGGCCGGGTAGTCGTGTGTCACGCGCCACGGCGGCGCCCTGCCCTGGCACGGCAGCTTGGCGATGCCGCGCTGCACGTAGCCGGAGCTCAGGCTGCCGAAGATCGACTCCTCCGGCAGTCTGCAGCCCAGCCGGTCGCGCGGCGTGGCCACACCCAGGCCGTGGCGGTCCATGTGCCGGTACAGGCGGCACAGGTAGTCGAAGGCCAGATCGGCCTTCAGCGTCCACGACGCGTTGGTGTAGCCGACGATCCAGGCGAAGTTCGGCAGATCTTCCAACAACACGCCCTTGTAGAGCATGTGCTGCTGCAGCACGTACGCCTGGTCGTCGACGAAGAGGCTCGCCCCGCCCAGGGCCTGCAGCTCCAGCCCGGTGGCCGTGACCAGCACGTCGGCTTCGAGCGCCTGGCCCGACGCGAGCAGCAGCCGCCGGCCGGCGAAGCCGGCAATGCGGTCGGTCACGATGCTGGCCGTGCCCTTGCGCAGCGCGCGGAACAGGTCGGCATCGGGCACGATGCACAGCCGCTGGTCCCAGGGCTGATAGTCGGGCGTGAAGTGGCGCATGTCGGCGCTGCCGCGCAGCTGCTTGCGCACCAGGCGCAGCAGCAGCGCGCGCACAGCCCGCGGCCAGCGCCGCGCGGCCAGGTAGATCCAGCGCGACAGCAGCACGTTGCGCCGGCGCGCCAGCGCGAAGGCCCAGCGCTGCGGCAGCACGCGGCAGTACAGGGCGGCGAGCTTGTCGCGCGACGGCAGCGACAGCACGTAGCTCGGCGAGCGCTGCAGCAGCGTCACTTGCGCGCCGGCTTCGGCCAGCGCCGGCACCAGCGTGACCGCCGTGGCGCCGCTGCCGACGACGACGACCCGCTTGCCGCGGCAGTCCAGCGCCTGCGGCCAGTGCTGCGGGTGCACCCGCGTGCCGCTGAAGTGCTCGATGCCGGGGAAATCGGGCGTGTAGCCGGCGTCGTAGTTGTAGTAGCCGCTGCACATCACCAGCTGGCGGCAGCGCAGGCTCGCCGGCGGCCCGCCCGGCTCAGGCTGCACGCTCAGCGTCCAGCGCTGCTGCGGCGTCGACCAGTCGGCGCGCACGATCTTCAAGCCGAAGCGGATGTGCGGGTCGACGCCGTGCTCGCGCGCCGTGTCGGCCACGTAGCCGCGGATCGTCGCGCCGTCGGCCAGCACCTTGAAGCCGCGCCACGGCCGCGCGCGGTAGCCGTAGCTGAGCATGTCGGAATCGGAGCGCACGCCGGGGTAGCGGAACAGGTCCCAGGTGCCGCCGATGCGCTGGCGGCGCTCCAGGATGGCGAAGCGCTTGTCCGGGCATTCGGCCTTCAACCGGCAGGCCATGCCGATGCCGGACACGCCGGCACCCACGATCAGCACATCGAACTCTTCGGCATCGACACACATGGGCTGGGTCTCCTGCTCGTGCGAACACCATGGCCTTGCCCGGTCCAGACGCGCATGGTGCCTGCGCCCACGGTTTCGCGCTTGGCCGGGCCCGAAGACGCGCCGCAGCGGCCACTGCAGTGGCGGCGCGATGCGGCGCGCCACAGGGTCCGATTCTGCCGACAACGCACCAGCCGACAGCCTCTTCAACAACCTGAAGAACGAGCCGATGCACGGCACGATCCAAGCGGCGCGAGCCGACGCGCAGGCCGGCCCGTTCGAGTACATCGAGGTGTACAACCGCAGTCGCAGCCACTGCACGCCAAGGCTTAAGTCGTCCTTCATTCTGGAGGTGTCATGAACGCGCTCACGCAAGCTCTCGCTGCCGCCGACCCGGCCCTGCTCGCCAGGCTCGAAGCCCTCTACAAGGATCTTCATCAGCATCCCGAGCTGTCGATGCAGGAGCTGCGCACGGCGCAGATCGTGGCGGATGAAATGCAGCGCCTGGGCTACGAGGTGACGCCACAAGTCGGCGTGACCGGCGTGGTCTGCGCAATGAGGAACGGGGCCGGCCCGACCGTCATGTTGCGCGCCGACATGGACGCTCTGCCGATGGCCGAAGACACGGGGCTCGCCTACGCCAGCACCGTGACGGCGCGCGATGCCGATGGCGCGGAGGTCGGCGTGGCGCACTCGTGTGGCCACGACATGCACGTGGCCTGGATGATCGGTGCGGCGCACATCCTGTCCGCCCATCGCGGCGCCTGGCGCGGCACGCTGCTGATCGTGTTCCAGCCGGGCGAGGAAACGGCCGAGGGCGCAGCCGCGATGGTGCGCGATTGGGGCGAAGGCCGCTTCCCGAAGCCGGACATCATCCTGGGACAGCACGTGATGGTCGGCCCGTCCGGGACCGTGAACTACCGGCCGGGCGTGGCCTTGTCGGCCGCAGACAGCCTGAAGGTCACGCTGTTCGGGCGCGGCTCGCATGGTTCGCAGCCGCAGACCTCCATCGACCCGGTCATCATGGCCGCAGCCGCCACGCTGCGGCTGCAGACCATCGTCTCGCGCGAGATTGCACCGTCCGATCCGGCGGTGCTGACGATCGGTTCGCTGCAAGCGGGCACCAAGGAAAACATCATCCCCGACAACGCCACGATCAAGCTGAACATGCGCACTTTCGACGAGGACACGCGCGCCTACATGCTGAAGTCGATCCGCCGCATCTGTTGCGCCGAGTGCGATGCCTCGGGTGCCGAGCGCCCACCCGAGTTCGCGACGATCAACAGCTATCCGCTGACCGAGAACGACCTGGCGGCGACGCAAACGGTGGCCACCGCGTTCGGCGAGCAGTTCGGATCCATGGCTTCTGTCGCGCCCGATCCGGCTTCGGCCAGCGAAGATTTCAGCGTCTTCGGCCGCACCTGGGACGTGCCCTACGTGTTCTGGTTCGTCGGCAGTACCGATCCAGCGGTCTACGCCCAGGCCAGGCAGGACAAGACGGTGAACAAGATTCCGAGCAACCACTCGCCGAAGTTCGCGCCGCAAATCTACCCGACGCTCGAGACCGGCTTGCAGGCCATGCTGAGCGCCGCCAGCGCATGGCTGTGCCCGACCCCGGCGTCCGAGCAGCAGCGCGACCCGCCTCGAGCTTCGGTGCCGCGGCCGGGCTGCGGGTGAAGCCCCGAGTCGTTGACCACGAGGCCCCGGAAAGCCGCCGATGACGCTTGCCGATCTGAACGACCACCGCCTCTTCATCTTTCTCGATCTGGCGGGCACCTTCGCTTTCGCCATCAGTGGTGCGCTTGCCGCAAGGCACCGCGGCCTCGACTGGTTCGGCATCCTCGTGATCGCGTTCACGGTCGCGTGCGGCGGCGGCGTGATTCGCGATCTGTGCATCGGCGCGGTGCCGCCCGCGGGGCTGTCCGACTGGCGCTACCTCGCCACCGCGCTGGCGGCAGCAGCCATGACGATGGCTGCCCACCCGTTGGTGGTGCGCCTCGCACGGCCCGTGCTCTTCTTCGATTCGCTCGGCCTGGGACTGTTCGCCGTGACGGGGGCGCAGAAGGCCATCATCTATGGTCACGACGCCGAAGTCGCGGTGCTGCTCGGCGTCGTCACCGCCGTCGGCGGCGGTGTGCTGCGCGACGTGCTTCTCAATCGGGTGCCAGTGATTCTCCAGCGTGAGATGTATGCGTCGGCAGCGCTGGCCGGCGCCGCCATCGAGGTCGTGGGTCAACGCTTCGGATGGTTCTCCAGCGGACGCACATGGGTCGCGTTGCTGGCGTGCTTCAGCCTGCGCTACCTGTCGCTGCGCTACCACTGGAACTTGCCGCGTTCAACGCTGAGTCAGGACGAATAGGGCCCGCCGACCGTGCGCAACATGCACCGCCACCACCAGCAGCACGTTCCGGTTGCTTCGATCGCAAACCCGAGTCACACACCCAACTGCCGCGCGGCCGGGTTCTTCATTTACCCGCAGCCGGCAGGCGCCGCTTCGAGCCGGCGCGGCGCCTGACACCGGCGCATCAGCGCCCACCCGCAGCCCCGCCGCAAGGCACCGCTTCGCTGCCCCATTCATGCGCATGCAGCCGGGCCGGGCATTGCGCCGCGCGCAGTTCGACCACGCCGACACCGCTGCGGTAACGGCACAGCTGCATGCCAGGCGCCAGCACCACCTCGGCCGGCTGCTGCTGCACCAAGCAGGCGGTGACCAGCGGTCGGGCGGCAGCCTGCTCGCGCCGCCAGCGCTCGACGGCCGGCCAGTACCGATCACACTCGCCGATGTCCGGCGGCGCATACCAGGCCTGCGGCCCGCCGATGAAGGCGCCGTGCGCAGCAGCGTCCAGCACCTCGGCCGGCGCCGAGCGCGTGCCGCGCGGCGAGTTCGCGAAGTGGCGCACATAGCAGCCGCACCAGGCGTCGGCCACGCCGCTTCCCGCCTGGCGGCGGCAGCTGTCGAACAGGCGCGCCAGCGCCGGCGCCTGCGGGTGCTTGTCCAGCCCGGCCAGGCTGCCGCGGCTGCCGGGCGGCGCCAGCAGCCAGGCGGCCAGTTGCTGCGCATAGCGTGTCATCTGGGCGCTGCCGCAGCCGTGGCGCTCGATCAGCCGCGTGGCGTCGGCCACGGCCGCCGGCGAGCGCTGCACCTGGAAGGCGCTGTCGCGCTCGGCGATGCAGGCTTCGCGGCGCGGCGGATCGTCGACGATGCGCTCGCAGTCGGGCAGCGTCTTCATCATCTCGTTGGCGGCGCCCAGGGCAGTCACTGCATCGGCCGCACTGCCCCGCCCGGACAGCCCGCGCGCCACCGCCTCCTGCGTCTGCCGGGCCTGCGCCTGCGCGATCTGCATCGCGGTGCCGGCCAGGCCCAGGTTCGGGCAGGACTCGTTGAGGCGGCCGAACGAAGTGAGCATGTAACGCAGATCTTCGGCGCCTGCCGGCACCTTGGCGAGGTCGCCCGCGTACAGCGGCGCCACGAGGTCGGCCCGGCTCAGGCCCTGCAGGTTCAAGCCCGGCGGCCCGCCCGGCGCCGGCCCTGCCGCCGCTTCGGCGACGCGCGAGCTGGCGGCCTGCTCCAGCAGCGCCGCCGCCAGCAGGCACTGGTCGACGGCCATCATCTCGGGCTCGCTGCGTTCCCCGCCCTGCCAGCTCGCGCGGCAGGCGTCGACGGCCGCCGCGGCGACGCGTCCTTCGCTCAGCGCGCGCTCGACGACGCTGCGCGCGCAGTGGTCGCGCGCCCGGCCGGCCGCGGGTTGGCCGACGCACTGCGAGTAGGCCTGGCTCTGCCAGCGCCAATAGGGCTGCTCGCGGCCGCCCGGCAGTGCCGCGGCAGCGCCGCAGAAGGGCAGCCGCGCATCGGTTTCGCACAGCCGGGCGCGGGCCTCCGCCTCCGACACCGTGCCACCCTTCGCAGCCGTGGCCGGCGGCGTGCGCTGCGGCGGGGCGGCGGGCGGCGGCACCGGGGCCGCGCCGACGGCCGCCGCCGCGGCCGGAGCCGGCACGGCGCCCTCGCAGCGCTGGCGGTATTGCTGTCGCGCGTGCTCCAGCGTTTCGGGCCGGGTGCGGGGCGAAGCCTCCAGCCGTTCCAGATGGCGCGCCATCGACTGGCACAGGCGCTCCTCGCGCGTGGACTGGGCCTGCGCCCCGACAACAGCGAAGAGCGCCAGCAATGCCGTCGCCAAAGCCCTGGCACCGGACCCTGCCCGGCACCCTCGTCCAGTGTGCATGCCTGCCCTCCCTCCGTCGCCGGCCGCCCCTGGCGACTTCGGCAAATCCGAATCACACGCCCAACTGCCGCGCCGCAAGGTCCTTCATGATCTCTTCCGACCCGCCGCCGATCATCATCACCTTGACCTCGCGGTAGATGCGCTCGCTCTTGGTGCCGCGCATGAAGCCCATACCGCCGAGGATCTGCACCGCCTGGTCGGCGCAGAACTGCATCGCCTGCGTGGCCACGATCTTGGCCATGCAGGTGCGCGCCACCATCGCCGCGGCCGGACCCAGTCCCTGCTCCAGCCTGTAGGCCAGGTCGTAGACCAGCGTGCGCGCGGTCTCGACGCGCGTGGTCATGTCCACCAGCTTGTGGCGGATCACCTGGCGCTCGGCCAGCGGCGCGCCGAAGGTCCTGCGCTCCCGCGCCCAGTCCAGCGCCTCTTCGGTGCAGGCCTGGGCATAGCCGCAGGCCAGCGCGGCCATCAGCAGCCGCTCGTGGTTGAAGTTGTGCATGATGTATTTGAAGCCTGCGCCTTCGTCGCCGATCAGGTTGCCTGCGGGCACATGGCAGTTCTCGAAGCGCAGATGCGCGGTGTCGCTGGCCCACCAGCCCATCTTCTTCAGCAGCGTGCGCTGCAACCCCGGCGTGTCGCCGTCGATGAGCAGCAGCGACACGCCGTTCGGCCCCTTGCCGGCCGGGTCGGTGCGCACCGCGACGCTGATGAAGTCGGCGCGCATGCCCGAGGTGATGAAGGTCTTCTCGCCGTTGACGACGTAGTGCTCGCCCGAAGCCGACGCTTCACGCACCGCGCGGGTCTTCAGCGCCGCCACATCCGAGCCGCCGCCGGGTTCGGTGATGGCCAGCGCGGCGATCTTCTCGCCGCGCAGCACCGGCGGCACGACGCGGCGCTTCAGCGCCTCGCTGCCGTGCGCCACGACCGGCGGCAGGCCGATGCCGTGCGAGCCCAGGCTGGCCTGCAGGCCACCGCAGCCGGCGCGCGCCAGCTCCTCGGCCTGCACGATGGTGTAGAACAGGTCGGCCGGCGTGCCGCCGTATTCCTCGGGGTAGCCGACGCCGATCAGCCCGATGTCGGCCGCCTTGCGGTACAGCTCGCGCGGGAAAGTGCCGGCCTCGTCCCAGTCGTTGGCGTGCGGCGCGATCTCGCGCTCGACGAACTGGCGCACGCTGCGCCGGAAATCATGGTGCGCGTCGCTGAAGTAGTCGCTGCGCGGGGCCAGGTCGAAGAGGCTGCTCATCAGGCGAGAATAGCGCGGGTGATGAACCGAACCCGAAGGGAGATCCAGTGATGACCCGTGCCTACAACTTCAGCGCCGGACCGGCGGCGCTGCCCGAACCGGTGCTGCGCCAGGCGGCCGAAGAGATGCTCGACTGGCACGGCTCGGGCATGTCGGTAATGGAGATGAGCCACCGCGGCAAGGAGTTCATCGCCATCCACGCCGAAGCCGAAAGCCTGCTGCGCGAGCTGCTGGCCGTGCCCGCCAACTACAAGGTCTTGTTCCTGCAGGGCGGCGCCATCGGCGAGAACGCCTTTGTGCCGATGAACCTGCTGCGCGGCAAGGCGGCGGCCGACTACGTCGACACCGGCGAATGGTCGAAGAAGTCGATCAAGGAAGCCGGCAAGTACTGCAAGGTCAACGTCGCCGCCAGCGCCAAGGACGGCGGCTACACCAGCATCCCGCCGCGCGACGGCTGGAGGCTGGACGCCAACGCCGCCTACGTGCACATCTGCAGCAACGAGACCATCGGCGGCGTCGAGTACCACTGGACGCCGGACGTGGGCGAGGTGCCGCTGGTGGCCGACATGTCCAGCAACATCCTCAGCCGGCCGGTGGACGTGGCCCGCTACGGCCTGATCTACGCCGGCGCGCAGAAGAACATCGGCCCGGCCGGGCTGACCATCATCATCGTGCGCGACGACCTGATCGGCCAGGCGCTGCCGATCACGCCCTCGGCCTTCGACTACAAGCAGCAGGCCGAAGCCGACTCGATGCTGAACACGCCGCCGACCTACGCGATCTACATCGCCGGGCTGGTCTTCCACTGGATCAAGGCCCAGGGCGGATTGAAGGCGATGGAAGCACACAACCGCGCGAAGGCGGCGCTGCTCTACGACTACCTGGACAGCACCGGCTTCTACACCAGCCCCGTCGCCAGGGCCGACCGCTCGCTGATGAACGTGCCCTTCAAACTGAAGGACGACGCGCTGGACGCGGCCTTCCTGAAGGGTGCCGAAGAGCGCCGCATGCTGCAGCTGAAGGGCCACCGTTCGGTCGGCGGCATGCGCGCATCGATCTACAACGCGATGACGCTCGAGGGCGTGACCGCGCTCGTGGCCTACATGAAGGAGTTCGAGGCGCGCCATGGCTGAGCCCCTGCAGATCCTGGTGCTGAACCAGATTTCGGCCAACGGCCTGAAGCGCCTGCCTGCCGAGCGCTACAGCACCGGCAAGGACCTCGCCGCCCCCGACGCGGTGCTGCTGCGCTCGGCCGACATGCACGGCATGGACATCCCGGCCAGCGTCAAGGCCATCGCGCGTGCCGGGGCGGGCACCAACAACATCCCGGTGGCGGCGATGAGCGCGCGCGGCGTGCCGGTGTTCAACGCTCCCGGTGCCAACGCCAACGCGGTCAAGGAACTGGTGCTGGCCGGCATGCTGATGGCCGCGCGCAACCTGCAGCCGGCGCTGCGTTTCGTGGCCGCGCTGGAGCCGAAGATGGCCGACATGGACAAGGCGGTCGAGGACGGCAAGAAGAGCTTCGCCGGCTACGAGCTGGCCGGGCGCACGCTGGGCGTGGTCGGCCTGGGCAAGATCGGCTGCCTGGTGGCCGACGCGGCGATCCGGCTGGGCATGCAGGTGCTCGGCCACGACCCGGAGATCACCGTCGACGCCGCCTGGAGCCTGCCGGCGCAGGTCAAGCGCGCAGCCAGCGTGGCCGAGGTGCTGCGCGGCAGCGACTTCGTCACGCTGCACGTGCCGCTGGTGGCGGCCACGCGCCACCTGGTCAATGCCGGCAACATCGGCCAGATGCGTGCCGGCGCGGTGCTGATGAACTTCTCGCGCGAAGGCGTGGTCGACGAGGCCGCGGTGCTGGCCGCGCTGGAGGCGAAGAAGCTGGGCCACTACGTGTGCGACTTCCCGAGCGCGGCCATCAACGGCCACGCCAAGGTGATCGCGCTGCCGCACCTGGGCGCGTCCACGCGCGAGGCCGAGGAGAACTGCGCGGTGATGGTCGCCGACCAGCTGCGCGACTACCTGGAGCACGGCAACGTGGTCAACGCGGTGAACTTCCCGGCGGTGAGCATGGCGCGCGAATCGGCCTTTCGCGTGGCCATCGCCAACGCCAACGTGCCGAACATGCTGGGGCAGATCTCCACCGCGATGGCCAACGCCGGGTTGAACATCCACAACATGGTCAACAAGTCGCGCGGCGAGATGGCCTACACGCTGGTCGACGTGGACAGCGCCGTCGGCGACGCGGTGCTGGACAGCCTGCGCCGCATCGAAGGCGTGCTCTCGGTGCGCTACCTGCCGCAGGGCTGAGCCGCGCGGCGCATGACGAAGAAGCGGCCGCCCAAGGCCGCGGCACCGGCGGCGCCGACCAAGCCGACCAAGCCCACCACGCCCACCACGCCCGCCGCCGCGGCCACCGCGCCGCCCCGCCGCAGGGGCAGGTGGATCGCTGCCGCGCTGTTGCTGGCCTTTGCCGCCGCCCTCGGGCTGTGGTCGGCGCGCAACCCAACCCCGGCGACCGCACCTGCCGCGCCCGCCGCCGCGGCGGCGCCGCCAGCGAGCTGGGTCGCCAACGCGTCATGCCTTGGGTGTCACCCGGCGCAGGCCGCGGGCTGGGCCGGCTCGCACCATGCGCGGGCGATGGCCCCGGCCACGGCCGAGAGCGTGAGCGGCGACTTCGGCGACACGCAGTTCCGCCACCAGGGCGTGACCACGCGCTTCTTCAAGCGCGGCGACAGGTTCTTCGTCCATACCGACGGGCCCGACGGCAAGCTCGCGGATTTCGAGATCAAGTACAGCTTCGGCGTCGAGCCGCTGCAGCAGTACCTGATCGACATCGGCGGCGGGCGGCTGCAGCCGCTGCAGATCGCCTGGAACACGCGCGAGCGCAAGTGGTTCCACCTGCTGCCGCACGAGAAGGCGCCGCCCGGCGACGTGCTGCACTGGAGCGGCCGCTACCAGACGGCCAACACCATGTGCATCGCCTGCCACACCACCGGCTTCGACAAACGCTACGACGCTGCCGCGGACCGCTTCGACTCGCACTGGCTGGAAGTCAACGTGTCCTGCCAGTCCTGCCATGGCCCGGGCTCGCGCCATGTCGAAGCACCGCAGCGCGGCCCGTTGTCCGGTCTGGCCGACCTGAAGACGCCGCGCTCGCAGGTCGAGGTCTGCGCTGCCTGCCATTCGCGCCGCAGCGAGTTCAGCGCGAAGCCGGTGCCGGGTCAGCCGCACCTGGACCACTACCTGCCCGCGCTGCTGCGCGAAGGCCTGTACCACGCCGACGGCCAGCAGCTGGACGAGGTCTTCGTCGTCGGCTCGTACCGGCAGAGCAGGATGTACCGCATGGGCGTGGCCTGCAGCGACTGCCACGATCCGCACACGGCGAAGCCGCGGGCGCAAGGCAATGCGCTGTGCCTGCAGTGCCACCAGACGCCAGCCAACCCGGCCTTCCCCAGCGCGGCCGGCGACTACGACACGCCACGCCATCACCACCACGCCAACGGCTCGGCGGGCGCGCAGTGCACCGCCTGCCACATGCCGGCGAAGAACTACATGATCGTGCAGCCGCGGCCCGACCACAGCATCCGCATCCCGCGGCCCGACCTGTCGGTGGCGCTGGGCACGCCCAACGCCTGCAACCAGTGCCACGACGACCAGCCGGCGCAATGGGCCGCCGATGCGCTGGTGAAGTGGCTCGGCACGCCGAAGCCCCCGCCGCACTACGGCGAGGTCTTCGCCGCGGCGCGGCGCGGTGCGGCGCAGGCGCCACCGGCGCTGGCCGCGCTGGCTGCGCTGGTGGCCGATGCCGCGCAGCCGGGCATCGTGCGCGCCACCGCGCTGGATGCGCTGCGCGGCAGCGCGGCGGGCGTCAACGAGCGCATCGCCGCCACGCGCGATGCCGATGCCGAAGTGCGCGCCGCGGCCGCGGCCAGCCTGGAGGACGTGGAGGCTTCGCTGCGCGTGCCGACGCTGGCGCCGCTGTTGCGCGACCCGGTGCGTGCGGTACGCATCGCCGCCGCGCGCAGCTTGGCGCCGCTGCCGCACGAGCAGTTCGACGCAGCCACGCGCCAGGCCTTCGACGCCGCGCTGGCCGAATACGTCGCCGCGCAGCAGGCGGCGCTGGACATGCCCGGCCCGAACCTGAATCTGGCCGTGCTGTACGCGCGCACCGGCCGCGATGCCGAGGCCGAGGCCGCGTATCGCGCCGCGCTGAAGATCGACCCGGACTTCACGCCGGCGCGCGCGAACCTGGCGCAGTTCCATGCGGAACGCGGCCGTCTGTCCGATGCCGAACAGGTGCTGCGCGAGGGCCTGCAGCGCCAGCCCGGCATCGGCGAGTTGCAATATTCGCTGGGCCTGCTGCTGGCCGAACAGCAGCGCCTGCCCGAGGCGGCCGATGCGCTGGAGCGTGCGGCGAAGCTGTTGCCGCAGCACGCCCGCGCCCACTACAACCTGGGCCTCGCGCGCCAGCAGCTGGGCCAGGCGAAGCCGGCCGAAGCGGCGCTGCGCCGGGCGCGGGAGCTGGCCCCCGGCGACCCGGCCATCGCCTACGCGCTGGCCGTCTTCTATGCGCAGCAGGGACGGCGCGCCGACGCGCTGCGCGAGGCCGAGGCGCTGCAGCAGCTGCAGCCCGGCAACGCGCAGGCGGCGCAACTGCTGCAGCGCCTGCGCGCAGGTTCCTGAGCCGGCGCGGGTGCCGGCGCCCGCAGCGCCCGCGTCGAACAGCTTGTTACCGACTGACTCTGTCGATACGGGGTTTCCCGCAGTACCCCGCCGACAATGGCGCCTTCCGGGCGCAGCGCCCGCATCGTCATCAGAGATCAGTCATGGACAAGTCAATGCTCAAGGGGTTCGTCGTGGGCGGCGCCGCGATGGTCGTGCTCGGCGCCGGTGCCGTCGGCGGCTACAAGACGCTGACGCAGCCCCGCCTGGCCGAGGTCGTGGCCGTCAAGGAGGTCGTCGAAACCGTGGTCACGCCGCGCGAGCACTGCGAAGTCGTGCCCGTGCGGCGCCAGGCGCCGGTGCAGGACACGAACCGCATCACCGGCACCGCCGTCGGCGCGGTGGCCGGCGGGCTGCTCGGGCACACGATCGGCGGCGGCACCGGCAAGACGGTGGCCACGGTGGCCGGCGCTGCCGCGGGCGGCTACGCCGGCAACCAGGTGCAGAAGTCGATGCAGGACAAGGACGTGGTCACCACCACCGAACGCCGCTGCCGCACGGTGCAGGAGAAGTCGCGCCAGCACCTCGGCTACGACGTCAGCTACCGCCTCGACGGCCAGCAAGGCGTCGTGCGCATGTCCTCGAAGCCCGGCGCCACGCTGCCGGTCAAGGACGGGCAGGTGGTTGTCCCCTCACCCGACGCGAAGACCTGAGCCCGCCGCGCCGCGCGGGATCGGAATCCCCCGCGCAACGCCGCGGCCTTTGGGGCGCGCGTCGTCGAGCAGCGCGCCGATGCGCTGGCGGCAGCGCTCGTTGACCTGCGCGGTGCAGTCGTGGCGGCCTTCGACGCACGGCCACCCCTGCCAGCACATCGTCGACGACGTGCGCCGCTGGCTGGCGCTTGGCGCGCCGCCTGGGCATGCGGCGCGAAAACGCGGCCCGCGGGCCCTGCTGACGAGGCCTGCGGCCTTCAGTTCAGCTCGTCTTCCTTCCAGAACTTGGAGCCGGCGATGGCCACGCCGGCCTCGAGACCGTTCTTCGTCAGCGTGAAGGTTTCTGTATTGTCCATCGCGCTGCCGCCGCGGCCACCGCCGACCTGGCTGCTGTCCGCTCCCGCCTGCGCGGTGGCGCCGCCGCCGGCCGTCCAGCCCTTGTTGACGAAGTCGTTCATCGCCGCCGCGGTCCTGAAGATCATCAGCACGTCGTTCTCGGCGGCACCGATCTGCGCGCCGACGCTGGCCGAGCCCATGGCCATGAAGGTGTTCTTCTTGGTCTTGTTGTCGTGCACCAGGCCCTTGCCCCCGGCGCCGCCGACCAGGAAGCTGATGCCGTAGGTGGTGAATACCGCGTAACCGGGCGCCTTGCCCACCGCCGCCTTCAGTTCGGGCTTCTTGGCATAGAAACGCTCCAGCGCGACGCCGGTGGTCTTGACGATTTCGGCCTGCTTGGCCGCCTTGTCCTGCGCGAAAGCGCCGCCGGCGGCCAGTGACAGCGACAACGCGCCGATACCCAGCAAGCGTTTGATGTTCATGCAACGTTCTCCTCTATAAGTGCGACAGCGCACGGAATGGATAACGGACAAAGCCGCTGTCAGGAGGACAGCCGCCCATGCATCAGCGGATGCTATCCCTTCGCCGCGCGCCGATCGGGGCCTCCCCCCTAGAGACACGGCGCCGTGCAAAATGGCGGCGCAACCCCGCTCAGGAGCGCCCATGGATACCCGCACCGTGCCGAAGTCCCCGATCCACGCCTTCGCCAGAATGCGCAAGCGCCTACGCACCGCGTCCGGACGCGAGGCGCAGTTCTTCTCGCTGCCGGAGCTGGCGAAGACCTGGCCGAACATCCAGCGGCTGCCGGTGTCGATCCGCATCGTGCTGGAATCGGTGCTGCGCAACTGCGACGGGCTGAAGATCACGCCGGCGCACGTCGAGCAACTCGCCAACTGGCAGCCGAACGCGCCGCGCACGGACGAGATCCCCTTCGTCGTCGCGCGCGTCGTGCTGCAGGACTTCACCGGCGTGCCGCTGCTGGTGGACCTGGCGGCGATGCGCAACGTCGCCGCCGACATGGGCCGCGACCCGAAGACCATCGAGCCGCTGGTGCCGGTGGACCTGGTGGTGGACCATTCGGTGATGGTCGACCACTACGGCACCAAGCAGGCGCTGGACCTGAACATGAAGCTGGAATTCCATCGCAACCAGGAGCGCTACCAGTTCATGAAGTGGGGCATGCAGGCCTTCGACACCTTCGGCGTCGTGCCGCCGGGCTTCGGCATCGTGCACCAGGTGAACCTGGAGTACCTGGCGCGCGGCGTGCACAAGCGGCGCGACGGCGTGGTCTACCCCGACACGCTGGTCGGCACCGACAGCCACACGACGATGATCAACGGCATCGGCGTCGTCGGCTGGGGCGTCGGCGGCATCGAGGCCGAGGCCGGCATGCTCGGCCAGCCGGTGTACTTCCTGACGCCCGACGTGGTGGGCATGCGCCTGAGCGGCCGGCTGCGCGAGGGCTGCACCGCCACCGACCTGGTGCTGACCGTCACCGAGCTGCTGCGCAAGCACAAGGTGGTGGGCAAGTTCGTCGAGTTCTTCGGCGTCGGCACGCGCACGCTGGCCGTGCCCGACCGCGCGACCATCGGCAACATGGCGCCGGAATACGGCGCGACGATGGGCTTCTTCCCGGTGGACGAGCGCACGATCGACTACTTCAAGGGCACCGGCCGCAGCCGCGCCGAGATCGAGCTGTTCGAGGCCTACTTCAGGGCGCAGAAGCTGTTCGGCATCCCCGGCGAAGGCGAGATCGCCTACAGCCAGGTGATCGAGCTGGACCTGTCGACGGTGACCCCGTCGCTGGCCGGGCCGAAGCGGCCGCAAGACCGCATCACGCTGACCGACGTGGCGGCGAAGTTCACGCAGCTGTTCAGCGCACCGGTGGCCGACAACGGCTTCAACCAGCCGGCCGAGCGCCTGGGCCAGCGCTGCAGCCTGGCGGCGGCCAGCACGCCGGCGGCGCCGCCGGTGACGCCCGGCGCTGCGCGCGCCGAGGTCGAGATGGTCGGCAACCGCTCCACGCTGGTGGCGGCCAAGGCCGGCGCCGACGACCTGAGCATCGGCCACGGCGACGTGCTGATCGCCGCGATCACCAGCTGCACCAATACCAGCAACCCGAGCGTGCTGCTGGCCGCCGGACTGCTGGCGAAGAAGGCGGTGGAGGCCGGGCTGAAGGTCAAGCCGCACGTCAAGACCTCGCTGGCCCCGGGCTCGCGCGTGGTCACAGAATACCTGCAGAAGACCGGCCTGCTGCCCTACCTGGAAAAGCTCGGCTTCAACCTGGCCGGCTACGGCTGCACCACCTGCATCGGCAACGCCGGCGACCTGGCGCCGGAGATCAACGACGCCATCACCGTCAACGACCTGGTGTGCGCGGCGGTGCTGTCGGGCAACCGCAACTTCGAGGCGCGCATCCACCCGAACCTGAAGGCCAACTTCCTGGCCAGCCCGCCGCTGGTGGTGGCCTATGCGATCGCCGGCAACATGACGGTGGACCTGATGACGCAGCCGCTGGGCACCGGCAAGAAGGGCCGGCCGGTGTACCTGGGCGACATCTGGCCGGGCAGCGACGAGATCCACGCGCTGCTGAAGTTCGCGATGCAGCCGAAGGCCTTCCGCCAGAACTACGAGAACGTCGCCGCCAACCCGGGCAAGCTGTGGACCGCCATCAAGGGCGTGACCGGCCAGGTCTACAGCTGGCCGCACAGCAGCTACATCGCGCAGCCGCCGTTCTTCCAAGGCTTCACGCTGGCGCCCAAGCCGCCGGAGGCCGGCGTCAAGGGCGCGCGCATCATGGCGCTGTTCGGCGACTCGATCACCACCGACCACATCTCGCCGGCCGGCAGCATCAAGGAGGCCTCGCCGGCCGGCCGGTACCTGCTGAGCCAGGGCGTGCGCAAGGCCGACTTCAACAGCTACGGCTCGCGCCGCGGCCACCACGAGGTGATGATGCGCGGCACCTTCGCCAACGTGCGCATCAAGAACCTGATGATCCCGGCGGGGCCCGACGGCTCGCGCGAGGAAGGCGGCGTGACGCTGTACCAGCCGACGGGCGAGAAGCTGTTCATCTACGACGCGGCGATCAACTACATGGAAGCCGGCGTGCCGACGGTGATCTTCGCCGGCGAGGAATACGGCACCGGCTCCAGTCGCGACTGGGCCGCCAAGGGCACGATGCTGCTGGGCATCAAGGCGGTGATCGCGAAGAGCTTCGAGCGCATCCACCGCAGCAACCTGGTGGGCATGGGCGTGCTGCCGCTGCAGTTCAAGGGCGGCGACTCGTGGCAGTCACTGGGGCTGACGGGCAGCGAAGCCGTCGACGTCGAGCTGGCCACGCCGATCGTGCCGCAGAGCAACGCCACGCTGGTGATCAGCGGCAGCGACGGCAGCGTGCGCCGGGTGACGGTGACGCTGCGCATCGATACGCCGATCGAGGTCGACTACTACGCGCACGGCGGCATCCTGCCTTACGTACTGCGGCAGTTGCTGGCGAATTGACACGAGGAGACAAGGCAATGATCAAGGTCAGCGTGATGTACCCGCACAAGGAAGGCGCGCGGTTCGACCACGACTACTACCGCGACAAGCACATGCCGATGCTCGAGGCGAAGATGGGCGACGCCTGCAGGTTCTACACGGTGGACAAGGGCCTGGCCGGCGGCGCGCCCGGCGCACCGCCGGCCTACGTGGGCATGTGCCACATCCATGCTGACTCGGTCGAGGCCTTCCAGAAGGCCTTCGGCCCGCATGCCAAGGCCATCATGGCCGACATCCCGAACTACACCGACATCGCGCCGGTGATGCAGTTCAGCGAGGTGGTGGTCGGCCAGTAGCCGACCCGGTTGCATCAGGCCGTTGCCGCGGCCTCGGCGCGCGGATAGTCGGTATAGCCCTTCGCGCCCGGCGTGTAGAAGGTCGCCGCGTCCGGCGCGTTCAGCGGCAGCCCGGCCTGCATGCGTTCGATCAGGTCCGGGTTGGCCAGCCAGGCGCGGCCGAAGGCCACCAGGTCGCCGCGGTCCTCCTTCAAGACCTGTTCGGCGCTGCCGCGGTCCAGTCCGCCGGAGGCGATGAAGCTGCCGCCGAAGGCGCTGCGCAGCTTCGCCTTGAAGGCGGCCGGCAGCGCGGGCGCACCCATCGACGAATGGTCGACCAGATGCAGGTAGGCCGGTTGCAGCGCGCCCAGTTCGCGCGCCAGCGCCAGGTACTGCTCCTCGATGCCGTCGAAGGCGCCGGTGCCGTTGAAGACGCCGTAGGGCGAGACGCGGATACCGACGCGCCCGGCGCCGATCGCCGCCGCCACGGCGCGCGCCACTTCGAGCACGAAGCGGTTGCGCCGGTCGGCCGAGCCGCCGTAGGCATCGTCGCGCGTGTTGACGTTGGCATTGAGGAACTGCTCCAGCAGGTAGCCATTGGCGGCATGCAGTTCGACGCCGTCGAAACCGGCCTCGACGGCCAGCCGGGCTGCGTGCACGTATTCGGCGGTGGCGGCGCGGATGTCCTCGGCGCTCATCGCCTGCGGCGTGCCGTGCGGCTGCATGCCCTGGGTGTCGGTGAAGATCTCGCCGGCCAGCGGCGCGGCGGTCGGCCCGACGACCCTGGCGCCGGCCGGCAGGTTGGCGGCGTGCGCGACGCGGCCGGTATGCATCAGCTGCACGAAGATCTTCGCGCCCTGCGCATGCACGGCCTCGGTGACGCGGCGCCATCCCGCCGCCTGCTCCGCATTGAACAGCCCCGGTATGCGCGCATAGCCCAGCCCGTCGGGCGACGGCGACGTGCCTTCGGTGACGATCAGGCCGGCGCCGGCGCGCTGCGCGTAGTAGCGCACCATCAGCTCGTTGGGCGTGTTGCGCTCGACCGCCCGGCTGCGCGTCAGCGGCGCCATCACGACGCGGTTCTTCAATTGCAGCGCTGAGCTGCTGAAGGCTTGGAACAACATGGTCTGACTCCTTATATGGACCGAATAGTCAAGAATGGGCAAAAAAAAGAGCGCGCCCGGCGCGCGTGCTCGCGGCGGCCGGCGCTATCCGCTGTCCAGCACCGCCAGCGCCAGCTCGAGCGTGCGGCGCTGGCGCGCCGCACCGAAACCGGCGCGGGCGTTGACGCGCAGGCCGGCCGTCAGCGCCAGCAGCAGGTCGGCCAGCGCGGCCGACGGCGCGGGGTTGTGCACGGAGCCGTCCTTCTGTCCGCGCTCGACCGCAGCGCGCAGCAGCTCGTGCGACGCCGCCCACTTGGCGCGCAGCGTCTGCACCACCAGCGGGTCGTCCACGGCCTCCAGCAGACCGGCGGCGACGATGCAGCCCTTGTCCGCCGCGCCGGCGCTGCCGCTGCCGCATTGGCCGATCACATGGTCGAAGAAGCGTTGCAGCGCCGCGCGGCCGTCGGCTGCGGCCTGCATCTGCGCCTGCACCGCCTGGTAACGCGCGCTCGCGCAGTCGAGCGACTTCAGGTACAGCGCGCGCTTGTCGCCGAAGCAGTTGTACAGGCTCTGCTTGCCCAGGCCGGTGGCGTCGAGCAGCATCGCCAGCGACGTGCCCTGGTAGCCGTGCGAGGTGAAGAGGTCGGCGACCTCGTCGAGCACCTGCGCTTCGCTGAACTGCCTTTCGCGCGCCATGGCGGTACTCTAGCGATATTTGACCATTCGGTCAACAATCAACTTCGCCGCCGATCGAGCGGCGCCGAGCCTTGTTGCCCGCCGCCAGCGCCCGGCATTCGGGCACCGGGGTGATCGCGCCCTGGCCGCCGAACCAGCACACCAGGTTGTCGACCACCAGCCGGCCCATCGCATTGCGCGTGTGCACCGAGGCCGAGCCGACGTGCGGCAGCAGCACCACCTGCTGCATCGCGACCAGCTCGGCCGGCACGCGCGGCTCGTCCTCGAACACGTCCAGCCCGGCGCAGAGGATCTTCCGGTCGCGCAGCGCGGCCATCAGTGCCTGCTCGTCGACGACGCTGCCGCGGCCGACGTTGACCAGGACACCGTCCGGGCCCAGCGCTTCCAGCACCTGCTGGTCGACGAGGTGCCGCGTCTGGGCAGCGCCCGAGGCCACGACCATCAGCACGTCGCAGCTTTGCGCCAGGCCGAGCCGCGTCCGGTGGTAGCGGTACTCGACGGGTACTCGACGCCGGGCTGCGGCTTGCGGCCGTGGTATTCGACCGGCAGCCCGCAGGCCTGGACGCGCCGCGCGATCGCCTTGCCGATGCGCCCCAGGCCCAGGATGCCGATCTTGCGCCCGCGCAGCGTGGCGCTCAGCGGATAGGGCCGCTGCAGCCACCGGCCGGCGCGCAGGCAGCGGTCCGCCTGCGGCAGCTGGCGCACGGTGGCGATCAGCAGCCCCAGCGCCAGGTCGGCGACCTCGTCGGTCAGCACGTCGGGCGTGTGCGTGACGACGATGCCGCGCGCGGCCAGCGAAGCGGCGTCGATGTGGTCGTAGCCGACGCCGAAGCTGGACACGATCTCCAGCCGCGCAAACGGCTCGACGAAGGCCGCGTCGATGCGCGTGTGGCCGCCGCACACCGCCAGGCCGCGCAGCTCCTGGTCGTGCTCATAAGGCAACCTCCGCGCTGATCGCGCTCCGGTGCGGGCGCTTTGGAGCGG
>DAIMFR010000064.1:0-28804 GCA_036724445.1 Rubrivivax sp. | reverse complement strand
ATGTTGATCGCCGCGTCGTGGCCGTCGAACAGCGACGCCGCGGTGACGAAGCGCAGCTTGTGCTTCGGACGGTACTCGGCGAGGGCCTTGTATTCGGCGGACAGGTCGGTCATGGCGGTGCGGATGATTGACGGACGGTGGATGCGCAGCGGTGAAGCGCGCAGATTCGCGTGCCGATGATCGCATGGCCTGCTCGCGGCGCGCTGGCTGCTGCGCATGCTAATGGTTTACCCTGGGCCGCGCGGCACCTCAGCGCCTGCTAGGCTCGCGTCTCCCTTCGCGCAGACAGCATTTCCGACATGAGTTTCCTGGCCATCGATATCGGCAATACGCGCTTGAAGTGGGCACAGTACGCGGCGCCGGCGCACGGCGCGGCACTGCTGGCGCAAGGAGCCGTGTTCCTCGAGACCATCGACGAGCTTGCCGACGGCGACTGGAAGGGGCTCGCGCCACCGGCTTGCATGCTCGGCTGCGTGGTTGCCGGCGATGCCGTGCGGCGCCGGGTCGAGGAGCAGATGGAGTTGTGGGATGTGCAGCCGGCCTGGGTCGTGCCGTCCGAGCGCGAAGCCGGCCTGCTTAACGGCTACGACCATCCGGGCCGGCTCGGTGCCGACCGCTGGGTGTCGCTGATCGGCGCGCGTGCGCGGCTGCTGTCCAGCGGACCGCCGCGCCCGGCGCTGGTGGTGATGATTGGCACCGCGGCGACGGTGGACGCCATCGATGCCGACGGCCGCTTTCTGGGCGGGCTGATCCTGCCCGGCTTCGGCCTGATGCTCCAGGCGCTGGAGATGGGCACCGCCGGCCTGAAGGTGCCGACCGGCGACGTGGTGGACTTTCCCACCAACACCAGCGATGCGCTGATGAGCGGCGGCGCCAATGCCATCGCCGGCGCCATCGAACGCCAGTACCGCAAGCTGCTGCAGCACACCGGCCAGGCGCCCGCGCTGTTCATGACCGGCGGCGCGGCCGTGAAGCTGGCGCCGATCACCGACCTTGACTTCGAGACCGTCGACTCGCTGATCTTCGACGGCCTGATCGAGATCCAGACGCGCCGACAAGCTCCTGGCTACAGGATGTAGCGCGACAGGTCCTCGTTCTTCGCCAGGTCCGACAGGCGGGCGTTGACCAGTGCCTCGTCGACGCGCACCGTCTGGCCATGACGGCTGGGCGCGTCGAAGCTGATCTCGTCGAGCAGCCGCTCCATCACCGTGGCCAAGCGGCGCGCGCCGATGTTCTCGGTGCTCTCGTTGACGTCGAAGGCGATCTGCGCCAGCCGGCGCACGCCTTCGGGGCTGAGCTCGAGCGCCACGCCCTCGGTCGCCAGCAACGCCTGGTACTGCTTCACCAGGCTGGCGTGCGTGCTGGTCAGGATGGCTTCGAAGTCTTCGACGCTCAGCGAACCCAGCTCCACGCGGATCGGAAAGCGCCCCTGCAGTTCGGGAATCAGGTCGCTGGGCTTGGCCAGGTGGAAGGCGCCGGAGGCGATGAACAGGATGTGGTCGGTCTTGACCATGCCGTACTTGGTGTTCACCGACGTGCCCTCGACCAGCGGCAGCAGGTCGCGCTGCACGCCCTGGCGCGACACGTCGGCGCCGCCGTGCTCGTTGCGCGAGGCCACCTTGTCGATCTCGTCGAGGAAGACGATGCCGTTGTTCTCGGCATTGGCCAGTGCCGCGAGCTTGATCTCGTCATCGTTGACCAGCTTGCCGGCCTCTTCGTCCACCAGCAGCTTCAGCGCCTCGCCGATCTTCAGCTTGCGCGTGCGGCGCTTGCCTTGGCCGAGTTGCGAGAACAGGCCCTTCAGCTGCTCGGCCATCTCTTCCATGCCCTGCGGCCCCATGATCTCCAGCGACGGCCGCGCTTCGGCCAGGTCGACTTCGATCTCGCGGTCGTCGAGCGTGCCCTCGCGCAGGCGTTTGCGCATCACCTGGCGCGCGGTGTTGTCCGGTGCGGCGCTGCTGCCCATGCCGAACTCGGCGCGCGGCGGCGGCACCAGGATGTCGAGCACACGCTCCTCGGCCGCGTCCTCGGCCTGCGCGCGCTTGCGTTTCATCTGCAGCTCGCGCTCCTGCTTGACGGCGACATCCACGAGGTCGCGCACGATGCTGTCCACGTCCTTGCCCACATAGCCGACCTCGGTGAACTTGGTGGCTTCGACCTTGACGAAGGGCGCGTCGGCCAGCCGCGCCAGGCGGCGCGCGATCTCGGTCTTGCCGACGCCGGTCGGGCCGATCATCAGGATGTTCTTCGGCGTGATCTCGCCGCGCATCGGCTCGGCCACCTGCTGGCGGCGCCAGCGGTTGCGCAGCGCGATGGCCACCGCGCGCTTGGCCTGGTGCTGGCCGACGATGTGGCGGTCGAGTTCGGAGACGATCTCCTGCGGCGTCATCTGGCTCATTCGAGGCTCTCGACCACGTGGCTCTGGTTGGTATAGATGCAGATGTCGCCGGCGATCTCCAGCGACTTCTTCACCATCTCGGCCGGCGCCATTTCGGTGTGCACGAGCAGCGCGCGCGCCGCAGCCTGCGCATAGGCGCCGCCGGAGCCGATGGCGATGATGCCGTGCTCCGGCTCGAGCACGTCGCCGTTGCCGGTGATGATCAGCGAGGCCTCGCGGTCGGCCACGGCGAGCATCGCTTCCAGCCGGCGCAGCACGCGGTCGGTGCGCCAGTCCTTGGTCAGCTCGATGGCCGCGCGCACCAGGTGGCCCTGGTGCTTCTCGAGCTTGGCCTCGAAGCGCTCGAACAGCGTGAAGGCGTCGGCCGTGGCGCCGGCGAATCCGGCCAGCACCTGGTCGCGGAAGAGCTTGCGCACCTTGCGCGCGCTGGACTTGACCACGATGTTGCCCAGCGTCACCTGCCCGTCGCCGCCGAGGGCCACGCTGCGGCCGCGGCGCACGCTGACGATGGTGGTGCCGTGGAACACGGCCGCTTCGGAAGACTGCATAGGGGCGTCGCTGGGGTTGCTTCGATGCTTCGACAAGGGAGCATTGTCGCGCGCCGCCGCTGCGGCGCCACGGGCGCGCTCAGACCTTGCGCACCTGCACCCGCGCGTGTTCGTTGATGCCCATCGCGCCGAAGAACAGCGCCACCAGGCGGTGTGCGTCGACGAAGTGCACGCTGCGCTTCTCGCCGCGCTTGCCCAGCACCCAGTTCAGCAGATCGCCGGCCGCGATGAAGTCCACGCGGATCAGCCTGGCGCACGACACCTGTGCCAGCGTGGCGTTGCCGAGCTGCGCATTCAGCCGCTCCAGCGTCTGGCTGATGTCGCCGACCAGCTGGCCGGACAGCTCGATGTTCGCCACCTGCGCGGTGCCGACGGTCTCGTCGACCAGGCCCGATTCCATGAAGCTGGTCGACACCTGACTGACCATCGACAGCGGCGGCGTGTGCGTGTGCATGCCCGAGCCGCTGATGCGCACGTTGCAGCGCGCAGGCTCCCATGACGGCGGCGAGACCTCGTAGGTGACGCAGTAGTCGATCGCCACCTCGTCGAACTGGTCGGCGCGGTTGGCCAGGCGCAGCGCGTCGAGCCGCGCCTGCCAGAACGCCGGGTCGGCATCGCGCACGCCGGTCGGCGCCGCCTCCTGCAGCGTCGCGAACAGCTTCTCTCCGGACAGCCAGCGCATCTCCAGCTGCTGCTTGCTCCAGTGGCGGAACAGCGATGACAGCTGCGCCGCCGCCTCGGCTTCGATACCGCTCAGCGCCGCCCAGTCGAACACCCAGGGCAGCGGCATCTGCAGCGTCTGCGAACGCAGCCGGGCCACCGCCTCCGTGTCCAGCAGCTCGGGACTGATCCAGCCGACCTCGCCGCTCAGTGCGCCGTGCACGCTGCGCTCGCCGGCGCTCGCATCGGCCACGGCGTCGGACACCAGCTTGGGCAGCGAGAACCATTGCGGCGCCGACCAGCCGAACTGGTGCGCGTAGTCGCCGGCCAGCGCCTCGAAGCGCTGCTGCTGGCCGGTGGCGCGGTACAGGTCGAACAGCACCAGCCAGGTTTCGGCGTGCTGCGCACGCGCGCCGCCCTGCCCGGTGATCTGCGACAGCGACTGCTCGCACTGGCCGAAGTCGGCGTTGGCGAAGGCGATCACCGCCTCGTCCAGGTCCGGGTCGTGCACGACTTCGCTGACCTCGACGCCGAAGCGGTGCTCGAAGCCGCCGGTATCGCCGGCCGTGGCCAGCGACGACGGCCCCAGCGGCGGCAGCCCGGGCGTGTCGAAGGCCGGCGCTGGCGGCTCGGCCGGGGCCAGGTCCAGATCGGGCAGCGGCGGCAGCGCCGGCAGCGCGTCGTTGGGCGGCTCCAGCGGCGTCTTGCCCGAAGGCGGCGGCAGGCCGGAACGCGCCAGCACCGCCGGCTCGGTCGGCGCATTGAAGAACTCGGTGTTGCGGCGCTGCGATGGAGTGAAGCTGCCGGCGCCCACCATCTGCTGCTCGATCTCGTCGATCTTGGCCTTGACGCCCCGGTCGGGCCGCGCCGGGGCACTGTCGGACGGCCGCGCTTCCGAATCGTCGAGCCGCGACGAGCCGCCCAGCGACGCCAGCTGCTCCGGCGTCAGGCCTTCGCGGCGCACCTTGCGCAGCATGTCGAACTCGCGCTTGCGCACGAAGTCGTTGCGCCGCTTGCGCTCGACCATCGCCTTCAGCTCGGACTTCTCGAGGTCGAGCTCGCGCGTATCGTCCTGACGGGTGCCCAGTTCGGTCCAGTCCGTGGCCGGGTTGGCCACGAAGCGCACCATGCGGCGGAAGAAGCTCTCGCCTTCCTTGTTGTCGGCCATCAGGGCGTCCTGCTCAGCCAGCCTCAATCACCGAACATCTTCTGCTTCATCTCCCGCCGCTGCTGCGCCTCGAGCGACAGTGTCGCCGTCGGCCGCGCCAGCAGCCGCGCCAGGCCGATCGGCTCGCCGGTCTCGTCGCAATAGCCGTAGTCGCCGGTTTCGACGCGCGCCAGCGACTGGCCGATCTTCTTCAGCAGCTTGCGCTCGCGGTCGCGCGTGCGCAGCTCCAGCGCGTGTTCTTCCTCGATGGTGGCGCGGTCGGCCGGGTCGGGCACGATCGACGTGTCCTCGCGCAGGTGCTCGGTGGTCTCGCCGGCGTTGGACAGCAGATCGTCCTTCTGCGCCTGCAGGCGCAGCCTGAAGAACTCGCGCTGCTTGTCGTTCATGTACTCGTCTTCAGGCATGGCCAGCAACTCGGCCTCGGTCAGCTCGCGCGCCGACTTCGTTTTCCAGGCCTGGGCCAGCTTCGGGTCGGGTTTGGCCGTCGGCCTGACGTTGTCGTGCGGCTCGTCATGGCCGCGCAGCGGCGCGCGTGCCGGCGCGAAACGGTCGGTGAAGCGGTTGGTGGCGGGCGCCGGAGCCGAGGTGGGCACCGGTGTCGCGGCGGCCACCGTGGCGGGCGGCGGCGCGGCTTCGGTTTTGGCAGGCGCGACCTTGGCGGGGACCTTCTTGGCGGGGGTCGCGGCGCTCTTGGCCAGCGGCTTGTTCACTTCGGTCTCCTTGCCGGAACTCTCTGTAAAACGGGCTCCTCAGCCGCTCGGCGGGCCTTCGCTGAAAGCCTGGCCGCCGGCTCGAAGCGCGCGGATTGTAGCCACCCTGCCGCCAGCGCAGCGCGGTGTGCGGCCAAGGCACCGGACGCGGCTGCCGAGGCCTCGTGAAATGCTGCTCAGGACACGCATTGCTCCAGCCCCTGCAGCAGGATGTCGCGCGGCAGATCGATGCCGATGAAGACCATCTTGCTGGTCTTCCTCTCGCCCGGCGCCCACTTCGGGCCGAGGTCGCTGCCCATCAGCTGGTGCACGCCCTGGAAGATGACCTTGCGGTCGCTGCCCTGCATGTGCAGCACGCCCTTGTAGCGCAGCATCTTCGGGCCGTAGACCTGCACGATCGCGCCCAGGAAGTCCTCCAGCTTGGCCGGATTCAGCGGCCGTTCGGCGCGGAACACGAAGGACTTGACGTCGTCGTCGTGGTGATGGTGGTGCGGGTGGTTGCAGTGCTCGCCGTGCTCGTGATCGTGGTCATGATCATGGTGCTCGTGCTCGTGCTCGTGCTCGTGCTCGTGCGCGCCGGCGTTCAGGAACTCCGGGTCGATGTCCAGCTTGGCGTTTAGGTTGAAGCCGCGCAGGTCGAAGACCTCGGCGATCGGCACCTCGCCGAAATGCACCTGGCGTTGCGGCGCGCGCGGGTTCATGTGCTTCAGGCGGTGCACCAAGGCGTCCACCTCGTCCTTGGCGACCAGGTCGGCCTTGCTGATGAAGATCTGGTCGGCGAAGCCCACCTGGCGGCGCGCCTCCTGCCGCGTGTCGAGCTGGCCGTCGCCGTGCTTGGCGTCGACCAGCGTCAGGATCGAGTCCAGCAGGTAGGTCTCGGCGATCTCGTCGTCCATGAAGAAGGTCTGCGCCACCGGGCCCGGGTCGGCCAGGCCGGTGGTCTCGATGACCACGCGCTCGAAGTCGAGTTCGCCCTTGCGCTTCTTCTCGGCCAGCTCCGACAGCGTGGTGCGCAGATCCTCGCGGATCGAGCAGCAGACGCAGCCGTTGTTCAGCTGCACGATCTGCTCGCCGCTGTCGCGCACCAGGATCTCGTTGTCGATGTTCTCGGCGCCGAACTCGTTCTCGATGACGGCGATCTTCTGGCCGTGCGTCTCGCTGAGCACGCGCTTGAGCAGCGTCGTCTTGCCCGAACCCAGGAAGCCGGTGAGGATGGTGGCGGGGATCAGGGCTGCGGACATCGGTGCCTCTCGAAGAGCTGGGCGACAAGAATAACCAAGAAAGGTGGGGTCGGCGCCGGCCTCTTCAAGAGGCCGCTGTACGGTTGTGCGGCGATTCCCCCTCGGCGCCGCGGCGTGCCGTCGGCGTGCCGTCGGCGGTCCGGTGCGCGGGCCGCTGCGGTATTCTTCGCCCTCAAGCGCCACTTCCCACCCCCAACTTGCCAGACCCTCAGCCTTCGCGGCAGCCGCAGCCCGCCGAAGACAAACGCTCGCTGTTCGAGCGCCTGGTGGAGTTCATCTCGCCGGGCCCCGATTCCCGGGCCGAGCTGATCGCCACGCTGGCCGACGCCGAGCAGCGCGAGCTGATCGAGCCCGAGTCGCGCCAGATGCTCGAAGGCGTGCTGCACATGGCCGACCTGAGCGCCGGCGACGTCATGGTGGCGGCGCCGCGCATGGACCTGCTGGACATCGACGCGCCCTACGACGAACTGCTGCGCGTGGTCATCAATACCGCGCACTCGCGCTTCCCGGTGTACGAAGGCCGGCGCGACAACATCATCGGCACGCTGATGGCCAAGGACCTGCTGAAGCTGCAGCGCGCGCCGGAACTGAACCTGCGCACGCTGCTGCGTCCGGCGGTGTTCGTGCCCGAATCGAAGCGGCTGAACGATCTGCTGCGCGACTTCCGCTCCAACCGCAACCACCTGGCGATCGTCATCGACGAATTCGGCCAGACCGCCGGACTGATCACCATCGAAGACGTGCTCGAGGAGATCGTCGGCGAGATCGAGGACGAATTCGACGATCACGACGGCGACAGCAGCATCTACACGCTGGCCGACGGCAGCCATCGCGTGGCCGGCGACGCGAGCATCGCTGCGGTCAACGAAGCCTTCGAGGTGCACCTGCCCGACGCCGACTTCGAAACCATCGGCGGTCTGGTGGCACACGAATTCGGCCGCGTGCCGCGGCGCGGCGAGAGCGTCGACGTCGGCGGCCTGCGCTTCGCGGTGATGCTGGCGCGCGGCGGCGCGGTGCGCTGGTTCCGCGTGGCGCGCGTCGCCGACGCCGGGCGAACGCGCGACGCCGCTTGAAGCGCCGCCCGGCTGCTGCGCGCCCGGTGTGGCTGCCCTCGCTGGCCGCCGCGGCGGCGGGAGCGCTGCAGACGCCGGCCTTCGTGCACACCGCGCTGTGGTGGCTGCCGCTGCTGTGCATGGCGCTGCTGGCGGTGCTGGTCTGGCAGGCGCCGCCGCGGCGCGCCGCCTGGTACGGCTGGCTCTTCGGCAGCGCCTGGCTGGGCGCGGGCGTGTGGTGGCTGTTCGTCAGCCTGCATCGCTACGGCGGCCTGCCGGCGTGGCTGGCGGCGCTGGCGGTGGCGCTGCTGTGCTTCGGCCTGGCCTTGTACCTGGCCTTGGCGATGGCGCTGTTCGCCCGCTGGCGGCGTGATCGTGTCGCGGTAGACGTGGCCCTGTTCGCCGCGCTGTGGCTGCTGGCCGAGCTGGCGCGCACGGTGATCTTCACCGGATTCCCGTGGTTGGCCAGCGGCTACGCGCAGGTCGACGGGCCGCTGGCTGCCCTGGCGCCGTGGGTCGGCGTCAGCGGCATCGGCTTCATCGCCGCGGTCTCGGCGGGGCTCGCCGCAGCGGCCTGGCACGGCCGCGCCCAGCCATCCCGGGCGCTGGCCGCCGCGGCGCTGGCGCTGCTGCTGCCGGCGCTCGCGGCCGTCGCCGGTACGCGCGAGTTCAGCCGCAGCACCGGTGAGTTGAGCGTCAGCCTGCTGCAGGGCAACGTGCCGCAGGACGAGAAGTTCTCGATGGCCTACGTGCCGCAGGCGCTGGCCTGGCTGGCCGAGGCATTGCACGAGGCGCGCGGCGAACTGGTGGTGGCGCCGGAGACGGCGGTGCCGCTGCTGCCCGAACAGCTGGCCGAACTGCTGCCCGACTATTGGCCGGCGCTGCGCGCGGCTTTCGAGCAGTCGCCGCGCGCGCTGCTCGTCGGGGTGCCGCTGGGCGACTTCAGCCGCGGCTACACCAATTCGGTGCTCGGGCTGTCGGCGGCCAGCCGCGGCGGCGCGCCGTACCGCTACGACAAGGTGCATCTGGTGCCCTTCGGCGAATTCATTCCCACCGGCTTTCGCTGGTTCACGCAGCTGATGGACATCCCGCTCGGCGACTTCGCGCGCGGTCCGCTGGACGCGCCGTCGTTCGCCTTCCGCGGCCAGCGCATCGCGCCGAACATCTGCTACGAGGACCTGTTCGGCGCCGAGTTGGCGCGCCGCTTCGGCGACGCCGCGCAGGCGCCGACGATCCTGGCCAACCTGAGCAACATCGGCTGGTTCGGCGACACCATCGCCGTGCCGCAGCACCTGAACATCTCGCGCATGCGCGCGTTGGAGTTCCAGCGGCCGATGCTGCGCGCAACCAATACCGGCGCCACGGCGGTCATCGATCATCGCGCCATGGTCACGGCGCGGCTGCCGCCCTTCACGCGCGGCGTGCTCGAAGGGCGCGTCGAGGGCCGCGACGGCCTGACGCCCTTCGCCTGGTGGAGCGCGCGTTTCGGGCTGTGGCCGTGGCTGGTGCTGGCGGCGGTGCTGATCGGCTCGGCGTGGCGCGTGCCGCCGGCACGGTAGCCGCACGCGGCCGCGGCGACGCGAAGGGCCTTCGTAGAATCAGCGACCGACCTCGAACCAAAACCCCCGATGCGCAGTTTCCAGCAGATCATCCTCACGCTACAGGACTACTGGGACCGCCAGGGTTGCGCACTGCTGCAGCCCTACGACATGGAGGTCGGCGCCGGTACCAGCCACACCGCGACCTTCCTGCGCGCGCTCGGGCCGGAACCGTGGAAGGCGGCCTACGTGCAGCCCAGCCGCCGGCCCAAGGACGGCCGCTACGGCGAGAACCCGAACCGGCTGCAGCACTACTACCAGTACCAGGTGGTGCTGAAGCCGGCGCCGGCCAACATCCTCGACCTGTACCTGGGCAGCCTGGAGGCACTGGGCTTCGACCTGAAGCGCAACGACGTGCGCTTCGTCGAGGACGACTGGGAGAACCCCACGCTCGGCTGCTGGGGCCTGGGCTGGGAGGTCTGGCTCAACGGCATGGAGGTAACGCAGTTCACCTACTTCCAGCAGGTGGGCGGCATCGACTGCCGGCCGATCACCGGCGAGATCACCTACGGCCTGGAACGGCTGGCGATGTACATCCAGGGCGTCGAGAGCCTGTTCGACCTGCAGTGGGCCGAAGGCATCACCTATCGCGACGTCTACCACCAGAACGAGGTCGAGCAGAGCGCCTACAACTTCGAGCACAGCGACGTCGACTTCCTGCTGCAGGCCTTCGGCGCGCACGAGCGGCAAAGCCAGCACCTGATGCAACACCAGCTGGCGCTGCCGGCCTACGAGCAGCTGCTGAAGGCGGCGCACACCTTCAACCTGCTCGATGCGCGCGGCGCCATCAGCGTCACCGAGCGCGCCGCCTACATCGGCCGCATCCGCAACCTGGCGCGCGCGGTGGCGCAGGCCTATGTCGACAGCCGTGCGCGGCTGGGGTTCCCGATGGCGCCGCGCGCGTGGGCCGACGAGGCCGCGGCGCAACTGGCGAAGAAGGCGGCCTGAGCATGAGCACGACGAAGCTGCTGGTCGAGCTGTTGGTGGAAGAGCTGCCGCCGAAGGCGCTGAAGAAGCTGGGCGAGGCCTTCGCCGCCGGCATTGCCGCCGGGCTGGTCGAGGCCGGGCTGGCCGAGCCGGCGTCGCCGCCGCCCGCGGGCTTCGCGACGCCGCGGCGCCTGGCGGTGCTGCTGCCCGAAGTGCGCGCCAAGGCTGAAGACCGCAGCGAAACGAAGAAGCTGGTGCCGGTCAGCGTTGGCCTCGACGCCGACGGCAAGCCGACGCAGGCCTTGATCAAGAAGCTGGCGTCGCTGGGCCTGGCGCCGGATGCCGCGCTGCAACGCCGCCCCGACGGCAAGGCCGAGGCGCTGTTCGTCGAGCGGCGTGTGCCCGGGCTGACGCTGGCCGAAGGCCTGCAGCGGGCGCTGGACGATACGCTGGCCCGGCTGCCGATCCCCAAGCTGATGAGCTACCAGCTGGCCGACGGCTGGAGCAGCGTGCACTTCGTGCGCCCGGCGCACGGCCTGGTGGCGCTGCATGGCGATGCGGTGGTCGACGTGCAGGCGCTGGGCCTGCAGGCGCGGCGCACCACGCACGGCCATCGCTTCGAGGCGCCGGCCTCGCCGATCGTGCTGCGCGACGCCGACAGCTATGCGCTGCAGCTGCAGGACGAGGGCGCGGTGATCCCCGGCTTTGCCGAGCGCCGGGCCGAGATCGTGCGCCAGCTGCAGGCGGCGGCCGGCGCGCTGGGCCTGCGCACCCTCGACGACGAGGCGCTGCTCGACGAGGTCACCGGGCTGGTCGAACGGCCCGCGGTGCTGGCCTGCGAGTTCGACCCGAACTTCCTCGAAGTGCCCGGCGAATGCCTGGTGCTGACGATGAAGGCCAACCAGAAGTACTTCCCGCTGGTCGACGGCGAAGGGCGGCTGACGCACCGCTTCCTGGTGGTCAGCAACGTCCGGCCGGCCGACGCCAGCCGCATCGTCGAAGGCAACCAGCGCGTGGTGCGTCCGCGCCTGGCCGATGCCAGGTTCTTCTTCGACCAGGACCGCAGGAAGAGCCTGGAATCGCGCGTGCCGGCGCTGGCCAAGGTGGTCTACCACGCCAGGCTCGGCTCGATGGGCGAGCGCGTCGAGCGCGTGCGCACGCTGGCGCGCGCGATCGGCGCACAGCTCGGGGGCGCGGCGCTGGCGCAGGCCGCCGACCGCGCCGCGCTGCTCGCCAAGGCCGACCTGGTCAGCGACATGGTCGGCGAGTTCCCCGAGCTGCAGGGCGTGATGGGCGGCTACTACGCACGCCACGACGGCGAGAGCGGCGAAGTCGCCTGCGCCATCGAAGACCACTACAAGCCGCGCTTCGCCGGCGACGCGCTGCCGCGGCAGATGTGCGGCGTGGCGCTGGCGTTGGCCGACAAGCTGGAGACGCTGGCCGGGCTGTTCGGCATCGGCCAGCTGCCCAGCGGCGACAAGGATCCGTTCGCACTGCGCCGCCATGCACTGGGCGTGATCCGCATGCTGATCGAGCGCCAGCTGCCGCTGGATACGGGCGCGCTGGTGCAGCAGGCCTTTGCCGTCTTCGGCGCCGGCCACGGCCAGGCACAGGCCGAGCTGGCATTCTTCCTGCGCGAGCGCTTGGTCGGCTGGCTGCGCGAGCAGGGCTACGGCGCGATGCAGATCGACGCGGTGCTGGAGCTGCGGCCCGAGCGCTGGGCCGAACTGCCGCGGCGCCTGGACGCGCTGCGGGACTTCGCCGCGCTGCCCGAGGCGCCGGCACTGGCGGCGGCCAACAAGCGCGTGGGCAACATCCTGAGGAAGTCCGACGCCGGCGCGCCCGGCGCGGTGCAGACGCGCCTGTTCGCCGGCGACGCCGAAGCCGGCCTGTACGCGGCGCTGCAGGGCGTGGCCGAGCGGGCCGACGCCGCTTTCGAAGCCGGCGATCTGGCGGCCTCGCTGCAGGCGCTGGCCGCCCTGAAGGGGCCGGTGGACCGCTTCTTCGACCAGGTGCTGGTCAATGCCGACGACCCGGCGCTGCGCGCCAACCGGCTGGCGCTGCTGGGCGAGCTGCACGCGGCGATGAACCGCGTCGCCGACCTGTCCAAGCTCGCGGCCTGAAGCCGCTTCCGAGGCCGCGCGATGCCACACATCCTCAAGCTGATCATCGTCGGACGCGACGGCATCCTCAACGAATTCCACGAAGACCACATCAAGGCGCCCGAGGAATGGATCGCCGTACCCGGCGCGCTCGAGGCGCTGGCGCGCTTGCATCACGCCGGCTGGCACGTGGTGGTGGCCACCAACCAGTCCGGCATCGGCACCGGCATGATCGACATGGCCTCGGTGAACGCGGTGCACGCGCACATGCTGCGCAGCCTGCAGGCGGTAGGCGGGCGCATCGACGCCGTGTTCTTCTGCCCGCACACGCCCGAGGACAACTGCGACTGCCGCAAGCCGCAGCCCGGGCTGATGCTGGACATCGCGCGCCGCTACGGCGCCGACCTGCGCCAGGTGCCGATGGTCTGCGACACGCTGCGCGACCTGCAGGCCGCGCAGGCGGCGGGCTGCGAGCCGCACCTGGTGCGCAGCGGCCGCGCTGCGGAGCTGGGCGCCGCGCAGGTGGCGCTGTGGCTCGAACAGGTGAGCGGCACCTTCGTGCACCGCGATCTGGGCGAGTTCGCCAGCCACCTGCTGGAGCGCGAGCATCTGCGCGACTCGCAGTCCGGCGCCCTGGCATGAAGGTCGTCTGGGCGCTGCGCTCGGCGGTGTTCATGCTGTGGATGCTGGTGACGGTGGTGCCGGTGGCTACCGCGGTGGTGATCGCCTCGCTGTTCATCGGCGGCACGCGGCTGTACTGGATGTGCATCTTCTGGGTGCGGTTGGCGATCCAGGGCGCGCGCGTCATCTGCGGCGTGCGCTGGCGCGTGACGGGCATGGAACATCTGCCCACCGCGGCCGAAGGCACGCGCGCGGTGCTGCTGGCGTCCAAGCACCAGTCCACCTGGGAGGCCTTCGCCTACCCGGTGCTGATGCCGCACCCGCTGTGCTACGTGTTCAAGAAGGAGCTGCTGCTGATCCCGTTCTTCGGCTGGGCCATCGGCAAGCTGGACATGATCCACATCGACCGCAGCAAGCGCGCCGAAGCCTGGAGCCGCGTGGCCGAGCAGGGCCGCCGCTTCATGGCGCAGGGCAACTGGGTGATCATGTTCCCCGAAGGCACGCGCATCGCGCGCGGGCGGCAGGGGCAGTACAAGCATGGCGCGTCCCGGCTGGCGATCGAGACCGGCACGCCGATCGTGCCGATTGCCGTCAACTCCGCGCGCTGCTGGCCGCGCAAGAGCTTCCTGCTGCGCCCAGGGCTGATCGACATCTCGATCGGCCGGCCGATCCCGGTCGAAGGGCGCCGCGCCGACGAGCTGATGCTGCAGGTCGAGACCTGGATCGAAGCCGAGATGCGGCGCCTCGACCCCGAGGCCTATCCCGCCGAGCCGGTGCCGGCGCCCGCGCCCGCTGCCTAGAATCCGCACCCAATGTCGCCGCGCTGGCCTGACCCCTGCAAGATGCTGCAGCGCTCGCTGTTCGACGAGCCCCATGCCGCGCCGCCGCATGCGCCCGCGCCTGAGCCGGCGCGCGAGGTGCTGGCCGGCGAAGTCTTTCGCCACCCGCGCGCGCAGCGCGACGTGCGTCTGGACGGTCATCTGGTGGCCTACGAGATGCGCCGCGCGCGCCGCCGCAGCATCGGCTTCGTCGTCGGGCCCGAGGGCTTGAGCGTCAGCGCGCCGCGCTGGGTCGGCCTGAAGGAGGTGGACAGCGCGCTGCAGGACAAGCGTGGCTGGATCCTGCGCAAGCTGCGCGAGCAGCGCGAACGCGCGCTGAGGCTGCAGTCGGCGCGCATCGACTGGCGCGACGGCAGCGAAGTGCCGTTCCTCGGCGAGCCGGTGATCGTGTTGCTCGATGCGCGCGTCCCGGGCGCGGTGCTCGACGCCGGCGCTGAAAGTCCGCAGGGCTTGCCGGGCATGGCGCGGCGGCTGCTGCGCGTCGGCCTGCCGCACGGCGCGACGCCCGAGCAGATCCGCGATGCGGTGCAGAGCTGGCTGCAGCGCCAGGCGCGGCGCGTGTTCGAACAGCGCTGCGCCGAGTTCGCGCCGCGGCTGCAGGTGCGCGTGCGCCGCATCGGGCTCAGCTCGGCCGCGACGCGCTGGGGCAGCGCCAGCGCCGACGGCTCGATCCGCCTGAACTGGCGGCTGGTGCATTTCGCGCCGCCGATCATCGACTACGTGGTCGCGCACGAGCTGGCCCACCTGCGCGAGATGAACCACAGCGCGGCGTTCTGGGACGTGGTGCGCTCGGTGCTGCCGGACTACGAGCGCTCGCGCAGCGCGCTGCGCGACGGCCAGGTGCCGGTGTTCGACTGATTCACGCGGACCGCGCGCTCGACGGCCAAGGCATCGAACGGCGGCTTGCGGCGCAAAGCGGCCTACGGCCGCTTTGCGCCGCAAGCCGCCGTCAACTTCCATGCGGTCGGTGGCGAATCGGTGTCAGGCTGCCGTGGCGCAGCGCAGCACGCTGTCGCCGCGACGCACTTCCTTCAGCTGTCCCGTCGACCGCAACGCATGCACGTGGGTCACCGCTTCGCCCAGCCCGAAGACGGTCTGGTGCAGGTTCAGCGCGCGCTTGAACATCACCGGCAGCAGCTCGGCCGCGCTGCGCGCCGCTTCGGCGCAGGCCTTCAGCACCTCGGACAGGCACTCGTCGTGGTGATGCATCAGCTGCTCGATGCGCTGGGGCAGCCCAGTGAAGGGTTTGCCGTGCGACGGCAGCACCAGCGTGCCGGCCGGCAGCGTGCGCGTCGCGCCGATCGACTCCAGATACAGCGGCAGCGGGTTGGCCTCGGGCTCGATGTCGTAGACGCTGATGCGGGTGGAAATGCGCGGCAGCACCATGTCGCCGGCAATCAGCGTGTGCAATGCGGGGCAATGCAGCGTCAGGTGCGTGGCCGCAGCCGGCGATGCACTGCCATTCGTGGGCGCTGATGCGCGGCCGCGTGCCATGCATCAAGCGGCGGAACTGGTCATGCCGCGGCACGGCCCGGCGGCGGATACCGCTGCGCGCTGAAGATGCGCCGTTCCAGACCTATATTCAACGCTTCGCACAGGCCGAGCGGTTGCGCGACGCTTGCATCCCGGTCCCGTCCTTGGGGAGAAACACCATGTCTGAATCCATCGTCATCGTCTCCGCGGCGCGCACGCCGATCGGCGGCCTGCTCGGCGACTTCGCCGCGCTGCCGGCCTGGGAACTGGGCGCCGTCGCCATCCGCGCCGCGGTGGAGCGCGCCGGCGTGCCCGGCGACGCCATCGACGAGGTGCTGATGGGCAACTGCCTGATGGCCGGCCAGGGCCAGGCGCCGGCCCGCCAGGCCGCGTTGAAGGCCGGCTTGCCGCAGTCGGCCGGCGCCGTCACCTTGAGCAAGATGTGCGGCAGCGGCATGCGCGCGATGATGTTCGCGCACGACATGTTGGCCGCCGGCTCGGCCTCGGCGGTGGTGGCCGGCGGCATGGAGAGCATGACCAACGCGCCGCACCTGCTGTTCGCGCGCAAGGGCGTGCGCTACGGCGCCGCGCAGCTCTTCGACCACATGGCGATGGACGGGCTGGAGGACGCCTACGAGCGCGGCAAGGCGATGGGCGTGTTCGCCGAGAGCTGCGTCGCCAAGTACGGCTTCAGCCGCGAAGCGCAGGACCAGTTCGCAATCGCTTCGACCACGCGCGCCAAGCAGGCCAACGAAGACGGCAGCTTCGGCTGGGAGATCGCGCCTGTCACCCTGCCCGGCAAGAGCGGCGACACGGTGGTGAAGTTCGACGAGCAGCCCTTCAAGGCCAAGCTCGACAAGATCCCGTCGCTGAAGCCCGCCTTCAAGAAGGACGGCACGATCACCGCGGCCAACGCCAGCAGCATCTCCGACGGCGCCGCTGCGCTGCTGTTGATGCGCGAATCCACCGCCGCGCAGCGCGGGCTGAAGCCGCTGGCGCGCATCGTCGCGCATGCGGTGCATGCGCAGGCGCCCGAATGGTTCGCCACCGCGCCGGCCGGCGCCATCGCCAAGGCGCTGAACAAGGCCGGCTGGAATGCGGGCCAGGTCGATCTGTGGGAAGTCAACGAAGCCTTCGCCGCGGTGACGATGGCGGCGATGGCCGACTACAAGCTGGCGCACGAGATCGTCAACGTGCATGGCGGTGCCTGCGCATTGGGTCATCCGATCGGCGCGTCGGGCGCGCGCATCGTCGTCACGCTGCTGGGCGCATTGCGCAAGCGCAGCCTGAAGCGCGGCATGGCCGCGCTGTGCATCGGCGGCGGCGAAGCCACCGCCCTGGCCGTGGAGATGCTGTGACGCGGCCCCGCGCATGTCCGGCGCTGGCGGCGGGAATGCCGTGAGCCTCATCGAGCCGGCGCTGCTGCAGCAGCTGCCGCTGTTCATGGCGGCGACGCTGCTGCTGAACGCGACGCCGGGCGTCGACCTGCTGCTGACCGTGACGCGCACCGCGCAGGGCGGCGCGCGTGCCGGCGCGATGGCCGCGCTGGGCATCGCCGCGGGCTGCGCCGTGCATGCGCTGGCGGCGGCCTTCGGGCTGGCCGCGCTGCTCGCCTGGTCGGCGACGGCCTTCACGCTCATCAAGTGGGCCGGCGCGGCCTACCTGGCGTGGCTGGGCGTCGGTCTACTGCGCGATGCCTGGCGCGGCGGGGTGCGCGGCGCTGCCGTGCCGCGCGCGCCGCAGGCTTCGGCGAGCGCCGATTTCCGCCGCGGCCTGCTGACCAATCTGCTGAACCCGAAGGTGGCGCTGTTCATGCTGGCCTTCCTGCCGCAGTTCGTGCCGGCGCAGCTGGCGCACAAGACGCCGGCGCTGCTGCTGCTGGGCGCCTTGTTCGTGCTGCAGGGGCTCGTGTTCCTGCTGGCCGTGGTGCTGCTGACGGCGCGGCTCGCGCGGCTGCCGGCGCTGGCCGTCAGCGCACGCTGGCTGCAGGCGGCGGGCGGGCTGTTGTTCTTTGCGCTGGCTGCGCGGCTGGCCGGCAGCCGCCTGAGCAGCACGGGTTGATGCGAGGAGCAAAGATGTTGTTGAGCGAAGACCATCGCGCCGTGCAGGACGCCGTGCGCAGCTACGTGCAGGAGCGCATCGCGCCGCAGGCGGCGGCCTGGGACAAGAGCCACCACTTCCCCAAGGCCGAGCTGCGCGGCCTGGCCGAGCTCGGCTGCTACGGCGTGGCCGTGCCCGCCGAATACGACGGCGCCGGACTCGACTACCTGGCGCTGGCCATCATCCTGGAAGAGATCGCTGCCGGCGACGGTGCCACCAGCACCGTGGTCAGCGTCAACAACTGCCCGGTGTGCTCGATCCTGATGGCTTTCGGCAACGACGAGCAGAAGCAACGTTTCCTGAAGCCGCTGGCGCGCGGCGAGCTGCTCGGCGCCTTCTGCCTGACCGAGCCGCATGTCGGCTCCGAGGCTGGCGGGCTGAAGACCACCGCCGTGAAAGACGGCGAGCACTACGTGCTCAACGGCGTCAAGCAGTTCATCACCAGCGGCAAGAACGGCGACCTGGCCATCGTCATGGCCGTCACCGACAAGGCCGCCGGCAAGAAGGGCATCAGCGCCTTCATCGTGCCCACCGACACGCCCGGCTACACGGTGGCGCGCATCGAGGACAAGATGGGCCAGCATGCCAGCGACACCGCGCAGATCCTGTTCGACGACTGCCGCGTACCGGCCGAGAACCTGCTCGCCGACGAAGGCCAGGGGCTGAAGATCGCGCTGTCGGGGCTGGAGGGCGGGCGCATCGGCATCGCCAGCCAGAGCCTGGGCATGGCGCGCGCGGCCTTCGAGGCGGCGCTGGTGTACAGCAAGGAGCGCCGCGCCTTCGGTCAGCCGATCTTCGAGCACCAGGCCGTGCAGTTCAAACTGGCCGACTGCGCCACGCAGATCGAAGCCGCGCGCCAGCTGATCCACCATGCGGCGAGCCTGAAGGACGCCGGCCGGCCGTGCCTGAAGGAGGCGGCGATGGCCAAGCTCTTCGCCAGCGAGATGGCCGAACGCGTGTGCTCGGCCGCGATCCAGGTCTTCGGCGGCTACGGCTACGTCAGCGACTTCCCGGTCGAGCGCATCTACCGCGACGTGCGCGTGTGCCAGATCTACGAAGGCACCTCCGAAGTGCAGAAGATCCTGATCGGGCGGGCGCTGGCGTAGGAGGTCCAGGCATGACCCTCGAGCGCAACGTGCTTGATGCGTCGAAGTTCAATCCGCATGCCGAACTGCCCTACGAGCTGCGACTGGACGACATCCGGGCGGCGGTGCAGGACGTGTATGACTTCTTCTACGACGTGAATACCGGGTTGATGGCCAAAGGCCTGGGTCGGCTCGACGACACTTTGCGTCCAGCCATCATGTCCGGCGTGCTCTCCGACATGCTGACCGCCAGCGTCGCGAAGCACTCGCGAGCCTTGGTCGTGAATCGGCACTTCAACGGCCATCCCGACCTGTTGCTCAACGGAGAGTACGCCAACAACGCCGAGAAGGCGGGCTCCAAAGGCATCGAGATCAAGACCACGCGCAGGGCAGGGGGTGCAGTCGACACGCACGGGGCGCGCGAACAGTGGATGTGCGTCTTCGTCTATGACGCCGACAACCGCAGCGAACCGGCACGCGAGCGGCGGCCCATGACCTTCACCGAAATCCACCTGGGCCACGTCGGCGTCGACGACTTCCGGCGCAACGAGCGCGGCGAACTCGGCACGCGTACGGCGACCCTGCACGCCCAGGGCATTGCCAAGCTGCGCAGATGCTGGATCTATCGCGCGTGATCGACGGGGACGGCCGCGAGGCGCGGCATGGCCTCTGCCGCGAGCATGAAGTATTCGCAATCGCGTTCGATGCCGATGCTCTCGTAGCCGACCGCTTCGGCGGCCGCGAGCGTCGAGCCCGAGCCGGCGAACGGATCGAGCACCACGCCGCGGCCCAGCGGCAGCACACCGCGCACCACCTGGCGCAGAAACGACTGCGGCTTCAGGCTGGGATGATTGGCGAGCTTGCGCTCCGCGGCGCGCGTCGGCGCTGAGGCGATGACGTCGCCGAAGGGTTTGTCCTTGGCGATTCGCCTGAACCCGCCGGTGCCCCAGCGGCGCAGGTTGTCCTGCACGCGCCCTTCCAGCGGGCGCCGGAACAGCAGCCAGGGCTCCCACATCGAGCGCGGCATCACGCTCACGCCGTCGAATTCGAGATGCGCTTGCTTGGGGCGATCGCCGCCGCGCATGGTCATCACCAGGCGCACCAGTTCGCCGCGCCGCTCGAGCCCGGCACGTGCGAGCGCATTCGAGACGCGGTGCGACAGCAGCGGATTGCTCGCCACCACCACGTTGGCGCCGGGCACGAGCACGTCCAGCAGCACGCGCGCCCAGTCGTGAAAGTAGCGATCGAGCGCGTCGAGGTCGGCGGCGCTGAGCACCGTGAAGCGCGGCAGCGGCGAGCGCTTTGCGCCGTCGAAACTGGGCGGGATGCGCCACACGCCGCCGCGGCCTGCCCGCAGCTTCTTCTGTTCCGCCTCGGTGTACTCGAGCAGGCCGTACGGCGGGTCGGTGACGACCCCGTGAATCGACTTGCGAGGCTGCTGCGCCAGCCACTCGATGCAGTCCGCCTGCACCAGGCGAGCGCGCCCGAAGCGATGCTCTGCGGCCACGGCGGCAGGAACCGCCTTCGCGGCGTTGCCGCCGCTGTCGAACCCGGCCAGCACGTACTGGCCGCGATCGGAGCGAACGAACAACTCCGGCGTATTCAAGCGCAAGTACGAGCGCACGGAGGAGCCGGGAACCTCTTCGCCGATCAGCTGCGACACCTGCTCGCATACCTCCGCCACCGCTGCGCCGCGGGGGCTGCGTTCCAGCACCTCGACGATGGCGTCGCGGACTTGACCCGGGCGTCTACGTGTCATACCCACACATGTACTGGATGCAGATACAGCATCATAGACGTCTGGACGTCAGATTGTCCAGGCCGCGGCATCGCTGCTGACGCGGAGGTTCAAGAGCTGGATCTGTGGTGTGCGGCCCAATCTGCGGGCTTTCCCTGATTGCCGGGTAATTGCCAGCGCGAAGCTGCGTCGGGCCTGACTAGCATCGATGCCTTCTCGCCGCGCGGACATGGACGCTTGCGCGCCCTGTCCCGCCCACCCACCCCATGCAGGAGACCGCAGACATGAGCAAGACCAAGGCACCGCGCCGCAAGTTTCTGGGTTCCGCCGCCGCTGTCGGCGCCGGCACCATGGCCTTCCCGATGGTGTCGAAGGCACAGACCACGAGCCTGCGCTTCCAGTCCACCTGGCCGGCCAAGGACATCTTCCACGAGTACGCGCACGACTTCGCCAAGAAGGTCAACGACATGGCCGGCGGCCGCATGAAGATCGAGGTGCTGCCGGCCGGCGCGGTGGTGCCGGCCTTCCAGCTGCTCGAGGCGGTCAACAAGGGCACGCTCGACGGCGGCCACGGCGTCGTCGCCTACCACTACGGCAAGCAGTCGGCGCTGGCGCTGTGGGGTTCGGGCCCGGCCTTCGGCATGGACCCGAACATGGTGCTGGCCTGGCACTACTACGGCGGCGGCAAGCCGCTGCTCGACGAGATCTACAAGTCCATCAACATGGACGTGGTCTCGTACCTGTACGGCCCGATGCCGACGCAGCCCTTCGGCTGGTTCAAGAAGCCGATCGCCAAGGCCGACGACGTCAAGGGCATGAAGTTCCGCACCGTGGGCCTGGCGGTGGACATGTACAGCGCCATGGGCGCGGCGGTGAACCCGCTGCCCGGCGGCGAGATCGTGCCGGCGCTGGACCGCGGCCTGATCGACGGCGCCGAGTTCAACAACGCCTCCAGCGACAAGGTGCTCGGTTTCCCCGACGTGGCCAAGAACTGCATGCTGCAAAGCTTCCACCAGTCGGGCGAGCAGTTCGAGATCCTGTTCAACAAGGGCAAGTACGACGCGCTGGCGGCCGAGCAGAAGGCGATCATCGACTACGCGGTGCAGGCGGCCAGCGCCGACATGAGCTGGAAAGCCATCGACCGCAATTCCAAGGACTACGAAGAGCTGAAGAAGATGGGCGTCAAGTTCTACAAGACGCCCGACGCGATCCTGCGCGCGCAGCTCGACGCCTGGGACAAGATCATGGCCGCCAAGGGCGGCGAGAACCCGCTGTTCAAGAAGGTGCTCGATTCGCAGAAGGTCTTTGCCCAGCGCGCCAGGTCCTGGCAGAACGACTACATGGTCGACTTCAACATGGCCTACAACCGCTACTTCGGCCGCGGCGCGAAGAAGGCCTGAGCGCACGGCAAGGTGATCGGGGGCGCCCGCGTCGGCGCCCTTTTTTTTGACTGAGGCCAACACATGCAGAAGCTGCTGCTGGCGGTGGACCGGTTTTCCACCTGGATCGGCAAGGCCTTCGCCTGGGCCGCCGTGGCGTTGACGCTGCTGATCACCTGGGAGGTGTTCTCGCGCTACGTCCTGAACCGGCCGCACGGCTGGGTGCTGGACGCGCAGATCATGCTCTACGGCACGATGTTCATGATGGCCGGCGCCTACACGCTGGCCAAGAGCGGCCACGTGCGCGGCGACGTGCTCTACGGCTTCTTCCGCCCGCGCACGCAGGCCGCCATCGACCTGACGCTGTACATCGTGTTCTTCCTGCCCGGCGTGATTGCGCTCACCTGGGCCGGCTGGACCTTCGCCAACGAATCGCTGGCCATCCGCGAGCAGACCTTCAACGCCGATCCGCTGCCCGTCTACCCCTTCAAGTTCATCGTGCCCATCGCCGGCGCGGTGCTGCTGCTGCAGGGCATCGTCGAGATCGCGCGCTGCGTCATCTGCCTGCGCGACGGCGCCTGGCCCGCACGCGAGGAAGACGTCGAGGAAGTGGACGTCGACAAGCTCAAGCAGATGGTGCACGTCAAGGACGCCGACATCGAAGCCCTCGACCAGTACGTCACGCCGCAAGGGCACGGGGGCCGCTGATGAAGCTGCGGAAGGAACTCTGGTTCGGCTTCGTGCTGATGGGGCTGATCGTCGCCGCCGCGCTGCTCATGCTGGTCAGCGTGCCGGTGGTCACCAACGGCCACATCGGTCTGCTGATGCTGTCGCTGGTGGTGGTGGCGATCATGCTCGGCTTCCCGACCGCCTTCACGCTGATGGGCATGGGCATGTTGTTCGCCTATTTCGCCTACCACTCGGGCGGGCAGACGGCGGCCGGCGCGATGCGCCAGACGCTGGACCTGATGGTGCAGCGCGCGTTCTCGGTGATGGGCAGCGACGTGCTCATCGCCATCCCGCTGTTCGTCTTCATGGGCTACCTGGTCGAACGCGCCAGCCTGATCGAGAAGCTGTTCCGCAGCCTGCACCTGGCGCTGGCGCGCGTGCCGGGCGCGCTGGGGGTGGCGACGCTGGTCACCTGTGCGGTGTTCGCCACCGCCACCGGCATCGTCGGCGCCGTGGTCACGCTGATGGGGCTGCTGGCGCTGCCGCAGATGCTGCGCGCCGGCTACAGCGTGCCGATATCGGCCGGCGTGATCACGGCCGGCGGCTGTCTGGGCATCCTGATCCCGCCGTCGGTGCTGCTCATCGTCTATGGCGCGACGGCCGGCGTGTCGGTGGTGCAGCTCTACGCCGGGGCCTTCTTTCCCGGCATCATGCTGGCCGGCCTGTACATCCTGTACGTGATTCTGATCGCCAAGTTGAAGCCGTCGCTGGCGCCGCCGTTGACCGCCGAGCAGCGCTTCGTGCCGCTGCCGCCGTTGACGCAGCGCATCACCGCCTCGGGCGAGGTGCGCGCGCTGCCGGCGCTGCTGCAGGCGCTGAAGGGCCGCCGCAACCACGACGTGCCCACCGGCTACCTGCTGCGGCAGTTGTTCGTCGTCGCGCTGCCCTTGCTGCTGTTCGTCTTCGGCGCGCTCTTGTCGTACCAGGTGGCGACGCAGCCGCTGACGGCCGAAGACACCGGCGGCCTGCAGCAGATCGGCACCGAGTTGCCGTCCGCCGCCGAGTCATCGGGCGGCGGCCTGGCCGAACCGCTCGACAGCAACGGCGGCTTGAGCGAGCCGCCGATCGAAGAGGACGAGCCGGCTGCAGGCGTGGCCGAACCCCCCGGCGCGCTGGCCGAACCACCCGGGGCGCTGGCCGAGGCGCCCGGCAGCGGGGAGCCGGCGTCCGCGCCGCCGTCCGGTACCGCTCCCGCCGCGGCGGCGGACGCGGCCGAACGCGTGCCGGCGTCGGGCAGCTACTGGATCGGGCTGGGCGCCGGGGCGCTGGCACTGCTCGTCTACTACGGGCTGCTCAGCTTCAACCGGCTCGAGGTCTTCAAGATGCTGTTGAGCTCGTTCTTCCCGCTGCTGGTGCTGATCCTGGCGGTGCTCGGCTCGATCGTCTTCGGCCTGGCCACGCCCACCGAGGCCGCGGCCGTCGGCGCTTTCGGCGGCTTCGTGCTCGCCGTGGCCTACCGGCAGTTCACGCTGGACGTGCTGAAGGAATCGGTGTTCCTCACCGCCAAGACCAGCGCCATGGTGTGCTGGCTGTTCGTCGGCAGCGCCATCTTCTCGGCCGCCTTCGCGCTGCTGGGCGGGCAGGAACTGGTCGAGCAGTGGGTCTTGGGCATGAACCTGAGCAAGACCCAGTTCCTGGTGCTGACCCAGGTGATCATCTTCATTCTCGGCTGGCCGCTGGAGTGGACCGAGATCATCGTCATCTTCATGCCGATCTTCATCCCGCTGCTCGACAACTTCGGTGTCGACCCGCTGTTCTTCGGCCTGCTGGTGGCGCTGAACCTGCAGACCGCCTTCCTCAGCCCGCCGGTGGCGATGGCGGCCTTCTACCTCAAGGGCGTCAGTCCGCCGCACGTCACGCTGAACCAGATCTTCCTCGGCATGCTGCCTTTCATGGGCATCCAGATCATCGCCATCGTGCTGCTGTACCAGTTCCCGGGCATCGGCATGTGGCTGCCCTCGGTGCTGTACCGGTGAGCACGCCTGCCCGCGGCCAAGGGCCGGCAGCGCCGCGCGCCGGCGTGCCGCTGGCCGAGGATGCGCAGCGCGCGCTGCTGCAGGCGGCGCTTGCGGCGCGGCTCAAGGCCTATGCGCCGTACTCCAAGTTCGCGGTCGGTGCGGCGGTGCTCGACGAGCACGGCCGCGTGCACGCCGGCTGCAACGTCGAGAACGCCGCCTATCCGCAGGGGCTGTGCGCCGAAGCGGCAGCGCTGGCGGCGATGGTGCTGGCCGGCGGGCGCCGCGCGGGCGCGCTGCTGGTCTGCGCCGAGGGGCCATCGCCGGTCACGCCCTGCGGCGGCTGCCGGCAGAAGCTGCGCGAGTTCGCTGCGCCCGACACACCGGTGCTGCTGGCCGATGGTCAGGGCGTGCGGCAGCGCTTCACGCTCGACGAACTGCTGCCGCACGGCTTCGGCCCCGAGCAGCTGGGGCGGCCGTGACGGCGGCGAGCGCCGCGCTGCAGCTGCTGCGCGAGCGCGCCCCCGGCGCGCGACCGCGCATCGCGCTGCTGCTCGGCTCGGGCTGGGGTGGGTTGACGCAACGCCTGAGCGACGCGCGGCGCATCCCGTACGCAGAGTTGCCCGGTTTTGCGCCGGCCGGCGTTGCCGGCCATGCCGGCGAGCTGTGGCTGGGCCGGCTGGGCGGCGCCGAGGTGGCGGTGCTCAGCGGCCGCCGCCATGCCTACGAACAGGAGCGGGCCGACGGCATGAAGGCCGCGCTGCAGACGCTGCGTGCGCTGGGCTGCGAGCTGCTGCTGCAGACCAATGCGGCAGGCAGCCTGCAGGCGGCGATGCCGCCCGGCAGCCTGATGCTGGTCAGCGACCATCTGAACCTGGTGCAGCGTTCGCCGCTGGTGGGCGAAGGTGGCAGCGCGCGCTTCGTCGACATGGCGCAGGCCTACGACCCGGCGCTGCGCACGCTGGCGCGGCAGGCGGCGGCCGAGGCCGGGCTGAGGCTGCACGAAGGCATCTATGCCTGGATGCTGGGCCCGCAGTTCGAGACGCCGGCCGAGATCCGCATGCTGCGCACGCTGGGTGCCGACGCGGTGGGCATGAGCACGGTGCCGGAGACGATCGCCGCGCGCTGGCTCGGCATGCGCGTGCTGGCCTTCAGCCTGATCACCAACCTGGCCGCCGGCCTGTCCGACGCCACGCTGAGCCATGCGCACACGCTGGCGCAAGCCGAGGCCGCCGCGGCCGACGCCGCTGCGCTGCTGGTGGCCGTCGTGCAGGTGATCGCCAAGGAGCTTGCATGAGCATGCCGGGCCGCTCCCAAGTGCTCATCCCGGAGCACGCAGTGCGCAGGGTCGTCCAGTGAACGGGCGCCAGGCGCTGGTCGAAGCCGCAGGCATCGCGCTGCGCTGCCTGGACCTGACGAGCCTGAACGAGCAGGACGGCGCGGCCGACATCGACCGGCTGTGCGCGCGCGCCCGCGGCCGTTGCGGCGACGTGGCCGCCGTGTGCGTGTGGCCGCGCCTGGCGGCGCACGCGCGGCGGCAGCTGCCGGCGGCGATCGGCGTCGCCGCGGTGGCCAACTTTCCGGCCGGCGACAGCGGCGTGGCCGCGGTGCTGCAGGAAGTGCAGGCGATCGCCGCGGCCGGCGCGCAGGAGGTCGACGTGGTGCTGCCCTGGCGCGCGCTGCTGGCCGGCGACGACGCGGCGGCAGTCGGGCTGCTGCAGGCCGTGCGCGCGGCCAGCGCGGGGCTGACGCTGAAGGTGATCCTCGAGACCGGCGCGTTGCAGGCGCCGGAGCGCATCGAGCACGCCTCGCGGCTGGCGCTGGATGCCGGCGCCGACTTCCTGAAGACCAGCACCGGCAAGCTGCCGGTCGGCGCCACGCTGCCCGCGGCCGAAGCGATGCTGCGGGCGATGCGCGGCCATGCGCAGGCGGGCCTCAAGCTCTCGGGCGGGCTGCGGCGCGTGGCCGAGCTGTTGCCGTATCTGCAACAGGTCGTGCGCGAGCGCGGGGCGCAGGCCTTGCAGCCACGGCACTTTCGCATCGGCGCCAGCAGCCTGCTCGACGACATCGAGGCGCTGCTCGGCGGCAGCACGAACACCGCGCCGGCAGGGGACTACTGAAGCGATGCTGGCGCAGGAGATCATCCGCATCAAGCGCGACGGCGGCACGCTGTCGAATGCGCAGATCCAGGCCTTCGTCGCCGGGCTGGTCGACGGTGCGTGGAGCGAAGGCCAGGTCGCGGCGCTGGCCATGGCCATGTTCCTGAAGGGCCTGGGCGCCGAGGAGACGGTCGCGCTGACGCAGGCGATGACCCGTTCGGGCCAGGTGCTCGACTGGTCGGCCGAAGGCTTCGGCGCGCCGGTGCTCGACAAGCATTCGACCGGCGGCGTCGGCGACAAGGTCAGCCTGCTGCTGGCGCCGATTCTGGCCGCCTGCGGCGCGGTGGTGCCGATGATCTCGGGCCGCGGCCTGGGGCATACCGGCGGCACGCTCGACAAGTTCGATTCGATCCCCGGCTACCAGACCGCGCCGAGCCTGCCTACGCTGCGCCGCGCGCTGCATGCGGCGGGCTGCGCGGTCATCGGCCAGACGGCGGAACTGGCGCCGGCCGACCGCCGGCTGTATGCGATCCGCGACGTCACCGCGACGGTCGAGTCGATCCCGCTGATCACCGCCAGCATCCTGTCGAAGAAGCTCGCCGCCGGGCTGCAGGGGCTGGTGATGGACGTCAAGTGCGGCAGCGGCGCCTTCGCCGACACGCCCGAGATGGCGCTGGCGCTGGCACGCTCGATCGTGCGCGTGGCCAACCAGGCCGGGCTGCCGACGCGCGCGCTGGTCACCGACATGAACCAGGTGCTGGGCCATGCGGCCGGCAACGCGCTCGAGGTGCTGGAGGCGCTGGCCTTCCTGCGCGGCGAGCACCAGGCGCCGCGGCTGAAACAGGTGACGCGGATGCTGTGCGCCGAGGCGCTGCAGCTCGGCGGCCTGGCGGCCGACGAGGCGGCGGCGCTGGCGCGCGTCGACGCCGCGCTGGCCGGCGGCGCGGCGCTCGATCGCTGCGCACGCATGATCGCCGCGCTCGGCGGCCCGGTGGACTTCTGCGAGCGCCCGCTGCAGTACCTGCCCGCCGCGCCGGTGCGCCGTACGGTGCCGGCAGCGCGCGCCGGCTGGGTGCTGTCGAAAGCCACGCGCGAGATCGGGCTGGCGGTGGTTGAACTGGGTGGCGGCCGGCGCCGCGCCGGCGACCGCATCGACCACCGCGTCGGCTTCAGCGGCGTGGTCTCGATCGGCCAGCAGGTGGCGGCCGGCGAGCCGCTGGCCACCGTGCATGCGGCGAGCGAGGATGCGGCGGCGGCCGCGGCCGCGACGCTGCAGCGCTGCATCCACCTGGGCGATGCGCCGCCGGCGCCGTTGCCGTTGCTGATCGCCCGCATCGACGAGGAGAACGCATCATGAGCACCCGACGCCTGATCTCGTCCGGCTCGCCCTTCGAGCAGCAGATCGGCTACTCGCGCGCCGTGGTCGACGGCGACTGGATCTTCGTCTCCGGCACCACCGGCTTCGACTACGCGACGATGACGATCGCCGACGACATCGAGACGCAGACCGAACAGTGCCTGCAGAACATCGCCGCCGCGCTGCGCGAGGCCGGCGCGACGCTGGCCGACGTGCTGCGCGTGCTGTACATCGTGCCCAAGGCCGAGGAGTTCGAGCGCTGCTGGCCGGTGCTGCGCCGGCATTTCGGCGCGGTGCGGCCGGCAGCGACGATGATCAGCGCGCAGCTGCTCGACCCGCGCATGCGCATCGAGATCCAGGTCACCGCACGCAGGAGTTCATGATGCCGATGTTCAGCGCCGAACAGTTCAACCAGCGCGGCAGCGGCAAGCTGCCCGGCCATCTGGGCATCGTCATCACGCTGTCCACGCCGGCACAGATGCGCGGCGAATTCGAAGTGCAGCCGCAGCTGATGGCGCCCAACGGCTATCTGCATGCCGGCAGCCTGGTGACGCTGGCCGACACCCTGTGCGGCTACGGCTGCGAGCTCAACCTGCGCGGCGGCGCGAGCGGCTTCACCACCGTGGAACTGAAGTCCAACCACCTGGGCACCGCGCTCGAAGGCACGGTGGCGGCGGTGGCGACGCCGGCACATCTGGGCCGCACCACGCAGGTATGGGATGCCGTGGTGTCGCACCTGCAGAGCGGGCGCACGCTGGCGCTGTTCCGCTGCACGCAGATGGTGCTGTATCCGAAGGCGGGCTGAGAGCCTGTGAAGCATTCCGCCACGCCCGCTCGTGCGCCCGAAACGGCGCCGCTCGGCGTTGCAAATGCTCGCCGCAGCACGCGCTGCGACTGCGCTTTGCGCCTTGATCGACACCGTTTCGGACACCCGCTCGGACGCGCCGGAATACTTCACAGCCTCTGAGATGGTGTAGCCAAAATAAACATGTCGCTATATCCTCGCTGCCATCAACCACCAGGCA
>DAIMFR010000063.1:0-29391 GCA_036724445.1 Rubrivivax sp. | reverse complement strand
CGGGCGGACCAGTGCAACCACGGCCGGCCCACCTGGCGCCAGGTGACGCTGAAGGAACTGGACGCGATGTTCCTGCGCGGGCGGTAGGGCAGCGCGGCAGCCGTGAACGACCGCGTCTTCATTTCCTACCGTCGCGACGATGCCGCCGGTTACGCCGGCCGGCTCGAAGAGGCGTTGGAGCGCCGCCTGGGCCGCGGCAGCGTGTTCCGCGACGTGCTCGACATCGCGCCGGGGGCCGATTTCGCCGCCGCCATCCGCCAGCGCCTGGCCGGGGCGCAGACGGTGCTGGTGCTGATCGGGCCGCGCTGGCTCGGCGGCGAGGCGCCCGGCAAGCGCCGCATCGACGACGCGCAGGATTTCGTGCGCCTGGAAGTGCAGGTGGCGCTGGACAGCGGCGTGCACGTCATCCCGGTGCTGCTGCCCGGCGCACGCATGCCCGCCGAGGCCGAGCTGCCCGAGCCGCTGCGAGCGCTGGCGCGGCGCAATGCGCTGAGCCTGAGCGACACCAACTGGCCGGCCGACATCGAGCGGCTGGCCGCCGGCATCGGCGTCGCGCCGCCGCGGCGCATCTGGCCGTGGGCGCTGGCCGCGGCGCTGCTGGCCGGCGCGCTGGCCGGCGGCTGGTGCCTGCTGCGCCCGAAACCGCTGCCTGCGCCCGATGCCGGCGAGCGCCTGATCGGCGTCTGGACGGCGCCGGTGCGCTACCGCTGGGGCGCGCAGCACGACGAGCGCTTCGAGTTCAAGCGCCACGCCGGGGAGCTGACCGGCACCGCGGGCTTCCTGGGCTATCCGCGCGCCATCGACCAGCTGCGCATCGACGGCCTGAACGTGCATTTCCAGACCCACAGCCAGAGTTCGATGGGCAGCGAAACGCGCGAGCTGACGCATGCCTACGCGGCCGAGTTGCGCGGCCAGCCGCCCGACGAGGTGCTGTCCATCCGCCTGCAAAGCAGCGGCGGCTTCAGCAGCGAGCCGCCGCTGGAGTTCAAGGCGCGGCGCGCCGAATAAGCCGCAGGCTGGCGCAGGCCGGCGCCTTTGTGGCACGCTGCGCCCCCATGTCGAGACGCTGGATGCGATTTTTGGTGGCGCTGGCGGTGCTGGTGCCGCTGGCCTTGAGCGGCTGCGCGACGCTCGACGAACAGCAGCGCAAGTGGGTGTTCCGGCCCAACAAGCAGAGCTGGTGGGGCGCCGCCTCGGCTGCCGAAGGCATGCACGACGTGTGGATCGCGTTCGACGCGCATGACAGCGGCGAGCCGGTCAGGCTGCACGGCCTGTGGCTGCCGCAGCCGCGCGCCGACGCGCCGCTGCTGCTGTACCTGCACGGCGCGGGCTGGGATGTGCGCAGCAGCGCGCACCGCATGCGCCGCATGCACGAGCTGGGCTTCGCGGTGCTGGGCATCGACTACCGCGGCTTCGGCCAGAGCACCGATGCGCTGCCCTCGGAGAACATGGCCTACGAGGACGCACACGCCGCCTGGGACTGGCTCGGCCGCCAGCATCCGGGCCTGCCGCGCTATGTGTTCGGCCACTCGCTGGGCAGCGCCATCGCGGTGCAGCTGGCGGCCCAGGTCGACGACGAAAGCGGCGTGCTGCTCGAAGGCGCGTTCACTTCGGTGCCGGCGGTGTTCAGCAGCTTCAAGTGGGGCTGGCTGCCGCTGGGGCCGCTGATCACGCAGCGCTTCGATGCCGAGTCCAAGGTCGAGCAGCTCGGCTCGCCGCTGCTGGTGGTGCACGGCAGCGCCGACCGGTTGATCCCGCCCGAGCTGGGACGCAAGCTGTACGAGCGGGCGAAGGAGCCGAAGCGCTTCGTGCTCGTCGAAGGCGGCTCGCACCACAACACCAACGCCGTCGGCCAGACGCAGTACCGCGAGGCGGTGGCCGAGCTGTTCGGCCTGGGCGCCGCGCGCGAAGCCGAGCGGCTGGCGCGGGCCGCCGTGCCGGCACACGCGAACTGAGCGCGCGCAGCCGCCCGGCCGCACGCCGGTGCTGTGCTCCAATCGGCGCACGATGGCCGAACGACCGACGATCAAGCTCAAGCCCGGCGCCGCGCCGCGCGACCCGCAGCGCTTGCGCGTACGCGCCACCACCGCGCCGCGCAGCGCCGCCTCGGGCGCATCCGCCGTGCCGGCCGCGGCGCCAGCGAAGCGCAAGAAGCCGGCGCCGCCGGGCCGCCGCCCCGCGCCGCTGCGATCCGAATCCCAGCCGCGTCCGGAACGGCGCGAACGCCGTCCGCTGCCTCGCGCCACGCTGGCCGCGCCCACCACGCCCACCACGCGCACCACGCCCGCCGCTCCCGCCGCTCCCGTGCCGCATCCACCCGCCGCCAGCACGCCGCCGCCGGGTGCGCCGCAGGACGGCGTCCGGCTGTCCAAGCTGCTCACCGAACAGGGCGTGGCCTCGCGCCGCGAGGCCGACGACTGGATCGCCGCCGGCTGGGTGCGCGTCGACGGCGAGATGGCCGTGCTCGGCCAGCGCGTGCGCCCGGAGCAGCGCATCGACATCGACCCTGCGGCGCGACAGCAGCAGGCCAGGAGCGTGACCATCCTGCTGCACAAGCCGGTCGGTTATGTGAGCGGCCAGGCCGAGGACGGCTATCCGCCGGCGGCGGCGCTGGTCACGCCGGCCAACCGTTGGGCCGAGGACGAACGCAAGCAGCGCCGGCCCTTCCACCCCGGCCACGCGCGCGGCCTGGCGCCGGCCGGCCGGCTGGACATCGATTCCACCGGGCTGCTGGTGCTGACGCAGGACGGGCGCATCGCCAAGCTGCTGATCGGCGAGCACTCGCTGGTCGAGAAGGAATACCTGGTGCGCGTCGCCCATGCCTTCGACGGCGGCGTGCCCGAGTCGGCGTTGCAGCTGCTGCGCCATGGCCTGGAACTGGACGGCGAGGCGCTGAAGCCGGCCAAGGTCAGCTGGGCCAACGAGGACCAGCTGCGCATCGTGCTGCAGCAGGGCAAGAAGCGGCAGATCCGCCGCATGTGCGAGGCGGTCGGCCTGCAGGTGCTGGGCCTGAAGCGCGTGCGCATCGGCAGCGTCGTGCTCGGCAAGCTGCCGGCCGGCCAGTGGCGTTACCTGCGCGATGACGAACGCTTCTGAGGCCGGCGCCGCGGCGAGCGGCGTCGAGCGGGGGGCGCGAATGTCCCCGGCACTGATCATCACGCTGCTGGCACTGCTGCTGGGCGTGCAGCCGATCACCACCGACCTGTACCTGCCGGCGCTGCCCGGGCTGGCCGCCGAACTGCACGCCGGCATCGGCGGTGCGCAGGCCACGCTGTCGGCGCTGCTTTTCGCCTTCGGCCTGAGCCAGCTGCTGCTCGGGTCGATGGCCGACCGCTTCGGGCGCCGGCCGGTGCTGCTCGGCGGACTGTCGCTGTACGTGGCGGCCAGCGCGGGCGCCGCGTTCTCCAGCCACATTGACGCGCTGGTCGGGTGGCGGGCACTGCAAGGCATCGGCGTCGGCGCGGCGGTGGTCTGCGCACGCGCGATGGTGCGCGACCTGCATCAACCGAGCGAAGGCGCGGGCGTGATGTCCCAGGCGCTGTCCGCCCTCGGCTTCATCGTGCTGGCCAGCCCGCTGGCCGGCGGCGCGCTCGCCACGCTGTTCGGCTGGCGCGCAGCGCTCGCGGCGACCGGGTTGTTCGGCCTGGGCTGCCTGGTGCTGGTGGCGCGGGTCATGCCGGAGACGGCGCGCACGCTGAACCCGCACGCGCTGCGCGCCGGCCCGATGCTGGCGATGTGGTGGCGGGTGCTGAGCCACCGCGTGTTCATCGCCTGGTCGCTGCTCATCGCCTGCAGCTACGGCGGGCTGTTCGCCTTTCTCGCCGGCTCGACCTTCGTGTTCATCGACGTGCTCGGCCTGTCGCGCATGGCCTGCGGGCTGGTGCTGGCGGCGTGCTCGGTGAGCTACATCGTCGGCACCTTCTGGTGCCGGCGCTGGCTGCTGCGCCACGGCCTGGCCGGCGCGGTCAGGCGCGGCGCGGCGTTTTCGCTGGCCGGCGGCGCGTCGATGGCGGCGCTGGCCTGGGCCGGCGTGCAAAGCCCGTGGGCGATCGCGCTGCCGCAGCTGGTGTTCGCCTTCGGCCACGGCATCCACCAGCCCTGCGGCCAGGCGGCGGTGGTCGGCCCGTTCCCGCACCATGCCGGCACGGCGTCGGCGCTGGCCGGCTTCATGCTGGCCGCCGCCGCGGTGGCTGTCGGCGCGTGGCTGGGCGTGGCCATGGACGGCACGGTGCGGCCGCTGGCCAACACCATCGGCGTGATGGGGCTGGCCACCGCGGTGGTCGGCTGGACGCTGGTGCAACAGCATGGGGAGAGCCAATGAAAGCTCGGGAATGTTCGTGGGCGCGCGCATGCGCCGTCGCCGCGGCGGCCGTGCTGCTGCCTGCCGCCGCGCTGGCGCAGCAGCCGGCCGCCGGGTCGGGCGCGCAACGCGCCGCGCCGCCGCTGCCCGAGAGGCTGCGCACGCTGGACGAGGGGCTGAAGCAGGAGCACGACGAACTGTTGCAGCGCGTCTCCGCCGAGGCGCGCGACCAGGGCCGGCTGGCCGCCGCGCTGAAGGCGCAGCAGGCCGCCTGGCTGCAATACCGCGACGCGGCCTGTGCCCTGGCCGGCATGGTGGGCGACGCCGGTGCGGTGCCGACGCGCACGATGCAGTGCAAGGCCGAGTGGGCCGAGGCGCAACGCATGCGCCTGTGGACGGCGCTGGATTGCATCGCTCAGGTGCCGCCGGCCGAGCGCGCCGCCGAGCAGGAACGCTGCCTGCAGGCCCTGGCCGCGTCGCTGGCGCCTTGAAGCCGCTGGGCCTGTGCCTCGCCGGGCCGACGGCCAGCGGCAAGAGCGCGCTGGCGCTGCAGCTTGCCGAGCACTTTGCGCTCGAAATCGTCAGCGTCGATTCGGCGCAGGTCTACCGCGGCATGGACATCGGCACCGCCAAGCCCGGCGCGGCCGAGCGCGCGGCGGTGCCGCATCACCTGATCGACCTGATCGAGCCGGAGCAGGCCTATTCGGCCGCGCGCTTCGTGCGCGACGCCACGGCCGCGGCGGCGGCGATCCGCGCGCGCGGCCGGCTGCCGCTGCTGGTCGGCGGCACGATGCTGTACTTCAAGGCGCTGCGCGACGGGCTGGATGCGATGCCGGCGGCCAACGCGGACTTTCGCGCGCAGTTGGACGCGCGTGCCGCCGCCGAGGGCTGGCCGGCGCTGCATGCCGAGCTGCAGCGCGTGGACCCGGCCACCGCGGCGCGGCTGGCGCCTCACGACGCGCAGCGCATCCAGCGCGCGCTCGAGGTCTGGCTGGCCAGCGGCCGACCGCTGTCGTCCTTTCATGCGCAGCGCGGCGACGCGCCGGCGCAGGCGCAGGCGTCAGCGCAGGCGCGTTGGCCGCTGATCTCGCTGGAACCGGCCTCGCGCGCCTGGCTGCACCAGCGCATCGCCGAGCGCTTCGACGCCATGCTGGCCGCCGGCTTCGTCGACGAAGTGCGCCGTCTGCGCCGGCGCCCCGCGCTGCGGCCCGAGATGCCGTCGATGCGCTGCGTCGGCTACCGTCAGGCGTGGTCGGCGCTGGACCACGCTTCGCTCGATGGTCTGCGCGACGCCGGCATCGCCGCGACGCGCCAGTTGGCCAAGCGCCAGCTCACCTGGCTGCGTTCGATGGACGCGGCGGCGCGCATCGAATGCGACGCGACGCCGGTGGCGGCAAGGCTGCGGCAGGCGCTGCGCACACTCGTTTGATGGGCACTACAGTTCGCAGCCGCGGGGCGGTGCCGGCAAACCGGAGAATGGCATGAGCGGTTACCTGAAAGAGGGGCAGTGGCACGAAGGCTGGTACGACACCGGCAAGACCGCGGGCGAGTTCGTGCGCAGCAGCTCGAGCTTCCGCAACTGGATCACCGCCGACGGTTCCAGCGGCTACGCTGCCGAGTCCGGCCGCTACCACCTGTACGTGTCGCTGGCCTGCCCCTGGGCGCACCGCACGCTCATCGCGCGCGTGCTGAAAGGCCTGCAGGACGCGATCTCGGTCTCGGTGGTCGAGCCCGTCATGACGCAGGGGTGGAGCTTCAGCGGGGCGCTGCCGGACCACCTGCACGGCTTCCAGTACCTGCATCAGCTCTATGCCGCGGCCGATCCGAAGTACACCGGCCGGATCCTGGTGCCTGCGCTCTGGGACAAGAAGACGCGCACGATCGTCAGCAACGAATCGAGCGAGATCCTGCGCATGTTCAACGAGGCCTTCGCCGCCTTCGCCCGCAACGAGGTCGATCTCTATCCCTTGGCCTTGCGTGCCCGGATCGACGAGGCCAATGCCTTCGTCTACGACCACATCAACAACGGCGTGTACCGCTGCGGCTTCGCCACCGGGCAGCAGGCCTACGAGCGCGCCTTCGAGCGCCTGTTCTCGGCCCTGGACCGCGTCGAGGGCGAGCTCGGTCAGCGGGCATGGCTGGCGGGCGCGCAGCCCACCGAGGCGGACTGGCGGCTCTTCACCACGCTGTTGCGCTTCGATGCCGTGTACTTCGGCCACTTCAAGTGCAACCGCAACCGGATCGAAGACTTCCCGAACCTCTCGCGCCTGCTGCAGACGCTGTATCGCGTGCCCGGCATCGCGGCCACGGTGAACATGGACCACATCAAGCGGCACTACTACATGAGCCATCCGCACATCAACCCGACGCGCATCGTTCCCGTCGGGCCGCGGCTGAAGTTCTGCGAGCCGGCACCGTGAGGCTGCCTCTGGTCTGTGCCCGCTGCAGGATCGCGGTCGTTGGGGCCAAGGCCTCGCCGAGGGCCATCGGGCATCATCCGCGGCCATGCTGGAACTGCAGCGCCTGAGCAAGTCCTTCGGCGGCACGCCGGTGTTCCGCGACCTGAGCTTCGAGGTCGGGCGCGGCGAGTTCGTCGCCTTGGTCGGGGAGTCCGGCGTCGGCAAGTCGACCTTGCTGAACTGCATCGCCGGCCTGGAGCAGCCCGACGCCGGCAGCCTGCGCCTGGACGGGCAGCAGGTGCCGGCGCTCGCCGAGAGCGCGCGCGCCCGGCTGCGCCGCGCCAAGCTCGGCTTCGTGTTCCAGGCCTTCCACGTGCTGCCGCACCTGAGCGTGCAGGAGAACGTGTCGCTGCCGCTGCTGCTGCTGGGCCGGCCCGACGCGGCGCGCGTGGCGGCGACGCTCGGCGCCGTGGGCCTGGACGGGCTCGCGGCGCGCATGCCGGCACAGCTGTCGGGCGGGCAGCTGCAGCGCGTGGCCATCGCGCGTGCACTGGTGCATGCGCCGGCGCTGATCCTCGCCGACGAGCCCACCGGCAACCTCGACCCGGCCACCGCCGAGCGCGTGCTGGTGCTGCTGGGAGCACAGGTGCGCGAGCACGGCGCCGCCTGCCTGCTGGTCACGCATTCGGCGGCGGCGGCGCGGCATGCCGACCGCGTACTGGTGCTGACGGCCGACGGCGTGCGGCCGGGCGCGCCGTGAGGCCGCCGCGGCCGCTGCGGCGCTCGGGCAAAGGCGGCTTCGCCACTTTGCTCGACGCCCTCTGGGGGTGGGCCAGGCGCAGCCTGGCCTTGGGGGTGCTGACGAGCTGGCGCGAATGGCGCCACCATCCGTGGCGTCACGGCATGGCGCTGCTGGCGGTGGCGCTGGGCGTGGCGCTGGCCTGGTCGGTGCACCTGATCAACGCCTCGGCGCTGGCCGAGTTCGCGGCCGCGGTACGCGCCGCCAACGGCGAGCCGGACCTGAGCCTGCGCGGCCAGCGCGAGGGCTTCGACGATGCGCTGTTCGAGCGCGCCGCCAGGATGCCGGGCGTGCGGCTGGCCACGCCGCTGCTGGAGATCGACACCGCCGCCCGCGCCGCGGGCGGCGAGCGCGTGCCGCTGCGCGTGATCGGCCTCGATGCGCTGAGCATCGCCGCGGTCGCGCCGCAGCTGCTGCCGCGGCCGAGCGCGGCTGACAACCGCTTCGCCGTGCTCGACCCCGAGCGCGTGTTCGTCAACGCGCGCGCGCGCGCGCTGCTCGGCCTGAAGGACGGCGCGCCGCTGGCGCTGCGCACCGGCAGCGGCTGGCGCGAGTGGCGCGTGGCTGGCGACGTGCCGGCGGCCGGCGCGCCGCTGGTGGTGCTGGACATCGCCGGCGCGCAGGAATTCTTCGGCATGCACGGCCGGCTGACGCGCATCGACCTGCGGCTCGAACCCGGAGCCGATGCGCAGGCGCTGCTTGCGGCGCTGGCGCTGCCGCCGGCCGTGCAGGCCGCACCGGCCGACGCCGCCGAGCAGCGCATGTCGGCGCTGTCGCGCGCCTACCGCGTCAACCTGACGGTGCTGGCGCTGGTGGCCTTGTTCGTCGGCGCCTTCCTGGTGTATTCGGTGGTTTCGCTGTCGCTGGCGCAGCGCACGCCGGGCTTCGCGCTGCTCGGCGTGCTCGGGCTGACCGCTGCCGAGCGCCGCACGCTGCTGCTGGCCGAATGTGCGGCGCTGGGCCTGGCCGGCAGCCTGCTCGGGCTGCTGCTCGGCACGCTGCTGGCGCTGGGCGCGCTGCGCTGGCTGGCCGGCGACCTGGGCGGCGGCTATTTCCCCGGCATCGCGCCGGCGCTGCGCTGGGACGGGCTGGCCGCTGCGGGCTTCGCGCTGCTCGGCACCGCGTCGGCGCTGGTCGGCGGCTGGATGCCGGCGCGGCGCGCCGAGGCGCTGTCGCCGGCGCAGGCGCTGAAGGGCCTGGGCGACCCGGCGCCGCCGCGCTCGCCGGTCTGGCCGGCGCTGCTGCTGCTGGCGCTGGGCGTGGGCCTGGCTTTCGCGCCGCCGCTGTCCGGCTTGCCGATCGCCGCCTACCTGTCGGTGGCCGCGCTGCTGTTCGGCGGCGTGGCGCTGGTGCCGGCGGCGGTGCAAGGGCTGCTGGCGGCGCTGCCGGCGTCGACGCATGCCTTGCGCCTGCTGGCGCTGCAGCGCGCGAAGTTCCATCGCCACACCGCCAGCGCCGCGGTGGCCGGCGTGGTCGCCAGCCTGGCGCTGTCGGTGGCGCTGACGGTGATGGTCACCAGCTTCCGCGGCGGCGTCAGCGACTGGCTGGACCAGGTGCTGCCGGCCGATCTGTACGTGCGCAGCGCCCGCAGCAGCGCCGCGGCCGAGCTGGCCTGGCTGGACCCGGGCTTCATCGCCGCCGCCGCTGCGCTGCCCGGCGTGCAGCAGCTGACCGCCTCGCGCGTGCGTGCGCTGCAGCTGGCGCCCGAGCGGCCGGCGCTGACGCTGATCGCGCGTGCGCTGGCGCAGCCGGCCGAGCAACTGCCGCTGCTCGCGCCGCCGCTGGCGCCAGTGCCGGGCGAGAGCGGCGTGTACCTGAGCGAGGCCGCCGCGGCGCTGTACGACAAGCGGCCCGGCGATGTCATCACGCTGCCGATCGGCCCCGCCGGCCGCAGCGAGCATCGCGTGCTCGGCATCTGGCGCGACTATGCGCGCCAGTTCGGCGCGGTGGCCATCGATGCCGATGCCTATCGCGCGCTGAGCGGCGACGCGCACGTCAACGAACTGGCGATCCGGCTGCGCCCGGGCGCCGACGCGCAACCGGTGCGGCAGCAGCTGCGCGCGCTGGACGGCGAGCGCGGCGCGATGGAGCTGGCCACGAGCTCGGAGCTGCGCGCGCTGTCGCTGGCCATCTTCGACCGCAGTTTCGCCGTCACGCGCTACCTGCAGGCGGTGGCCATCGCCATCGGCCTGGTCGGCGTCGCCGCCAGCCTGTCGGCGCAGGTGCTCGCGCGGCGCAAGGAATTCGGGCTGCTGTCGCACCTGGGGCTGACGCGCGCGCAGATCATCGGCGTCGTCGCCGGCGAAGGCGCGGCCTGGCTGGCTGCCGGCACGCTGATCGGCCTGGCGCTGGGGCTGGCGGTCAGCGTGGTGCTGGTGCACGTGGTCAATCCGCAGAGCTTCCACTGGACGATGAAGCTGCTGCTGCCCTGGGGCCAGTTGCTGGCCTTGTGTGCCGCGGTGCTGGCCGCCGGCATCGCCACCGCCGCGTTCAGCGCGCGCCACGCGGCCTCGGCCGCGGCGACGCGCGCGGTGCAGGAGGACTGGTGATGCGGCGCCGGCACTGGCTCGCTTGCAGCCTGCTCGCCGCCGCGCTGCCCGCCGCGCGGCCGGCGCCGGCGGACGACGAGCCGGTGCGCCGCGGCCGCGCGCTGCAGTTCCCGCGCGACCACGGCGCGCACCTGGGCGCGGCCATCGAATGGTGGTACCTGACCGGCGAGCTGCACGGCGCCGGCGACGCGCACTTCGGCTTCCAGATCACCTTCTTCCGCAGCCGCACCGGGCTGGCCGAGGGGCTGGACAGCCGCTTCGCGCCGCGACACCTGCTGTTCGCGCATGCGGCGCTGAGCGAGCTGCGCACGCGCCGCCACCGTCATGCCCAACGCATCGCGCGCTGGTCCGGGGACGAAGCGGCGACGGCAGCGCGCGCGTCGCGGCACGACACCGATCTGCGGCTGGGCGACTGGACGCTGCGGCGCAGCGGCGAGCGCGGGCTCAGCCGCTACCAGACGCGCTTCGGCAGCGGCGGCGCCGCCGGCGGCTTCGAGCTGCAGCTGGAGTTGCACGCCACCCAGCCGCCGCTGCTGCAGGGCGATGCCGGCTTCTCGCGCAAGGGGCCGGAAGAAGCCCAGGCCAGCCACTACCTGAGCGAACCGCAGCTGCAGGCCCGCGGCGCACTCGAGCGCGGCGGCGAGCGCTTTGGCGTGACCGGCCGCGCTTGGCTGGACCACGAATGGAGCGACACGCTGATGCACCCCGAGGCGGTCGGTTGGGACTGGATCGGCATGAACCTGGACGACGGCGCGGCGCTGACCGCCTTCCGCCTGCGCCGCGCCGACGGCAGCAGCCTGTGGGCGGGCGGCAGCCACCGCAGCGCCGGCGGCGTGCTGCAGGTCTTCGCGCCCGACAGCGTGCGCTTCACGCCCGGGCGGCTGTGGACCAGCCCGTCGTCCGGCGCGCGCTATGCGCTGCAGTGGCAAGTCGACACCCCCGCCGGGCGCTTCGAGGTCGAGGCGCTGCTGGACGCGCAGGAATTGGACAGCCGCGCCGGCACCGGCACCGTCTACTGGGAAGGGCTGGCCGAACTGCGCACTGCGCCGCAGCGGCGCGTGGGCAGCGGCTACCTGGAGATGACCGGCTACGCCGGCCGGCTGCGGCTCGGACAGTGAAGCTCAGGGACGGCGGGCCCGCGGCCCGCTGGGCATCAGGGGCGGCGGGCCCGCGGCCCGCCGGAGGCCGCCGACGGCGGCGGCGGCGCCGGCATGGCGCGCGGCTGGATCGGCGCGGCGCGCACGCAGTTGCGGCCGGCGTCCTTGGCCGCCTGCAACGCGCTCGAAGCGTCCTGCACCAGCGACTCCAGCGTCAGGTGCGCCGCGCCGACCGAGGCCACGCCGATGCTGACGGTGCTGCTGACGCCGCCGTGGTGCCAGCGCAGCGTGTGGCCGGCGATGCGCTCGCGGATGCGCTCGGCCACGTCCAGCGCGCCCATCGGGTCGGTATTGGGCAGATAGACGATCAGCGCCTCGGCACCGTAGCGCGCCAGCAGGTCGGGCTGGCGCAGCGACTGCGTCGCCAGCCGCGTCAGCTCGCGCAGCAGCGCGTCGCAGCAGGCGCTGCCGTGGCTGCCTTTCAGGCTCTTGAACTGGTCGGCGTCGATCAACAGCACCGCACCGTCCTCGGCATAGCGGCGGCAGCGCGCCCATTCGCGCTCGGCCACCTGCATGAAATGGCGGCGGTTGTGCGCGCCGGTGAGGTCGTCGCGGGTGGCGTCGACGTTGTGGCGCTGGCGCGCGGCGTGCAGTTGGAACATCAGCCGCAGCAGCCAGGCGGCGATGAACGGCGACAGCAGCAGCGCCATCGCACCGGCGATCACCAGGGCCAGCGGCCTGGGCGCCGCGCCGGCGAACACCAGCGCCAGCTGCGTCAGCGCCAGCACGCCCAGCACCAGCAACCCGCTCAGCCCCAGCAGCGACGGCAGGAAACCCAGGCGCAGCGCCAGCGCGGTGCAACGGCGCATCCAGCGGGGCTCGGCGGCGGGATCGAACATGGGAGTTCAATGATGACGCAAGTCGCACACCCGCGTCGCCCCTAGATTCGACCACAAAGCGTCCGCGGACTCGGGCGGACGCGACAGGCGGCGTGATTTCCAGCCGCAACGGCATGCGCCGCTGCCGCGCGGACCTGCGCGCGGCACGGCCGCATAGACTCGCGTCCCATGCGCCCACAACAAGACCGCGCCGCCGCGCGCTCCCCCCGTTCGCTGTCCGGCCTGCTGCCCTTCCTGCGCCCCTACCGCGGCCGCATCGCGCTGGCCTTGCTTTTCCTGGTAATGGCGGCCTTGAGCACGCTGGCCTTTCCGGTGGCGCTGAAGTCGCTGATCGACCATGGCCTGGTGAGCAACGACCCCGGCGAACGCGTGATGGCGCTGCGCCCCTATTTCCTGGCGCTGTTCGGCGTCGGCGCGGCGCTGGGCGTGTTCTCGGCGGCGCGCTTCTACATGGTCAGCTGGCTGGGCGAGCGCATCACCGCCGACCTGCGCAGCGCCGTCTATGCGCACGTGGTCGAACAGAGCCCGGAATTCTTCGAAAGCACGCAGACCGGCGAGGTGCTGAGCCGGCTGACCACCGACACCACGCTGGTGCAGACGGTGGTCGGCTCCAGCTTGAGCATGGGCCTGCGCAACACGGTGATGGGCCTGGGCGCGCTGGTCATGCTGGTCATCACCAACCCCTGGGTGATGACGCAGGTGCTCGGCATCCTGGTGCTGGTGGTGCTGCCGAGCCTGTACTTCGGCCGGCGCGTGCGGCGGCTGTCGCGCGACAGCCAGGACCGCGTCGCCGACTCCAGCGCCATCGCCGCCGAGGTGCTGAACGCGATTCCCGTGGTGCAGAGCTACCACCAGGAGCAGCGCGAGGCGGCGCGCTTCGCGGCATCGACCGAACACGCCTTCGAGGTCGCGCGCAAGCGCACGGCCGTGCGCTCGTGGCTGGTCGGCTTCATCATCAGCGCCACCTTCGGCGCGCTGCTGTGGGGGCTGTACCAGGGCACGCAGGCGGTGATGCAAGGCCGCATCAGCGCCGGCCACCTGGGGCAGACCGTGGTCTTCGTGATCATCCTGGTGGGCAGCGTCGCGGTGCTGTCGGAAGTCTACGGCGACCTGCTGCGCGCCGCCGGCGCCACCGAGCGGCTGATGGAACTGCTGGCCGCGCGCTCCAGCGTCGCTGACGCACCCCAGCCGCGGGCGCTGCCGCCGGTGCGCGGCGGCTCGGCCTGCCGGCTGGTCGACGTGCGCTTCCACTATCCGTCGCGGCCGCAGCACGACACGCTGCGCGACTTCAGCCTGAGCGTGGCCGCCGGCGAGACGGTGGCGCTGGTCGGCCCCAGCGGCGCGGGCAAGAGCACGGTGCTGCAGCTGCTGCTGCGCTTCTACGACGTGCAGCACGGCCGCGTCGAAGTCGACGGCGTGCCGGTGCCGCAGGCGGCGCTGGCCGAACTGCGCCAGCGCATCGGCATCGTGCCGCAGGACAGCGTGATCTTCTCCACCAGCGCGCTCGAGAACATCCGCTACGGCCGCCCCGAGGCCAGCGACGCCGAGGTGATGGCCGCGGCCAAGGCCGCCTTCGCGCACGAATTCATCAGCGCGCTGCCCGAGGGCTACCGCAGCTTTCTGGGCGAACGCGGCGTGCGCCTGTCGGGCGGCCAACGCCAGCGCATCAGCATCGCGCGCGCGATGCTGAAGAACCCGCCGCTGCTGCTGCTGGACGAAGCCACCAGCGCGCTCGACGCCGAGAGCGAGCGCATGGTGCAGGCTGCCCTGGAGGCGGCGATGCGCGGGCGCACCACGCTGGTCATCGCGCACCGGCTGGCCACCGTGCTGCGCGCCGACCGCATCGTGGTCATGGAGGCCGGACAGATCGTCGACAGCGGCACGCACGCCGAGCTGGTGGCGCGCGGCGGGCTGTATGCGCGGCTGGCGGCGATGCAGTTCGACCTGCAGCCGGCGGTGGCGCAGGAAGCCAGCGCATAATTAATGCGCATGTTCCATGGAGGTGCATGATGCGGCTGCGTTTCGACAACTCCCCGAAGAGATCGACGAATCTGAGCCTGAACGCCAAGATGCTCGACATGGCGCGCGAGCTGGGCATGAACCTGTCGCAGACCGTCGACGCGCTGCTGGCCGACGAGGTGCGGCGGCGCTACTGGGCGCGCTGGAACGAGGACAACAAGGAAGCTGTCGCCGCCTACAACGAGCGCATCGCACGCGAAGGCCTGCCACTGGCGCGTTACCGCAGCTTCATGAAGGGCCGCTGACCCATGGCCCGCTTCGACGTCTACGCCAACCCCGACAGCAGCGAACGCCGGTACACGCCCTACTTCGTCGACGTGCAGAACGACTTCATCGACGGCCTGGCGACGCGCGTGGTCATCCCCTTGCGCAAGGAAGCAGCGTTTGCGCTTCCCGCGCGCGACCTCAACCCGATGATCAGCGTCCTGGGCACGTCACTGGTGCTGGACACCGCCGCGCTGGGTGCGGTGCCGGTCACCGAGCTGCGCAAGGCGGTCCTCAACCTGCGCGAGGAACGCGAGCTGATCCACGATGCCATCGACGCGCTGTTCGGAGGTTACTGAAAAATGACCCGCCCGATCCGCAGCCAGTACGAAGACTTGATGCGCCACGTGTTCGAGCACGGCGCGGCCAAGGCCGACCGCACCGGCACCGGCACGCGCAGCGTGTTCGGCCACCAGATGCGCTTCGACCTGAACGAAGGCTTTCCGCTGGTGACGACGAAGAAGGTGCACCTGAAGAGCATCATCCTCGAGCTGCTGTGGTTCCTGCGCGGCGACGGCAATGCGCGCTGGCTGCAGCAGCGCGGCGTGAGCATCTGGGACGAATGGGCGGACCCCGAGACCGGCGACCTGGGGCCGGTCTACGGCGTGCAGTGGCGCAGCTGGCCCACCCCCGGCGGCGGCCACATCGACCAGATCGCCGAGGTGGTGCAGCAGCTGAAGACCAACCCCGACAGCCGGCGCATCATCGTCAGCGCCTGGAACGTGGCCGAATTGCCGAAGATGGCGCTGCTGCCCTGCCATGCCTTGTTCCAGTTCTACGTCGCGCCCGGCGAGTCTCCTTCGGCTGCGGGCCGCCTGAGCTGCCAGCTGTACCAGCGCAGCGCAGACATCTTCCTCGGCGTGCCCTTCAACATCGCCAGCTACGCGCTGTTGACGCACATGCTGGCGCAGCAGTGCGAGCTGCAGCCGGGCGACTTCATCTGGACCGGCGGCGACTGCCACATCTACGACAACCACGTCGAGCAGGTGCGCACGCAGCTGGCGCGCGCGCCCTACCCTTACCCGACGCTGCACCTGAAGCGCCGGCCGCCGTCGATCTTCGACTATGCCTACGAAGATTTCGAGGTGCGCGACTACCAGCACCATGCGCCGATCAAGGCGCCGGTGGCGGTGTGAGGCTGACGCTGATTGCCGCGGTGGCGCGCAACGGCGTCATCGGCAACGACAACCGGCTGTTGTGGCAGCTGAGCGAGGACATGCGCTTCTTCAAGCAGACCACGCTCGGCCATGCGGTGGTCATGGGGCGCAAGACCTGGCAGTCGCTGCCGCCGCGCTTTCGCCCGCTGCCCGGGCGGCGCAACCTGGTGGTCACGCGCAACCCTGCGTTCGAGGCGCCGGGCGCCGAATGCGTGGCCAGCCTGGATGCGGCGCTGCAGCGGCTGACACTCGATGACGAAGTCTTCGTCATCGGCGGCGCCGAGCTGTACGCGCTGGCGCTGCCGCGGGCGCAGCGGCTGCTGCTGACCGAAGTGGATCGCGACTTCGACGGCGATGCGCGCTTTCCGCCCTGGCCGCGCGCGGACTTCAGCGAGGCCTCGCGCACGCAGCACGACTCCGGCCAGGGTTTCGGCTACCAGCGCGCCGACTACCGCCGCCGGCACGGCGGCTGAGCGTCAATCTCGAAGCCGGCGCGCCTGCACCGCCTGCGCCAGCTCGTGCAGCAGCGGCTGCGTCTGCGCCCATCCCAGGCAGGCGTCGGTGATCGACACGCCCGGCGCCAGCTCGGCCTTGGACTGCCCCGGCAGCAGATCCTGCCGCCCGGGCTGCAGGTGGCTTTCGATCATCACGCCGCAGATGCCGTGCTGGCCGGCGGCAATTTGCCGCGCCACGTCGCCGCCGACCTCGATCTGGCGCTGGTACTGCTTGCTCGAATTGGCATGCGAGAAGTCGATCATCAGCCGCTCGCCCAAGCCCGCGGCACGCAAGGCGGCGCCGGCCGCAGCCACCGAGGCGGCGTCGTAGTTCGGCGCGCGCCCGCCGCGCAGAATGACATGACAGTCGGCATTGCCGCGCGTCTCGAAGATGGCGGCCTGGCCCATCTTCGTCATGCCCATGAAGGCGTGGCTCGCCGCCGCCGCCAGCACCGCGTCGGCCGCCACCTTGACGCCGCCGTCGGTGCCGTTCTTGAAGCCGACCGGGCAGCTCAGCCCGGAGGCCAGCTGGCGGTGGCTCTGGCTTTCGGTGGTGCGCGCACCGATCGCGCCCCAGGCGATCAGGTCGGAGATGTACTGCGGCGACAGCAGGTCGAGGAACTCGGTGCCCGCCGGCACGCCCAGCGCGGTGATGTCCAGCAGCAACTGCCGCGCCAGACGCAGGCCTTCGTTCATGTGGAAGCTGCCGTCCAGGCGCGGATCGTTGATGTAGCCCTTCCAGCCGACCGTCGTGCGCGGCTTCTCGAAGTACACGCGCATCACCAGCAGCAGGTCCGCCTGCAGCGCCCCGGCTTCGGCGCGCAGCAGCTTCGCGTACTGCAGCGCCTGCCCGTGATCGTGGATCGAGCACGGACCGCAGACCACCAGCAGCCGGTCGTCCTCGCCGCGCAGCAGCGCGCCGATCTCGCGCCGCGTGCGCTCCACCAGCTGCAGCGCCGCCTCGTCGATGGGCAGCTCGTCGAGCAGCAGCGCCGGCGAGATCAGCGGACGCACCGCGTCGATGCGCGTGTCGTCGGTGCGCGTGCTGTCGCGCGTGGCGTCGCGCATGCCGACCTCATGGTCGTGGCGGTGGTCGTCGAGGGAGGTCATGAGCGCAGGTGCAGCGTGGACGGGCCGCCACTGTAGGACATGCGCGGGCACCTGCCGCTATTCGTCCAAGCCCAGTTCCTGGATCTTGCGCGTAATCGTGTTGCGGCCGATGCCGAGCTTGTGCGCGGCCTCGATGCGCCGCCCGCGCGTGAGCTCGAGCGCGGTGTGGATCATCAGCCCCTCGAACTTGCGCGACAGCGTGTCCCAGACCTCGGGCGCGCCGGCTTCGAGCAGGCCGCGCGCCTCGCGCTGCAGGTCCGCCAGCCAGGCGCTGGCGGCCGCCGGCGCGGCAGCGGCGATGGCGGCGTCCGCCCCTGCAGACGGCCCCGCCGGTGCCTCGGCCTGCGGCACGCGTGCGGCTTCGGCGGCGGACGGCGCCGGCCGTGGCGCCGCGTCCTCGCGCGTCAGCAGCTCCGGCGGCAGATCCTTCGCTTCGACCACCTGCGACGGCGCCATCACCGTCAGCCAGTGGCACAGGTTCTCGAGCTGGCGCACGTTGCCGGGGAAGTCGAAGGCCAGCAGCCGCTGCAGCGCCTCGTCGGTGATGCGCTTGGCATCGACGCCCAGATCCTTGGCGCTCTTGTGCAGGAAGAAGCGCGTCAGCATGGCGATGTCCTCGCGCCGTTCGCGCAGCGGCGGCAGGCGCAGCCGGATCACGTTCAAGCGGTGGAACAGGTCCTCGCGGAAGCTGCCGGCGCGCACCCGCTCTTCCAGGTTCTGGTGCGTGGCGGCGATGACGCGCACGTTGCTCTTCAGCGGCTGGTGGCCGCCGACGCGGTAGAACTGGCCGTCGCTGAGCACGCGCAGCAGCCGCGTCTGCAGGTCGAAGGGCATGTCGCCGATCTCGTCGAGAAACAGCGTGCCGCCGTCGGCCTGCTCGAAGCGGCCGCGGCGCATGGTCTGCGCGCCGGTGAAGGCGCCGCGCTCGTGGCCGAACAGTTCGCTTTCCAGCAGGTCCTTCGGGATCGCCGCCGTGTTGATGGCGACGAACGGGCCGCTGCTGCGCGGGCTGTGCTTGTGCAGCGCACGCGCCACCAGTTCCTTGCCCGAGCCGCTTTCGCCGGTGATCATCACCGTCACCGTGCTCTGGCTCAGGCGGCCGATGGCGCGGAACACGTCCTGCATCGCGGGCGCCTGGCCGAGCATCTCGGGCATCGGCGCCGACGCCGCATCGCGTACTTCCTCGCGCAGGCTCTCTTCCACCGCGCGGCGGATCAGTTCCACCGCCTTGGGCACGTCGAAGGGCTTGGGCAGGTATTCAAAGGCGCCGCCCTGGAAGGCGCTGACCGCGCTGTCCAGGTCGGAGTAGGCGGTCATGATGATCACCGGCAGCCCCGGCAGCCGCTCCTTGACCTTGGCCAGCAGGTCGATGCCCGAGCCGCCGGGCATGCGGATGTCGCTGACCATGACCTGCGGCTCGTCGCCGTCCAGCGCGGCCAGCACCTCGCGCGCGCTGGCGAAGCTGCGCACCGCGAACTGCTCGCGCGCCAGCGCCTTTTCCAGCACGAAGCGGATCGAGTGGTCGTCGTCGACGATCCAGATGGGTTTCATGCGTGCAGCGCTTTCGTCGCGATCAGGGCAAGGGGATCAGGATCTTGAAGTTGGTGCGTCCGGGCAGGCTGTCGAATTCGATGGTCCCCTGGTGCTGTTGCACGAAGGTCTGCGCCAGCGGCAGGCCGAGGCCCGATCCGCCATCGTGGCCCGAGACCAGTGGATGGAAGACGCGGTCCCGGATCGACTCGGGCACGCCCGGACCGTTGTCCTGCACAAGCAATTCCAGTGCCAGTCGACAGCGCTGCTTGCCGATGGTCACCTGGCGCGCGATGCGCGTGCGCAGCAGCAGCCGCGCGCTGCCGGCGGCGATCTGCTCGGCCAGCGCCTGCGTGGCGTTGCGCACGATGTTCAGCACCGCCTGGATCAGCTGCTCGCGGTCGCCGCGGAACTCGGGGATCGAGGTGTCGTAGTCGCGCTGCACCGTCAGCCCGCGCGGGAACTCGGCGGCGATCAGCAGGCGTACGCGCTCGCACACCTCGTGGATGTTGACATCACCCACCACGTGCGGCCGGCGGTGCGGCGCCAGCAGCCGGTCGACCAGCGCCTGCAGCCGGTCGGCCTCGTGGATGATGACCTGCGTGTATTCGTTCAGGCCGCTTGCGTTGCCGGCGCGCTTGCCGCGGCCGGCCGGACCGGGCGCACTACGCACGCGCGCGCGGCCGCCGGGGCTGCTCAGCTCCATCTCCAGCAGCTGCGCCGCGCCGCGGATGCCGCCCAGCGGGTTCTTGATCTCGTGCGCCAGGTTGCGCAGCAGCTCCTTGTTGGCCTGCGCCAGGTCGAGCGCGCGTTCCTCGCGGTCCTGGCGCGTCTGCTGCTCGATCTCGACCATCTCCAGCAGCACGCGACCGGGCGCGTCCATCTGGCTGGCGCTGACATGCACGCGCAGCGGCTCCGACGAGCCCAGCGGCGAGCGCCTGAGCTGCGCCTCGAAACGGCCGCTGGTGACCTCGTCGCGCTGCAGCGCGACCAGCGTCTCGCGCATCGGCAGGGGGTCGACGAACCAGTCGCCGACATTGCCGCGCAGCAACGCGCGGCGCGACACCGCGACCGCGTTCTCCAGCGTGGAATTGGCGAACAGGCACTGCCCGTCGCCGCGCGCGACGGCGACCATCGCGCCCAGCTGGTCGTAGGCCTCGCAGGCGGCGGGCGACAGCTCGTCGTTCATCTGCGGCCTGCCCCGCCCTGTGCTGCGCCGGGCGCAGCGCCGCGCTCGGGCGGCGTCAGGGCGGCGGCAGCTTGGCCAGCTCGCGCTTGATGGCGGCGATATCGCTTTCCTTGCGCGCGATGCCGCTCTTCATTTCGGCGACGCGGTCCAGGTACTTCTGGTAGTTGCGCTCGTTGCCCTGCCGCTCGGGCTCGCCGTTGTTGTATTCGCGCTTCAGTTCGGCCAGCCGCTCCTCCTCGCGTCGCAGTTCGCCTTCGAGGATGCGCCGCGAGTCGGTGTCGCGTGCGCGCTGCGCGCCGGCATCGATGCGCGTGTCCGCCGATCGCGGCGCGGCCTGCGCGCCCGGCGCGCCGGCCGTGCTGCCGGCCGTGTTTCCGGCCGGACGCGGCGCCGGCGTGCGCCCCTGGATGACGGTGATCGGCGTGCCTTCGATGGTGCGGCAGCCGCGCTCGCGCGCCTCCTGCGCCGACAGCGTGTCGGTGTACAGCACCGGCGGTCCGGGACAGCGGTACACGGTGGCCGGCGCGCCCTGGGCCTGTGCCGGCGCGCTCGCGGCAGCCCACAGCAGCGCCGCCCCCATGCCCCATGACCCTCGTGCCCACATGCCCCGACCCATGCATCCACCCAGCCTTGCCGCGCCGCAACCAGCGCCTGCCGGATTGTGGCGCAGCGCCGCGGCGGCCGATGCAACGAAAAAGGACGGCATTGCACCGTCCGTTCGCGGCGCCGGCGGCGTTCCTGCGCGGCAAGACCTTCAAGCGCTCGTGGCCACGGCCTCGCTCATGAGCAAATGTGGCTCCGCCACTTTGCTCATACCCCCGCGGGGGCGGCCGGCAAGGCCGGCCTGGGGGCGCTCTCGAGGAAACGTGGCTTTGCCACTTTTCTTGACCCCTGGGGGCGGGAATGACGAAGTCATTTCCTGGGGGTGCTCAGAGCGAGTAGTACATGTCGAACTCGACCGGGTGCGTGGTCATGCGGAAGCGCTGCACCTCCTGCATCTTCAGCTCGATGTAGGCGTCGATGTAGGTGTCGGTGAACACCCCCCCCTTGGTCAGGAAGGCGCGGCCCTTGTCCAGGTAGTCCAGCGCCTGGTCCAGGCTGTGGCAGACGGTGGGGATCTTCGCGTCCTCTTCAGGCGGCAGGTGGTACAGGTCCTTCGATGCGGCCTCGCCCGGGTGAATCTTGTTCTCCACGCCGTCCAGGCCGGCCATCAGCAGCGCCGAGAAAGCCAGGTACGGGTTCGCGGAAGGGTCGGGAAAACGCGCCTCGATGCGCCGGCCCTTCGGGTTGGCGACGTAGGGAATGCGGATCGAGGCCGAGCGGTTCTTCGCCGAATAGGCCAGCTTCACCGGCGCCTCGAAGCCGGGCACCAGGCGCTTGTAGCTGTTGGTGCCGGGGTTGGTGATGGCGTTCAGCGCACGCGCGTGCTTGATGATGCCGCCGATGTAGTACAGCGCGAATTCGCTCAGGCCCGCGTAGCCGTCGCCAGCGAACAGGTTCTTGCCGTCCTTCCACACCGACTGGTGCACGTGCATGCCCGAGCCGTTGTCGCCGACGATCGGCTTGGGCATGAAGGTCGCCGTCTTGCCGTAGGCATTGGCCACGTTGACGATGACGTACTTCTGCAGCTGCAGCCAGTCGGCGCGCTGCACCAGCGTACTGAACTTGGTGCCCAGCTCCATCTGGCCGGCGTTGGCCACCTCGTGGTGATGCACCTCGACCGGAATGCCCAGCGATTCGAGCACCAGGCACATCTCCGAGCGCATATCCTGGAAGCTGTCGACCGGCGGCACCGGGAAGTAGCCGCCCTTGACCGTCGGGCGGTAGCCGGAATTGCCGTGCTCGTACTCCTTGCCGGTGTTCCAGGCGGCCTCTTCGGACTCGATCTTGACGAAGCAGCCCGACATGTCTACCTGCCAGCGCACGCTGTCGAAGACGAAGAATTCGGGCTCGGGGCCGAAGTAGGCGGCGTCGCCCAGGCCCGAGGCCTTCATGTAGGCCTCGGCGCGCTTGGCCAGCGAACGCGGGTCGCGTTCGTAGGGCTTGCCGTCGGTCGGGTCGACGACGTCGCAGCTCAGGATCAGCGTCGGTTCTTCGTAGAAGGGGTCGACGTTGGCGGTATTCGGGTCCGGCACCAGCGTCATGTCGGAGGCTTCGATGCCCTTCCAGCCGGCGATCGACGAACCGTCGAAGGCATGGCCGTGACTGAATTTGTCTTCGTCGAAGTGCGAGATCGGCACCGTGACGTGCTGTTCCTTGCCGCGGGTGTCGGTAAAGCGGAAGTCGACGAACTTGATCTCGTTGTCCTTCACCATCTTCATCACGTCGGCAACAGTCTTTGCCATCTTGGGCTCTCCTGGGTTCGGCTTAAGGGGAATGGATAGGCGGGCGATGTGTTGTCGGATCTCGGAGGGGATGCCCCCCGAAATGCGCACGGGAATCTAGCAGAAAGCATGCCCAGGCCGCCCCATGCCGGGACACGGCGCAGCGTCAGGACAGTGCACGGCACCCGTTCATCGTGGTGCGTCGCAAGCGCATTGAATGCACCAGACCGGGGCTGTGCACGCAATTGGTGCGATCACCGACCGAAACGGCCGCCCGCGCGCGCCGCGTGCCGCTTAAACCGGCGGCAGCGCGCGCGGCGGCTCGACTTCGGCAGGCGGCGGCAGCACAGCCGCGGGCGGCGGCTGCGGCTGCACAGGCGCTGGCGGCGGCAGCACCTCGGCGGCGAGTTGCTGGCGCTGCCGCTGCAGCGCGGCGAGCCCGAAGTGCGCGAACCACAGCGACGCGAAGGCGAACACCAGCGTGTACAGCCACACCGACAGCACCACCAGCACCGGCGCGAAGACCAGCGTCATCGCATTCAGCGCCCACAGCAGCGAAGGCGCAGCGCCCAAATAGCCGGTGAGGATGCCGATGGCCAGCAGCGGCCAGCGCTGCTCGCGCATCAGCTGGCGCCGCTCGCCGGCGCTGGCGTGTTCGGCCAGCGCGTCGAAGCTCATCACCCTGTAGGTCAGCCAGCCCCAGATCAGCGGCGGCAGCACCAGCACCAGCGGCGGGATGAACCACAGCGGCAGGCTCAGCACCAGCAGCACGAGCGCGAGCAGCATGTAGACCAGCGACCACAGCGCGCCGCTGAACCAGCCGCCGCCGTGCTTGCGCTCCAACGCCGGAAAGCGCCGCGCCGCCACCAGGCCGACCAGCGACGGCGTCATCAGCCAGGCCACCAGCAGCAGCGATGCGACCACGATCACCGGCACCGCCAGCACGACCACGATCAACGGCGCCAGCACTACCGCGAAGGCGCCCGCGCCCACCGAATCCAGCCAATGCAGGAAGCTGAGGACCAGCGACCACTGCTCCAGCGACGCGCGCACCGCCGCCACGGCGCTTTCCCAGTAGAACCAGCCCAGGCCCAGCACCGCGGCCACCGTCACCCCCAGCGGCAGCAGCGACAGCAGCATCACCTTCGGATGCAGGCAGTAGGCGGCGGCGCGCCAGAACGAATCGGCCAGTTCCTTCATTGCGCGCAGCATAGGGCATCGCCGGGCGGGGGCTGGCGCTGGCGTACGAGCGCCCGGGCTGCAGCATCCTGTTGCAATCGGTTGCCCGCCGGCAGCACTTTCGGCCTGGGCCCATCGCACAATTTCACGCATGGACAGTCTGGCCCCGACACTGCTGCTGTGCACCGCGCTGCTGCTGGTGGCGGCCGGCGCGTTGAGCAGCTGCGACCTGACGCAACGCACCTACCGCGGCTTCCAGTGGTGGACCTGCGCGCTGTGGTTGAACGCGGCCGGCACCGGCGCCATCGCGCTGACCGCCGGCGCCGCGGCGGCGTGGCCGCCGCTGCAGACCGTGCTGGTGCCGTGGCCGCTGCTGGTGCTGCTCGGGCTGCGGCGCTTCCACGCGCGCACCGGCCTGCCCGGCAGCCCGCGCATCGACGTGGCGCTGATGGCCGCGCTGCCGGCAGCGGCGCTGCTGGCCATGCACTGGTCGGCGGATGGCGCGCCGCCGGCACCGCTGGTCGCGGCGAGTGTCGCGCTGCTGTATGCGGCAGCGGTGGTCTGGTCGGCCCCGTCGGGGCCCGAAGCGGCCGGCCTGCGCCTGCTCGGCGCGCTGTGGCTGCTGGTGGCGCTGCTGCTGTCGCTGGGCAGCACGACCGTGTCGCCGCTGCAGGCGGCGGTGCTGCAGGTGGCCGTGGTGGCGCTCGGCTCGCTGGCCATGGCCTTCATCGTGCTGACGCTGAGCAGCCAGCGCACCGAACGCGAGCTGCGCCAGTCGCGCCAGCGCCTGCGCGTGCTGGCCAACATCGACATGCTGACGCAGGTGCCCAACCGGCGCCGCTTCGAGGAGCTGGCGCGGCGCGCGCTGCAGTCCGACGAGGCCGGCAGCGCCACCTTGCTGCTGGTGGACATCGACCACTTCAAGCAGATCAACGACAAGCTGGGCCACGCCGCCGGCGACCGCGCGCTGAAGCTGGTGTCGCGCTGCACGATCGAGTTGCTGCGCTCGCAGGACGTGGCCGGGCGCCACGGCGGCGACGAGTTCGTGATGCTGCTGCGCCGCAGCTCGACGCAGGAGGCGATGCAGGTCGCCGCGCGGCTGGTCGCGCACCTGCAGACGCAAGCTCACGCCCACGCGTTGCCGCGGCTGAGCCTGAGCTTCGGCATCGTGCAGATGCGCCGAGGCGAGAGCATCGACGACACGCTGCAGCGCGCCGACCTGGCGCTGTACGAAGCCAAGCGGCTCGGCCGCTCGCGCGCGGTGGCCGCAGACGGCGACCCGGAACAGCCGGTGTTCCGCAGCAGCCAGCGGCTCGGGCTGACGTAGCGGGCATCGGCCGGTCGGGGAACCGGGCCCGCGCATGGGGCTCTTGTCCTTCGCGCTCGAGCGACTGAAGGAAGATCCCCGCAGGCCAACGGCTTGCGGGGACATGTGGCTGGTGGGCGGTGCAGGGTTCGAACCTGCGACCCCTGCCGTGTGAATGTGGCGCGGGGTGTTTTTTGGTGTTCGCCGAAGTGCCATCTTCATAGGTAGAGTGTCACTGCATGTTCACGGCAGTGCATTAGAGTACGGGATAATTTCCCGTACTTTTCCCGTACTCGCCATGACCAAGATCGACACCGTGAACGCACGCAAAGCACTCGCGCCGAGGCGCGAACCCTACTGGCACCGCGCCGCGAAGGGGCGCTTCCTGGGCTTCAGGCTGATGACCAAGGGCGGCGCCGGCACCTGGATCGCGCGAGCCTGGGACGAGGCCCGGGACCGCGACGACTTCAAGCCGCTGGGCGACTTCGCCGACCTGCCCGAGCACAAGCGCTTCGACGCCGCGATGGCGGATGCCGGCAAGTGGTTCGAGCACATCGGCAAGGGCGGCAGCGCCGGGCCGACGACCGTCAGGACTGCCTGCGAGCGCTACGTGGCGCACCAGCAAGCCACGAAGCCCGCAGCGCCGATGACGGCCTACGCGATGGCCCGGCGCAAGACCACCGACGCCTGCATCGTCCCGGCCGCAGAGGACGCACGCAAGCGCTTCGAGCGCTACGTACTGAACGACAAGCGCTTCGCCGATACCGACCTGGGCAAGCTCACGCCGGGCATGCTCGATGCGTGGCGCAAGGACTTGGCGCAGCGGCCGACGAAGGGCGGCGGCAACCGCGGCGGCAAGCGCACTGACGCCGCGCTGAACCGCGACATGAGCTGCCTGCGGGCCGCGCTGAACCTCGCCTTCGACGATGGCTTGGTCACCAGCGACTTTGCCTGGCGCGGCAAGCTGCGGCCGATCAAGAACGCGGACCGCAGGCGCGAGCTGTATCTCGACAAGGGCCAGCGACGCAAGATGATCGCCGCTGCCGCGCCCGACCTGGCGCTGTTCCTCAAGGGCATGGCCCTGCTGCCGCTGCGGCCGGGCGCACTCGCCGCGCTGCCCGTCGGCAACTTCGACAAGCGGCTGTCGACGCTGCTGGTCGGCACAGACAAGGCCGGCAAGGACCGCAAGCTGAAGCTGCCGGTCGAGACCGCCCAGTTCTTCGCCGAGCTGGCGGCGGACAAGCTGCCGGCCGCGCCGCTGTTCGCCCGGGCCGACGGCCGAGCATGGGACAAGGACGCCTGGAAGGGGCCGATGCGCGCCGCTGTGACGGCCGCGAAGGCGCCGGAAGGGACCACGGCTTACACCCTGCGCCACAGCACCATTACCGACCTGGTGCATGGGGGTCTGGACCTGCTGACGGTGGCGCAGATCAGCGGCACCAGCGTCGCCATGATCGAGCGGCACTATGGGCACCTGCGCGGCAACGTGGCCGCCGACGCGCTGGCGAGGCTGGCGCTGTGACCGCCGACAGAGAGGATCAGCTACGGGCGCGCTTGGCGGAGCGCGTGAGCCAGCGCGCGCCGAGGTTGAAAGCAGACGACGCTTGGCTGGTCGCAGGCTTCGAGCGCATGGATCTGGTACGCGCCGTCAACAAGAACCTGGACCTGTACCGCCACGAGCGCAACGGCCTGGCCGTCTGGCGTGCGATTCGCATATGCCACAAGTACGGCGAACCGCTGCCCGCCAACATCGTTGCGAAGCTCGCGCAGTGGGGCGAAGCCTTGGAGAAGGCCGCCACCCCGCGCGAGATCGCGCGGGCGTTGGACCTGGCCGGCCGGGACCGCGGGCACAAGGGGCGGCGGCGCCTGGATGCGGCAGATCGCCGACTGGAGATCGCGTCAGCAGTGCGCAACTACATGGATCGCGCCGGAGTGAACGCGACCGCCGCCATCGCCTGGTACGCGAAGAACGCCAAGCCGGCGCTGAGTGTCCCAGCCGTGAAAAAGCACTACTACGCCATCTTCGGCAGGCAGCGGTAGGAAGACCCGGCGCCCGAGTTGGAGCGCCGTTTGTCCAATTTAGAGGACTCGCGTTTCGGCTCAGACACTGGCGGCACGCCGGCACACACCGGTGCATCAACCAGCGAAAGGACCACCCGTGAATGATCTTCCTGTTGGACTCGGCTACCGCCCTGCCGCCACCGTCGCGCAGTTCTGCGCCGACCACAACATCAGCCGCACGCACTTCTATGCGCTGGTCAAGCTGGGCAAGGGGCCGCGCATGATGAAGGTGGGCCGCCGAACGCTCATCGGCGCAGAAGCCGCTGCCGCCTGGCGCGCGCGCATGGAGGAGGAAAGCGCGCCGACGAACGAGACGGTCCTCGCCTGATGATCACCGCGCAGTCCTTCCGCGCGGCGATCTTCGAACAGCTGGGCCATGCGCCCGAGGTCATCGAACCCGACAAGTTGCACCGCTTCGCCACCAGCAGCCGGCGCGGTGATTCTTCGGGGTGGGCCAAGCTGTTCGAGGATGGCAGGGCCGGGGTCTTCGGCGACTGGCGCACCGGCTTTTCGCAGGTGTGGACCGCGTCGTCAGCGTCGTCGCGCCAAGAGCGCGCCGAGCTTGCCCGGCAGGTGGCAGCCGCAACCGCCGAACGCGAGCGCGTGCAGCGTACGCAGTGGGCCGACAACGCCCGGCGCATCGCCAAGCTGTGGAGCGAGTGCCAGCCGCTGGCGCTTGGCGATCCCGTCACGCTGTACCTGAAGCGGCGCGGCTTCGGTGGCGTGTGGCCGCTGCCCGAGTGCTTGAGGCTGCACCGCGCACTGCCCTACTGGCACGGCACCGACAAGCTCGGCACCTTCCCGGCGATGGTTGCGCCGCTGGTGGCGCCGGACGGGCGGGCGGTGGCGCTGCACCGAACCTACCTGCAGGCCGATGGCCGCAAAGCCGACGTGCCCAGCGTCAAGAAGCTGACCGCCGCATCGGGGCCGCTGGCCGGCGCCTGCATCCCGCTGTTCAAGCCGGAGCATGGCGTGCTCGGCCTCGCCGAGGGCATCGAAACCGCGCTGGCCGGCTGGTGCGGGTCCGGCGTGCCGACCGTGGCAGCCTACTGCGCCGGCAACCTTGCCGCGTGGCAGTGGCCGCCGGGCGTGCGACACATCGTTGTCTTCGCCGACAACGACCCGGCCGGCGCCGAGGCAGCCGGCAAGCTGCGCCAGCGCGCCCGAGCTGCCGGGCTGGCTGTCAAAGTCATGGCGCCGACCGAGCCGGGTTCGGACTGGTGCGACGTATGGGGAGCGAGGGACGCAGCATGAGCGCGCTTGAAGACCTGCGCGCGTTCAATGACGCGCTGCCGTCGGTGAGGTTGATCCGTGGCGATGCCGTCACCCTGGAGCCCGTGCGCTGGGCCTGGGATGGCTACCTGCCGCGCGGCATGCTCACGATCCTTGGCGGCGCGCCGGGCTGCGGCAAGACCACCATCGCGGTGGCGCTGGCCGCCGTCGTGACGCAAGGCGGCACCTGGCCGGACGGATCGCGCTGCACGGCGGCAGCCGACGTGCTGATCTGGTCAGGCGAGGATGCGCACCCGGTGATTGCCGCGCGCCTAGCTGCGGCAGGCGCCGACATGAGCCGCGTTCAATTCGTGGATGGCGTCAGCGGCGGTGGCGCCGACGAGGGCGCTTTCGACCCCGGCCGGGACATGCTGCTGCTGGAGGCCACGGCGGAGAAGCTGCCGAGCCTGCAAATGCTGATCCTCGATCCGATCGTGTCGGCGGTGGCCGGCGACAGCCACAAGAACGCCGAAGTGCGTCGCGCGCTGCAACCCGTGGTCGCGCTGGCCCAGCGCACGAACTGCGCGGTGCTGGGCATCACGCACTTCACCAAGGGCACGGCCGGCCGCGATCCGGTGGAGCGCATCACCGGCAGCCTTGCATTCGCTGCGCTGGCCCGGCTGGTGCTGGTGGCATCGAAGGCGAAGCCAGAGCCCGGCGATGAAGGAGAGGCAAAGCGCGTGTTTGTGCGCGCGAAGTCGAACATTGGTCCCGACGATGGGGGCTTCGCCTACTCGTTGCGTCGCGCCGAGGTGGCGCCAGATGTCGAAGGCCAGTACGTGGTTTGGGGCGAAGCGCTCGAAGGCAGCGCCCGCGATGTGCTCGCTGAAGCTGAAGCCGAGCCGGAGGGCGGCGACACCGAACCTGCCGACGCCGCCGCGTTCCTGCGCGAGCTGCTGAAGGATGGGCCGATCCCGGCTCGAGATGTCAAGAAGCACGCCGACGATGCCGGCTTCGCTTGGCGCACTGCGCAACGAGCCATGAAGAAGGCCGGCGTCGAGGCCCGGCGCGGAGGCTTCCCGTCCGTAACCAAGTGGTTCCTCAAGGCCAGTCGCGACACAGTCGCGCCAGTTGCGCCAGTTGCGCCAGTCGCGCCAGTCGCGCCACATTCTGAGAGTGGCGCGGCTGGCGCCTCGTCCGACGACGATTGCCCTTTCTGAATCCTGAAGCAAGTCGCGCCACATTCTGAAGACTGGCGCGACTGGCGCGACTGGCACCTTCAAGGGAGCGCCACCCACGGCACCTGCTCCCTTGTTCCCTTCACCCCCTTCGATCCCTTCGGGCTGTCTACCCTGAGCGACGGCGCCGCGTTCGCTGAAGTTAGCCAGCGAACGAACTTCGCCAGCCCCGTTGCCCATCGCGCGCGCCCGCGCAATGCTCGCGGGCATCTTTCATCCTATTTTCCTCAGTTAACCCGTTGGCATGGCGGCTGGTGGTGAGCCT
>DAIMFR010000062.1:0-30065 GCA_036724445.1 Rubrivivax sp. | reverse complement strand
GCATCAGCAGGGCGCACGGACAGTGCCGTGCGTGCATCAGCAGGGCGCACGGACAGTGCCGTGCGCTATGGCTACGCCCAGCACCTGCGCGACGCGTTGCCGGGCGCGACCTTCGTCGCCTTCACCGGCACGCCGGTTTCGTCGAGCGACCGCGACACGCGCGCCGTGTTCGGCGACTACGTCCATATCTACGACATCGAGCAGGCGGTGCGCGACGGCGCCACCGTGCCCATCTACTACGAAAGCCGCCTGGCGCGGCTGGAGTTGAAGGAGGCCGATGTCTCGCAGCTCGACAGCGAAGTCGATGAGCTGACCGAGAACGAAGAAGACGATGCGGTCAAGGTGGCCCGACTGCGCCGCTGGGCCGCGCTGGAGCAGTTGGTGGGCGCGCCGCCGCGCATCCAGAAGGTGGCGGCCGACATCGTGGCTCACTTCGAGAACCGCCTGACGGCCATCGACGGCAAGGCCATGGTCGTCGCGATGAGCCGCGACATCTGCGTGCACCTGTACAGCGCGATCGTTGCGTTGCGGCCCGACTGGCACAGCGATGACCCGATGCACGGCGCCATCAAGGTGGTGATGACCGGCTCGGCGGCGGACAAGGCGCTGCTCAAACCGCACGTCTACACCAAGGACGTGCGCAAGCGCCTGGAGACGCGCTTCAAGGACCCGGCCGATCCGTTCAGGCTGGTCATCGTGCGCGACATGTGGCTGACCGGCTTCGACGCGCCCTGCCTGCACACGATGTACGTCGACAAGCCGATGCGCGGCCACAACCTGATGCAGGCCATCGCGCGGGTAAACCGCGTCTTCAAGGACAAGCCCGGCGGCCTGGTGGTGGACTACATCGGCATCGCCAACGAGCTGAAGGCGGCGCTGGCCGACTACACCCAGGCGCATGGGCGCGGCAAGCCGACCATCGACGCGCACGAGGCGCTGGCCGTGCTGCAGGAGCAGATGGACGTGCTGCACGACATGCTGCATGGCGTGGATTACGCCGACTTTCGCAGCAAGGCCTGGCAGCGGCTGCCTGCCGTGGCCGACCATGTGCTGGGGCTGGATGACGGCAAGAAGCGCTTCGCCGACACCGTGCTGGCCGCCAGCAAGGCCTTCGCCCTGTGCTGCACGCTGGACGAGGCATTGGCCCACCGCGACGAGCTCGCCTTCCTGCAGGCGGTAAAGGCGGCGCTGATCAAGCACGCCGGCACCGACAAGAAGCTGAGCGACGAGCAGAAGGAACACGCGCTGCGGCAGATCATCAGCCGCGCGGTGGTCAGCGGCGAGGTCATCGACATCTTCTCGGCCGCCGGCCTGAAGCGGCCGGACATCGGCGTGCTGTCCGACGAATTCCTCGACGACGTGCGCCACATGAAGCAGCGCAACCTGGCCGTCGAGCTGCTGGAGCGGCTGCTGAAGGGCGAAATCAAGTCGCGCTTCAAGACCAACGTCGTGCAGAGCGCCAAGTTCTCCGAGCTGCTGCAGCAAAGCCTGACGCGCTACCGCAACCGCGCCATTGAGACCGCGCAGGTCATCGAAGAACTCATCGCGATGGCCAGGAAGTTCCAGCAGGCCGCGCAGCGCGGCCAGAGCCTGGGCCTGAACAGCGACGAGCTGGCCTTCTACGACGCGCTGGCCATGAACGAGGCGGCGGTGCGCGAGCTGGGCGACGCGACGCTGAAGAAGATGGCCGTCGAGCTGACGCAGAGCCTGCGCAAGTCCGTCACCGTGGACTGGGCCCGGCGCGAGACCGTGCGCGCCAGGCTGCGCGTGATGGTGAAGACACTGCTGCGCCGCTGCAAGTACCCGCCGGACCGGCAGGAGGAAGCGGCGGAGATGGTGCTGCGGCAGGCCGAGTCCTTGTCTGCGCACTGGTCCGCCGCCTGACGCTCTCGGTGCGATGACCCGGTCCATCATGTTCGATGCATCGCGGGTGAATGAATCCGCGCGGGGAACGTTGTTCTGCTGCGCCTGCGCCGAGGACGGCCCCGAAACGCCCTACTGCGGCCTCGTCGTCACAGCACTGCTCGAATCAAGGCCGGGGCGGCGCTGCGCGACCTGGCCGTCAGGCGCCGCAAGACTCAGGGTCAACCCTGGGGATCGAGGTCCGAACCGAGGGCGGTCAAAGCGCCTATGCTCCGGCCGCGCACCTTACACTGGACGCGTCCGCCACCATTTCATCGAAGGAGTCAAATCACCATGGATCGTCGTTCGCTGATCAAGCAGACCGGAATGGCCGGTATCCTGGCTGCCGGCATCGCGCCTGCAGTGCATGCACAGGCGGCGGTGCGCTGGCGCCTCGCCACGAGCTTTCCGAAGTCGCTCCAGACGCTGCATGGCTGCGCGGTGAAGTTTTCCGAAACGGTCAAGGCGCTGTCGGGCGGCAAGTTCGAGGTTTCGGTGCACGCGGCGGGAGAACTGATTCCGGCCTTCGGCATCGTCGACGCATTGAAGGACGATTCGATCGAGATGGGCGAAACCGCCGCCTACTACTTCACCGGCAAGGATCCGGCGTTCGCCTTCGGCTGCGCCGTGCCCTTCGGCTTCACTGCGCAGCAAAACCAGGCCTGGAAGCTGCACGGCAACGGCCACAAGCTGATGGACGAGCTCTACGCCAGGTACAACTTCTTCGGCATCAGCGCGCTCAACACCGGCACGCAGATGGGCGGCTGGTACCGCAACGAGATGAATTCTGTCGCCGACTTCAAGGGGCTGAAGATGCGCCTGGGCGGCGGCGTGTTCGGCGAATCGATGGCCAAGCTCGGCGTCGTCGCACAGAACATGCCCGGTGGCGATGTCTACCAGGCGCTGGAGAAGGGCACGCTCGACGCGGCCGAGTTCGTCGGTCCGTACGACGACGCGACGATGGGCTGGAACAAGGTTGCCAAGTACTACTACTACGGCGCGTGGTGGGAAGGCGGCGCGGACCTCGAGTTCTTCATCAACAAGAAGGCGTTCGACAAGCTGTCTGCCGAGAACCAGGCGATCGTGCGGGCCGCGGCCGACGTCGCCTACAACGACGGCACGTCCAAGTACATGGTGCTCAACCCGGAAGCGCTGAAGAAGCTGGTGGCCAGCGGAACGCAGCTCAAGCGCTTCGACAAGGCGATCGTCGACGCCGGCTTCAAGGCGGCGCAGGAGGTGTACGCCGAGCACAGCGCCAAGGATGCGTTCTTCAAGAAGGTGTTCGAGGACTTTCGTGCGTTCCAGCGCGACCAGATCCTGTGGAACCGCATTTCCGAGCTGGTGTTCACGACCGACATGGCGACCTACAGGCTCTGAAGCGCCGGCAGAGCCGCTTCGGCGCAAAGGCCGCAGCCCTTGGCTGCGGCTTTTTTTCGGGCGTGCTCTGCGGGGCTACTTCTTCTCGAGCGACTGCTGGATGGCCTTGACGGGGTCGTCCGCATCGCCGCCGGGGGCGGCGCTGCCGCTGCCGGCGGCACCGGGTAGTCCGGGCTCGGTTGGCGCCGCGCCGCTGGAAGCGGGTCCGGACGCCGGCGGCGAGCTGCCGGGGAGCGGCAGCGCGATGTCCGCGTTCGGACGCTGTCCGCTCTGGTTGAGATCGCGCATCATCTGCTCGCCCACCGCGTCCATGTCGACTTGCACCTCCTTGTCGAGGTTCGACGTCACGAGGCCCGGGAAGGCGATCAGGAGGCCGACCATCGTCAGCTGCAGCAGCAGGAAGGGGATGGCTCCCTTGTAGATCTGCATCGTCGTCACCGGCGCCATGGTCTTGCCGGTGACGTGGTCGACATACGGCTTGTCCGGCGCGACCGATCGCAGGTAGAAGAGGGCGAACCCGAACGGCGGATGCATGAACGAGGTCTGCATGTTCACCGCGAGCAGCACGCCGAACCAGATCAGATCGATCCCCATCTTGTCGGCGATCGGCGCGAGCACCGGGACGACGATGAACGACAGCTCGAAGAAGTCGAGGAAGAACGCGAGCACGAAGATGAGCACGTTGACGAAGATCAGGAAGCCGAGCTGGCCGCCGGGCAGCTTCGCGAGCAGGTGCTCGACCCATACCGGCCCGTCGGCAGCCTGGAACACCATGCTGAAGACGGTTGCGCCGACCAGGATGAACATCACGAACGACGAGAGCCTGGTCGTGGTGCCGAGCGCCTGTTTGAGCAGCGACCAGTTCAAGCGCCTGCGCATCAGCGCCATGATCAACGCGCCCATCGCGCCCATCGCGCCGCCCTCGGTCGGCGTGGCGACGCCGAGGAAGATCGTCCCGAGCACGAGGAAGATCAGCAGCAGCGGCGGGATCAGCACGAAGGTCACGCGCTCGGCGAGCCTGGAAAGCAGCTTCAGGCGCAGCAGCCGGTTGACGACTGCGATCAGCCAGGCGACGAACACGCCGCCGCACATCGCGACGACGATCTTCTCGTCCAGCGGCACGAACTCGACGAGTTCGCCCTTCCACCAGCTGTGCACGGCCTCCATGTGCAGCCCGAGGTAGACGCCGACCGCGGTGGACAGGGCGGTGAGGACGGCAAGCGACGGATAACCATGGCCGCCGCCCGGCTCGCGCAGCGTGCGCGCCTCGGGCGGCAGCGCCGGAACGGTGGCCGGCTTGAAGATCGCCAGCACGCCGATCCAGGCGATGTACAGGCCCATCAACGCGAAGCCCGGGATGAAGGCGCCCTTGTACATGTCGCCGACGCTCTTGCCCATCTGGTCGGCGAGCACGATCAGCACGAGCGACGGCGGAATGATCTGCGCCAGCGTTCCGGACGCCGCGATCACGCCGCTGGTGAGGCTGCGGCTGTAGCCGTAGCGCAGCATGATCGGCAGCGAGATCAGGCCCATCGAGATCACCGATGCGGCGACGACGCCGGTCGTCGCGGCGAGCATCGCGCCGACGAAGACGACCGCGAGCGCGAGCCCGCCGCGCATCGGGCCGAACACCTGCCCGACCGAATCGAGCAGGTCCTCGGCCATGCCGCTGCGCTCGAGGATCAGGCCCATCAGCGTGAAGAACGGCACCGCCAGCAGCGTGTCGTTGGCCATGATGCCGATCAGGCGCAGCGGCAGCACGGTGAGGATCGACGGCGGGAACAGGTCGAGCGCGACGCCGAGCAGCCCGAAGAACAAGCCGGCCGCGCCGAGGCTGAAGGCGACCGGGAAGCCGAGGATCAGGAAGAGGATCAAGCCCCCGAACATCAGGGGGGCGAAGTTGGCGGCGACGAACTGCATCATCGCTTCAGCGGGCCTGCGCTGCGGCGCCCGTCGCGGCGGCGCCTTCGCTGCTCTTGCGCAAGGCTTCGATCAGCTCCTGCTCGTCGGACTTTGCCGTGGGTTTGGCGGTCGGATCCGGACCCTGGCCGCGCAGGAAGGCGATGCACTTGATCAGTTCGGACCAGCCTTGCAGCAGCAGGAGCACGAAGCCCACCGGAATCGCGAACCACACCGGCCAGCGGATCAGGCCGTCCGGGTTGGGCGACATTTCGCCCGAAACGAACTTGTCGATCACGAACGGCGTCGAGAGGTAGAGCACCGTGATGCACAACGGGGTCAGGAAGAGCGCGTAGCCGGCGACGTCGATCCATATCCGCACGCGCTGGGGCAGGTGGCTGTTGAGGACGTCGATGCGGACGTGCTCGCGGCTGAGCAGCGTGAACCCGGCGGCGATCAGGAACGACCACGCGAACAGGTACCACTGGACTTCGAGGAAGCCGTTCGAGCTGTAGTTGAAGAGCTTGCGAACGACGGCGTTGATCGCGCTGATCGCGGTGGCACCGAAGATCAGCCAGATCGCATAGCGGCCGACCGTGGCATTGAGCCGATCGATCGCCTTTGACAGCTTGAGCAGTGCCTGCATCGTGTTCTCCAGTCGGCGGATTGTGACGGAGGAACAGCCGCGGCTCGATCGGCACGAACACTGATCGGGCGCGGCGTGCATCAGGGGTGGCCGCGCGTCAGGCGCTGCGAAGGGTTGGCGCCGAACCGGGCGTCGAAGCGTCTGACGCTTGCGGCACCTGCTGCGTGTAAGCTCGCCCGCATGAAGCTGAAGAAGATTGCGCTCGGCCTGCTGGCCGTGCTCGTGGCCGGCGGCGTGGCCGGTTGGTTCAGTCTGGACAAGGAGACCCGCGGCCTGCTGGCGACGCTGCCGACCAACAGCGACGTGCTGTTCTGGAGCGAGTCGCAGCGCGACGCCGCGTTTCGCGCCCTCGATCGATTGCCGTTCCTCGCCAAGGCGCATGCGGTGCCTGCCGGCGGCACGCCTTCGCCGCTGCCGCCGGGGCCGCCGCTGAAGCTGCCGCTGGACATCGACGCCTACATGGCCGGTCAGCGCAGCGCCGCGCTGCTGATCGTGCACGACGGCAAGCTGCGCCTCGAACGCTACGGCCTCGGCTTCGACGCCGAAGGGCGCTGGACGAGCTTCTCGGTCGCCAAGTCGATTACCTCCACGCTGGTCGGCGCCGCGACAGCGGACGGCAGCATCCGCAGCCTCGACGACAAGGTCAGCGACTACATCCCGGAGTTCAAGGGCTCGGCCTACGAGCAGGTGTCGCTGCGCCATCTGCTGACGATGACCTCGGGTGTCGGCTGGAACGAGGACTATGCCGACCCGAACTCCGATGTCGCGAAGTTCAACAACCACGAGCCGGAGCCCGGCGTCGACTCGCTCGTGAGCTACCTTCGCAAGCTGCCGCGCGTCGCGCCGCCGGGCACGCGCTGGAACTACAGCACCGGCGAAACGAACCTTGTCGGCCAGGTGCTCGGAGCGGCGATCAAGAAGCCGCTGGCGCAATACCTGTCGGAGAAGATCTGGGTGCCGGCGGGGATGGAGCAGCAGGCCACCTGGCTGCTCAGCCGCAGCGGCAAGGAAATCAGCGGCTGCTGCATCCAGGCCGCGGCGCGCGACTTCGCGCGCTTCGGCGTGTTCATCGTCAATGGTGCGCGCGGACCGGACGGCACCCGCATCGTGCCCGACGGCTGGCTCGCCGAAGCGGCCACCGAGCGCATCGGCATCGGCCGGCCGGGACGCGGCTACGGCTTTCAGTGGTGGACCTACAGCGACGGCAGCTTCGCCGCGCGCGGCATCTTCGGCCAGGGCATCTTCATCGACCCCGCGCGCAAGCTCGTCATCGCGTCCAACGGCGACTGGGGCGGCGGCGCGCAGGACGCGAAGGCGATCGATGCGCGGGAGGCGTTCTATCGCGCGGTGCAAAAAGCCATCGACGACGAGGCCGCGGGCAAGCCCGCGGCGGCCGGGGGCTGAGCGCGGCGCCCGGCGCAAGTTGCCCCGCTGGAGCGCACGCCGCACCAGAACATGCCGTTGGCGTTCTGCGCTTGCGAAGGCGGCAGCCCGCCACGCGCGGTACGACGCGATCGAAGCTGCGGTTCGTCTGCGCTTGTTCGCAGGCTCCCCGGTCTGCCGGCCCGGCGCGCGGGGCTCCGGGCGCGGCGGCGACTCAGAGGCTGAGAGTTTTTCCGCCGTGCCCGAAAGGCGCGCCAAAGGCGCCCCGATCTAGGCGCAAAGCACAGCCATAGCTCGGGCTATGGCGAGCATTTGCAACGACGAGCGGGGCGGCTTTGGCGTGCAAGGCGGGCATGGGGGAAAGACTCTCAGCCTCTCAGCGGACCATCACGCCGATGACCAGCGCGTTCACGAGATCGATGAAGAAGCCGCAGACCAGCGGCACGACGATGAAGGCGCGCGGTGCGGCGCCGTGTTCGCGCGTGACGGCGGTCATGTTGGCGATGGCGGTGGCGGTCGAGCCGAGCGAGATGCCGCCGAAGCCGGCGGCGACGACCGCCGCCTCGTAGTCGCGGCCCATGAACACGTACACCACGAACAACGCGAAGACGACGGCCATCACGATCTGCAGCGACACCGCGCTCAGCACGAACGCCGCCACCCCCTGCATCTGCCACGGCTGCAGGCCCATCAGCGCCATCGTCAGGAAGATGCCGAGGCAGAGGTCGGAGATCAGCGCCACGCCGGCGCGCATGCGCTGCCAATGCCACAACTGCCCCTTCTGCTTGCTGAACTGCGCGCTCACGTTGCGCAGAACGATGCCGGCGACGAGGGTGCCGACGAAATCGGGCATGCGCAGGCCGGTCAGGGCGATGGCGGCGCTGACGCCGCGGCCAAGGATCAGCGCCACGTTGAGCCACAGCAGCGCAAGCAGCACGCTGTTGTAGTCGAGGCGGGCCTTGTCCTCGTCCGCGTAGCGCACGCCGACCTCGAGCTCGGCCTCATCCGACGACGCGAGGCTGTCGCGCCGTATCAGGTAGGCGGCGATCGGGCCGCCGATCGCGCAGGCGGCGATCAGGCCCGCCATGTTGCTGGCCAGGCCGATGGCCTCGGCATTGGCGATGCCCAGTTCCACGAAATGCGGCGCCCAGGCGAGCGTGGTGCCCACGCCCCCGGTGAGCGAGACCGAGCCGGTGAGCAGGCCGGCGCGGCGGTCGAGGCCGAAGCCGCTGGCCACGGCCATGCCCAGCAGGTTCTGCAGCAGGATGAACCCGGTCGCGAGCACGACCAGGATCAGCAGCGGGACCCCGCCCTTGCGCAGCGTGCGCACATCGGAGCCGAGGCCGATCGCGGCGAAGAAGTAGAGCAGCAGCACATCGCGCACGCCGAGCTGGAAGTCGACCTTCAGGCCGATCGCCAGGTAGAGCACGCTGACGATCGCGATGCAGACCAGCCCGCCCAGAACCGGCTCCGGGATGCTGTAGCGGCGCAGCAGCTCGAAGCGGCGGGTGAAGGCCTTGCCGACGAACAGCAGCAACACCGCCAGCGTGAAGCTGACATAGCCGTCGAGATGGAGATCGCGTGTCAAGTCTGCAGTCCCGTGAGCCGTTGCGTGCGAGGCTGCGAGCATAGCGGCGGCGTGTCCGGCCCCGAACGGGGCCGGTCGGCGGCTTCTTCGGCGCCCGGCTCGGCGCAGGCGTGTTCGAGGCCGCCGGCAGCTGCGGCTGGGTCTGCTGCGCCGACAGCGTGCTGGCGGCCGGCACGGCGCTGGTGAAGCTGCCGATGCGCGAGCCGCAGGTGCTGTGTGCACGCACCCGCCGGCGCCAGCGCGTGGGGCGGCGTCAACGGCATCAGTCCCAGATCGAGCGCACGCGCGCGCCGAGGTCGAAGCCGCCGGCCGCAGGCCGGGCCGCGGCCGGCGGCGGTTCGGGCGGCGGCGCGGCGCAGCGCTTGTCGAAGCAGCCTTCCACCTCGGGCGGAATGAAGCGCGACAGCGAGGCCCACACGTGCCGGTCGCCGTGCGCCGCCTGCTGCGTGACGTGGAAGCGCTGCGGCACCAGCAGCTGCAGCTGATGCTGCGCACGCGTCATGGCGACGTAGAGCAGCCGGCGCTCTTCTTCGAGTTCGTCGCGGCTGCCGGCCGACATCTCCGACGGAATGCCGCCGTCGACGACGTTGAGCACGTACACCGACGACCATTCCTGCCCCTTGGCCGAATGGATCGTCGACAGGATCAGGTAGTCCTCGTCCAGGCCCGGCTCGACCACCTCGCTGGTGGCTTCGGGCGGGTCGAGCGTCAGCTCGGCCAGGAACTTCTCGCGCGACGCCCAGCTGCCCGCCAGGCGCTGCAACTGCTCGAGGTCGGCGCGGCGCACCGGGGCGTCCTCGTGCAGGCGCTGCAGTTGCGGCAGGTACCACTGCAGCGCGGTTTGCAGCAGGTCGGGCCAGGGTGCGGACTGCATCGCCTGCAGGCAGCCCAGCAACTCGCCCCAGGGTGCTGCCGCGCCCGCCGGCGGCTTGAAGCCGCTGCGCACCGAGGCCGGGTCGTCCGCCGCTTCCATCGCGTCGAGCAGCCGCCGTGCGCTGGCCGGCCCCATGCCCTGCACCAGCTGCGCGACGCGGAAGCCGGCCAGGCGGTGGCGCGGGTTCTGCTGCCAGCGCAGCAGCGACAGCAGGTCCTTGACGTGCGCGGCTTCCAGGAACTTCAGCCCGCCGTACTTGGTGTAGGGAATGTCGCGCCGCATCAGTTCGAGTTCCAGCGCGGCGCTGTGGTGGCTGGTGCGGAACAGCACCGCCTGGCGCTCGAGCCGCACGCCGGCCTCGCGCTGCGCCAGCACCTGGTCGGCGACCCAGCCGGCCTGCGCGGCCTCGTCGTTGACGCTGACCAGCTGCGGTGCCGCGCCGTCTTCGCGCTCGCTCCACAGCGTCTTGGCGAAGCGCTCGGGGGCGAGCGCGATGACGGCGTTGCAGGCGCGCAGGATCGGCTGGCTCGAGCGGTAGTTGCGCTGCAGCGTCAGCACGCTCGCCGGCGGTTCGAACTGCGACTGGAAGTCGAGCATGTTGCGCACTTCGGCGGCGCGGAAGGCGTAGATCGATTGCGCGTCGTCGCCGACCACCGCCAGGCCGCGGCCGTCGGGCTTCAGCGCGTGCACGATGCGCGCCTGCAGCCGGTTCGTGTCCTGGTACTCGTCGACCAGCACGTGCTGGAAGCGCGCGCCCAGCTCGCGCGCCAGCGCGGGTTCGGCCAGCATATGCAGCGCATAGAGCAGCAGGTCGTCGTAGTCGAGCACGCACTGGCGCTGCTTCTCGGCCGCATAGGCGCCGAACAGGCGCTTGAGCTCGGCCTCCCACGGCGCGCACCACGGGAAGTGCTGCGCCAGCAGCGGCGCCAGCGGCTGCTGGCTGTTGACGGCGCGCGAATAGATCGCCAGGCAGGTGGCCTTGAGCGGAAAGCGCTTGTGCGTCTTCGCCAGCCCCGATTCCTGGCGCACCCAGCCGAGCAGGTCTTCGCTGTCGCCGCGGTCGCTGATGGTGAAGGCCGGGTTCAGCCCGATGCGCTCGGCTTGTTCGCGCAGCAGCCGCGCGGCCACGCCGTGGAAGGTGCCGGCCCACGACAGTTCGGGCGCCGGCTGTGCGGCGCGCAGGCCCAGCGCCTGGTGCAGCAGCCGGCCGACGCGGCGCTGCAGCGCCTGCGCTGCGCGGCGCGAAAAGCTCAGCAGCAGGATGCGCTGCGGGTCGGCGCCGTCCAGCATCAGCCGCGCGACGCGCGCCGCCAGCGTGGTGGTCTTGCCCGAGCCGGCGCCGGCGACGATCAGCAGCGGCGGCGGCGCCTCGGCGCTGCCGTGGAACACCGCCTGCCGCTGCTCGTCGTTGAGCGCGGCGAAGGGGTCGGCGGACGGGGCAGGGCGCGCGGGGCGCGTGGGCAAGGCGAGCATCGGCGAAGTCTATGCTGGATGCGCATACAGTTTTTCTTGAAAGCGCGCGCCGCCGCACCCATCTGTCGTAGTTCGAGCGCTGCCCGAAGACCCGCCATGACCTTGATGCTGATCCTGTTGGGGCTGCACGCCTACATCGGCTGGCGGTTGATGCCGGCCCTGGCCGCCGTCGCGCCGGTGCTGCCGTGGCTGCTGGCGGGTGTGCTGCTCGCGTCATGGCTGTTGATGCCGGTGCCGCTGCTCGCGCGGCGCATCCGGCGCCAGCCGTTGTCGGACCGGCTGGCCACGGCCGGGCTGCTGCTGATGGGCCTGTTCTCGTCGCTGTTCGTGCTGACGCTGTTGCGCGACCTGCTGGGTGGCGTGGCGTGGATCGCGTCGTTCTGGCAGCCGCTGCCGGCCTGGGCTGCGCCGGCCTCGGCGCTGACGGTGCCGCTGGGGGCCGTGCTGCTGAGCTCGTGGGGTTACGTCAACGCGCGGCGCACCGCGCGCGTGGTGCGCGTCGACGTGCCGATCGCCGGGCTGCCGCCGGCGCTGCACGGCTTTTCGATCGCGCAGATCAGCGACGTGCACGTCGGCCCGACGATCAAGCGCGGCTACCTCGAGGCCATCGTCGCGCGCGTCAATACGCTCGACGCCGACCTGGTGGCGGTGACCGGCGACCTGGTCGACGGCTCGGTGCAGCACCTGGCCGTGCACGTGGCGCCGCTGGCCGCGCTGCGCTCGCGCCACGGCACCTTCTTCGTCACCGGCAATCACGAGTACTACTGCGGTGCGCAGGCCTGGATCGACGAGTTGCGCCGGCTCGGCGTGCGCGTGCTGCTCAACGAGCACGTGCTGCTGAAGCGCGGCGATGCGACGCTGGCGCTGGCCGGCGTGGCCGACTACGGGGCGCACAACTTCGAGGCCACGCACCGCAGCGACCCGCAGGCCGCGATCGCCGGCGTGCCCGACGAAGCGCGCGTGCGCGTGCTGCTTGCGCACCAGCCGCGCAGCGCACCGGCGGCGGCCGCGGCGGGCTTCCACCTGCAGCTGTCGGGCCACACGCACGGCGGGCAGTTCCTGCCCTGGAAATGGTTCGTGCGGCTGCAGCAGCCTTTCACCGCCGGGCTGCACCGCTGGCAGGACCTGTGGGTCTACGTCAGCCGCGGCACCGGCTACTGGGGCCCGCCCAAGCGCCTGGGCGCACCGTCGGAGATCACGCACCTGCGGCTGGTCGCCGGCTGAGTTCGACCACGAAGCAAAAAGGCCCGCTCCTTGCGGAAGCGGGCCTGGCGAGTGAAGCGCTGCGGCGCTATTCGAGCCGCACCTCGACGCGGCGCGCTTCGGCGTCGGGGCCGCTGCCGGTCAGTTGTTCAGGCTTGCGCAGCTCGATCTTGTCCTCGGGCACGCCGATCTGCTTCAGCGTCTCGGCGACCTTGAGCGCGCGCTGCTTGGCCAGCTCGGCGTTTGCCGCCGGGTCGCCGGTGGCATCGTGGTAGCCGCTGATCACGGCCTTCTTGCCTTCGGCCACGCCCGTGCCCACGCTGACCAGCGCTTCGGCCGCGCCGCCGGCCAGATCGGTCTTGCCGCTGTCGAAGTAGAACTTCACCAAGCCGGGCTGCACGACCTGGATGCGCGCCACCTCGACGATCACCGGCACCGCGACCACGGCCACCGCCGGCGCGGCGGTGGCATGCGCCGTGGTGTTAGACACCACCGGCAGCAGCGGCACGATCAGCAGCGCGACGATGTTGATGATCTTGATCAGCGGGTTGATGGCCGGGCCGGCGGTGTCCTTGTACGGGTCGCCGACGGTGTCGCCGGTGACGGCGGCCTTGTGCGTTTCGCTGCCCTTGCCGCCGTGGTGGCCGTCCTCGATGTACTTCTTGGCGTTGTCCCAGGCGCCGCCGCCGGTGCACATGCTGATGGCGACGAACAGGCCGGTGACGATGGTGCCCATCAGCAGCCCGCCCAGCGCCGCCGGGCCGAGAGCCAGGCCGACGACGATCGGCACGACCACCGGCAGCAGCGACGGGATCATCATTTCCTTGATCGCCGCCTTGGTCAGCATGTCGACCGCGGTGCCGTATTCGGGCTTGGCCTTGCCTTCCATGATGCCCTTGATCTCGCGGAACTGGCGGCGCACCTCGACCACCACCGAACCGGCGGCGCGGCCGACGGCTTCCATGGCCATCGCACCGAACAGGTAGGGGATCAGGCCGCCGATGAACAGGCCGACGATGACGCGCGGGTCGCTCAGGTCGAAGCTCAGGCTCATGCCGCGCGCTTCGAGCGAGTGCGTGTAGTCGGCGAACAGCACCAGCGCGGCCAGGCCGGCCGAGCCGATGGCGTAGCCCTTGGTCACCGCCTTGGTGGTGTTGCCCACCGCGTCCAGCGGGTCGGTGATGTCGCGCACGCTGTCGGGCAGCTCCGACATCTCGGCGATGCCGCCGGCGTTGTCGGTGATCGGGCCGTAGGCGTCGAGCGCGACGACGATGCCGGCCATGCTCAGCATCGAGGTGGCCGCCACGGCGATGCCGTACAGGCCCGCCAGGCTGTAGGACACCATGATGGCGATGCAGACGAAGATCACCGGCCAGGCGGTGGAGCGCATCGACACGCCCAGGCCGGCGATGATGTTGGTGCCGTGGCCGGTGGTCGAGGCCTGCGCGATGTGCTGCACCGGCTTGTACTGCGTGCCGGTGTAGTACTCGGTGATCCACACCAGCGCCGCGGTCAGCACCAGGCCGACGGCGCAGGCGCCGAACAGGCGCATGTGCGTGCCCGCGCCCAGCGCATCGGCCGGCATGACCCACAGCGTGACGAAGTAGAAGGCGATCAGCGACAGCACGCCGGCCACGGCCAGGCCCTTGTACAGCGCCGGCATCACGTTCTTCATGCCGGGGCTGGCCTTGACGAACCAGCAGCCGATGATCGAGGCGATGATCGACACGCCGCCGAGCAGCAGCGGGTACACCGCGGCCTGCATCGCGGCACCGGCGACCACCAGCGCGCCCAGCGACATGGTGGCGATGATGGTCACCGCGTAGGTCTCGAACAGGTCGGCCGCCATGCCGGCGCAGTCGCCGACGTTGTCGCCGACGTTGTCGGCGATCACCGCCGGGTTGCGCGGGTCGTCCTCGGGGATGCCGGCTTCGACCTTGCCCACCAGGTCGGCGCCGACGTCGGCGCCCTTGGTGAAGATGCCGCCGCCCAGGCGCGCAAAGATCGAGATCAGGCTCGAGCCGAAGGCAAAGCCCAGCAGCGGCTTGAGCACCGCCGACAGCTTGGCGCCTTCGGGCGCGGCGCCGAGCAGGTACCAGAAGAAGATGCCCACGCCGAGCAGCCCGAGGCCGACCACCAGCATGCCGGTGATGGCGCCGCCCTTGAAGGCCACGTCCAGCGCCGGGCCGATGCCCTTGGTGGCAGCCTGTGCGGTGCGCACGTTGGCGCGCACCGAGACGTTCATGCCGATGAAGCCGCAGGCTCCGGACAGCACCGCGCCGAGCACGAAGCCGATGGCGCTGGTCACGTCGAGGAACAGCGCGATCAGGATCGCGAGCACCACGCCGACCATGGCGATGGTCTTGTACTGCCGCGCCAGGTAGGCGGCGGCACCCTGCTGGATCGCGCCGGCGATCTCCTGCATGCGGGCATTGCCCGCGTCCTGCTTCAGGATCCAGCTGCGCTGGATGAAGCCGTAGAGCACGGCCGCCAGGCCGCAAAGCAGCGCGATGTTCAGCGCCATCGAGGTCGAGATCAAGATGCTTCCTTCCGCATTCGGGCTTGTCGTGGATGTTGCGTCCCCTGCTTTTCTCCTGCCTGGACGGCCGGGCTCAGCCGGGGCAGGGGGGCGGATCGCGGCGCGCATACTACGGGAAAACGCGAAGCGCCCGGCTGAGTGTTTTCCTGCGGTGCGCCGCTGCAGCGTGCCGTCAGGGCCTCGCAAGGGCGATTCGTACAATCCGCAGCGCCTGCAACCAAGGAATCTCGATGAGCCTGCACACCGTCACCCCGGGCAAGAACGCACCCGACGAGTTCAACGTGATCATCGAAATCCCGATGAACGCCGACCCCATCAAGTACGAGGTCGACGAGGCCGGGGCGCTGTTCGTCGACCGCTTCATGAGCACGTCGATGCACTACCCGTGCAACTACGGCTACATCCCCAACACGCTGGCCGACGACGGCGACCCGGTCGACGTGCTGGTCATGACGCCGGTGCCGCTGATCTCGGGCGTGGTCGTCACCTGCAGGCCGCTGGGCCTGCTGAAGATGGAGGACGAGGCCGGCGGCGACAACAAGCTGCTGGCGGTGCCCATCGACCGCATCCTGTCGATCTACTCGCAGTGGAAGAAGCCCGAGGACCTGAATCCGCTGCGCCTGAAGACCATTCAGCACTTCTTCGAGCACTACAAGGATCTCGAGGATGGCAAGTGGGTCAAGGTCAAGGGCTGGGAAGGGCCGGACAGCGCGCGCGCCGAGGTGCGCAACGGCATCGCCAGCTGGCAGGCGCAGCAAAAGCGCTGACGCGCCGGCGCGGCGCGTCACGCGCCGCGGAACGGGTTGCGCTCGCGCAGCTCGTCGACGTAGGCCTCGACGCCGGCGCCTTCGCGCTCGAGGTGGCGCGCCACCGCGCCGGCGAAGTCGGGGTGGCTGAGCCAGTGCGCCGAGTGCGTCAGCACCGGCAGCAGCCCGCGCGCCATCTTGTGTTCGCCTTGCGCACCGCCTTCGAAGCGCACGAAGCCTTCGGCGATGCACCAGCGCAGCGGCTGGTAGTAGCAGGCCTCGAAGTGCAGGCAGGGCACGTATTCGGTGCAGCCCCAGTAGCGCCCGTAGGCATGGCCGCGCGGCGCGTCGATGGCCAGCAGCGAGCAGCCGATGCGCCGCCCGCCGCGCTGCGCGACGAACATCACCCAGTGCTCGGCCATGTCGCGCTGCATGCGCGCGAAGAACTCGCGCCTCAGGTACGGCGTCGACTGGTGGGCCGCGTAGGTCAGCGTGTAGCAGTGGTGGAAGAAGTCCCACAGCCCGTCGTCGATCTGCCCCGCGCGGTGCACGCTGAACTCGATACCGGCCTCGGCCACGCGGCGCCGCTCCTGGGCGATCTTCTTGCGCTTGTCGCGCTGCAGGCCGGCGAGGAAGTCGTCGAAGTCCGCATAGGGCTCGGGCTGGCGGTTGAGCCAGTGGAACTGCACCGTCTGGCGCAGCATCCAGCCTGCGCCGAGCGCGGCCTCGCGGTCGGCCTCGTCGAGGAACAAGACATGCGCCGACGACAGCCCGCTGTCGCGGCAGATGCGGCGCAGTGCCTGCAGCAGCGCGCGGCGCGAAGCCGCATCAAGCGCCAGCAGCCGGCTGCCCGGCACCGGAGTGAACGGCACCGCGCACAGCAGCTTTGGGTAGTAGCGCAAGCCGTGGCGCTGGTAGGCATCGGCCCAGGCCCAGTCGAACACGTACTCGCCGTAGGAATGGCTCTTCAGGTACAGCGGGCAAGCCGCCACCAGTTGATCGCCGCGATACAGACAGAGAAACTGGTTCAACCAGCCGGTGGCGCGCACTGCGCTGCCCGAGGCGTGCAGCGCGAGCAGGTACTCGTGGCGCATGAACGGCGTCGGCGCCTGCTGCGCCTGCAGCAGCCGGTTCCAGGCCGCGCCGTCCAGCGCCGCCGGGTCGTCGTGCAGGCGCAATTCGAGCCCGGTGCCGGCCGCCGCGGCAGGGCTCATCGATGGGGCTCGCCGACGCTGCGCATGCCGCCGATCTTAGGCGGGTCTGGTTGTGCGCTGCGCCGCCGCGCGGGAGGTGCATCGCGCGCATGGTTCCATGTTTAAATCGCGTCAGTGCAATGCATGTCGCGAGGCCGAGCATGAAACAGATCACCGCCATCATCAAGCCGTTCAAGCTGGAGGAAGTGCGCGAGGCGCTGGCCGATGTCGGCGTATCGGGGCTGACGGTGACCGAGGTCAAGGGCTTCGGCCGGCAGAAGGGCCATACCGAGCTGTACCGCGGCGCTGAATACGTGGTCGACTTCCTGCCGAAGATGAAGGTCGAGGTGGTGGTCAAGGACTCGGATGTCGAGCGCTGCATCGAGGCCGTGGTGCGCGCCGCCAAGACCGGCAAGATCGGCGACGGCAAGATCTTCGTCACGCCGGTGGAGCAGGTGGTGCGCATCCGCACCGGCGAGACCGACGAGGCGGCGGTCTGAAGCCGCGCGCGCCGCTTCAGGTGCGCGAGTAGTCGTCGGGCGCGGTCGCGGCCAGCGCCAGTTCGCCCAGGCGCAGCAGCAGCGGCTCGGGCTGCGCGGATACCTGCAGCAGCTCGCGCTGCGGCGGCAGCACGAAGCCGCTGTCGCCCATTTCGGCCACGAAGGCCAACAGCTTGTCGTAGTAGCCGCCGGTGTTGAGCAGGCCGACCGGCTTGTCGTGGTAGCCGAGCTGGCGCCAGGTCCAGACCTCGAACAGTTCTTCCAGCGTGCCGATGCCGCCGGCCAGCGCCAGGAAGGCGTCGCTGCGTTCGGCCATCAGCTGCTTGCGCTGGTGCATGGTCTGCACCACGTGCAGCTCGCTGAGTCCGGGATGGCCGCGCTCGCGCTGCATCAGCGACTGCGGGATCACGCCGACGACGCGCGCGCCGGCCGTCAGCGCGGCGTCGGCCACCGCGCCCATCAGCCCGGAGCGGCCGCCGCCGTAGACCAGCTGCCAGCCGCGGCGCCCGATCAGCGTGCCGACGCCGCGCGCCGCTGCCTCGTGGGCCGGCGAGCGGCCGGGGCGTGAACCGCAGAAGATGCAGATCGACAACGCCTGCGGGCTGGCGGCGGCGGCGGCTGGAGTCTCGGTCATGTGGGCGGGTCGATGGTCGTGGTTTGGTGGCCGCCGGCGCAGCGGCGTCGTGCGGCGAAGGGGCTCACCTCGGCCGGCGCGGCGCTGCCGGCAGATGCACCAGCCGCGTGCGGCTGAGCAGATCGTGCAGGAACTGCTGCCGGCGGTTCAGCCTTGCCAGCGCCGCATAGGCCAGCACGCCAACGAGCAGCGCCGCGCCGACCTGCGCACCACTGTGCCAGCCGGCGAGCCAGGCCGCCAGCAGGGCAGGAAGGAACCATGCCCAGCTGAGCACGTAGCGCAGCCAGGCGCGCGCCATACCGACCGGCTGGCCGTCCTGCGTCAGCAACCGGATGTGCCAGGTCTTCATGGCGATGGTCTGACCGCCGTGCGTCCAGAACCAGGTGAAGTACAGCCCGAGCACCAGGAACAGGAACAGCTGCAGGCCGTGCATGCCGACCAGCCCGTGGCGCTGCTGCGTGGCCAGCCCGTACACCAGGCCGGCGGTCATCAGCACGCCGAAAAGAAGGACGCCCTCGTAGACGAAGGCGGCGAGACGGCGGCGCAGCGCGGGCGCCGGCAGCGCCGCGGCCTCGGCCGTGGCGCTCATCGCGCGGACGATGCCGCGGCCTCGGCCGGCGCCGCCTGCGGCCCTGTCTGCGGCTCCTTCCGCGGTTCCTTCTGCGGTTCCTTCTGCGGCAATAGGGTGCGCCGGTTGACGAGGCCCTGGCCGGTGGCGATCTTCGGCTGGCCGGCCTGCGTGTGGGCCGGCGGCGTGGCGGTGTTGGAGATCAGCGTCGTGCTCGCACCGGGCTTGGCCTGCACCAGCGTCGGCGCCACGGGCTCCGCCGCGGCGGCGGTGGCGGCGACGCGGCTCTTCTGCCCCGCGGGTGCGGGTGCGGATGCGGACGCCTCGGCAGCGCTCTTCTTCACCTTGGGCACGGTCTTCGCGCTGTTGGCCAGCGCGCGGCGCTCTTCGGCGGGCAACGCCAGATAGGCGTCCCAGCGCGACTGGCGCTGCTGCGGGCTCAGCTGGCGCGTCTCCTGGAACTGCAGCCGGGCGCGGCCCCGTTCCTCGGGACTCATGCGCGACCATTCCGCCATGCGCTGCTGCACGCGCTGGCGGTCGTCGGCCGACATCGACGGCATGCGCGCCGCGATTTCCAGCCATTTCTGCTTGCGCGGCTCGTCGATGCCCGCCCAGTCGCGCTGCAGCGGTTGCAGCGCCGCCTGTTGCGCCGGCGTCAACGACGACCAGGCCGGCCCGGCGGGGGCACCGGCCGGGGGATTGGCAGCCGGCTGGGCGCGCGCGCCGCCGCCGGCGGCCAGCCCGAGGCTCAGCAGCGCCGCGCCGAGCGCCGCGGCGAGACAGGAGGAAGAGTCGCTGCGCGCGCGTTTGCTCACGGTTCGGGCTGGCGCAGGAATGCGACGAAGCCCGGGTCGCCGTAGGCCTCGGGCGGAAGATCGTCGGCCAGCAACGCGGCGTCGACGTCGGCGGCGGCGCGGATCTCCTCTTGGGCGTGCAGATGCTGGATCAGCACCAGCCCGAGCACGAGCAGCATCAGCGGCAACAGCGAGGCCAGACGCACCCAGACCGAAGGCGCGCCCCCGAGCGCAACGCTGCCGCCCGGCGACACCTGCCAGGCGCTGACCGGTGCCGGCTGCTCGCGCCGCAACTGCCGTGCGCGCGACACCGCCTGCTCGCGTGCCACGCGCAAGCGTTCGGACAGGTCGTGCGGCAGTGCGTTGCCGTGTTCGGACAGCCGCGAGGCCACCCGCAGGGCAAAGCGCGCCTGCAGGGCGTCGGCGTCGGGGTGGTGGGTTTGGGTCTCGATCATGGCTTCAGTCCCTTGGCTGCCAGTGCCCTCGCCAGTGCATGTACCGCCCTGGAGCAGTGCGTTTTCACACTGCCCTCGGAGCAGCCCATGACCAACGCAGTTTCCGCCGTGTCCAGCTCTTCCCAGTAACGCAGCAGAAAAGCCTCGCGTTGACGCGCCGGCAGCGCTGCGACCTCCAGGTCGATCAGTGCCAGCGTCTGCTCGCGCGACAGCCGCTCGGCCGGCCCCTGCGATGCCCAGCTGCCGTCCACCGCCTCCAGCGTCTCGAGCAGGTCGAAGTCGCCGCCCTCGCCGGCCGGCTCGAGCTCCGAGAAATTCTGCACCGCGGCCTGGCGCACCTTCTGCCGCCTGAACCAGTCCATCGTCGCATTGGACAGGATGCGCGCGAAGATCAGCGGCAATTCGGCCGGGGGACGGTCGGCATACTTCTCGGCAAGGCGGATCATCGCGTCCTGCACGATGTCGAGGGCGGCGTCTTCGTCGCGCACCGCATAGGCCGTGCGCTTGAAAGCCCGTTTTTCGGCGCTCTCGAGGAAGTCGGACAGTTCTTTGTCGTTGGCCAAGGCTTGCGGGTGCTGTGGCGCCCAATGCAGACCCAGCGGATTATCACATCGTGCGATGGGGCGGCTGCGGCGCGCAATGCCGGTGGCATAATGCCGCTTCGCACAATGAGCTCCACCGCCGGGAGCCCGATGGCCCGACCCGGGCATCGGAGATCCGGCCCGCAGCTGTCCGATTCCGCCTCACGAGGGCGCGAGGAGGGACGCCAATGGTTTTTCATCACGAAATTCACAAAGGGTCTGACATGGACATTTCCCCCGCGGAAGTCAAACGCGCCGCCTCGGCGCAACCTCCCTCGAACACACCGCAAGAGCTGAACGGCTCGGATATCCTGGTCCGCTGCCTGCAGGCCGAACAGGTCAAGTACCTGTGGGGCTATCCCGGCGGCGCGGTGCTGTACATCTACGACGCGCTGTACAAGCAGGAGTCGATCCAGCACATCCTGGTGCGCCACGAGCAGGCCGCGGTGCATGCCGCCGACGGTTATGCGCGCGCCACCGGCGAGGTCGGCGTCGCGCTGGTCACCTCCGGCCCGGGCGTGACCAATGCCGTCACCGGCATCGCCACCGCGTACATGGATTCGATCCCGATGGTGGTCATCACCGGGCAGGTGCCGACGCCGGCGATCGGCCTGGACGCGTTCCAGGAGTGCGACACCGTCGGCATCACGCGGCCGGTCGTCAAGCACAACTTCCTCGTCAAGGACGTGCGCGAGCTGGCGGCGACGATGAAGAAGGCCTTCCACCTGGCGCGCACCGGCCGTCCCGGGCCGGTGGTGGTGGACATCCCGAAGGACGTGTCGCTGAAGACTGCGGCCTTCCACTATCCCGAGCGCATCGAGATGCGCTCGTACAACCCGGTGAAGAAGGGCCACGGCGGCCAGATCCGCAAGGCGGTGCAACTGCTGCTGGCGGCCAAGAGGCCGTACATCTACACCGGCGGCGGCGTGATCCTGGGCAATGCCTCGGCTGAACTGCGCCAGCTGGTCGATCTGCTCGGCTTCCCCTGCACCAACACGCTGATGGGCCTGGGCGCGATCCCGGCCGGCGACCCGCGCTTCCTCGGCATGCTCGGCATGCACGGCACCTTCGAGGCCAACATGACGATGCAGCACTGCGACGTGCTGCTGGCCGTCGGCGCGCGCTTCGACGACCGCGTGATCGGCAACCCGAAGCACTTCGCCTCGGTCGAGCGCAAGATCATCCATGTGGACATCGACCCGTCGTCGATCTCCAAGCGCGTGCGCGTCGACATCCCGATCGTCGGCGACGTCAAGGACGTGCTGCAGGAGCTGATCGCGCAGATCCGCGAAGCGAAGTCCAGGCCCGACGCTGCGGCGCTGTCCGCCTGGTGGCAGCAGATCGGCGAATGGCGCCAGCGCGACTGCCTGGCCTTCAAGCCCAGCAGCGAAGTCATCAAGCCGCAGTTCGTGGTGAAGAAGCTGTGGGAACTGACGCGCGGCCGCGACACCTATGTCACCTCCGACGTCGGTCAGCACCAGATGTGGGCGGCGCAGTACTACGGCTTCGACGAGCCGCGGCGCTGGATCAATTCCGGCGGGCTGGGCACGATGGGCGTCGGTCTTCCGTACGCGATGGGCATCAAGCTGGCCAAGCCGGACGCAGACGTGTTCTGCATCACCGGCGAGGGCTCGATCCAGATGTGCCTGCAGGAGCTGTCGACCTGCAGGCAGTACGACACGCCGGTGAAGATCGTCTCGCTGAACAACCGCTACCTCGGCATGGTGCGCCAGTGGCAGGAACTGGACTACGGCGGGCGCTATTCGCACAGCTACATGGATGCGTTGCCCGACTTCGTCAAGCTGGCCGAGGCCTACGGCCATGTCGGCCTGCTGGTCGACAAGCCCGGCGACGTCGAGCCGGCGCTGCGCGAGGCGATCCGCATGAAGGATCGCACCGTGTTCCTCGACATCCGCACCGACCCGACCGAGAACGTCTGGCCGATGGTGCAGGCAGGCAAGGGCATCTCCGAGATGCTGCTGGGCTCGGAGGATCTGTAGCGGGTGCCAAGCCGCACGCTCGCGCGCATCGGCGTTACCGCGCCGGGCCCGCGCGGGCGGCGGCCAGCCTCGCCGCAGCTTCGGCCGAAGAACGACTCCCTCCACTCGCAACGCGTGGCCAAGCGCCGGCGGCCCACAGGCTGCCGCACGTGAAGAGCGCGCAGGACGAACAACATGAAACACATCATTGCCGTGCTGCTGGAAAACGAACCCGGCGCACTCTCCCGCGTCGTGGCGCTGTTCTCGGCGCGCGGCTACAACATCGAGAGCCTGACCGTCGCGCCGACCGAGGATGCGTCGCTGTCGCGCATGACCATCGTCACCACCGGCTCCGACGAGGTCATCGAGCAGATCACCAAGCACCTGAACCGGCTGATCGAGGTGGTCAAGGTCGTGGACCTGACCGAAGGCAGCTATACCGAACGCGAGTTGATGCTGATCAAGGTGCGCGCCGTCGGCAAGGAGCGCGACGAGATGAAGCGCATGGCCGACATCTTTCGCGGCCGCATCGTCGACGTCACCGAGAAGAGCTACACGCTCGAGCTGACCGGCGACTCGGGCAAGCTCGACGCCTTCCTCGAAGCGATCGACCGCGCCTCGATCCTCGAGACGGTGCGCACCGGCGCCAGCGGCATCGGCCGCGGCGAGAGGATCCTGCGGGTCTAGGACGAACCATTTTTCACACGGAGAGCAACATGAAGGTCTACTACGACAAGGACGCCGACCTGAGCCTGATCAAGGGCAAGAAGGTCACGATCGTGGGCTACGGCTCGCAGGGCCATGCGCATGCGCAGAACCTGAGCGACAGCGGCGTCAAGGTCACGGTGGGGTTGCGCCGCGGTGGCGCGTCCTGGTCCAAGGTCGAGAAGGCGGGGCTGCAGGTGGCCGAGGTCGGCGAGGCCGTCAAGGGCGCCGACGTGGTCATGATGCTGCTGCCCGACGAGCAGATCGCCGCGGTCTACAGCAAGGATGTCGAGCCGAACATCCGCGAAGGCGCGTCGCTGGCTTTCGCGCACGGCTTCAACGTGCATTACGGCCAAGTGGTGCCGCGCGCCGACCTCGACGTCTGGATGGTCGCGCCGAAGGCACCGGGCCACACGGTGCGCAATACCTACACGCAGGGCGGCGGCGTGCCGCACCTGATCGCCGTGCATGCCGACAAGAGCGGCAAGGCGCGCGACCTGGCGCTGAGCTATGCCACGGCCAACGGCGGCGGCAAGGCCGGCGTCATCGAGACCAACTTCCGCGAAGAGACCGAGACCGATTTGTTCGGCGAGCAGGCGGTGCTGTGCGGCGGCACGGTGGAGCTGATCAAGGCCGGCTACGAGACGCTGGTCGAGGCCGGCTACGCGCCCGAGATGGCCTACTTCGAATGCCTGCACGAGCTGAAGCTGATCGTCGACCTGATCTACGAAGGCGGCATCGCCAACATGAACTACTCGATCAGCAACAACGCCGAATACGGCGAGTACGTGTCGGGCCCGAAGGTCATCACGCCCGAGACCAAGGCCGCGATGAAGAAGATGCTGGCCGAGATCCAGAGCGGCGAATACGCCAAGAGCTTCATCCTCGAGAACCGCGCCGGCGCGCCGACGCTGCTCAGCCGCCGCCGCCTGACGGCCGAGCATTCGATCGAGGTGGTCGGCGAGAAGCTGCGCGCGATGATGCCGTGGATCAAGGCCAACAAGCTGGTCGACAAGAGCCGCAACTGAAGGCTTGCCGCCGCAGCCGATGAAAGACGAGCCCGCCTCGACGCTGGAATCGACGGTCGAGGGCGAAATGCCCTTGCGGCCCCGCCGCAAGGGCATCTACGTGCTGCCCAACATGATCACGCTGGCGGCGCTGTTCGGCGGCTTCTACGCCATCGTGATGGCGATGAACGGCCGCTTCGAGAACGCGGTGCTCGGCGTGTTCGGCGCGATGGTGCTCGACAGCCTGGACGGCCGCGTCGCGCGCATGACGCACACGCAAAGTGCCTTCGGCGAGCAGATGGACAGCCTGTCGGACATGGTCAGCTTCGGCGCCGCGCCGGCGCTGATCGTCTACGAATGGGCGCTCAAGGGCATGGGCAAGATCGGCTGGGTGGCGGCTTTCGTGTACTGCGCGTCGGCCGCACTGCGCCTGGCGCGCTTCAACACCAACATCGGCGTGATCGACAAGCGCTGGTTCCAGGGCCTGCCCAGCCCGGCCGCGGCGGCGCTGGTCACCGGCTTCATCTGGGTCATGGACGACGCCGGCTTCAAGAGCGTCGGGCGCATCGACTGGATCACCTGGGGGGCGATCGCCATGACGCTGTACGCCGGGCTGACGATGGTGACGAACGTGCCGTTCTACAGCTTCAAGGACATCGGCCAGCGCCGCTCGGTGCCCTTCATCGTGCTGGTGCTGGTGGCGCTGGGCATCGCCGCGGTCAACCTGCATCCGCCGCTGGTGCTGTTCGGCGCGTTCTGCCTGTACGGCATCTCGGGCTACGCGGTCTATGTCTGGCGCAAGACCAAGGGCAAGCCGGTCAGCGTGATCGCGATCTCCACCGACGAACCCGACGAGCGCGGGCTTCACTGAGCGAAAGCTCGTGTTATATTGCGCGCACGATGTTCAGCCGCCCCGCCATTTCGCTACTGCTCCTAGGAGTGCTTCGGGCGCGCTGATCAGCCACACCTGTACTTTCCTGGATCAACGGCCCGTCAGCTCGCGCAACGGGCCGTTTGCTTTTTCTCCGCAGTTGCGTGGCACCCCACAAACCACGAGGTTCGACCATGACGATGCTCTCCCGCCCCGAACAGAAGTACCGTGCCTTCGCGCCGGTGCGCCTGGCTGACCGGACCTGGCCCGATGCGGTGCTGGGCCGCCCGCCTGTGTGGTGCAGCGTCGACCTGCGCGACGGCAACCAGGCGCTGATCGAGCCGATGGACCCGGCACGCAAGCTGCGCATGTTCCAGATGCTGGTGCGCATCGGCTTCAAGGAAATCGAGGTCGGCTTCCCGTCGGCCTCGCAGGCGGACTTCGATTTCGTGCGCCTGCTGATCGAGCAGAAGCTGATTCCCGAGGACGTGACGATCCAGGTGCTGACGCAGGCGCGCGAGGAGCTGATCCACCGCACTTTCGAAGCGCTGGCCGACGCGCCGCGCGCGATCGTGCACCTGTACAACGCCGTCGCGCCGGTGATGCGCCGCGTGGTGCTGGGTCTGGACGAGGACGGCATCGTCGATCTCGCGGTGTGCCATGCGCGGCTGATCCGGCAACTGGCTGACCAGCAGCCCGGCACGCGCTGGACCTTCGAGTATTCGCCGGAGATGTTCTCGGGCACCGAGCTGGCGTTCAGCAAGCGCGTGGTCGATGCGGTCACCGGCGTGTGGCAGCCGACGCCCGAGGCCAGGTGCATCATCAACCTGCCGTCGACGGTGGAGCACAGCACGCCCAACATCTTCGCCGACATGGTCGAGTGGATGCACCGCCACCTGGCGCGGCGCGATGCGATCGTGCTGTCGGTGCATCCGCACAACGACCGCGGCACCGGCACGGCGGCCGGCGAGTTCGCGCTGATGGCCGGCGCCGACCGCATCGAAGGCTGCCTGTTCGGCAACGGCGAGCGCACCGGCAACGTGGACGTCGTCAACATCGCGCTGAACCTGTACACGCAGGGCGTGGCGCCGGGGCTGGACTTCTCGAACATCGACGAGATCCGCCGCTGCGCCGAGCACTGCAACCAGCTGCCGGTGCATCCGCGCCACCCTTACGTCGGCGAGCTGGTCTACACCTCGTTCTCCGGCTCGCACCAGGACGCGATCAAGAAGGCGTTTGCCGCGCGCCGCGAAGGCGACATCTGGGACATGCCCTACCTGCCGATCGACCCGAAGGACCTGGGCCGCAGCTACGAGGCGGTGATCCGCGTCAACAGCCAGTCGGGCAAGGGCGGCATCTCCTACCTGCTGGAAGCCGAGTACGGCGTCGACGCGCCGCGCCGGCTGCAGATCGAGTTCAGCCAGGTGGTGCAGGCGGTGATGGACGTGCAGGGCCGCGAGATGAGCGCGGCCGACCTGTGGCAGGTGTTCGAGCGCGAATACCGGCTCGACGGCCGGCTGCTGGAGCACTACCGTCTGGACGAGGACGGCGGCGGCCGCGTGCGCCTGAGCGCGAGCCTGCGCATCGACGGCGAGCCGATCGAGCTGCGCGGCCAGGGCAACGGCCCGGTCGATGCCTTCGCGGCCGCGCTGCAGTCGGCCTTCGGCGGCGAGCTGCAGGTGCTGGACTACCACGAGCATGCGATCGGCAGCGGCGCCAAGGCGCGCGCCGCCGCCTACATCGAGATGCGCGTCGGCAGCCGCAGCCTGTACGGCGTGGGCATCGATGCCGACATCGTGGCCGCGTCCTTCAAGGCGCTGCTGTCCGGCATGGCGCGCGCACAGGCGCTGCGCGCGGTGGCGGCCGCGATCCCGATGGCCGACTGAAAAGGAGACAACGAGCATGAGCGGCAAGCTGATCATCTTCGACACCACGCTGCGCGATGGCGAGCAGTCGCCCGGCGCATCGATGACCCGGGACGAGAAGCTGCGCATCGCGCGCCAGCTCGAGCGGCTGCGCGTCGACGTCATCGAGGCCGGCTTCGCCGCGTCCAGCAACGGCGACTTCGAATGCGTGCGCACGATCGCCGCGCACATCAAGGACTCGACGGTGTGCTCGCTGGCGCGCGCCAACGACCGCGACATCGCGCGCGCGGCCGAGGCCTTGCGGCCGGCTGCCAACGGCCGCATCCACACCTTCATCGCCACCAGCGAACTGCACATGCAGAAGAAGCTGCGCATGACGCGCGACGAGGTGTACGAGCAGGCGAAGCTGTCGGTGCGCTTCGCGCGCAAGCTGTGCGCCGACGTCGAGTTCTCGCCCGAGGACGGCTACCGCTCCGACCCGGATTTCCTGTGCCGCGTGCTGGAGACGGTGATCGCCGAAGGCGCGGCCACGATCAACATTCCGGACACGGTCGGCTACGCGATTCCCGAGCTGTACGGCGAATTCATCCGCAAGCTGCGCGAGCGCATTCCCAATTCGGACAAGGCGGTGTGGTCGGTGCACTGCCACAACGACCTCGGCATGGCGGTGGCCAACTCGCTGGCCGGGGTGATGATCGGCGGCGCGCGCCAGGTCGAATGCACGATCAACGGCCTGGGCGAACGCGCCGGAAACTGCTCGCTCGAAGAGGTGGTCATGGCCGTGAAGACGCGGCGCGACTACTTCGGCCTGGAGCTGCGCGTGGACGCATCGCAGATCGTGCCGGCCTCGCGTTTGGTCGCGCAGACCACCGGTTTCGTCGTGCAGCCGAACAAGGCAGTGGTCGGCGCGAACGCCTTCGCGCATGCCTCGGGCATCCACCAGGACGGCGTGCTGAAGGCGCGCGACACCTACGAGATCATGCGCGCCGAGGACGTGGGCTGGACGGCGAACAAGATCGTGCTCGGCAAGCTGTCGGGCCGCAATGCCTTCAAGCAGCGGCTGCAGGAGCTGGGCATCGAAAGCGAATCCGAAGCCGACATCAACGCCGCCTTCGCGCGCTTCAAGGACTTGGCCGACCGCAAGAGCGAGATCTTCGACGAGGACATCATCGCGCTGATGGGCGACGAGAGCGTGACCAGCGAGCAGGAGCATTTCCGGCTGCTGTCGCTGGCGCAGCATTCGGAGATGGGCGAGCGGCCGCATGCGCGCGTTGCCTTCGCCGTCGGCGCCGAGGAACTGCACGCCGAATGCGACGGCAACGGGCCGGTCGACGCCAGCCTGAAGGCCATCGAATCGAAGGTGCAAAGCGGTGCCGAGCTGCTGCTGTATTCGGTCAACGCCATCACCTCGGGCAGCACCGAATCGCAGGGCGAAGTGACGGTTCGGCTGCAGCTCGGCGGCAGGGTGGTCAATGGCGTCGGCGCCGATCCGGACATCATCGTCGCCTCGGCCAAGGCCTATCTGGCGGCGCTGAACAAGTTGCGCAGCAAGGGCGAAAGAGTCGCCGCCCAGGGCTGAAGCGTCGCCGCCCAGGGCTAAAGCGCGCTGCCGATCCGTCGATCAACGTTGCAGTGGGAGTGCCGTGGCCGCGGCGTTTGTTGCGAAGAGGCAACTGTGTTGCAGGCGGCCCAGATGTGACTTGAGGAACGATTAGCAAGTTTTTGATCTTGCTAGTTATTTTTCTTTCTCTTATAACCTGGGCTGGCGAACGAGGAGAGTGCACGTGCAGCGTTGGTTCGGTCTGGGTTGGCTGGGGCATGCACTGATGACGGGTGGCTTGCTGCTGGCCTTGACGGCGGCGCCGCTGGCGCATTCGGCCAAGCCGGCGGCGCGCAGTGCCAAGGCGGCATCGAAGGTCACCGCCAAGGCGGCGCCGGTGCCGCGCGAGCGCAAGGCCACCGCCAAAGCGCGCCGCACGAGCGCGGTGCAGGCCGCACCGCCGCGGCCGTCGGTCGGCCAGTTGACCGGGCTGCACGCCACCGACGATCCGCTCGACCTGAAATCCAGCGTCGCGCTGGTCATCGACCAGGACACGCAGCAGGTGCTGTTCAGCAAGAACCCGCAGGCGGTGCTGCCGATCGCCTCGATCACCAAGCTGATGACGGCCTTGGTCGTCACCGAGACCGGGCTGCCGCTGGACGAGACGCTGAGCATCTCGCAGGACGACGTCGATACCGAAAAAGGCAGCCGCTCGCGCCTGACGGTGGGCACGCAGCTGTCGCGCGGCGAGATGCTGCTGCTGGCGCTGATGTCTTCGGAGAACCGGGCCGCGCATGCGCTGGGCCGCCACTACCCGGGCGGGCTCGATGCCTTCGTCGCCGCGATGAACGCCAAGGCGCAGCTGCTGGGCATGCACGACACGCGTTATGTCGAGCCGACCGGGCTGTCGAGCCAGAACCGCTCCAGCGCGGTGGATCTGGCCAAGCTGGTCGACGCCGCCTATGCGCACAAGCTCATCCGCGATCTGTCGACCTCGCGCGAGGCCCAGGTCGGCGTCGGCAATCGCCAGCTGCAGTTCCGCAGCACCAATGGGCTGGTGCGCAGCCCCGAATGGGACATCGGCCTGCAGAAGACCGGCTACATCTCCGAAGCCGGCCGTTGCCTGGTGATGCAGGCGCATCTCGCCGGGCGCAAGCTGATCATGGTGCTGCTCGATTCGGCGGGGCGCTATTCGCGTATCGGCGATGCCGAGCGCATCCGCAAGTGGCTGGACCAGGCGGTGCTGCCTGCGGCGCCCGGCACCCAAGCACGTTTCTGACGGCCGCAGCAGCGGCTTCAGCCGCGATGGCCGAGCGCTGAAGAAATCTGCGCGGCGGTGGCCTTGACGCGCTCGAGCCAGCCTTCTTCGAGGCGGTCGGCCGGCGCGGAGATCGACAGGCCGGCCACCAGCCTGTTCTGGTCGTCGTAGATGCCCGCGGCCATGCAGCGCACGCCCAGCTCCAGTTCCTCGTCGTCGCGCGCGCTGCCTAATCTGCGCACGTTGGCCAACTCGCGCTCCAGCGCCGGCAGCGAGGTGATGCTGTTGCGCGTCTGCCCGGCCAAGCCGGTACGGGTGGCATAGGCGCGCACTCTCTGCGGCTCGTCCAGCGCGAGGAACAGTTTGCCGACCGAGGTCAGGTGCAGCGGGCCGCGTCCGCCGATGGCGCGCACCACCTGCATGCCCGAGTGCTCGCTGTAGGCGCGCTCGATGTAGACGATCTCGTCGCCCTGGCGCATCGACAG
>DAIMFR010000061.1:0-30114 GCA_036724445.1 Rubrivivax sp. | reverse complement strand
TATCCTCGCGACCAGACTTGCGGGGTAGAACATTTCGGCTACACCCTCTGAGGCGGGCCCGGCTCTGCCACCTCTTCATCCCTTCATCGCAGGATCGCCCATGTACGAGTTGAACGAAACCCACGACCCCGCCCTGAAAAGCTGGGTCGAGTCCGCGAACCGCGACGGCACGGACTTTCCCGTCCAGAACCTGCCTTTCGGCGTCTTCCGGCGCCGCGGCTCCAGCGAGGCCTGGCGCGGCGGCGTGGCCATCGGCGAGCAGATCGTCGACCTGGCGGCGGCGCGCGCGACCGGCGTGTTCGCTGCGGAAGCCGCCGCGGCGGCTGCGGCCTGCGGCGACCCGACGCTGAACCGCTTCATGGGCATGGGGCCGACGGCCTGGTCGGCGCTGCGGCTGGCCTTGTCGCGTGCCTTGCGTCAGAGCGCCGCGCAGGCGGACAAGCTGCGCGGCTGCCTGGTGGCGCAGGCCGAGGCCGAGTACACGGTGCCGGCGCAGATCGGCGACTACGCCGACTTCTACACCTCGGTGCATCACGCCACCAACATCGGCAAGCAGTTCCGGCCCGACAACCCGCTGCTGCCGAACTACAAGTGGATCCCGATCGGCTACCACGGGCGCGCGTCGAGCATCATCGTCTCCGGCCGGGACTTCCACCGGCCGTGCGGTCAGACCCTGCCGCCCGGCGCCAGCGCGCCGCTGGTCGGGCCCAGCCGCAAGATGGACATCGAACTCGAGCTCGGCGTCTTCATCGGCGTCGGCAACGAGCTCGGCCGCTCGATCCCGATCGCCGAGGCCGAGGCGCATGTGTTCGGCCTGACGCTGCTCAACGACTGGTCGGCGCGCGACATCCAGCCCTGGGAATACCAGCCGCTTGGCCCCTTCCTGTCGAAGAACTTCGCGACCACGGTCTCGCCGTGGCTGGTGACGCTGGAAGCACTGGCGCCGTACCGGGTGGCGCCGCCGCTGCGCGAGGCCGGCGATCCGCAGCCGCTGCCGTATCTGGATTCGGCGGCCAACCGCGAGCACGGGGCCTTCGACATCCAGCTCGAATTCCTGCTGCAGACGGCGCGAATGCGTGCCGCCGGCCAGGCGCCGGCGCGCCTCGCGGCCACCAGCTACCGCCACGCCTACTGGACGCTGGCGCAGATGGTCGCGCACCACACCGTCAACGGCTGCAACCTGCAGCCCGGCGACCTGCTGGGCACCGGCACGCTCTCGGGCCCGACGCTGGACCAGGCCTGCGCGCTGATCGAGCTGACCACCGGCGGCAAGCATCCGGTCAGCTTGCCCGACGGCGAGACGCGCGCCTTCCTGGACGACGGCGACTGCGTTGTGCTGCGCGCCTGGTGCGAAAAGCCCGGCGCGGCGCGCATCGGCTTCGGCGACTGCGCCGGCACCGTATTGCCGCCGCTGTCTGGCGCCTGAACCGCTGCGCAGCGGGTCACTCCAGTCACAGAGAAGGGGAAAGCATCATGCTCAAAGGCCAAAGCGCACTCGTCACCGGTTCCACCAGCGGCATCGGCTTGGGGGTCGCCAGCGCGCTGGCCGAAGCCGGCGCCAACGTCATGCTCAACGGCTTCGGCGACGCCGCCGAGATCGAGCGCACGCGCGCCGCGCTGGCCCAGCGCTGCGGCGTGCAGGTGCTGTATTCCGGCGCCGACATGTCCAAGCCCGATCAGGTGACGGCGATGGTCAAGGAGGCCGAACAGCGCTTCGGCCGGCTCGACGTGCTGGTCAACAACGCCGGCATCCAGTTCGTCGCGCCGGTCGACGAGTTCCCCGATGCCAAGTGGGAGCAGATCCTGGCCATCAACCTGTCGTCGAACTTCTACGCCATCAAGGCCGCGCTGCCGGGCATGAAGGCGCGCAACGCCGGGCGCATCGTCAACATCGCCTCGGCGCACGGGCTGGTGGCCTCGCCCTTCAAGTCGGCCTACGTCGCCGCCAAGCACGGCGTGCTCGGGCTGACGAAGACGGTGGCGCTGGAAATGGCCGAGACCGGCATCACCTGCAACGCCATCTGCCCCGGCTACGTGAAGACGCCGCTGGTCGAAGGCCAGATCGCCGACCAGGCGAAGGTGCACCACATGACGGCCGAGCAGGTGGTGCGCGAGGTGATCCTGGCCTCGCAGCCGAACAAGCGCTTCGTCGAGGTGGCCGAACTCGGCGCGCTGGTGGTCTTCCTCTGCTCGCCGGCCGGCGCGTCGATCACCGGCATCGGGCTGCCGGTCGACGGCGGCTGGACGGCGCGCTGAACATGGAGTTCCTCACCCTGCAGCTGTCCTCGGCGTCGGCGCAGGGCTCCGAGCGCGGCAAGATCGTCTCCGCCGAAGAAGCGGTGCGCCTGATCCGCGACGGCGACACGGTCGCCACCGGCGGCTTCGTCGGCATCGGCTTCGCCGAGGAAATCGCCATCGCGCTCGAAGCGCTGTACCTGTCCGAGGGCAAGCCCAGGAACCTGAGCCTGGTCTATGCCGCCGGCCAGGGCGACGGCAAGAGCAAGGGCCTGAACCACTTCGGCCACGAAGGCCTGGTCCGGCGCGTCATCGGCGGCCACTGGGGCCTGGTGCCCAAGCTGCAGAAGCTGGCCATCGACAACCAGGTCGAGGCCTACAACCTGCCGCAGGGCGTGATCAGCCACCTGTTCCGCGACATCGCGGCGGGCCGGCCCGGGCACCTGTCGCGCGTGGGCATCGGCACCTTCGTCGATCCGCAGCACGGCGGCGGCAAGCTCAACCCGCGCACCACCGAAGAACTGGTCGAGCGCGTCGGCATCGGCGGGCAGCAGGTGCTTTGCTACAAGACCTTCCCGATCCACGTCGGCATCATCCGCGCCACCACCGCCGACCCGGACGGCAACCTGACGATGGAGCGCGAGGCGTTGACGCTGGAGGCGCTGGCCATCGCCATGGCGGTGCGCAATTCCGGCGGCATCGTGCTGGCGCAGGTGGAGCGCATCGCCGAGCGCAACACGCTGAACCCGCGCCAGGTCAAGGTGCCGGGCGTGCTGGTGGACTGCGTGGTCAAGGCGCGGCCGGAGAACCACTGGCAGACCTTCGCCGAGCCCTACAACCCGGCCTACGCGTCCGAGATCCGGGTGCCGGCCAGCGCCGTCGAGCCGATGGCGATGAGCGCGCGCAAGGTCATCGCGCGCCGCGCGGCGCTGGAGTTGCGGCCCAACAGCGTGGTCAACCTGGGCATCGGCATGCCCGAGGGCGTGGCCAACGTCGCGGCCGAAGAGAAGGTGATCGACCTGATCACGCTGACCGCCGAGCCCGGCGTGGTCGGCGGCATCCCGGCCGGCGGCCCGGACTTCGGCGCCGCGGTCAACACCCAGGCGGTGATCGACCAGCCGTATCAGTTCGACTTCTACGACGGCGGCGGCCTGGACATCACCTTCCTCGGCCTGGCGCAGGCCGACGCCCAGGGCAGCCTGAACGTCAGCAAGTTCGGCCCCAAGCTGGCCGGCGCGGGCGGCTTCATCAACATCAGCCAGAACGCCAAGAAGGTGGTCTTCGTCGGCACCTTCCTGGCCGGCCGCATGGAGCTGCAGGTGGCCGGCGGCGAGCTGCGCATCGCCAAGGACGGCACGCAGCGCAAGTTCGTGCGCGAGGTCGAGCACCGCACCTTCAGCGGCCCGGTCGCGGTCGAGCGCGGCCAGCCGGTGCTGTACATCACCGAGCGCTGCGTCTTCACGCTGACGCCCGAAGGGCTGGAGTTGAGCGAGGTGGCGCCGGGCATCGACATCCAGCGCGACATCCTGGACAAGATGGACTTCGCGCCGCTCGTGCGCCGGCCGCGGCTGATGGACGAGCGCATCTTCCGCGACGCGCCGATGCAGCTGCGCCGCCAGCTGCTGGCGCTGCCGCTCGAGCGGCGCTTCAGCTGGGACGCGCAGCAGGACCTGTTCTTCGTCAACTTCGAGGGCTTGGCGGTCAACGGCCCGGCCGACGTGGCGGCGATCCAGGCGCAGGTCGAGAAGCAGCTGGCCGGCGTCGGCCGGCGCGTGCGCGCGATCGTCAACTACGACAACTTCACGATCGCGCCCGACGTGTTGGATGCCTACACCGACATGGTGCAGGGCCTGGTGCAGCGCTTCTATTCAGGCGTGACGCGCTACACCACCAGTTCCTTCCTGCGCGCCAAGCTGGGCGATGCGCTGGAGCAGCGCGCGGTCGCGCCCTACATCTTCGAGAGCGCGGAAGAGGCGCAGGCCCATCTGCACAAGCTCGGCGCCGGCGAAGGCGCGGGCAAGAGGCCCCGATAAGCGCGACAAGACGCGCGACAAGAAGCGCGACAAGGCGGCGTGGCTGCTGACCATGCCGATGCCGGCGAGCACGAGTCCGCTGCCGGCGACAAACCGGGGTTCGGACGGCTCGCCCGGCAGTCAGGCACCGGGCAGGACACGAGCGCCCGACGCGCCGGAACCCCGGACCCGGGTCCCTGCGCTCTGGACGCATCAAAGTCGGCTCAGAGCGCGGCCAGCGCCTGCTCGAGCCGTTGCCGCACCTGCCCGGCCAGCGGCGAGACCGCCGGGTTGTCGACCAGCCCGAGCACCGACTGCGGGTCCATCACCTCGACCTGCACCGCGCCCTGCGCGTCCTGGCGCACGACGACGTTGCACGGCAGCAGCGCGCCGATCTGCGGCTCGGCGGTGATCGCCTGGTGCGCGAACTGCGGGTTGCACGCGCCCAGAATGCGGTACGGCGGCATGTCGGTGCCGAGCTTCTTCTTCATCGTCGCCTGCACGTCGATCTCGGTCAGGATGCCGAACCCGACCTTGCCCAGTTCCTCGGTGACACGCTCGAGCGCCTGGTCGAAACCCATGCTCAGCGTCTTGCCGAATGCGTACTTCGCCATCTCGTCATCTCCTGTCATCTGCAGCGGGCTCGTGCCGCCGCTCGAGCAAGCATTGTCGTCCGCGCGCATTCATGCCTCGCGCCGTGCGGACAAGGGCGGCTTGCGGCCCGGGCGGCCCCGCCAGCTCGCCCGCACGGGCTGCGCATGACCCTTGCGTCAGCGTGCCGACACCCGCGGCGCCGCGCGGGCAGTTGCACGCGCGGGTGTAGAACCACCGCAAGATGAATCACGCTGACGCCGCGCGCGCGAACGAAGGCCTTGCCGGCGCGCAGGAGCAGCAGCCGCCGGTGCAGCGCGGCCGCGTGTTCGCCATCGTCGCGCTGGCGCTGCTGATGATGTCGGTGGACTCGACGATCGTCGCCACGGCGCTGCACGCGCTGCAGCACGGGCTCGGCACCTCGATCAACTGGGCCGGCTGGACCATCACCGCCTATTCGTTCGGCTTCGTGCTGATGCTGCCGGTGGCCGGCAAGCTCAGCGAGCGTTACGGCTGCCGCCGCGTGTTCCTGGCTTCGGTGGTCGCGTTCACGCTCGCCTCGCTGGCCTGCGGGCTGGCGCAGAACATCTTCGTGCTGATTGCCTTGCGCATCGTGCAGGCCGCGGGCGGCGCCGGCTTCACGCCGTCGGCGACCGGGATCATCGTCGATCACTTCGGCGCCGCGCGCGACCGCGCCGTCAGCCTGTTCGGCAGCATCTTCCCGATCGGCGCCATGATCGGGCCCGTCTTCGGCGGGCTGTTCGTCGCCTACTGGAGCTGGCGCGGCGTCTTCTTCGTCAACGTGCCGATCGGCGTGGCGATCTTCCTGCTGGCGCGGCGCCATGTCCCGCGCGACCGGCCCCGCGCGCGTGGCGCGCGGCTGGGCATGGATGCGGGCAGCGCGCGAGCGCGCATGGACGCTGCCGGCATGGCACTGCTGGCCACCGCGCTGCTGGCCGGCATGCTCGCGGTCTCGTGGCTGGGCGAACACCGCGGCCTGCTCGCCTGGGGCGGCTTCGCGCTGCTGGCAGCGGTTGCCAGCGCCGCCGCATGGCGCTTCTTCGGCCACATCGGCCGCAGCCCCACGCCCTTCATCGCGCCGCGGCTGATCCGCGGCGCGGGCTTCGGCGCCGTCAACCTCGTCAACCTGATCTTCGGCGGCGTCGCCAACGGCGCGATGGCGCTGCTGCCGCTGTTCGCGGTCAACCGCTACGGCATGGACGCCCTCACATCGGGCTCGCTGCTCGTGTCGCAGGGCGCCGCGGCCATCGCGCTGTCGCTCGCGGCGGCGTTCGCGCTGCGGCGCACCGGCCACCGCCTGCCGATCTACGCCGGCGGGGCCATGATCGCCGCCGGCACGCTGCTGATCGCGCTGCCGCCGCCGGCCGGCATCGCGCCCATCCACTGGCTGGTGGGCGCGGCATTCCTGGTCGGCGCGGGGCGCGGAACGATCAACCCGGCCAGCCGCAACGCGGGCCTGCAGTTGGCACCCGAGCACTCGTCGACGCTCGCGGCGCTGCGCACCGCGTCGCTGCAGATCGGCTCGATCAGCACGGTGTCGGTGGTCACCGCGATGCTGGCCCGTTTTGCCGACCCCGGCGGCGCGCAGGCGTGGATCTATGCGGCGCTCGCGCTGCTGCTCGCCGCGGCGCTGCCGCTGGTGGCGCGCGTGCCCGAGCACCGCGGCGCGTGGTGAGGCGCCGCGCGCGGATCAGCGCACCGTCGGCTGCAACCCGACGACGACGGTGCGCGCACGCACGCGCGAGAACACGCCCGCGGGCACGTCGACCGGGATCGCCTTCACCTGGCGCAGCGTGTGCGAGTCGAAGACCGCGAGCTGGCCGCCCGACGCGCCCATGCTGCGGTCGCCGCGGTAGCGCGCGCTGACGTAGAAGAAGTCGCCGCGCGCGGTGTACTCGGGGAAGTGCGAGTGGCCGAGCGTGCCGGCGACTTCGAGCGTGCGCACCACCTCGAGCTTGTTCTTGTCGATGAACTGGATCTTGTTGGCGTTGGGCCCGGTGCCGACGATGTCGACGATGACGTAAGGCGCCAGCGGATGCGCGGCAGGCGACTCGGTCGGGCCGATCACCGGGATGCGCTTGACCACCTCGAAGTCCTGCATGTCGAAGACCGTCACCTCGAAGGACTTGCAGTCGGCCTCGCCGATGTTGGTGCCGATGCCGAGCAGCCTGCCGTTGGACTCGAACACCGCGCCCGAGCCTAGATGCGGCTTGCAGCCGGCCGGGATCTTGCGCACGATGCGCGCGCCCGGCAGGTCGATCACGGCGTCGACGTGGTCGTCGTAGGACGCCACCACCAGGGTTTTGCCGTCGGGCGACAGGAAGGCGTCGTGCAGGTGGCGGCCGACGTCCTTGATCGCGGTGATCGGCATGCCGGGCCGGTCGAGGTCGATGATCCACACTTGGCCGGCCTGCTCGAGCGCGACGACGAACCAGTTGGCGTACGGCGTCGCGGTGATCATGCCGGCGTCGGCCTCGACCATCCTGCCGTCCGGGTCGACGCCGGCCAGTTCGATCAGGTGCAGCGGCTCGAGCGTCGCCGCGTCCATGATGACCATCGTGTGCGGCACGTACGAGCCGGCGGCGACGTACCTGCCGTCGCGCGACACCGCCAGCGACGTGCCGTTGAGCCCGGCGCGCACCTTGCGTACCGCGCGCATCGTGTACAGGTCGATCTTGTGCACCCAGCCGAGGTCGTCGCGCACGTAGGCCCAGCGCGCATCGGTCGGGTGGAAGTCCATCAGGTGCGGCGCGACGCCGGTGGGCACCGCGCCGACCTGGCGATGCGTGCGGCCGTCGAAGAACAGCACCTTCGATTCCGGTCCCGATGCGCGGCGGCCGCGCGACATCACCGCCATCAGGTCGTCGATGCTGTCGATGCGGTAGCGCGGCGCGCGCACCGGCGCTTGCTCGTCGCTCACCAGCACCTGCAGCGAGTCGCGCGCGTCTTCCAGGCTCCAGCTGGGCCTGCTCTTCGGCTGGGTGGCGATCAGCTCGACCAGCAGTGCGCGGTCCTTGGCCCCGAGGCCCGTGCTCCAGCTCGGGTGCTGCGGCATCAGCGTCGGCGGTCTGCCGGCATGGATCGTCGCGCCGATCTGCGCACGCGTGAGCTTGGTGTCGTCACGGTTCAGCGCCGGCGCGATGTAGCCGCCACGATTGGCCCCGTGACACACCGCGCAGTACTGCGCATACACGCGCTCGGCGCGCTGCTGGTCGAACGCAAGGGCAGCCGGCGGCGCGGCCGCGATCACGAACAGCGCCACGATGGCACGCAGATTCATCGCCATCCTCCATGCCGGCCGCTTCGGCTGCCGATTCCGCCCGGCCCGTCCGGGCGCGGTGCCGCCGATCCGCGCGGCGGATCCATACCGGCAATTGTGGGCAAGCGCTGCGCGTGACGGGCAATGGTTGAGTGTTGCAGTGCGATGCTCCCCCGCCCGGCCGGCGTGACCGCGGCGGTCAGGGCTGGGCGCGGCTGCCCGCGTAGGACTTCTTCAGCAGGCTCCACAGCGAGGCGCCGGTGAACATGCCGAGCACATAGACCAGCACCAGCAACAGCGTCACCGGCAGCGTCATGCTCATGCCCAGGAACTGCAGCGTCACCGACTGCAGGTTCTGCAGCTTGAAGGTCAGCACGATGAGGCTCAGCACGACGATGATCGCGAGGTGGACGAAGCGCATGGACGGTTCCCCGATAGTGGCAGGCAGCGCCATTGTCGGCGTGGCCGCACTGGCGGTCGGCGTCATCGGCATGGTCCCGGCCCGCGTGGGCTCGAAGCCGGCGAGCGGGCTGATGCACAAGACCGCCCGCGGTCGCGCGCTGGAACACCGAGCCCCGCATTTCTCGATCACCCGAACCGGAGTACCGGATGAGCCCCCGCGACGCCTTGCAGGCCGTGCGCGCGTACGAAGGCGAATTCATTGCCCTGCGCCGCGACATCCACCATCACCCCGAACTCCCGTTCGAGGAGCAGCGCACCAGCGAGCTGGTGGCCGACTGCGGCACTGGCAGCAAGGATCGCGGGCTGAAGCTGCCCGCTCACGAAGGCGCGTGCGGCCGCGATCGCGGGCATCGCCTTGCCGGTCGACGGCGGATGGACGGCCAGGTCGCAAGCGCGAACAATCCAGGCAGTCTCAATGAGCCCGATCCCCATGAACTTCATCAAACAGAAGGTCGTCCGCTTCTCCCACTGCGATCCGGCGGGAATCGTCTTCTACCCGCGCTACGCCGAGCTCTGCAACGAGATGGTGGAAGACTGGTTTGCCGACGGTCTAGGCTTTCCGCTGCACAGGTTCCAGCAGGAACTGCGCCTGACGATCCCGGCCGTGCGCCTGGAGTGCGAGTTCGTGTCCACGAGCACCTACGGCGACGTTCTGGACTTCACGCTGGCGGTGCGCGCGTTGGGGCGGTCCTCGCTGAGCCTGGAGTTGGCGGCCCGGTGCGAGGGCAAGGAGCGTGTGCGCTTCGCGTTGAAGCTGGTCCTGGTGTCGCTCGACACGATGCGGGCCGTGCCCATCAACGACTCTTGGCGAGAGCGCTTCGGGCGCTTCCAAGGCGGCGACGCCGGGGCTGATCCAGTGCCTGTGGCTTCTCCATAGGCAGACGCGCCGCCCGCGCGCGCCAAGCTGGCTGCCGCGGCGTGCTGAAGACGCGACCGGCACCCCGCGTTCAGCGCGCCGGCAGCGGGCTGCGGCGCAGCGCCTGCCAGCGCCGCGACAGCACGCCGTGGCCGCTGACCAGCGCGATGCCGGCGAGCACCAGGCCGCTGCCGGCGACGAAGGGCGGCGTCAGCGCTTCGCCCAGCAGCCACACGCCCAGCAGCACGCCGAACAGCGGCGTCAGGAACGAGAACACGCCCAGCTGCGAGGCCAGATAGCGGCGCAGCAGCCAGAACCAGGTCAGCAGGCTGGCGAAGGACATGATCAGGCTCTGGAAGCCCAGGTGCGCCCAGACCTGCGCCGAGGGCTCGAAATGCCACTGCCCCGACAGCCACGCGGCAGGCAGCAGCAGCGCCGCGGCGCCCAGCAGCTGGTACAGCAGCGTCTCGGTGGCGGGCGCGGCGGCCAGCGCCGAGCAACGGAGGGTCACCGTGGTCGCACCCCAGGCCACCCCCGCCAGCAAGGCCAGCGCATCGCCGAGCAAGGCGCGGCCTGCCGTGCTGCCCGCCGGCGCAGCGCTGCCGCCGGCGAAAGCCAGTGCGATGCCGCCGAAAGCCAGCGTGATGCCGGCCCACTGCACAGCGCCCAGCCGTTCGGCCGGCAGCCGCCACTGCAGCCCCAGCGCGGCGAAGATCGGCGCGGTGTAGAGGAAGACCACGACGTGCGCGGCATGTGTCAGGCGCAGCGCCTCGGACAGCAGCAGGTATTCGACCGCGAACAGCGCACCGGCGGCGGCGCCTGCCGGCCAGCGGCCGCGGGCCGGCGCTGCGCCGCGCCAGCGCATCAGCGCGGCCAACAGCAGCAGCGCGGCCAGCGAGCGCAGCGCCACCATCAGCATCGGGCTGGCCTGGCCGGCGATGGCCTTCAGCGAAATCTGCTGCAGGCTCCAGACCAGGCACAGCAGCGTCATGAGGCCGGCGGCGCGCGAGTCGAGTGCGCCGGGCGCGGACGAAGGCGAGGAGGCGAGGGCGGGTTTCATGGTGCCGCCACTGTGCCGTGCGGCTGGTCTTCTGAAAAGCGGATAATTCGACTGGATATCATCCGATTTACGAATACATGCACGACCTGCAGACCGACTGGCTGAGGTGTTTTGTCGCCACCGTCGATGCCGGCTCGCTGTCCGGCGCGGCACCGCAGGTGCACCGCTCGCAGTCGGCGGTGAGCATGCAGATCAAGAAGCTGGAGCAGGCCGCGGGCTGCCGGCTGCTGCATCGCGGACCGCGCCAGCTGCAGCTGACGCCCGAAGGCCAGCGGCTGCTGGGCTACGCGCGACGCCTGCTCGACCTGCAGGCCGAGGCACAGGCGGCGCTGCGCGCCGAGGCCGTTACCGGCCTGGTGCGGCTCGGCGTGCCGGACGACTACGCCGCCAAGTACCTGACGCCGGTGCTCAAGCGCTTTGCGCCGCGCCACGGCGGCGTGGAGATCCGGCTGGACTGCGAACAGTCGACCGCGTTGATGCCGCGCGTGGCGCGCGGCGAACTCGATCTGGCGCTGGTGTCGCGCGACCACGCGCGGCGCGGCACGCTGCTGTTCCACGAGCCGATGGTCTGGGTGGGTTCCCCGCAGTTCGAGGTCTGGCGCCGCAATCCGCTGCCCATTGCCGTGTACGAGGAAGCCAGCCTGGGACGCCGCAGCGCGATCAACTCGCTGGCGCTGCAGGGCCGGCCCTACAAGGTGGTCTACAACAGCTCGAACCTGGCAGGGCAGATCGCTGCCGTCGAAAGCGGGCTGGCGGTGGCGGCGCTGACGCAGTGCAGTGCGCCGCCGCAGCTGCAGATCCTGGGTCTGGAGCATGGACTCGGACCTCTGGAGCCGATGCAGGTGGCGGTGTATCGCAGCCGCGCGTCGCAGGGCTCGAAGGCCGTGGACAGCCTGCAGCAGATGCTGCTGCAGACGCTGCGGCATGCGCAGGCTTAAGATGAAGCCGCACGGACCCAGGAGACAGGAGAGGCAGGGAATGAGCATCTACGACCAGCACCTCGACAAGAACCCGGCCAACTACGTGGCCCTGAGCCCGACGAGCTTCGTCGAACGCAGCGCCGAGGTCTTCGGCGACCTGCCGGCGGTGGTGCACGGCGCACGCCGCTACCACTGGGCCACGGTGCGCGAGCGCGCGGCGCGCCTGGCGGCGGCGCTGAAATCGATGGGCATCGCGCGCGGCAGCACGGTCAGCGTGATGCTGCCGAACACGCCGGAGATGGTCGAGGCGCACTATGCGGTGCCGGCGCTGAACGCCGTGCTGAACACGCTGAACACGCGCCTGGATGCGCCGCTGCTGGCCTGGCAGATGAACCACTGCGAAGCGCAGGTGCTGATCACTGACCGCGAGTTCGCGCCGCTGATGGCCGAGGCCTTGCGCATCCTTCAACGCGAGCACGGCCGCGAGCCGGTGGTGATCGACGTCTGCGACAGCGAATACACCGGCCCCGGCGAACGCATCGGCACGCTGGAATACGAGGCGCTGCTGGCCGCCCACGAGCCGCTGCCGAAGCTCGAAGGCCCGGCCGACGAATGGGATGCGATCGCCGTCAGCTACACCAGCGGCACCACCGGCGACCCCAAGGGCGTGGTCACGCACCACCGCGGCGCATACCTCAACTCGGTGAGCAACGCCGCCACCTGGACCATGCCGCACTTCCCGAAGTACTTGTGGACGCTGCCGATGTTCCACTGCAACGGCTGGTGCTTCCCGTGGACCGTGGCGATGCTCGGCGGCACGCACGTCTGCCTGCGCCGCGTGGAAGCGGCGCCGATCCTGGCGGCGATGCGCGAACACCAGGCCGACCACTACTGCGCCGCGCCGATCGTGCACAACCTGCTGGTCAACGCGCCGGCAGAACAGCGCGAAGGCATCGGGCACAAGGTGCGCGGCATGGTGGCCGGCGCGGCGCCGCCGGCGGCGATGATCGAAGGCATGGCGAAGATCGGTTTCGACATCACCCACGTCTACGGTCTGACGGAGGTCTACGGCCCGGCTGCGGTGGCGGTCAAGCGCGATGGCTGGGCGGCGCAGAGCCTGTCGGAGCAGGCGCGGCTCAACGGCCGCCAGGGCGTGCGCTACGCGCTGCAGGAAGGCATGACCGTGCTGAACCCGCAAACCATGGCCGAGGTGCCGGCCGACGGCCAGACGATGGGCGAGATCATGTTCCGCGGCAACATCGTGATGAAGGGCTACCTGAAGAACCCCACGGCCACCGGCAAGGCCTTCGAGGGCGGTTGGTTCCACACCGGCGACCTGGCGGTGCTGGAGAGCGACCGCTACGTGAAGATCAAGGACCGCAGCAAGGACGTGATCATCAGCGGCGGCGAGAACATCAGCTCGATCGAGGTCGAGGACGCGCTGTACCGCCATCCGGCGGTGATGGCCTGCGCGGTGGTGGCCAAGGCCGATCCGAAGTGGGGCGAGTCGCCGGTGGCCTATATCGAGACCAAGGCCGGCGCGCAGGTGACTGCGGCCGAGCTGATCGCGCACTGCAAGAGCCTGCTGGCCGGCTACAAGGTGCCGAAGGAGATCCGCTTCGAGCCGATCCCGAAGACCAGCACCGGCAAGATCCAGAAGTTCCAGCTGCGCGAGCGCGCGAAGAGCGCGTCGGCGATCGAATAGGAGTCGTGGTCATGAACGACGCATCATTGGTGTTGAACGGGCGCGATGCGCGCGGCGTGGTCACGCTGACGCTGAACCGGCCGCAGGCCTTCAATGCGCTGTCCGAAGGCATGCTGGAGGCGCTGCAGCGCGAGCTGGACCAGCTCGCCGCTGACGAGTCGGTGCGCGTGGTGGTCATCGCCGCCGCGGGCAAGGCCTTCTGTGCCGGCCACGATCTCAAGGAGATGCGCGCCGCGCCCTCGCTCGCTTACTACGAGCGATTGTTCGCGCAGTGCGCGCGCATGATGATGGCCATCCAGAAGCTGCCGGCGCCGGTGATCGCGCGCGTGCACGGCGTCGCCACCGCCGCCGGCTGCCAGTTGGTGGCGATGTGCGACCTGGCGGTGGCCTCGCGCGACGCGCGCTTTGCCGTCAGCGGCATCAACGTCGGGCTGTTCTGCTCGACGCCGAGCGTGGCCCTGGGCCGCAACCTGCAGCGCAAGGCGGCCTTCGAGATGCTGGTCACCGGCGAGTTCATCTCCGCCGGCGAGGCGCAGGCCAAGGGGCTGGTGAACCGTATCGCGGATGCCGGCGAACTGGACGCGGCGGTCGAGGCGCTGGTGGCCAGCATCGTCGCCAAGCCGCGCGTCTCGATCGCGCGCGGCAAGGCGCTGTTCTACCGCCAGCTGGAAACCGGCATCGAGGCCGCCTATGCCGATGCCGAGAACACCATGGCCTGCAACATGATGGACGGGGCCGCGCTCGAAGGCGTGCAGGCCTTCATCGACAAGCGCAAGCCGGACTGGTGAGCGCCGCTGCCCGCCATGCGGGCGGCGCGTGCGGCGGCGAGTCTGCGCAGCGCTGCGCTCATAAGGCAACCTTCGCGCTTGCGCGCTCCGGTGTGAGCGCTTTGGAGCGGCCATGCGCGCTCACAAGGCAACCTCCGCGCTTGCGCGCTCCGGTGTGAGCGCTTTGGAGCAGCCATGCGCGCTCACAGGGGCTGCGCACGCGCGCACGCGCACTGAGGCCTCGCGCAGACCGAGATGCGGGACGGCCCGGGCCGGCAGGGGCGTCGCGGACCCTCCGTGAACAAGCGGTTGACGGCGGCGCGCGGCGCGGCGTTCAATCCCGCACGCCGTGCCCCGAAGCCGGAAGCCGGAAGCCGGAAGCCGGAAGCCGGAAGCAAACAGGAGCACGTCCATGCGCGCTGCATCACCACGGAGCCTTGCCATGCCGCACCACCTGTCCTGCTTCACGAAGCGTCTGCTCGGTGCAGCGGCGGCGGCGCTGGTGACTGCCGTGGCGGCGCAGGGCGGCGCGGGAGCGGCCGCCGAGCAGATGGTTCGCTTCGAGCGGCAGGACTTCGGCGTGCCGCCGACGCGGCAGCTTCACGATGGAGCGATGCACGCGCCGACGCCCGCCTCCATTCCCGGAGGCCAGGTCGTGACGACCGCGGGGCTCGTCGCGCTGCTGCAGGGGCGGCAGGCGCCGTACCTGGTGTTTGACGTGCTGGGCGGCCCCGAGACGCTGCCCGGGGCCGTCGCCGCCGTGTGGATGAGCCAGCCGGGCTCGTTCGACGACGCCACGCAGCGGCAGGCCGGGCAGTTGCTCGGGCAGCTGACGCAGGGGCGCAAGGACGTCGTGCTGGTCTTCTACTGCCTGTCGCGCGAGTGCTGGATGTCGTACAACGCGGCGCTGCGCGCCTTGCGCGCGGGCTACACCAACGTGCTGTGGTACCGCGGCGGCATCGAGGCCTGGAAGCAGGCCGGTCTGCCGACGGCGCCCGCGCAGCAGGGCGGCGGGATGCCGGCGATGGGCCATCCGCCCGCCGCTGCCGGTCCGCAGGCGTCGCAGCGCCCGCCGGGAGCGCCGGGCCAGCCGGGGTTGCAGGTGCAGCCCGGCTTCCAGCGCGTCACCCCCGTGGCGCCGCCCGCGCGGCCGGCTGCCGGCAACGCGCCCGGGCCGGGCGGCGAGTTGCGCATCGGGCAGACGCAGTTCTTCTCGTACGCGCAGCCGCCGGGCTGGCGCATCGGCGAGCAGGGGCAGTTCGCGCTCACGCAGATCGCGCCCGACAACCGGGCGCTGACGCTGCTGGTCGGCAATGCGGGCATGCCGGTCGGCTATCCGCCCGATCGCTTCGCCTACGAGAAGCTTGCCGCGATGCAGCCGCAGAACCTGCAGCTGGGTGCGCCGCAGCAGGCGGCTGCGGCGGCAGGGTTCCGCCAGGCGGTCGTGTTCCCGGTGAGCTACATGGCCGGTGGCGTCGCGTATCGCGGCGTCGCCAAGGTGTCGATCGCGCCGGCCTACGATTCGGCGACGATGGCGCTGACGGCTGCGTTGTCGGCTGCCGACCAGTGGAGCGGCTACGCGGCGTGGCTGCCGCAGGTGGCCGAACTCGTTTCGGCGACCAATGGTGCCGCATTCGGCGCGCGCGGCGTCATGGCGCAGAACCTGCGCAACTCGACGGCGTACAGCCAGGCGGCGCAGGAGTATCGCAACTGGTCGCAGCAGAACTGGCAGGGCGTGGTCGACGCGCGCAACCAAAGCGTGGACCGGCGCAACGCGGCGGTGCGCGAGAACCTCGGCGGCGTGCAGACCTACGCCGACCCGTACGGCGGCGCGCCGCGCGAATTGCCGTTGACGAACAAGTACTACTGGGTCGACCGCCAGGGGCAGGTCGTCGGCACCGACGACCCGGGCGCCAATCCGAACGCGGGCTCGACCGGCGAGTGGCGGCGGATGGAGCGCGTCGTGCGCTAGGAATGCCTGCCGCGGCGCGCCGCTGGTTCAACGCGGTGCGGTACAGACGCCCGCCCTCGCCCTGACCCATGCGGCGTCGCCGCTTGGCTCGTTCCCCTGCAGGTCCGACGGGGAGCGCGTTGTGCGGCGGCCGTGCCCCGGAGCTCGGCGCGGCCCTCCGCCGGGGCGGCGCTCAGGCCGGCGCCACGGCCGCTGCGGCATCGTCGCCGTGCCCCTTGCCGCCGATGCCCAGGTAGGTGTCGATGATGCGGCGGTCGTGCAGCAGATCGCCCGCGGCACCGCTGAGCGCCACCGCGCCCGTTTCGAGCACGTAGGCGCGGCCGGCCACCTGCAGCGCGGCGCGCGCGTTCTGCTCCACCAGCAGCACCGAGACGCCGTGGCGGCGCAGCGAGGCCACCACCTGCAGCACCTCGTTGACGATCAGCGGCGCCAGGCCGAGCGAGGGCTCGTCCAGCATCAGCAGGCGCGGGCGCGCCATCAGCGCGCGGCCGATGGCCAGCATCTGGCGCTCGCCGCCGGACAGCGTGGCCGCCAGCTGCGCGCGCCGCTCCTGCAGCCGCGGGAAGATCGCGAACACCTCCTGCATGCGCTGCGCCTGGTCGCGCTGGCCGCGGCGCCAGCGCGAGAAGCCGCCGAGCAGCAGGTTGTCCTCGACCGACATTTCGCCGAACAGCTCGCGCTTCTCGGGCACCAGCGCCACGCCCTGTTCCACCATCGCCTCGACGCTGGGGCGGGCAATGGGCCGGCCGGCCAGGCGGATGCGCCCGTGCGAGGGCAGCAGGCCCATCGCCGCGCACAGCAGCGTGGTCTTGCCGGCGCCGTTCGGTCCGATCACGGTGACGATCTCGCCTTCGGCCACGTGCAGCTCGATGCCGTGCACGGCCTCGACCTCGCCGTAGGAAACGCTGAAGTCCTGCAGCTCGAGGATCGGCCTGCTCACACGGCGGCCCCCAGCGCCGGGCGCGGCGGCTGCGGCGGTGCCGGTTCGCCGCCGCCGCCGAGGTAGGCGTCCAGCACGCGCGGGTTGCGCTGCACCTCGGCCGGCGTGCCCTGGGCGATCACCGCACCGAACTCGAGCACGGTGACGCGGTCGGCCAGGTTCATCACGAAGTCCATGTCGTGTTCGACGATCAGGATGCCCAGGCCCTCGCCGCGCAACTGGCCCAGCAGCTCGGCGAGGCCGCGCTTTTCCAGGTGGCGCAGGCCCGCCGCGGGTTCGTCCAGCAGCAGCACCGCCGGCTGGCCGGCCAGCGCACGCGCGATCTCGACCACGCGCTGCCGCCCCAGCGGCAGCGCGCCGGCCGCCGCGTGCGCATCCGCAGCCAGGCCGCAGCGCCCGATCTGGCGCTGCGCCTCGGCCAGCAGCGCGGCTTCTTCGGCGCGGTCCAGCCGCAGCATCGACGCCAGCCAGCCGCGACGGCCGCGGCGGTGCGCGCCCAGGGCCACGTTCTCGAGCACCGAGCGCTCGCGCAGCAGGCGCACGTGCTGGAAGGTGCGGCCCAGTCCGCGCGCGGCGAAGCGGCGCGACGGCTGGCCGGTCATCGCCTCGCCCATCAGCCGCACCGTGCCGCTGCTCGGGTCGTCCACGCCCGAGATCATGTTGAAGAAGGTGCTCTTGCCGGCGCCGTTCGGGCCGATCAGCGCATGCACCTCGCCGGCCTTCACGTCCATCGTCACCGCGTTGTTGGCCACCAGCCCGCCGAAGCGCTTGCTGACCTCGGCTGCTTCCAGCAGCACCTGCCCCTTGGGCGGCAGCGCGCGCTGCGGCAGCGGGCCGGCCGTGGCCGCGGTGGCGGCCGGGGACACCGCCGCCGCCGGCGCGGGCTTCAGCACGCGGCGCGTCAGCCGCGCCAGGCCGGGCCACAGCCCATCGGCGTAGCGCTGCAGCACCAGCAGCATCAGCAGCCCGAAGGCGATGACCTCGAAATTGCCGCTGCTGCCCAGCAGCCGCGGCAGCCAGTCCTGCAGCTGCTCCTTCAGCAGCGTGATCAGCGCCGCGCCGAGCAGCGCGCCCCACAGGTGGCCCGAGCCGCCCACCACCGCCATGAACAGGTACTCGATGCCGATGTTCAGGCTGAAGGGCGTGGGGTTGATGAAGCGCTGCATGTGCGCGTAAAGCCAACCCGAGACGGCCGCCAGCAGCGCCGCCAGCACGAAAACCTTGATGCGCTGGCGCGCGGTGTCCACGCCCATCGATTCGGCCATCAGCCGGCCGCTCTTCAGCGCGCGCACCGCGCGGCCCTCGCGCGAATCGAGCAGGTTGTGCAGCGCCCACAAGGCCAGCAGCAGCACGGCCCAGATCACCAGGCCCAGCGCGCGCGGCGAGGCCAGCGAAACGCCGAACAGCGTCAGCGCCGGCACGCCGGTGATGCCGGTCTGCCCGCCCAGGAACTGCAGGTTGCCGAACAGGAAGTACAGGCTCAGGCCCCAGGCGATGGTGCACAGCGGCAGGTAGTGGCCCGAGAGTTTGAGCGTGATCGCGCCCAGCGCCCAGGCCACCGCGAAGGTGATCGCCAGCCCCAACGCCAGGCCGAGCCAGGGCCACAGCGCAGGCGGCACGGCCGCCAGCGCCGCGGCGGCTGCCGGCGAGGTGCAGACCCAGGCCGTGGCATAGGCGCCCAGGCCCACGAAAGCAGCCTGGCCGAAGGAGGTCATGCCGCCGACGCCGGTCAGCATCACCAGGCCCAGGGCCACCAGCGAGTACAGCCCGACGTAGGCCAGCAGCACGACGGTGAAGTCCGGCAGGAAGCCCCAGGCCGCCAGCAGCGCCGCGACGCACAGCGCCGTGAAGATCCGGACGCTCATTCCTCGTCTTCCACGTGGCGGCTGCGCGCCGAGCGCCACCACAGCACCGGGATGATGAGCGTGAACACCAGCACCTCCTTGAAGGCGCTGGCCCAGAACGAGGAGAAGGCTTCGAGCTGCCCGACGATCAGCGCGCCCAGCAGCGCCAGCGGGTAGCTGGCCAGCCCGCCGATGATGGCCGCGACGAAGCCCTTCAGGCCGATGAGGAAGCCGGTGTCGTAGTAGACCGTGGTCAGCGGCGCGATCAGCAGCCCGGCCACCGCGCCGATCAGCGCCGCGAGCGCGAAGCTCAGGTCGCCGGACAGCTCGGTAGGGATGCCCATCAGCCGCGCGCCGACGCGGTTCATCGCCGTCGCGCGCAGCGCCTTGCCGACGATGGAGCGCTCGAAGAACCAGAACATCAGCACCACCAGCAGCACCGCGACGCCGACGACCACCAGCGCCTGGCCGGCGACCACCAGCCCGCCCAGGTCCAGCCGCGCGTCGGAGAAGGCCGGCGTGCGCGAGCCCTCGGCGCCGAAGAACAGCAGCCCCAGTCCCACCAGCACGCCGTGCAGCGCGACCGAGACGATCAGCAGCACCAGCACGCTCGCGTCGGCCAGCGGCCGGAAGGCCAGGCGATAGATGAGCGGCCCCAGCGGCGTGATGATCAGCAGCGCCGTCAGCGCCTGCGCCAGCAGCGAGCCGGGCCACAGCCGCGGGTTCAGCCAGGCCATCGCGGCGGCCGCCGCCGGCAGCGCCACGGCCCACAGCAGCGTGGCGCGCCAGTCGCCCGCCAGGCCGCGGGCGCGGCGCCAGGCCTCGACCGCCAGCGTGGCCAGCGCCAGCGCCAGCAGCAGCCACAGCGTGGCCGGCACGCGCCCGGCCTGCATCAGCGCCATCGACAGCGCGCCGAAGGCGACGAACTCGCCCTGCGGAATGAAGATCACCCGCGTGACCGAGAACACCAGCACCAGCGCCAGCGCCATCAGCCCGTAGACGGCGCCGTTGACGATGCCGTCCTGCCCCAGCAGCAGGGCGATCTGCAGATCCATGCCGGCTGGGGCTGGGGCCGAGGCTAAGGCGGGCGCCGTGCGGTCAGGGCTGGTACTTCCAGGTGCCGTTCTCGATCTTCACCATCACGCGGGCGCGCTGGTCCAGGCCCAGGTGGTCGGTGGGCGACATGTTGAAGATGCCGTGCGCGCCGGCCACGTCCTGCAACTGCTCCAGGGCGTCGCGCAGCGCCGCGCGGAATTCCGGCGTGCCCGGCTGGGCCTTCTTCAGCGCGGCGGGCACGGCGGCGGCCATCAGCACGCCGGCGTCCCAGGCGTGCGCGCCGAAGGTGGACACCGAGCCCTTGCCGTGGGCGGCCTCGTAGGCGGCGACGTAGGCCGACGCGGACTTCTTCACCGGGTGCGAGGCCGGCAGCTGGTCGGCCACCAGCACCGGGCCGGCCGGCAGGATCGTGCCTTCCACGTCCTTGCCGCCCACGCGCAGGAAGTCGGCATTGGCCACGCCGTGCGTCTGGTAGATCCTGCCGGTGTAGCCGCGCTCCTTCAGCGTCTTCTGCGGCAGCGCGGCCGGCGTGCCCGAGCCGGCGATCAGCACCGCGTCGGGGCGCGCGGACATCAGCTTCAATGCCTGGCCGGTGACGGCGGTGTCGGTGCGGCCGTAGCGCTCGTTGGCCACGATCTGCAGCTTCTTCAGCTCGGCCGCCTTGACGAATTCCTGGTACCAGCCTTCGCCGTAGGCGTCGGCAAAGCCGATGAAGCCCACCGTCTTGACGCCGTTGTTGGCCATGTGCTCGGCGATCGCCAGCGACATCATGATGTCGTTCTGCGGCGTCTTGAACACCCAGCGCTTCTTGGCGTCCACCGGCTCGACGATGCGCGCCGACGCGGCCATCGAGATCATCGGCACCTGGGCCTCGGAGACGACGTCGATCATCGCCAGCGAGTTGGGGGTGACGGTGGAGCCCAGCACCACGTCGACCTTGCTTTCGGCGATCAGCTTGCGCGTGTTCGAGACCGCGGCGGTGGTGTCGCTGGCGTCGTCGAGCACGATGTAGTTGATCTTCTGCCCGCCGATGGTCTTGGGCATCAGCGCGATGGTGTTCTTCTCGGGGATGCCCAGCGAAGCGGCCGGGCCGGTGGCCGAGACGGTGACGCCGACGTTGATGTCGGCCAGCGCCATGCCTGCGGCCACGCTGGCGGCGAGCGCGATGAGTGCGGTTCTGAGTTTCGTCATCGTCTGTCTCCGGTGATCGGTGATCCGTGAAGGGAAGGGCAGCGCGCCTCGGGCGCCTGGCGCGGCCGTCGAGTGCGGCCGTCGAGCGCGGCTAGTGTAGTGTTGCGTTCCTGCTGTCGGAATGCTCGACTTCCCCGTGCCAGGCGCGAGTTCCGGGCAAACGGCACGGGCGGCGGCTGCCTCCGCAGAGCAATGGCGTTTGCCCTGCGGTGCCGCGTCAGCCGGCGTGTGCTGCGCTCAGGTGCCTCGTCTCGCCCGCCCGCTCGCCCGCGGCATCGAAACGCCGCTCGACCAGTTCCACCGTGCCGTCCGCGCCGCGCAGCAGCACCGTGGAGCAGCGGGTGCCGTACTGCGCATCGAGCACGAACGGCGATGACAGCATCCGTTCCATCGCCAGCGGCAAGCCGGTCTGCGGCAGATCGCCGTCGTCGGTGAGGCGCTGGCGGTCGTCGAGAACGGCCATCAGCGCCGGCACCGACAACCCCGACTTGACACAGGCCTCGAAGTTGCGCCGCACGCGCACCAGCTTGGGCCACGGGGTGTCGAGCAGTTGATTGCTCAGCCCGTGAATGCCCGGTTGAAGCTGGCGCGCGAAGGGCTCGTCGCGGTTGGAGCCATACCAGAGCGAGTCGGTGTCGGCGAGCAGCAGGTTGAAGCCGGCGTAGCTGGCCGCAGTGGCGGCCAGCTGCGAGAAGAACGCTTCGGGAGCGGCGGTCTGCCGCAGGTACCCGGGAATGAGTTCACCGCGCGAAGGCGCCCCGGGCTTCGCCGGCTGCAGGTCGCGGAAGTTCGTGACCACGCCGAATCGATGCCGCGCGTCGATGCCGAGCCAGGTACCGCCCGCGCGCAGGTCGCGTCCGGCGACGATGCCGCCGGGCCCTTCCCATCGGGCCAGCGGCGCGGCCGGCCGGTCATGGAATTCGTCGCGGTTGGCGGCGACGATCAACGGATAGCGCGGGTGAACACGCCAGGCCAGCACCAGCAGACACATGGATCTCGAGCCCCCGAGGCGGTGCACCGTACCGGCCCCGGTTCATGGTAACCGGCCTTCAGCAACCGTTCGCACCCTGGAACACAGGTTCGAAGTCGCGGACCGGCGCCATTCACTTCTCGTCCTTCAAGTCTCGATGCCAACCATCGGCCCCTGGAAAACGAAAAACGGCTGGCAGCTCAGGCCGTCAAGCACGCCCAGGCGGTGGGCATCGTGGTGGCCGCCAAGGAGCTGGGCCTGGTCGAGCAGACGCTGCGCAACTGGGTGAAGTTCACCAAAGTACCCTCCGCGCCAAGCGCTCCGGGATGAGTGCTTGGCGCGAAGCGGGTTCAGGCAAGCGCAACTGCTTGCGCTTGCCCCCGCGAAGCCGGCCAGCGCCTGCAAGCGCGGCCGTGGCACCGGCCGTACGCGCTCGTGCGGCGATTGTCGCCGCCAATCCGTTCGCTCGCCGCTCGCCTTCGCACCCGGCTGCGCCACGGCTTCGACGCTGCCGGATCGACCTGCCACTTGATCAGGGGTGGAAGCCCATCTCGGTCGAGGCGGTTGTGAATAGGTCCACGGCGTTACCGTGGAAGCTCTTTGCGGCGCGCGCAGCACTGGGCCTCCCGCGCCACACCGGGACGGCGAGACCGCTGGGCCCGACCCCTCGAAGTTCAGCGGCGAGTGCTTATGTCGCGGTGGCTGCGGCTGGCGTCTTCGCCGCGGGCCACTTGCCGATCAGCGCGAGCTGTCGGATCCAGCGCGGCGCGTTCTTCTTCGCGCTGATCGCCGCGTAGTCGATGTGCGGGTCCTTGCGCACCATCAGGCTCTTGTATTTCGAGCCGAGCGAACCCTTGGTCATGCGCGCTGCGTTGGCGCATTCGCACTGCGACGAAGCGGATCGAATCGCGTTGCCCTTGCGGGTACGGCCCGACTTGCCCTTGTCGGCGCTCTCGTTGTTGCCCGGGCACAGCGCGGCCCATGCGCGAAGGTGTAGATGCCGGCGTCCATGCCCGGGTCCATCTGCTGCAGGCCGATCGTCGACGAGCGCAGGAACTGCGGCTTCGGCATCGGCGGCTGCATTGCGCGGCTGACGCAGGCGCTGGTGAGCGGCGAGACCACGGTCTACGCCGCCCTCGACGAAGTGCTGGGAGTGCCGGACACCCGCATCTCGCTGCCTCCGCTGCTGGCCGCGGCCGCGGCCGAAACGGCTGCGCTGCGCCACAGCGCCGAGGTGCTTCGCCAGGCCGTCGCGCAGGCGTTGTCCACGCAGGCCTTGGCCCGCCAAGCCAGGCAGGTCCGCCTGGCGCGCTTTTGGCCTAAGCTCGTCGCATGCAATTTCCGCAGATCGAACGCATCGTCCTCGATCCCACGGTGATGGGCGGGAAGCCTTGCATTCGCGGAACACGCGTCACGGTGGGAACGATCACCGGCCTTCTCGCCAGCGGCGCCAGCGAGCAGGAAATCCTCGATCTCTATCCCTACATCGAAGCCACCGACATCCGCGCCGCGCTGTCCTACGCGACGTGGCGCGCTGAAGAGAGGGAAGTGCCACTGCCGGCAGGATGAAGCTCCTGCTGGACATGAACATCCCGCCGGCGTGGATCGCGCCGCTCGAGGCAGCGGGCATCGAAGCCCGGCACTGAAAGGACGTTGGCCGCCGCGACGCCGCCGATCAGGAACTCATGGCCTGGGCGCGTGAGCACGGCTTCGCGGTGTTCACCCACGATCTTGACTTCGGTGCGCTGCTCCACGCCACCGGCGCGAGCGCGCCGAGCGTGATCCAGTTGCGCGACCAGGACGTTCGTCCCGCAACCTGCGCCGCATGGGTCATTCCCGCGCTGGTGGCCTGCATGCCGCAAATCGGGCAGGGTGTTCTGATGACCCTCGACCCGCGCAGGCAGCGAATGCGCCTCCTGCCGCTCGTGCGCTGAATCGCGCAGGCGGCGAGGTCGTTGCGCGGGCATGTCCGTGATGGCGGCATGAACTGGACCTCCATACGCCGATCGCCAGCAGCGCCACGAGCTGCGGCCAGACGATCGCCAGTCCCGCACCGCGAAACAGGATCGCCTGGCCGGCCATCGTGAAATGCCTGGCCGGCGCGGCGAGCATGATGGTCTGCACGAGTTGCGGCATGCTCTCGCGCGGCGTGCTGCCGCCCGAGAACATCTGCAGCGGCATCAGGATCAGGATCATCAGCAGCGCGAGCTGCGGCATCGAGCGCGCCAGCGTCGCCATGAAGATGCCCATCGCGGTGGTCGCGAACAGGTGCAGCGCGGTGGTCAGCAGGAACAGCGCCGTCGAGCCTTCCGCCGGCACGCCGGCCAGCGCCCTCTTCATGCTCCCCGCCGCGATGGCCTGCACCTGGCGCGGATTTGCCGGACGTGAGGCGCTGAGGGGTGGCCAGGACCTCGCGCACAACATCCTGATCGTGCTGGCCCTCCTATCCGCGATCTCCTTCCTTCCGCGCCTGATTCGCAGGCTGCGGACGCCGCCGATGCTCTCCGTCGAAGCGCTCAGAGAGCAACCGGAGGGCGGCGATCGCGTGCTGCTTGCGGGCGTCCGGCCCGCAACCGACTTCGACGGCGAGTGGGCTCATATCCCGGGCGCCCGCAGCATGCCGCTGGAGGCGTTGCCGGTGCGGCTCGGTGAGCTCGGGCATGAACGGCCAGTCCGCCTGGTATGCCGTACTGCTCGGCGCTCGGCGCTCGGCGCTCGGCGCTCGGCGCAGGCGAAAGTGATAGTCTCCAAGCGCGGATTTGCCGGCGTGCGCGTCATCCAGGGTGGCATGACCGCATGGCCCGATCGGCACCGGGCGGTCGAGCGCACGGCAGGATCGCCCGCAACCGGCGCGATGACGGACCATGTGTGAACTGTTCGGCCAGTCGGCAAGCCGGCGCATCGCCGGCCCGGCGCTGCCATTGATCGAGTTCCAGACGCGGGGCGGCGCGACTGCCGATAACCTCGACGGATGAGGCATCGCGTGGCGCGGCGACTCGGACTTTCACCTCGAACGGGAGCCGCTGCCCGGCCACAGCAGCGGGCGCTTCGCCGGGGCGATCGCGTTTCTCCGTTCGGACCTGCTGGTCGCCCACGTGCGCAAGGCGCGGTGGCCGCCGGTGAATACGCTGGGCAACACGCATCTCTTCCGGTACGCGTGCTGCGGCCGTCATTGGGTCTGCGCCCACAACGGCCTGGTGCCCGAGCTCGCGGCGATGGAGTCAGCCGTCACAGCCAAGGCATGCCGGCCCGACGGCGAGACCGACTCCGAATTTGCGTTTCGCCACCTGCTCAGCTGCGTGTTGGGCCACTACCCGACGCTTGGCGCCAAGAAGCCCTGGCTCGAAGCGCCGGCAAGGATCAGCGAGTTGGTCGCCGGGCACGGCAAGTTCAACTTCCTGCTCTCCGACGGCGAGCACCTGATCGCCTGCGGGCACGATCGCCTGCACCACCTGGAGCCGCAGGATGACGGCGTCGACGCCGCCCTCGTCGCGACCGGGTTGCTGGGCAGCGCCGCGGGTGGACACCGTTCGAGGCGGGCGAGTTGCGCATCTGCCGTGCCGGCCTGTCAGCGGGTCGGACAGCGACGGATCCGCGCAAAGCCGGCATGCAGCCCAACCGTTCAGTGATGGTGAACCATGCGTGATCGAATTTGCCTCGACGACAGCGCCACCGCGGCGATGGCGTCGGGTCTGGCGACAAGCGGCGTCGGGAGATGGCGATGATGGGCTGGGCGGACGGTTACGGGTGGATGGGTCCTGGCTGGATCTTCATGATCCTCTTCTGGGTCGTGGTCATCGTCGGCGTGGTCGCGCTCGTCCGCTGGATCGGGCTGCGCAACAACGGCGGTGGCAATCCCGGGGGCAGGTCGCCGCTCGAAATCCTCCAGGAGCGCTATGCGCGAGGGGAGATCGAGCGGGAGGAATACGAGCAGAAGCGACGCGATCTCGAACGGTAGATCGAACACTCTCTTTCTGAAGGACGAGCGATGCGCGATCCGATCTATCTCGACTTCAACGCGACGACGCCGGTCGCGCCCGACGTGCTCGACACGATGCTGCCCTGGTTGCGCGAACAGTTCGGCAATCCATCGAGCACGCACCCCTACGGGCGTCGTGCGGCGCAGGCCGTCGCGAAGGCGCGCCAGCAGGTTGCCGACCTGATCGGTGCGCAGGCACGCGAGATCGTCTTCACAGGATGCGCCACCGAGGCCAACAATCTGGCGCTGCTCGGCGTCGCGCGGGCGCTCGGTACGGCCAGGCGCCACCTCGTCGTCAGCGCAATCGAGCACCCGGCGGTGATGGCACCCGCCATGGTCCTGCGCGAACAAGGCTGGGAGGTGACGGTCGTGCCGGTCGATGGCCTCGGACGGATCTCGCTCGACGCCCTGGAGCGGTCACTGCGGGCACAGACGGCACTCGTCTCGGTGATGCATGCGAACAACGAGGTCGGCACCATGCAGCCGATTGCAGAGATCGCCCGCTTGACGCGTGAACGGCGCATCCTCCTGCACACCGACGCCGCGCAGTCCGCCGGCAAGCTGGCGCTGAATGTCGACGAGCTCGGCGTCGATCTGCTGACGCTGGCCGGGCACAAGTTCTACGCACCCAAGGGCGTGGGCGCGCTGTACGTGCGCAGCGGCACGCCGATCCAGTCGGTGCTCTTCGGGGCCGGGCAGGAGCACGGCCTCAGGCCCGGAACCGAGAACGTGGCGTCCATCGTCGCGCTCGGCGCCGCCGCCGCGACGGCCCAACGTTTGCTCCCTGCCGCCTCGGAGCAGATGCGTGCGATGCGCGATCACCTGCACCAGCGCCTGGCAGCCGCCGTGCCGAAGCTGCAGCTCAACGGCCACCCGGAACATCGGCTGCCGAACACGCTGCATGTCTCGTTTCCGGGCGCGAGCGGGCGCACGTTGCTCGGCGAAGCGGCCGACGTGGTCGCGGCATCGGTCGGTTCGGCCTGTCACTCCGAGCACGACGCCGTGAGCGGCGTGCTGGCGGCGATGGGCTTCGATGCGGCGCGCGCCTCCAGCGCGGTGCGGCTGTCGGTCGGCCGCGGCACCACGCGCGACGAGGTGGAGCGCGCCGCCGAGGCGCTGGCGTGGGCCTGGCAGCAACTCCACGCCCGGTGACGCCCGAGCAATACGACGCCTGGTACGACACGCCGCGCGGGCGTTGGATCGGCGACGTCGAATGGGCAGTACTGCGCTCGGCGCTCGAGCTGCGCGCGGGTGAATCGCTGCTGGACGTCGGCTGCGGAACCGGCCACTTCGCGCGGCGCGCCGCGGCCGAGGGTGCGCAAATCGTCGGGCTGGATCTCGATACAGACGCATTGGATTTTGCGCGCCGGCACAGCACGGAGTCAGTGCGGCTCCTGCACGGCGGCGCCAGCTGCCTTCCCTTCGAGGATCGCTCCTTCGACAAGGTGATGTCGGTCGCGGCGCTGTGCTTTATGCCGCGGTGGCAAAAGGCCGTTGCCGAGATCGTGCGCGTCAGCCGTCGCCGCTTCGCACTGGGGCTCCTGAACCGCAACAGCCTGCTCTGGCTGCAAAAGGGCCGCGGCGGCGGTTTCGGCGCCTATCGCGGGGCGCACTGGCACACCACCGCCGAGATCGCCACCGTGTTGCAGAGCCTTCCCGTCACGGACGTTCGCTGCGCATTCGGTGTCTTCCTGCCAGGAGGCAGCGCCATGGCGCGATTGGCCGAACGAGCGCTGCCCGCGATGCTGCCCATCGGGGGCTTCATGGCCGTCTTCGGGAAAGTTCACGACCGTTGACGCAGATCTCCCGATCGGGTGCGCCGACCACTGTCGCCGCCGGCTTCGGACGAATTGACTTCCGTGCCTCCAGCGGTATGGCCGTGACGGGCTCATTCGAGGACTTCCCGTGAAGGGCAGCCCGAGGAGCAGCAGCCGCGGCATGCCGGCCGATTCAAGAAGGAAGCCGAGTCGCGTTCGGGACGATACTTGCACTCTCGCAGGCTGACGCAGCCCACGCGCGCTTCATCGACACCGAAAGGCAAGCCATGACCGACCCCGCGCTGTCCCCGACCGCATTGATCGACAGCGACCATCCGCGCGTAACGGCCTTCGCGCGCGAGCACGCGCGCGGCGCCGGCGACCGCGAGCGCGCCGTCGCGCTCTACTACGCGGTGCGCGACGGCTTTCGCTACGACCCGTACCGGATCGACCTGTCGGTGCCCGGCATGCGCGCCAGCGGCGTGATCGAGAAGGGCTATGGCTGGTGCGTCCCGAAGGCCGCGCTGCTGGCCGCGGCGTGCCGCGCCGCGGGCATCCGCGCGCGCGTGGGCTATGCCGACGTGCGCAACCACCTCAGCACCGCGCGGTTGCGCGAGCTGATGCAGAGCGACATCTATCACTGGCACGGCTACGTCGACATCTGGCTCGGCGGCGAATGGCTCAAGGCGACGCCGGCGTTCAACATCGAGCTCACCGAACGCTTCGGGCTGCTGCCGCTGGACTGGGACGGGCGCAGCGACTCGATCTACCACCCGTACGACAAGAGCGGCAACAAGCACATGGAATACGTGTGCCAGCACGGCGCGTTCGACGACATGCCGCTCGACCGCATCATCGCCGACAACCTGCGCGAGCATCCGCGCTGGCTGGCCGACGCCGCGACGGCGCAGGCGAGCGACTTCCTCGCCGACGTCGAGCGGGAGACGCGCTGAGCGCTGCGCGCTGCGGCCAGGCCGGCCGCGAGCGGCCGCGGCGCAGGAGGCGTCAGGGCACGAGCACCGCGCGCCCGCGGATGCGGCCTTCGCGCAGGCGCTGGTAGACGTCGATCGCCTGCTCGAGCGGGAAGGTCTCGACTTCGGCGCGGACGCGGCCGGCCTCGGCCAGCGCGATCACCTCGATCAGCTCGGCGCGCGTGCCCCAGTAGGGGACGCTGACTTCGCAGCCGTAGGGCGGCTGGTCGGCCGCGTAGTGCAGCGTGCCGCCGGCGAGTCCGACGATCGTCAGCCGGCTGGCGCGGCCGACGACCGCGGCGCACAGCTCGACCGTCGGCTGCGCACCGACGAAATCGAGCGCGACGTCGGCGCCGCGCGCGCCGACCAGCGCGCGGATCTGCTCGGCGGCCTGCTTCGGGTCGCGCGTGTTCACCGTGTGCTCGGCGCCGAGCGCGCGCGCGTGCTCGAGCTTGGCGTCGTCGAGGTCGCACGCGATCAGGCGGGCGGTGCTCAGCGCCGCGAGCAGCTGCACCGCCATGTGCCCCAGGCCGCCGATGCCGACCACGACCACGTCCGCACCCGGCCGCAGCCAGCGCTGTGCGGCCTTGATCGCGTGGTAGGGCGTGAGTGCGGCGTCGGTCAGCGGCGCCGCCTGCACCGGGTCGAGCCGGCCCAGCGGCACGAGCAGGCGCGGCGACGGCACGATCATGTATTCGGCCATGCCGCCGTCGGCACCCAGCCCGCCGCCCATCGCCGACAGGCTGGCATGGCGCTCGCAATAGTTCTCGGCCGAGATCTGGCACGCGTGGCACACGCCGCAGCCCCATGGGCCGTAGACCGCGACGGCGTCGCCCTCCTTGAAGCCCGTCACGCCCTGGCCGAGCGCGGCGATGTGGCCGGCGTTCTCATGGCCGAGCGTGAAGCTGTTGGCGAACATCGGGTGGTCCAGGACGTGCAGATCCGAATGGCAGACCCCGGCGCCCGCCACGCGCAGCAACACCTGGCCAGGCCCGGGGGAGGGCGCCTGCAGGTCGACGATTTCCGGCGGACGCCCGGCTTCGATGTAGCGAACGGCCTTCATGTGCAACCTCCTTTTGCGGTCATGCGAACGATGCGCCGAGGGTAGCGCGAATTCGGGCGGGCGAGCGGATCGATCGATGCCGCGTTCGGACGAGCGTCGCTTGCGCGCGGTGTACGGGGTGCGGCGTGCCCGATGCGACGCCCGTGCAGGCCGCTCGGTCGGGCCCGTCGGCCGCAGATCCATCTCGACCAGGTAGCGTCAGCGCCGCTCCTCGCGCGCCTGCAGCGGATTTGCGCGATCAGGTCCCAGAACTGCGCGCGTGCCAGCGGGGCAGCCCTCGATTCCACGGTGATGAGAGGGAAGCCTTGCATTCGCGGAACACGCGCCAGGCCCGCGCCTCGACCGGAGCAGGGTGCACCTGACCCTGCCCGGAGCCCGGCTTTGCCGCAGGCCATCGCATACCGTGCCCGGACAGGCGAACTGGCCGACTGAGAGTCTGAGAGTTTTTCTCAAGTGCTTGTTGGGCGTTGAACTGGCATGCTC
>DAIMFR010000060.1:0-30131 GCA_036724445.1 Rubrivivax sp. | reverse complement strand
GCTCGCAGGACATGCACATGGCCAACCTGCTGGGCATCGACACCAACCGCGTGATTTCGTTCACCTTCATCCTCGGTGCGGTGCTGGCTGCCGTGGGCGGCGTGCTGATCGCGCTGGCCGTGGGCAAGCTGAACCCGTTCATCGGCTTCATTGCCGGCATCAAGGCCTTCACGGCCGCGGTGCTCGGCGGCATCGGCAGCATTCCGGGAGCGATGCTCGGCGGCGTGATCCTGGGCGTGGCCGAGACCCTGGCCGCCGCCTACATCGGCTCCGAGTACAAGGACATCGTGGCCTTCGCGCTGCTGGTGTCGATTCTGATGTTCCGCCCGAGCGGCCTGCTCGGCAAGCCCGAAGTGGAGAAGGTGTGATGCGGGGCGCACGCGGCTTTTCGCTTCCGCTGCGCGACGCGCTGACCGCCACCGCGCTGGCCGCCATCGTCCTGCTGCCGGTCTTCACGCTGCACCTGGAGCGCGCCGGCACGCGCACCATCATCGTCCCCGAATGGCGCACGCTGCTCTGGGGCTGCCTGGCGGTGTTCGTGGTGCAGATGCTGCGTCCGCTGCTGGCCCGGCGGCCTCGCCTGGCGCTGCCCAGCCTGCCGCAGACGTCGGCGGCGCAGCGCAAGGCGATGCTCATCGCGGCGCTGCTGCTGGCCGTCGTCTGGCCGTTCTTTGCCGGGCGCAGCGCAGTCGACATCGCCACGCTGACCTTGATCTACGTGATGCTGGCCCTGGGGCTGAACGTGGTCGTCGGCTTCGCCGGCCTGCTCGACCTGGGCTTCGTCGGCTTCTATGCCGTGGGGGCCTACACCTACGCCATGCTGTATCACTGGGCCGGCTGGAGCTTCTGGCACGCGCTGCCGCTGGCGGGCGCGGCCTCGGCGCTGTTCGGTTTCGTGCTCGGCATCCCGGTGCTGCGGCTGCGCGGCGACTATCTGGCCATCGTCACGTTGGGCTTCGGCGAGATGATCCGGCTGCTGCTGGTCAACCTGACCGGCTTGACCGGCGGGCCCGACGGCATCTCCGGCATCCCCAAGCCCACCGTCTTCGGCCTGGAGATGGCGCGCAACCCCAGCGTCGAGGGCGGCACCACCTTCCACCAGTTCTTCGGACTCGAATTCAACTCGATCCACATGGTGATCTTCCTGTACCTGATGGCACTGGTGCTGGCCATCGTGACGCTGTACATCAGCAACCGCCTGATCCGCATGCCGATCGGTCGCGCCTGGGAGGCGCTGCGCGAGGACGAGATCGCCTGCCGTTCGCTGGGCCTGAACCCGATGACGGTCAAGCTCTCGGCCTTCACCCTCGGCGCCATGTTCGCCGGCTTCGGCGGCGCGTTCTTCGCGGCGCGCCAGGGCATCGTCAACCCCGAGTCCTTCACCTTCATCGAGTCCGCGCTGATCCTGGCCATCGTGGTGCTGGGCGGCATGGGCTCGCAGCTCGGCGTGATCCTGGCGGCGATCGTGCTCACCGTGCTGCCCGAGCTGGCGCGCGAATTCTCCGAATACCGCATGCTCGTCTTCGGCCTGGTGCTGGTGCTGATGATGATGTGGCGTCCGCAGGGCCTGCTGCCGATGAAGCGCCATCATGTGGAGGTGCCCGCATGAGCGCGCGTGGCCGCTCCAAAGCGCTCACACCGCAGCGCGATCAGCGCGGAGGTTGCCTTATGAGCGCGCATGGCCGCTCCAAAGCGCGCGCACCGGAGCGCTCGAGCGCGAGGGTTGCGTTATGAGCAGCACCTTGCTGGAGGTCAAGGGCCTGTGCATGCGCTTCGGCGGCCTGCTCGCCGTCGACGGCGTGGCTTTCGACGTGAAGGCGCAGGAGGTGTTCGCGATCATCGGCCCCAACGGCGCGGGCAAGACCACGGTCTTCAACTGCATCAGCGGCTTCTATAGGCCCAGCGGCGGCGAGATCTCGCTGGGCGGCCACAGCATCACCGGCCAGAGCAGCCACCAGGTGGCCAATCACGGCGCGGTGCGCACCTTCCAGAACGTGCGCCTGTTCAAGGCCATGACGGTGCTGGAGAACCTGCTGGTGGCGCAGCACCGCCAGGCGCGCGCCAACGTGCTCGCGGGGCTGTTCAACACCCCGGCCTACCGCCGCAGCGAACAGGAGAAGATCGACAACGCGCTTCGCTGGCTGGACGTGATGGGCCTGCGCCCGTTCATCAACCGCGAGGCCGGCAACCTGGCCTACGGCCACCAGCGGCGCCTGGAGATCGCGCGCTGCATGATCACCAAGCCGCGCCTGCTGATGCTCGACGAGCCGGCCGCCGGCCTGAACCCGCAGGAGAAGAAGGATCTGCAGGCGCTGATCGACGAGCTGCGCCGCCAGTACGGCGTGACCGTGCTGCTGATCGAGCACGACATGGGCCTCGTGATGGGCGTGTCCGAGCGCATCCTGGTCATGGAACACGGCAAGCCGATCGCCCTTGGAACGCCGGACGCGATCCGCAGCGACGAACGCGTGATCAAGGCCTACCTGGGAGAAGCCTGATGTCGGCGCCCATGCTGCAAGTCGACTCGATCTCCACGCACTACGGCGCCATCTGCGCGGTCGACAAGGTCAGTCTGGTGGTCAACCAGGGCGAGATCGTCTCGCTGATCGGCGCCAACGGCGCAGGCAAGACCTCGCTGCTGATGACGATCTGCGGCGCGCCGCGCGCCAGCGGCGGCACCGTACGCTTCGAAGGCAAGGACATCACGCAGCAGGCGACGCATCTGATCATGCGCAGCGGCATCGCCGTCTCGCCCGAGGGGCGGCGCATCTTCTCGAACCTGACGGTGGTCGAGAACCTGAAGATGGGCGGCTTCTTCCTGGACAAGAGCGAGACCGATGCCGGCATCGCGCACGTGTTCGAGCTGTTCGCGCGCCTGCGCGACCGCGCGGACCAGCGCGCGGGCACCATGTCCGGCGGCGAGCAGCAGATGCTGGCCATCGGCCGCGCGCTGATGGCCAAGCCGCGCCTGCTCCTGCTCGACGAGCCGACGCTGGGCCTGGCGCCGCTGATCATCGGGCAGATCTTCGAGATCATCCAGACGATCCGCGCTGCCGGGATGACGGTGTTCCTGGTCGAGCAGAACGCCAACCGCGCGCTGCAGATCGCCGACCGCGGCTACGTGCTCGAAAACGGCCGCGTGGTCCTCGAAGACACCGGCGCGAACCTGCTGGCCAATGACGATGTGCGCAAGGCCTATCTCGGCGCCTGATCGCGGGCGAAAGCCCCCCCCCCGCTGCCGGCGTTTGCGTTGCCGGCGCGAAGGGCAGATCGTTGCACCGGACCGCCGCCGGCAGCCGTCCGGCCAGCTCGAGTCCAAGGAGTGTTGCACGCATGAGCGAACCCGAGCCGCTGCGGTTGCATGTTCCCGAGCCCACCGGACGACCGGGCGTCGAGACCGACTTCTCCTACCTGCGCGTGCCCCCCGCCGGCGCCGTACGCCGGCCGCCGATCGACACCAGCCGCTTCGACACGCAGGACCTGGCGTACGCGATGAGCTGTCGTTCTACATGCAGTGTCTGGGCGAGGAAGCGATCGCGGTGGCGCACTCGATGGCGCTCGAGCCCGGCGGCATGTGCTTCCCGACCTATCGCCAGCAGGGCCTGCTGCTCGCGCACCGTGCGATGGCCCAGGGCGAACTCGTCGCCGAGTTGATCGCCGGCCACGAGCGGCGCTGGATGCCTTCGGCCGTGCCGGCCATCTGCTTCACCGACCCGGAGGTCGTGGTCGTCGGCACCACCGCGCAACAGGCCGAACAGGCCGAACAGGCCGGCCTCGACGTGGTCAGCGCGCACTTCCCCTTTGCCGCCAACGGCCGTGCGATGACATTGCAGGCCACCGAAGGCTTCGTGCGCGTGCTCGCGCGCCGCGACAACCATCTGGTGCTCGGCTGGCAGGCGGTGCGCCGCGGCGTCAGCGAGCTCGCCGCGGCCTTCAGCCAGTCGATCGAGATGGGCGCGCGGCTCGAGGACATCGGCGGCACGATCCCATGCGCATCCGACGCTGGGCGAGGCGGTGCAGGAAACGGCGCTGCGCGCGCTCGGGCGCGCACTGCAGGTCTGAGCTCGACCTGGGTCCGGCTGTCCCCGCCCCGCTCACGCCGGCGCGGGCGAAGACTCCGCCCGGCCGGGCCCGTTCAGCGCAGCGGGATCTTCGTCGCCGCATCCACCGCCACCACGCCGACGCTGTTCTGCGGCGAACCTTCGATCACCCGGTCGGAGTAGGTCAGGTAGACCAGCGCATTGCGCTTGGCGTCGACCATGCGCACCACGCGCAGCTTCTTGAACACCAGCGAGATGCGCTCGGTGAACATGTCCTCCTGCTTCGGCAGCGGCTTGTCGATGCGGATCGGCGCCACCTGCACGCAGGCGATCGACGCTTCGGCCTTGTCCTCGGCCAGCCCCAGCCCGCCCTTGATGCCGCCGGTCTTGGCGCGCGACACGTAGCAGGTGACGCCCGCTACCCTGGGGTCGTCGTAGGCGTCGACGACGATCTTGTGGTCCGGCCCGATCCACTGGAACACCGTGTCGACCTCGCCGATCGGATCGGCGTGCGCCGCGGCGGCGGCCATCAGGACGGCGGCGATCAGTGGCTGCTTCATGAGTCGACTCCTCATGGCGCGAAGGCTAACAGCCGCTTGCATCATCACGCTTGAATGCGGCTGAGGCTGGAAGGCCGCGTCCTGCTTCTCGGCATGGCTCGGGTTGCCGGCTCTTCACCCTGAGCAACGAGCCGACCAGAGCGCGAAGCCGACGCGCTGAGTTCGAGCGCAATGGGAGACGCCGCCATCCCATGCCCGGCATGCCACTGGCCCGCCGCGACGAGCCGCGGATCGCGGTCTCCGCCCTCGACAAAGCTCGGCTCGCGCCGGTCGCGTCGTTGAGCAAGTCGACGGGCCTATCGAGCGGGCGACGCCTTGCGCTGCCTGCCGGTCACGGCGCTACGCGTCATCGCGCCATGCTGCGCATCACTCTTGAGCTGCTGTCGCCTTTGCTGCGCGGCAGAATCGACGATGCCGTTCTTGTTGGTCGGCCAACGCGACTCACTGCATTTCCACCGTGCGAGGAGCGGGCGATGCTGATTCTCGATGAAGCTGCCGTTCGAGGGCTGATCGGCCTGCGGGCTCTGATCCCGGCCATGGAACGGGCTCTGAGTGCACTTTCGGCGGGCAAAGTCGTGCAACCGGTGCGCGTCATGGTGCCGGTCGCCGAGCAAGGCGGCTTCCTCGGGAGCATGCCCGCCTACGCCGGAGCGCAACTGGGTGCAAAGCTGGTGACCTTCTTTCCCAACAACCAGGATGTTCCTACGCATCACGCCCTGGTCATCCTCTTTCGCCCCGAGACGGGGCAACCCCTGGTCGTGATGGATGGGCGACTGATCACCGAGATGAGGACCGCAGCGGTCTCGGCCGCGGCAACCAGATTGCTCGCGCGCCCGGACTCGCCAGTGCTGGCCATCCTCGGATCCGGCGTACAGGCTCGGAGCCACCTCGAGGCGTTGCGCTTGGTGCGGGAGTTTCGCGAGGTCCGAGTTTGGAGCCCGCGCAACGCGGGCGCATTCGCGCACCGCCATCAGCTTCGTCTCGCACCGTCGGCAGAAGACGCTGTCCGCGGCGCCGATGTCATCGTCGTCGCCACGACCTCGCGAACCCCCGTTCTGCGAGGTGAATGGCTGTCGCCCGGCGTGCACATCAATGCGGTCGGCGCGCCCCGCCCGGATTGGCGTGAGCTCGACGATCAAGTGCTGCGCAAAGCGAAGCTGTATGTGGAATCGCGCGAGGCGGCTGCTCGCGAATCCGGCGACGTCATTGCGGCCGGCGCCATCTTCGCCGAGATTGGCGAAGTCATTGGCGGAACCAAGCCCGGCCGCCAGTCTGCGGAGGAAGTGACTCTCTTCAAGTCCGTCGGCGTCGCTGCTGAAGATCTCGCGAGTGCCGAACTGGTGTACCGGGAGGCGTTGGCCGCCCACCCCCCCGCAAAGGAATCCTGATGCATCACCTTATCTCCGCGATGCTGGTGATTGTCGGCATCATTCATCTCCTGCCGCTTTCTGGCGTACTTGGAGGCGAGCGTCTGAGTGCGCTTTATGGCATTCCGTTCAACGAACCAAATCTGGCGATTCTCATGCGTCACCGAGCGGTTCTGTTCGGGTTGCTCGGGGCGTTCTTTCTATATGCCGCGTTTCGCCCAGCCTTCCAGCTTGTCGCGTTTATCGCCGGCTTCGTGAGTGTTCTGTCGTTTCTATATCTGGCCTGGTCCGTGGGGGCCTATAACGCTCGAGTTGGCCGTGTGTTCACCGTTGATGTCGTCGCCCTCGTGTGTCTCATTGTTGGAGTTGCGGCCTATGCGTATCTGCCACGCGAGAGCTGACTATTCATCCGAGCTGACGCCACGTTGCGGCCCAGCTGAATTCAGACGTTCGGCACGCCCATCCCATGACATCACGAATAGCTGAATGATGCGAATGGAGAAGGAGAAAATGCTGGCCGGCGAGCTGTACCACGCGGGCGCCCGTGAAATCCAAGCCGATCAAGCCGCGGCGCAGGAGTGGATGCTTCGCTATAACACTTCGTCCGATAAACCACACACGGAGCGGCGCAAACTATTGGTGGAACGCTTTGCCGAAGTGGGGGATGGCGTCGTTATCCGACCACCATTCCATTGCGACTACGGTTTCAACATCAAGATCGGCGCAGGTGCCTTCCTGAACTTCAATTGCGTGATTCTTGATGTCGTAGAAGTCGTGATCGGGAGCATGACGCAAATCGGGCCCGGCGTGCAGATACTGACTGCCGACCATCCTCGTGATCCGACACAAAGGGCTGCGGGCTTGGAGTTTGGCCGCCCAGTGCGCATCGGACGCAATGCATGGATCGGGGCTGGCGCAATCATCTTGCCAGGCGTTTCCATCGGCGACGATGCGCTGATCGGTGCCGGCAGTGTCGTTACACGTGATGTGCCGGCAGGTGCGACTGCGTTCGGGAATCCAGCCCGGTCAAGATTGACGGTAAAAAGATGAACAAGCTGCGGCGACCGGGCTGCCGAAGACGCGGCGGTGACAAGCAATCACGGCATGCCAAGTAAAACCGACCCCACTCACCGGCCACTGCAAGGACGACCATGCCGCAAGACACCACCACCCGCTGTGACTGGCCCGCGCTGGTCGACGAGCTGAACCGCCTGCTGCGCCTGAAGACGACGCCGATCGGCATGAAGCTGTTCGAGCGCGTCGAGGACATGCAGGCCATCCCCAAGATCCGCCGGCCCGGCGCCATTCACACCGCCGACCAGATCGTCGCGCAGGCCGCGCGCCTGGGCTTCACCGTCGGCATCACGCGCGACGACCTGGTCGGCCCGCAGTGCGGCGCGGTGCTCGGCCTGCATCCACAGGACGAGGAATGGCTGTCGGGCAAGGCGATGGCCGGCGTCTGGTTCGCCACGCTCGAGGACTCGGCCGCGCACCAGCGCGCGATGCCGGTCGTGCCGCACGGCCGCTACCGCGCGATGGCGGTGTCGCCGCTGGCCAGCGGCCGGCTCGACCCGCCGGACATCTGCCTGGTCTACGCCACGCCGGGGCAGATGATCCTGCTCATCAACGGCCTGCAGTGGTCGGGCTACGAACGCTTCGACTGGAGCGTGGTCGGCGAATCGTCTTGTGCCGACAGCTGGGGCCGCGCGCTGGCCACCGGCAAGGCCAGCCTGTCGATCCCGTGCTTTGCCGAGCGCCGCTACGGCGGCGTGTCCGACGACGAGCTGCTGATGGCGCTGCCGCCGGCCGATCTGCCCAAGGCCATCGCCGGCATGCAGGCGCTGGCGAAGAACGGCCTGCGCTATCCGATCCCGCCCTACGGCATCCAGGCCGATGCGCGCGCGGGCCTGGGCGCCAGCTATCCAACGCGCACGGCGGGCTGACACAAGGACAAAGGCCAACGCGCGCAGCGTTGCCGTCTGGCCGGCTTTGACCGGGCTGTTCCGGGCAACGCCCCGGCACCCGCCCGCTACGCTTGGACACCATGCTGAGTGCCCTGCTGAGCCGCTTTCGCGCCAAGCCGCCACCGCCCGCGCCGCGTGCGGCGCCCACCATCGCGCGAGCCACGCTGCCGCAGGCGGCAGCCGCCGCGCCCGACGCCCACGCCGCCACGGGCGCCGGCGCACGCCGGCCGCTGGTGTCGGCGCAAGGCCGGCTGGCGGGCTTCGAATTCCAGATCGGTCCGGCCATGTTCGCGCGGCCCGCCGGACCGGCAGTGGCGGCATGCACCGCCAACCTGCTGGGGGCCATGCGGCTGTGCTGCAGCCAGGGTCTGGGCGCGCTGGCCGAGCTGCCGGCGAGCTGGCTGGCGCGCGTGCCGGACAAGGATCTGGCGCACGGCATGCACCTGTTGCTGCGCCCCGACGCGCTGTGCGCAGACGCCGATGCGGTCTGCGCGCTGATCTCGCGCCTGCGCCGCGCCGGCGTGCGCGCCGGCTGGAATCCGCTGTCCGCGTCGGCCGCGCCGGCCATGCCGAAGGCCGCGGGGCGGCCGGATTTCATGCCCGTGACGGCACCCGCCGAAGCCGACACCGCCGCCTGGCAGCAGGCGGTGCGGCAGGCCGGCGAACGCTGGCCGGGCGTGCCGCTGCTGTTGCTGGAACTGCCCTCGGTCGAGGCGCTGGAAGAACTGCTCGCGCCAGATGTGCTGTGGGCCGCCTGCAGCCTGGGCGCCTGCCGCGAAGCGCCACGGGCACAGGCGCTGCCGCCTCAGGCACAGCGTACGTTACGGCTGCTGAACCGGCTGCTGCACGACGAGGACCATGCCGCCGTCGTCGACGACATCAAGGCCGACGCGGCGCTGAGCCTGCGCCTGCTGCAGTACCTGAACAGCGCCGGCGCCCTGCCGGAGCGCGAGCTCGACTCCATCGAGCAGGCGGTGCTGCTGCTCGGCCGCGACGCGCTGTACCGCTGGGTGGCGCAGATGCTGGTGCGCATGTCGCCGCCGCGCCCGGCGGCGCACGCACTGCAGGCCACCGCACTGGCACGCGCACGGCTGTTCGAGCTGCTGGCCCGCGCCAGCGCGGCGCCGAACCCCGGCGCGCTGTACCTGCTGGGGCTGGCGACGATGCTGCCGACGCTGCTGCACTGCAGCATCGACGATGCCGCCAGCGCGCTGCACCTGCCCGCGCACGCGGTGCAGGCGTTGCGCCAACAGGGCGGGCCGTGGCAGCCTTATCTGGTGTTGCTGCAGGCGCTGGAAGCCGCGGACATGCCGGCGATCGAAGCCGCGTCGGCGCCGTTCGGCGGACCCGGGCGCACGCTCGCCTGTTGGACCGAGGCCTGGCACGCCCACTGAAGGCGCGATCGGCGCACTTACACTGCGCCGGCTTCTGCAGCTTCGGTGAGGCACTTTCTCATGCGCGTGATCGTCGTCGGTGCCGGCATCGCCGGCCTGGGTGCCGCCTTCAGGCTGCGCGAGCTGGGCCACGAGGTCGTGCTGCTCGAGAAGGACGGCGAACCCGGCGGGCGCTGCCGCTCGGTGCTGTGGCACGGCATCTGGGCGGTCACCGGCGCCTTCGCCTTCCTCGGCAGCGAGACCGGGCTGATCGAGCAGGCCACCAAGCTCGGCCTGTACACGCCCGACCAGCTCAGCGACCTGACCGCGGCGCACCGCTGGAACGTGCTGGTCAAGCGCCAGCAGGCGCTGGACTTCGGTGCCTTCGACATGCTTGCCGCCGCCCGGCATCCGTACATCCCGCTGGGCGAGAAGGCCCGGCTGCTGGCCACGCTGCCCAAGCTCGCCAAGCAGATGCTCGAGGCCGACGCGCACGACATCACCAGCACCGTGGCGCTGGACGACGTCAACGCCTGCGAGTACTTCCGCCGCTATTCGCCGACCTTCGTCGACTACTTCCTCGAGCCCTGCATGGGCATGTTCTGCGGCTACGGCGAGGACGACTTCTCGCTCGCCTGGGCGGCGTGGAGCTCGGCCGGGCGACTGTCGTGGTCGGGCAGCACGATGTGGAGCTTCAAGGAGCGCGGCGCCGGCAAGCTCACCTGGGCGCTGGGCCGGCACCTGGCCGCCGATCCGGGCACCGACTACCGCCTCGGCCAGGCGGTCGAGCGTGTCGAATTCGATAGCGACGGCGTGCGCGTGCACACCGCCGCCGAACGCATCGCCGGCGACGCCGTGGTCATGGCCGTGCCCGGCCACCAGGTGGCGCCGCTGCTGCCCGGTCTGGACGCCGCACGGCGCGGCTTCTTCGAACAGGTCGACTACGCCGGCCACCACATCGTCTACTACCTGCTCGACCGGCCCAAGGGCGAGTTGCTCGACACCTACGTGCTGCCGGCGGCCGATGGCTTCCGCCGCACCGGCAACCTGCGCTTCACCGATCTGGGCGACGGCCGCACGTTCGCGCATTCGCAGTGGAAGGATTGGGGCTGCCGCGAGCATGCCGGCGCCGCCACTGAAGAGCTGCTGGCCATCGCCTGGGCCGACGTGGTCGACGCGGTGCCGGCGTTGCAGGGCACGCGCGTCATCGACAGCTTCATCTGCAGGCAGCCGGCCGCGATCTGCAAACGGCCGAAGGGCTACATCGGGCGGCTCGAGCGCTGGCGCGATCTGGGCCCGCTGCCGCGCGTGGCCTTCTGCGGCGACTACCTGAGCAACAGCACCGTCGGGCAGGCGCACTGGACCGGGCTCGAGGCCGTGCGGGAACTGACGGCAAGCTGAGCGGATCACTCAGGATCCTCCGCCGCCGCGGCGGCTGCGTCGATCGATGAGAATCGCGCACCGCCCGAATTCCCACAGGCTTGCCGCCCACCGTGCCGAAACCCACTCCGCTCAGGCAGCGCCGCAGCGCACGACGGGCTGCCAGCGTGCCGCCAGGCCACGGCCCCGCTGCGGCAGCCTCCGCGGCGGCCCGCAGCCGCCCGCGCCGCAGCAAGACCGTGCTGCGCGGCGCCAGCGGCCTGGCGCTGCAGGCTGCGGCGCAGCTGCCGCAATCGAGCGCGCGCGTGCTGGCCGCGGTGCTGCCGCTGACGCGGATGCTGGCGCGGCCGCAGCATCTGGACGCGGCCGAGTTCGGCCGCGAGCTGGACCGCATCTTCGACGCGCTGTACCAGCACCCGCTGACCGAGCAGACGCGGCGCTTCACCCGCTACCTGCGCGAGCACGACATGCTGCCCAACGAAGGCAGCACCGAGAACCTGATCCGCTGGGTGGTCAACGAGGCGGTGGCGCGTTCGCCGATCGCCGTGCCGCAGCAGATCGTCGACGAGTTCTGGGGCTTCTTCCACGAGCTGATGGCCGAGCCCGAGCTGCGCGGCCTGGCCGACCTGGGGCTGGACATCGTGCGGCTGCTGCTGCGCACCTACGAGCCGCTGCTGGTCGAGGTGATCAACGAGCTGAAGGACATCTTCTATACCAACCAGCAGCGCACCGACGCGCTGTTCGAGCGCGTCAAGGTGGTGCGGCGCGACCTGCAAATCATCCGCCGGCAGATCAAGGCGCTGCGCTATATCCGCCCCTTCCTGCAGACCGACGCCAAGGACTTCCGCAGCCAGGCGCAGATCGTCGCCCGGATGGTGGGCGAGTTCGGCCCCTTCTTCATCAAGCTGGCGCAGGTGGCCGCAGCCACCGCCGACTTCCTGCCCGAGGAGATGGCGCGCGAGCTGACGGTGTTCCAGGAGGACGTGCCACCGATGTCGGCCGAGGAAGCGCGCGCCGCCATCCTCGCCAGCTTCGGCCGCCCGCCCGAGGAGATCTACTTCGGCTTCGACGCGGCGCAGCCGCTGAAGTCGGGCTCGATCGGCTCGGTCTATCTGGCGAAGAAGCCGCTGCTCGAAGGCGGCGTCGAGCGGCTGGTGCCGGTAGTCATCAAGATCGGCCGCCACAACCTGGACCGCGAGTTCCTGATGGGCAAGGCCGCCATCGGGCTGATGCTGCTGTCCAGCCAGTATTGGGCGCCGCACGGCAAGCTGACGCCGTTCCTGAAGGCGATGACGGCGCAGATCGACGGCTTCGTCGAAGGCTTCCGCAGCGAGCTGCAGTTCGAGCGCGAGGCCGCGATCCAGGCACGCTTCGCGCAGCGCACGCGGCACGGCACGGTGTGGCGCGTACCGCGCGTCTACGCCTGCAGCGAGCGCGTGATCGAGATGGAATACGTCGACAATGCAGTGAACATCGCGCGAGCGGCCGCACACTTCCAGCCGCGTGACGCACTGGCCTACCGGCGCGCGCTGGCGCGCAAGTTTCTCGTCTCCATCCTCAGCCAGGTGTTCATGCACCAGGAGCTGCACGGCGACCTGCACCCGGGCAACGTGATGGTCGACGCCGCCGGCACGCTGCACCTGATCGACTGGGGCAATACCGTGCAGCTGGCGGGCAAGGTGGCGCCGGTGGGGCGCTACCTGCGCGGCGCATTGGCGGGCGACGCCGGCGCGGTGGCCGACGCGCTGATCGCCGTCTGCACCGACCCGGCTGCGGCGCAGGCACGGCGCGCGCAGATCCACGACGCGCTGGCGCGCACGCTGGGCAAGCGCAGCGTGCGCCCGCTGGGCCGCTGGTTCGTCTGGACGCTGGCGCTCGAAGGCCCGGACGGCTGGATGCAGCGCGCGCAGCTGCTCGGCCAGCTGATGTCGAACACCCAGCACCTGGGGCTGGTGGTGCGCGGCGAATACCTGCACCTGTCGCGCTCGGCCGGCGCGATGCTCGGCACGCTCGGCAGCCTGTACAAGGGAGTGCCGTCGGCGCGCATCGCCGCCGACCTGCTGTGGGCGCTGAACAGCTTCCCGGCACGCGCGCTGCACGAGCTGCTGCGCAGCAGGAAGAGCGAGTGGCAACGCGGCGCAGTGGCGCTGGCGCGGCGCATGGCCTTCGCCGAAGCACCGGCCGCCGAGGCGGCGGCATAGTCTCAGGCCGCCTGCGGCGGCGCGGCACGGCTGCCGAGCCAGGCGTAGCCGGCCTGCACCATCCCGGCGGCCAGGCCCAGCGCCACGCCGGCCTGCCAGGCCAGCGTGTACGAGCCGGCCAGGTCGAACACCAGCCCGCCGCCCAAAGCGCCGACGAAGCTGCCGATCTGGTGGCCGACGAAGGCCACGCCGCCGAGCATGGCCTGCCACTTCAGGCCGAAGGTCTCGGCGATCCAGCCGGCGACCAGCGGCGCCACGCCCAGCCACAGGAAACCCATCACCGCGGCGAAAACCAGCGTGCCGGCCGGCGTCGGCGGTGCCACGAAGTACCAGGCCAGCGCCAGCGAACGCAGCGTGTAGATGCCGCCCAGCAGCACCAGCTTGTTTTAGCGCCCGCCCGCCCAGCCGAAGAACAGGCTGCCGAGCACGTTGAAGCCGGCGATCACGCCCAGCGCCTGCGCGCTGAGCATCGGGTCCATGCCGCAGACGCCCAGGTACGACGGCAGGTGCGTGGTCAGGAATACGAGCTGCATGCCGCAGACGAAGTAAGTGACCGCCATCACCACGAACAGCGGGTTGCGCAGCGCCACGCCCAGCGCCTCGCGGGCGTTGTCACCCTCGCCGCTGTGGCGCGGCAGCGGCAGTGCATCCACGCGCCCCGCCGCCCAGGCCGCCGGCAGCATCAGCAGCGCCAGCGCGGCGAACCCCCAGACGCCGATGCGCCAGCCGGCCGCTTGGGTCAAGGCCTGGCCCAGCGGCGCCGCCAGCATCGCGCCCAGCGAGCCGGCCGCCGAGACGATGCCCAGCACCGTGCTGCGCGGCGCCACCGGCACCGGCCGCGAGGCCGCCGCCAGCGCCAGCGCGCTGCCGTTGCAGGCCAGCGCCGCGCCGATGGCCACACCGGCGCCGATGATCACCGCCAGCAGCCCCTGCGCCAGGGCCAGCAGCACCAGTCCGGCGATGTACAGCAGCGCGCCGCCGACCATCAGCCGGTGCATGCCCAGGCGCGTGGCCCAGGCGCCGGCCAGCGGCTGCAGCAGGCCCCAGGCCAGGTTCTGCACGGCAATGGCCCGCGTGAAGTCGGATACCGAGATGCCGATCTCGCGCGTCAGCGGCGGCATGAACAGCCCCAGGCTCTGGCCGCAGGCCCATGGCCAAGCTCAGCATCACCGAGGCGCCGATCAGGACCGGCAGCGCGGGGCGCAAAGCGCCCGGCGTGGAAGAACCGGAAGACATGGCGCGGTATAGCCGCCGCGCGCGGCGGCGTCTATCGCTGCCGGGACAACCCGCGGGTGGTCAGTCGGCGGCGCTGGCAGCCCGCGCCGCGCCGGCGTCGAGCGCGCTGCCGAGCTTGTCCAGTACCTGCGCCTGCTGCGCACGTGCCTGCTGCGCCTGCGTGGCCGCCAGGCCGCCGGCCGCGACCGCGCTGCCCGCCACTTCGGCGCCGCAGCCGGCCAGCACGGCCAGCGCCGCCAGGCACGGCAGCAGCCTGGAGATCTGCGACATGGTTTGCATGGGCAGATTCTGGCCCGGCTGCGCCCAGGCCGGGTGCGGCACAACTCACGCGCCGCGGCTTTGCGCAAGCTCAACGGCCACGCGGCAGCCATGCGCGCGGGGCCGGGCGCCCAATGCAAGAATCGCCGACTTCAAGAGGAGCAAAAGGAGACGCCCATGCCCGCCGCCCAAGCTGCTGCAGACACCCTGGCGCTGCAGCGCCTGTACCACTGGGAGAAGACGGCTCCCGAGCGCATCGCCTTCACGCAGCCGCAAGGCGGCGGCGTGCTGCGCGACTACACCTGGCGCGAAGCGCTCGACCAGGCGCGGCGCATGGCCGCGCACCTGAAGGCGCAAGGCATCGCGCCGGGCGACCGCGTCGCCCTGCTGTCGAAGAACACCGTGCACTGGATGCTCAGCGACTACGCGATCATGATCGCCGGCGGCGTGTCGGTGCCGCTGTACCCGACGCTGGCGCCGACCACCATCCGCCAGATCCTCGAGCACTCGGGCTCGAAGATGCTGTTCGTCGGCAAGCTCGACGGCTGGGCGGGCATGAAGCCGGGCATTCCCGCCGACATGCCGTGCATCGCGCATCCGCTGGCGCCCGACGACGCGAAGAAGAGCTATGCGTCGTGGGACGACATCATCGCCAAGACCGCGCCGCTGAGCGGCGAGCCGGTGCGCCCGGCCGACGAGCTGGCGACGATCATCTACACCTCGGGCACCACCGGCATGCCCAAGGGCGTGATGCACACCTTCCAGAGCCTGGCCTTCGCGGTGCAGACCGGGTTGACGCGCATCCCCATCAACCCCGACGCGCGGCTGCTGAGCTACCTGCCGCTGTCGCACGTGGTCGAGCGCGCGCTGGTCGAACACGGCCAGATCGGCTCGGGTTTTCGCGTCTACTTCGCCGACAGCCTGGACACCTTCACCGCCGACATGCAGCGCGCGCGGCCGACGGTCTTCTTCAGCGTGCCGCGGCTGTGGGTCAAGTTCCAGCACGGCATCCTGTACAAGATGCCGCAGAAGAAGCTCGACCTGCTCCTGAAGCTGCCGATCATCAGCGGCATCGTCAAGAAGAAGATCCAGACCACGCTCGGCCTGGACCAGTGCCAGATGGCCATCAGCGGCGCCGCGCCGATCCCGCCCGACCTGCTGCGCTGGTATGCGCGCATCGGCGTGCTCATCGCCGAGGGCTACGGCCTGACCGAGAACTGCGCGCTCAGCCACCTCACCGTGCCCGGCCAGGACATCGGCACCGTCGGCCAGACCTACAAGGGCGTCGACTGCCGCATCGACCCGGCCAGCGGCGAGATCCTCGTCAAGAGCGCGGCGACGATGACCGGCTACTACCTGCAGCCCGAGGCCACCAAGGCGACCTTCACCAGCGACGGCTTCCTGCGCACCGGCGACCAGGGCACCATCGACGCGCGCGGCACGCTGAAGATCACCGGCCGCGTCAAGGACCTGTTCAAGACCAGCAAGGGCAAGTACGTCGCGCCCTCGCCGATCGAGGACAAGCTGGTCATGCACGAGGCGCTGGAGGCGGTGTGCGTGTCGGGCGCCAGCCTGCCGCAGCCGCTGGCGCTGGTGATGCTCAACGCCGAGTCCGCGGCCAAGGCGGGCACCGACGCGGGCCGCAGCGAGCTGGAAGCCTCGCTGAGCGAACACCTGAGTCGGGTCAACGCCACGCTCGACCCGCACGAGCAGCTGGAATGCCTGGTGGTCACGCGCGAGGCCTGGACCGTCGACAACGACCTGATCACGCCGACCTTCAAGGTCAAGCGCAACAAGCTCGACGAGCGCTTCGCCCGGCTGTACGAGCAATGGGAGGCGTCGCGGCGCAAGGTGATCTGGCACAACGGCTGAACGCCGCGGCGGGCGGGCCGGCGGCGAATGCGGCAAAGAACTTCACGGCGGCGCCGCGGTTGACGCGCACGCGGCCGACAGGGCGCGCAAGAATGGCAGCGTGAAGCAGCCACCGCACGACATCGCCGCCACCGAACGCCGCACCGGCCGCGATCGCCGCCAGACCGAAGGCACACCGCCCAGCGGCTGGGAACGGCGGCGGCGCATGGAGCCGCGCAGGCCGGAAGTCGTCGAGCTGGAGATGACACCGTCGCAGTGGGACGCGCTGCACGGCGACGTGAGGGTGCCTCTGGCCGGCGTGCCGAACGGCAAGCCCTGAGCGCGCTGCCGCGAGTGGGGCGAGCGCCTCGGCGGCCGCCACACGCGCCGCGCCCGGGGCCTGGACTGCGACGCCTGCCCGGCGTGCGGGGGGCGAGCGCAGCACTAGTGCAGTGTTCCACGCTGTGCGGCACTTAAGAAAACCGATGGATTTGTCGTCCTGGCTAGGCGCAAACCGCAGTGATACCCGTAGGTATCACGAGGATTTGCAACGACGCCAGGGCGGCAAAGACGCGGTTTTATGTGCTGCATAGCGTGGAACACTGCACTAGCGCCTTCAGCGCCGCGGGCGCGCGCTGAACGGCGGCTTCAGTCCACCAGACGGATCTCGACGCGGCGCGCCTCTTCCGGCGGGCCGCCCAGCGCGGTCTGCTCGGGCTTGCGCAGCAGCACGTGCGTGCCGTCGGTGCCGAGCGCGATCAGCGCCAGACGCACCGCGATGGCGCGGCGCTTGGCCAGATCGGCGTTGTGCGCGGCATCACCGCTGGGGTCGTGGAAGCCGGCGATGATCAGCTTCTTGGACGGCGCCTCGGCCAACGCCCGGACCGCCGGGGCCAGCGCCGTCGGTGCGTCGGGCTGCAGCTCGGCCTTGTCGAGGTCGAAGAACACGCGCACGACGACCACGCCGCTCAGCGGCACGTCGACCAGTTCCTCGCCGCCGATCAGCGCGCCGCCCCCAGCCAGCGCCGCCGGAGCCGGCGCGGCAGCCACCGCCGCCGCCCTGGCCTGCTTGGCGTGCATGCTGCGCAGCACCAGCCCGCCGATCAGCCCGAACAGCAGCAGCGTGATGATGCCCAGCACCACCCAAAGCCCGACCCGTGCGCCTTCGTCTTGTTCGTCCATCGAGTTCGACGGGCCGCGGCCCGCTCCCCATTTGTTGCATCAACCGGCGATTTTGCCAGCCGCGGCGCGCGTGGAGCTTACGCACCTGCCGCGCGACGGCCCTCGCCGCCCCCGGCTGCTGCTTCTCAAACGTCGATATTCCCCGCCCGCAGCGCGTTGCTCTCGATGAAGTCGCGCCGCGGCTCGACTTCGTCGCCCATCAGCATCGTGAACACGCGGTCGGCTTCGATGGCGTCGTCGATCTGCACGCGCAGCAGGCGGCGCACGGCCGGGTCCATCGTCGTTTCCCACAGCTGGCTGGGGTTCATTTCGCCCAGGCCCTTGTAGCGCTGGCGGCTGACGACGTTTTCGGCCTGGCCCATCAGCCAGGCCATCGCGCTGCGGAAGTCGGCCACCTTCTGCTCCTTCTGGCGTTCGCCTTCACCGCGCCTGACCAGCGCATCGCTGCCGAGCAGGCCGCTGAAGGTGAGGCCGGCCTTGGCCAGCGCCTCGTAGTCGGCGCCGTGCACGAAGTCCTGCGTGATGACGCTGCTCTTGATGTTGCCGTGGTGGCGGCGGCTGATGCGCAGCAGCTGCTTGTCGGTGCGCGCGTCGAACTCGGCCGCCACCTCGGCGTCGTGCAGCGCGTTCTGCAGCGCCGCCGCGCTGGCCTCGGCGGCACTCGCGCTGTCCAGGTCGAGCACCAGGCCGTCGGCGATGGCGCGCAAGGCTTCCACGTCCATCCAGTTGCTCAGGCGCTCGCTGACGCTGTTGGCCACCAGGACCTGGCGCGCCAGCTCTTCGAGCGCCGTGCCGCTGATGGCCGGCTTGCCCGCGCCGGGCTCGACGCTGGCGCCGTCCAGCGCCACGCGCAGCAGGTAGGCGTCGAGCTCGCTGCCGTCCTTCAGGTACTGCTCCTGCTTGCCGTGCTTGACCTTGTACAGCGGCGGCTGCGCGATGTAGACGTGGCCGCGCTCCACCAACTCGGGCATCTGCCGGAACAGGAAGGTCAGCAGCAGCGTGCGGATGTGCGCGCCGTCGACGTCGGCGTCGGTCATGATGATGACGCGGTGGTAGCGCAGCTTGTCGACGTTGAAGTCGTCGCCGCCCATGCCCTTGCCGATGCCGGTGCCCAGCGCGGTGATCAGCGTCAGGATCTCGTTGCTGGTCAAGAGCTTCTCGTAGCGCGCCTTCTCGACGTTGAGGATCTTGCCGCGCAGCGGCAGGATCGCCTGGAACTTGCGGTCGCGCCCCTGCTTGGCGCTGCCGCCCGCGGAGTCGCCCTCGACGATGTAGATCTCGCACAGCGCCGGGTCCTTCTCCTGGCAGTCGGCCAGCTTGCCGGGCAGGCCCATGCCGTCGAGCACGCCCTTGCGGCGCGTCATCTCGCGCGCCTTGCGTGCGGCTTCGCGCGCCCGCGCGGCGTCGACGATCTTGCCGCAGATGATCTTGGCGTCGCCCGGGTTCTCCAGCAGGTAGTCGGTGAGCGTGCGCCCGACCACGTCCTCCACCGGGCCGCGCACTTCGCTGCTGACCAGCTTGTCCTTGGTCTGGCTGCTGAACTTGGGCTCGGGCACCTTGACTGAGAGGACACAGCACAGGCCTTCGCGCATGTCGTCGCCGCTGACCTCGACCTTGGCCTTCTTGGCCAGCTCGTTGTCCTCGATGTACTTGTTGATCACGCGCGTCATCGCCGCGCGCAGCCCGGTCAGGTGCGTGCCGCCGTCGCGCTGCGGGATGTTGTTGGTGAAGCACAGCACGTTCTCGCTGTAGCTGTCGTTCCACTGCATCGCCACCTCGACGGCGATGGTCGTGCCCTGCTCGCTGGCCTTGTCCCCCAGCGCGTGGAAGACGTTCGGATGCAGCGTCTTCTTGCCGGTGTTGATGAATTCGACGAAGCCCTTGACGCCGCCGGCAAAAGCGAAGTCGTCGCTCTTGTTGTTGCGCTCGTCGACCAGGCGGATGCGCACGCCGTTGTTCAGGAAGCTCAGCTCGCGCAGCCTCTTCGCCAGCACGTCGTAGTGGAAGTCGATGTTGCTGAAGATTTCCAGGTCCGGCAGGAAGTGCACCTCGGTGCCGCGCTTCTCGGTGTCGCCGGCGATCTTCATCGGGCTGATGTCGACGCCGTCGCGCCGCTCGATCTGCCTGTCCTGCGGCACGCCCTGCTTGAACTCCATGAAGTGCGCCTTGCCGTCGCGGCGCACCGTCAGTCGCAGCCATTTGCTCAGGCCGTTGACGCAGGACACGCCGACGCCGTGCAGCCCGCCCGAGACCTTGTAGCTGTTCTGATTGAACTTGCCGCCGGCGTGCAGCTCGGTCAGCGCGATCTCGGCCGCACTGCGCTTCGGCTCGTGCTTGTCGTCCATCTTCACGCCGGTGGGAATGCCGCGGCCGTTGTCGATGACGCTGATCGAGTTGTCGCTGTGGATCGTGACGACGATGTCGTCGCAGTGCCCGGCGAGCGCCTCGTCGATGGAGTTGTCCACCACCTCGAACACCAGGTGGTGCAGTCCGGTGCCGTCGCTGGTGTCGCCGATGTACATGCCGGGACGCTTGCGCACCGCCTCCAGCCCTTCGAGGATCTGGATGCTGCCTTCGCCATAGGCATCGGAAGGCTTGGGGTCGGGGAGAGATTCGCTCATGGGACAAAGGCCGCGAAAGCGGCCGCCTCGTCAATCAAACCAGAACCCCCCGCTCGGCGGGGGGCAGGGGGGTGCCGAACGTTCGGCATCTCGATGCCGAGGAGGTCTAGGCCGCAAAGCGGCCTAGATCCTCATCGGCATCACCACGTACTTGAATCCCGGCTGGTCGGGCACGGTGAACAGCGCGCTGGCCGCGGTGTCCTGCAGTTCGAGCTTGACCATCTCGCAGCTCATGTTGGCCAGCGCGTCCATCAGGTAGGTGACGTTGAAGCCGATCTCGATGGCGTCGCCGCCGTAGTCGATCTCCAGCTCTTCCTTGGCCTCTTCCTGCTCGGCGTTGCTGGACGCGATGCGCAACGAACCCGGCTCGATGTTGATGCGCACGCCCTTGAACTTCTCGCTGGTCAGGATCGCGGCGCGCTGCAGGCTGGCCAGCAGCGGCGCGCGTCCCAGCAGCACCGAGTTCTTGTGGTTCTTCGGGATCACGCGGTTGTAGTCGGGGAACTTGCCTTCGACCAGCTTGGTGACGAACTCCATGCCCGAGAACGCGAAGCGCGCCTGGTTGCCGGCAAAGCGCATCTCGATCGGCGTGTCTTCGTCGCGCAGCAGGCGCTGCAGCTCGAGCACCGTCTTGCGCGGCAGGATCACTTCCTGCTTCGGCACCTCGTTGTCCAGCATGGCCTGTGCCAGAGCCAGCCGGTGGCCGTCGGTGGCCACCAGCGTCAGCTGCTTGCCTTCGGCGATGAACAGGATGCCGTTCAGGTAGTAGCGGATGTCGTGCACCGCCATCGCGAAGTGCACCTGGTTGACCAGATCGCGCAGCACCTTCTGCGGCACCGTGAAGGCCGGGCCGAAATCCGCCGCCTCGTTGACCAGCGGGAAGTCCTCGGCCGGCAGCGTCTGCAGCGTGAAGCGGCTTTTGCCCGCCTGCAGCATCAGCTTGTTCTGCGCGGCGCTCAGGCTCACCATCTGGTCCGACGGCAGCGAGCGCAGGATGTCGATCAGCTTGCGCGCGCCGACGGTGGTGTTGAAGTTGGCGTCGTCGCCGCCCAGCTCCTGCACGGTGCGCACCTGGATCTCCAGATCGCTGCTGGTGAACTCCAGCTGCTTGCCGGTCTTGCGCAGCAGCACGTTGGCCAGGATGGGAAGCGTGTGCCGCCGCTCGACGATGCCGCTGACGGACTGCAATGCACTCAGTATCTTTTCTTGTGCTGCCTTCAAGACAATCATATTTAGCTTCTCTTTAGCCTGGTAGTCGTGGTAGGTCGCTGCACGGTCTGTGGAGAACGCTATTTTCGCCTGATCCATCAATGGCTTAGAAAGGGATGAACCCTGTGGGCCAGTATGTGGCCGGCGCCGGGAGCCGGCGATAACAACTCGGCTGCGTCGCGAGCGCCTGTGGATGACGGGCCGGTTGCCGGAAAGTTGTCCCCAGTGTTGTGCGTTGACGGCTGCGGCGGGTGCCGCCAGCCCTCTAATCAGCCCTTCAGCGTCTGCTCGAGCACGTGCAATTGCTGGTTCAGTTCGCTGTTCTTGCCGCGCTCGCCGCCGATCTTGCGCACCGCGTGCAGCACCGTCGTGTGGTCGCGTCCGCCGAACAGCTCGCCGATCTCGGGCAGGCTCTTCTGCGTCATCTCCTTGGCCAGGTACATGGCGATCTGCCGTGGCCGCGCGATGCTCGCCGGGCGCTTCTTGCTGTACATGTCGGCGGTCCTGATCTTGTAGAAGTCGGCCACGGTCTTCTGGATGTTCTCCACCGACACCTGCCGGTTCTGGATCGACAGCAGATCCTTCAGCGCCTCGCGCGCCAGCCCGATGTTGATCTCCTTCTGGCTGAAGCGGCTGTAGGCCAGCACCTTGCGCAGCGCGCCTTCGAGCTCGCGCACGTTGGCGCGCACGTTCTTGGCGATGAAGAAGGCCACTTCTTCCGGCATGGTCGCGCCTTCGGCCTCGGCCTTGCGGATCAGGATGGCCACGCGCATCTCCAGCTCCGGCGGCTCGATGGCCACCGTCAGCCCGGCGTCGAAGCGGCTGGTCAGGCGCTCGTCGATGTCGGCCAGCCCCTTGGGGTAGGTGTCGCTGGTCATGATGATGTGCGCGCGCTTGGCCAGCAGCGCCTCGAAGGCGTTGAAGAACTCCTCCTGCGTGCGCTCCTTGCCGGCGAAGAACTGCACGTCGTCGATCAGCAGCAGATCGAGGTTGTGGTACTTGGCCTTCAACTCGTCGAAGGTCTTGCGCTGGTAGTTCTTGACCACGTCGCTGATGAATTGCTCGGCGTGCAGGTACAGCACGCGTGCATCCGGGTTGTCCTCGAGCAGTGCGTTGCCCACCGCGTGCACCAGATGCGTCTTGCCCAGGCCGACGCCGCCGTAGATGAACAGCGGGTTGTACATCTGCCCTGGCGCGCCGGCGACGTGCAGCGCGGCGGTACGCGCCATCTGATTCGCGCGGCCGGGCACCAGCGTATCGAAGGTCAGCGCCGGGTTCAGCTTGTGCCGCGACGCGGCGGGCGCGGCTGCGGCGGCCGGCACCGCGCGTTCGCGCCACTCGGCAGCCGCCGGCTCACCGCCCTGCGGCGGCAGCCCCAGCGCCGCCAGCGCATGCGCGGCACCGTTGGCCGGCTGGCGCTGCAGCGCCATCGCCGACGTGCGCGCCGCGCCGTCGCGTGCGGCCAAGCCCAGTTCCAGCCGCACCGGCTCGGCAGCGATCTCGCTGAGCACCGATTCGATCAGGCTCGCGTACTGCGCGCGGATCCAGTCCAGCTTGAAGCGGTTGGGCACGCGCACGCTGACCACGGCCGGCGCACCCTCAGCCGTGGGCAGTTCGGCTGGGGCGAGCGGACGGATCCAGGTATTGAATTGGTGTTCCGGCAGTTGTTCGGCCAAGCGTTCGCAGGCCAGCTGCCACAGGTCGGGCGTCATTGTGGAGAACTTGCCTCTTGTGGGCTTGTATTGTAGGCGCCGCGGCGCCGCGGATCCGTGGTTATCCACAGTTTCGAGACCCGCGTCAAGAGCGCGCCGCAGCTTGTGCGCTCGGTGCAAGTGTTTGACGGAAAAGGAGTTTTTTGTTGTAATCGCGGGTTTCCCGATGCGCGGCATTCGTCTGCGCTTTTTTGTTGCCTGTGTTGCGGCGCCCACATCTGACGCGCCGCCGGGTTCGGGATCCCTCACTCCTCAGGAACCAGCATGAAACGCACATATCAACCGTCCAAAGTCCGCCGCGCCCGTACGCATGGCTTCCTGGTGCGCATGAAAACGCGTGGCGGCCGTGCCGTGATCGCCGCACGCCGCGCCAAGGGGCGCAAGCGCCTGGGCCTCTGAGACCGCTGCTGCGGCGCCGGTGATGATCGGCCGCCTGTTGCGCAAGTCCGACTTCGAACGCCTGCTCGCCGTGCCGCCTTGTTCGCGAAGCGCTCACTTCGCCGTGCACTACCTGCACGCTTGCCCTGGCGCCGCCACGGGTCCGGGGGCCAACGAGTTATGCACAAGCGATGCACCGGATTCGGCGCCATCTGTGGATAACTTGTGGCTCGGCACGGTCGTGCCTAAAAGGCACGCACCCCGTGCCGTGACGCGCAACGTGTTGCGCCGCCAGGTGCGCGCGGCGATGCAGCGCCAGCAGCCGCGGCTGCGGCCCGGCATGTGGCTGGTACGGCTGCGCCAGCCCTTTGCGCGCAGCAGCTTCGTGTCGGCCGACTCGATCGCGTTGCGCCGCGCCGCGGCGAGCGAACTCGACCGCCTGCTGCAGCGGGCCGGCACATGAACCGCCTCTGGCGCCGCGCCGGCGAGGCGCTGTGGCACGCGCCGCAGCGGCTGTTGCTGCTGCTGGTGCACGGCTACCGCTTGCTGTTCAAGCCCTGGCTGGGCAATGCCTGCCGCTTCGAGCCGACTTGCTCTGCCTACGCGCTGCAGGCGCTGCAGCAGCACGGCGCGCTGGCTGGGGCGACGCTGAGCGCCGGCCGGCTGCTGCGCTGCCACCCCTGGTGCGACGGCGGCTGCGACCCGGTGCCGTCACAGCCGCCCAAGCTCTTCACGCGCCTCGGCCTGTCGGCCGGCGCTCCTCCTTCGACCAGCGAACAGAAGAAGTTCAGATGACGGATATGCGCCGCACCCTGCTGTGGGTGGTCTTCACGATGTCGCTGGTACTGCTGTGGGACCGCTGGACCGTGCACAACGGCCAGCCGTCGATGTTCGGCGGCAGCCCGCGGCCTGCAGCCACCAGTCCGGCGAGCCCGGCCCACGCCGACAGTGCCGCCGTCCCCAGCGCACAACCCGGCACGCCGGCGGCTGCGCCCGCCGCGGGCGTGCCCGTACCCGCCACGGCGGCCGCGCCGGGTGCCGCCACGGCCGCTGCGGCGCCGGCACTGCCCGCACCCCCCGCGGCGGCGCCGGGCAGCGAGAAGATCACGCTGACCACCGATGTGGTCAAGGCCACCTTCGACACCCAGGGCGGCACGCTGGTGCGGCTGGAACTGCTGGGCTACAAGGACTCGGTGCACCGCCGCTGGTACCAGCCCTTCCTGGAGCTGTTCGGCACGCGGCCGGCGGCGCAGGACGTGCCCAACGTCGTGCTCTTCGACCAGACGGGCAAGCGCGTGTACCTGGCGCAGACCGGCCTGATCACCGCGCAGCCGGGCGTCACGCTGCCGACCCACCTGACGCAGATGACGCCGGTGGCCGGCGAGCGCACGCTGGCCGACGGCAGCCATGAGCTGCAGATCCGCTTCGAGTCGCCGGCGGTCGACGGCCTGCGGCTGGTGAAGACCTATACGCTCGAGCGCGGCGAATACACGATCGGCGTCAAGCACGAGTTCATCAACGACGGCCACCAGCCGGTATCGCCGCAGCTGTACCTGCAGCTGGCGCGCGACGGCAACCCGCCCGAGGGTGAGTCATCGTTCTATTTCACCTTCACCGGCCCGGCGATGTACACCGACGCCGGCAAGTTCCACAAGATCGACTTCAAGGACATCGAGAAGGGCAAGGCCGAGATCCCCAAGAGCGCCAGCGACGGCTGGGTGGCGATGGTGCAGCACTACTTCGCGTCGGCCTGGCTGCTGGCCGGCAACGAGCCGCGCGAGTTCCGCGTGCAGAAGGTGGCGGACAACCTGTACTCGATCGCCATGGTCGTGCCGCTGGGCGAGGTGGCGCCCGGCGGGCGCAAGGTGCTGCAGACGACGCTGTTCTCCGGCCCGCAGGAGGAAAACAAGCTCGCCGCGCTGGCGCCGGGGCTGGACCTGGTCAAGGACTACGGCTGGTTCACGATCCTGGCCAAGCCGCTGTTCTGGCTGCTGACCCAACTGCATGCGGTGCTCGGCAACTGGGGCTGGTCGATCGTTGCGCTGGTGGTGCTGCTGAAGATCGCCTTCTACTGGCTCAACGCCAGCGCCTACCGCTCGATGGCCAAGATGAAGGCGGTGGCGCCGCGCGTCACCGAACTGCGCGAGCGCTACAAGGACAAGCCGCAGCAGATGCAGCAGGAGATGATGCGCATCTACCGCGAGGAGAAGGTCAACCCGCTCGGCGGCTGCCTGCCGATCGTCGCGCAGATGCCCTTTTTCATCGCGCTGTACTGGGTGCTGCTGTCCAGCGTGGAGATGCGCGGCGCGCCGTGGATCCTGTGGATCCACGACCTGTCGCAGCCCGACCCGTATTTCATCCTGCCGCTGCTGATGACCGGCTCGACGCTGTTCCAGACCTGGCTCAACCCGACGCCGCCCGATCCGGTGCAGGCGCGCATGATGTGGATCATGCCGCTGGTGTTCTCGGTGATGTTCTTCTTCTTCCCGGCCGGCCTGGTGCTGTACTGGCTGACGAACAACATCCTGTCGATCGCCCAGCAGTGGTTCATCAACAAGAAGCTGGGCGTGCTGGGCAAGAAGTAGCCGCCGCGTACCCCCGCATCCGCGGGATGACAAGCGGCGCCCGCGTGCCGAGCATGTGCGCAAAGGCACATCGCGCGCAGGCGGCCGGCTCAAAGGCCGCGGCGCCGCGCCGATGAAGCCGGGTGGCCGGCGGCACAGTGCGCCGGCCCGCCGATCATGCGGGGCTGACCCGATCGGCCGCACGCCCCGCCGGGCCACCAAGCGCCCGGCGGACAAGCGTTCAGGGCCATCGGCTCGCGGAGCGTGAACCAGGGTCGCCCGAGCGGGCGGCACGACGCTCCTCCCCGCGCCACCTTGCTGCGGTTGCGCTTGCGCCTGCACCGCGTCCCGGCGCGGCAACGCAGGCTACGATGCCCGCGTGCTTGCCCGCCGCGCCCTGCCCATTGCCGCCATCGCCACCGCGCCGGGACGCGGCGCGGTGGGCATCGTGCGGCTGTCCGGCAGCGGCTTGGCGCCGTTGGTACGAACGCTGTGTGGCCGCAGCTTGCTCCCGCGCGCGGCCACGCTGCTGCCGTTGCGCGATGCCGAAGGCGGCGTCATCGACCAGGTGCTGGCCTTGTGGTTCCCGGCCCCGCATTCCTACACCGGCGAGGACGTGCTCGAGCTGCAGGCGCACGGCGGGCCGGTGCTGCTGCAGATGTTGCTGGCGCGCTGCCTGCAGGCCGGCGCCGAACTGGGATTGCGGCTGGCCGAACCCGGCGAGTTCACGCAGCGCGCCTTCCTCAACGGCAAGCTCGACCTGGCGCAGGCCGAGGCCGTCGCCGACCTGATCGATGCCGGCACCGAAGCCGCGGCGCGCTCGGCCGGCCGTTCACTGGCCGGTGCGTTGTCGCAGCAGGTGCAGGACCTGAGCGAACGCATCGTGCGCCTGCGCATGCTGGTCGAGGCGACGCTGGACTTTCCCGAAGAGGACATCGACTTCCTGCAGCAGGCCGGCGCGCGCGCGCAGCTGCACGACATCGGCGCCGCGCTCGATGCGCTGCTCGACGGCGCACAGCAGGGAGCGCTGCTGCGCGACGGCATCCGCGTGGTGCTGGCTGGGCAGCCCAACGTGGGCAAGAGCTCGCTGCTCAACGCGCTGGCGGGTACCGAACTGGCCATCGTCACGCCGCTCCCCGGCACCACGCGCGACCGGGTCAGCCAGACGATACAGATCGAAGGCGTGCCGCTGCACGTCATCGACACCGCCGGGCTGCGCAACGACAGCGGCGGTGAGCTCGACCAGGTCGAGCGCATCGGCATCGCGCGCAGCTGGGAGTCGATCGCCGACGCCGACAGCGTGCTGTTCCTGCACGACCTGACGCGCATCGGCCAGCCGGACTACGACGCCGCCGAGGCGCAGATCGCCGCGCGGCTGCCGGCCGGCGCCAAGCTGCTGCACGTGTACACCAAGTGCGATCTGGTGCCCGGCGCGCCGGCCGGCGGCATCCGCCTGTCGGCGCGCAGCGGCGCGGGGCTGCAGGCGCTGCGCCAGGCCCTGCTGCAGCGCGTGGGCTGGCATGCCGCGCCCGAAGGCCTGTTCATCGCGCGCGCGCGCCACGTGCATGCGCTGCAGCGCACGCGCAGCCACCTGCAGCAGGCGCAGGCGCTGTGCGCTGCGCCGGACACGGCGCTGGAGCTGCTGGCCGAGGAGTTGCGCCTGGCGCACGACGCACTGGCCGAAATCACCGGCGCCTTCTCCGCCGACGACCTGCTGGGCGAGATCTTCAGCCGCTTCTGCATCGGGAAATAGGGTCGGTTCCCAGCCCTGCCCTTGTCCCGCAAAAAAAGCAGTCCTTCCATCGTGATGCTCCTCCAACTAAAGTGCCAGGCGGCACGCGGGGCATCAATGGGCTGGAAGACTCTTCGGGCCGAAAAAGGCCCGGGCCTCTTTGCCGTTCGTGCTGCAACGCCCGCGGCGCCGCGCGACAGCCGGGGGTGCAAGCCGGCTCAGCTTGCGGTCCGATTTGACGCCGGGGTCGGGCCCTCATTCGTATTGCGGCCTTCGCCCCGCGTGCCACCGCGCATCTTCGCGCGCCGCCGGAGCTTTCATGCTCGGCGGCGAGCCGGCCCGATCATGATGGTTTTTACCGGGCGGGGCGGGCGGTGTCCGGCCTTTCAGGCCAACGCGTCGTCACGGCACAAATATCGGCTGGGCGCGGGTTCACTCTGGCGGACCCCCAGAAATCACTGTACAAACATCCAGCGCGCACCCATAATCGCCGGCCACGAAGGAGAACACAGATGGACGCACCCGTGAAGGCACTCAACACCGAAAAAGCCAAGGCGCTGCAGGCTGCGCTGTCGCAGATCGAAAAGCAGTTCGGCAAGGGCTCGATCATGCGCCTGGGCGACGGCGAGGTGGCGCACGACATCCAGGTCGTGTCCACCGGCTCGCTGGGCCTGGACATCGCGCTCGGCGTCGGCGGCCTGCCGCGCGGCCGCGTGGTCGAGATCTACGGCCCGGAATCGTCGGGCAAGACCACGCTCACGCTGCAGGTCATCGCCGAGATGCAGAAGCTGGCCGGCGTCTGCGCCTTCATCGACGCCGAACATGCGCTGGACACCCAATATGCGCAAAAGCTGGGCGTCAATCTGCAGGATCTGCTGATCTCCCAGCCCGACACCGGCGAGCAGGCGCTGGAGATCGTCGACGCGCTGGTGCGCTCCGGCTCGGTGGACCTGATCGTCGTCGACTCGGTGGCCGCGCTGACGCCCAAGGCCGAACTCGAGGGCGAAATGGGCGATTCGCTGCCGGGCCTGCAGGCGCGGCTGATGAGCCAGGCGCTGCGCAAGCTCACCGCGACCATCAACAAGACCAACACCATGGTCATCTTCATCAACCAGATCCGCATGAAGATCGGCGTGATGTTCGGCAACCCCGAAACCACCACCGGCGGCAACGCGCTGAAGTTCTACGCCTCGGTGCGGCTGGACATCCGCCGCACCGGCAGCATCAAGAGGGGCGACGAGGTCATCGGCAGCGAGACCAAAGTCAAGATCGTCAAGAACAAGGTCGCGCCGCCGTTCAAGACGGCGGAATTCGACATCCTCTACGGCGAGGGCATCAGCCGCGAGGGCGAGATCATCGACATGGGCGTCGAGGCGCGCATCCTCGACAAGTCCGGCGCCTGGTACGCCTACAAGGGCGAGAAGATCGGCCAGGGCAAGGACAACTCGCGCGAGTTCCTGCGCGAGAACCCGGACTTGGCCGTGGAAATAGAGAACAAGGTGCGCGAAGCCATGGGTGTGCCGCTGCTCGGGGTCGAAAAGCCCGCGGAATGACGCCGCGCCGGCCATGAAGCGGCCCGCGCCCGACCTGCAGGCACGGGCGCTGGGCTGGCTGGCGCAGCGCGAGCACAGCCGCAGCGAGCTGCGGCGCAAGCTGCTGCAGCTGGCGCGCCGCAGCGCTGCCGACGGCAACACCGCCGGCACGGCCGAGGCCGCCGATGACGCCGACGACGCCGAACTGGCGGCGCAGGTCGAGCAACTGCTCGACCGGCTGCAGGCCCGCGGCCTGCTCAGCGAAGAACGCTTCGTCGAAAGCCGCGTCCGCGTGCGTGCGCCGGTCTTCGGCACGCGGCGCATCGAGCGCGAGCTGGCCCAGCACGGGCTGGAGCTGCCCCCGTCGCAGCGCAGGCAGTTGCGCGACAGCGAACTGCAGCGCGCCCTGCAGCTGTGGCAGCGCCGCTTCGGCGCGCAAGCGCCGGGCGACGCGCGCGAGCGTGCGCGGCAGATGCGCTTCCTGGCCGCGCGCGGCTTTTCCGGCGACGTGATCCGCCGCGTGCTGGCGGCCGGCGGGCTGTCTTTGCCGGACGAGGCGCCGGACCGCTGAGCCGCCGCTTCCATCGAAGGATCGAGCGCCGGAACGCCGCCGGGCCCGCCGAGACTGCGTGCTAAAGTGCGCCCGCCCCGAGCGGGCAGCCGCCCGCGGCGGCGCGTCGTCCAGAGCCGACGACGCCCGCACCGGGCGCTGCCGATTCAGCATGCTGCAAGGCGGGGGACCGATCATCGTCCGCACCGCCAGCGATACCGTCACTTCCAGCGCGAGTCCCGTCCATGAAGATTCACGAGTACCAGGGCAAGGAAATCCTCCGCAACTTCGGTGTGCCGGTGCCGCGCGGCTACCCGGCCTTCACCGTGCTCGAAGCCACCGAAGCGGCGCAGAAGCTGGGCGGCTCGGTGTGGGTGGTCAAGGCGCAGATCCACGCCGGCGGCCGCGGCAAGGGCGGCGG
>DAIMFR010000059.1:0-30142 GCA_036724445.1 Rubrivivax sp. | reverse complement strand
ACGAGATGGCCTGGTCCTACCGCGCCATCGACGCCAAGGTCTGGATGCTGGACCTCGGCCGGTCCTTCGAGAAGCTGTGCCGCAAAGCCAAGGGCACCTACATCGAATTCCGGCCCGACGTCGACATCTGCCTGAATCCGTTCACGCACGTCGTCGACATTCAGGACGACATCGACATGCTGGTGCCGGCGATCTCCAAGATGGCCTCGATGTCGCGGCCGCTGGACGAGGTCCAGTACAAGGCGATCTCCGCGATGGTGCTGAAGCTCTACCGCGAGCACGGCAGGGATCTGACCATCACCGCGCTGCGCGACGCCTTCAAGACGGGGACCATCGAGGAACTGGGCGTGCGCGAGGACCCGCGCATCCGCGACCTGGCCGTCATGCTGAACCCCTATGCGAAGGGCGGCCAGTACGAGCGCTTCTTCGAGGGACGCAGCAACGTCGACTTCTCGAACGACTTCATCGTCATCGAGAACGAGGAGCTGAAGCGGCGCCCCGACCTGCATGCGGTCGTCAACATCCTGCTGCTGCACCAGATCACCGCGGAGATGTACCTGACGCGAGATCGGCGCAAGGTGCTGTTCATCGACGAACTGAAACAGCAGCTCGGCGACATCGGCGCCGACGATCCGGTCAAGGCGGCCGTGGTCGAGGAAGCGGCCCGCCGCGCCCGCAAGTACGGCGGATCGCTCGGCACCGCGACCCAGAGCGCTGACGACTACTACGGCTCGGCGCAGATGGAAGCCGCCTTCAACTGCAGCGACTGGGTGTTCCTGCTGCGGCAGAAGCCGGAATCGATCGAGATGCTGGACCGCAAGGGCCGCCTGGCGATGGACGAACCGAAGAAGCGCCTGCTGAACTCGCTGCGTACCGAGCCCGGGGTGTTCTCCGAGCTGTACATCTCGTCGCCTGTCGGCGAGGGCGTGGCGCGCAACATTCTCGATCCCGCCACCCACCTGCTGTTCTCGAACAAGCTGGAGGACAACGCGCCGATCGACGAGCTGCGGGCCCAGGGCTGCAGCATCGACGAGGCGATCGCCGAACTGCTGCGCCGGCGGGGACACGCCGTATGAAGGCGCTGCTGCTACATCTGCTGTGGCCGTTGCTGACGGTCGCCGCCGGCATCGCCGCCTACGACCGCTGGATCGTCCGGCCCGCGCTGCGCGTGGGGGTGGTCGACGTCGGCGAGGTGTACCGGCAAAAGGAGGCCGAGTTCACGCTGATCCTCACGAAGGCGGTCAGCGACGACGATCGGCAGAAGGCCATGCTCCTGGCGCGGCGCTTCTCGCAGCGTCTGCCGGCCGCGCTCGACGAGCTGCCGCGCGAATGCGGCTGCCTGGTCGTGCTCAAGAGCGCCGTCGCCGGCGAAACGCCGCGTACGGTCGATCTGACCGCACACCTCAAGCAGAAGGTGGAGCAGCCATGAACGCGGCGGGTTCTCGGCTGCTGTCGACGGTCCGCGCCCAGCTCGCGCACATGCGCAGGCGCTGGTACCTGTACCTGCCGGTATTCGCCATCTGGGCATTTGCTTATGTCAGGCTCTTCGCCGACCCCACCCCGCACGTGCCGGTGCTGTTCAACTGGACCGGCAGCCTGCCCTGCCATGTCGCATGGCTGCGGTCCGGGACACACCCGCTCGCGCGCGGCGACTACGTGGTGTTCGCCTTCGACGGCGAGGCCCAGCAGAGCTACCCGGGCCTGCGCGGACAACCGTTCTTCAAGATCGTTCGCGGTCTGCCCGGCGATCGGGTGACGGTGAACGCGCGCATGGTTTCGGTGAACGGCGAGCCGGTCGGCCTCGCGAAGACGCACAGCTTCGACCGCAGGCCGCTCGATCCGATCGCCGAAGGCGTGATTCCGGCGGGCCACTACTACGTCCAGGGGACCAGCCCGGACTCCTTCGATTCGAGATACCGGATCAGCGGCCTGGTCCGCGCCGAACAGGTGCTGGGCACGGTACTACCGCTCTTCTGATGGTGAACCGCATGCCGAAGCTGCCCACCTCCGTCATCGCCATCCTGGCTGCTCAGCAGTTCGCGGTTGCGCAGGTCCTGCCCGCAACGTCCGCGGGCTCCGGCGTTCCGATGGACGACTACCTCGGCCTGCTGGCGCAGATCGCGCCTGCCGCGCGCCAAGGAGCCGAGGCCTATCTGCAGGCGGCGCGCCGCAGGTGCCGGACGAGCCTGACTTCGGCGCAGCTGCGACGGGCCATGTCGGAAGGCGACGGTGATCCGATCCTGATGGGCATGATCCGCGCGAGCCAGCTGCGTGATGCGAAGGCCATCGTCGAGCTCGAGGCGCGCATGGACTGCGCGAGCCTGCGATGAGACGGCGGGCACTGATCGGCCTCGGACTCGCTGCAGCGGGCCGCTGCGTGCACGCACTCGATCTCGGCAGGATCGGCCCGACCTACGGCATCGCCGAGCCCCATCTGCTCGACGACATCGAGCGCCGCCTGCGCGAGAAGCAACGCAGCGGCGACCTGCAGCGCCTGATGGACGCGGCACGCGCGCGCAGCATCGAGGCGGTGCGCCACCCTGAACCCGTCGAGGGTGTTGCGGCAACCCACACGGCACGAACCTTCTACGTCGATCCGAGCTTCACGCTCGACCGCAACGTGGTCGACGCGCAGGGCCGGCTGCTGTTCGCCGCAGGGACGCGCAAGAACCCGCTCGACGTGGTGTCGCTCAGCCGCCGCCTGCTCTTCTTCGACGGCCGCGACGAGCGCCAGGTGCGCCGGGCACGCGATCTGATCGCAGGCGGCGGCACCCCGATCAAGCCGATCCTCACCGGCGGCTCCTACCTGGACCTGATGAAGTCGTGGCGCTCGCCGGTGTACTACGACCAGCAGGGCACGCTGACCCGCCGCCTCGGGATCCGCCAGGTGCCGGCGCTGGTCTCGCAGGAAGGCTCGCGCCTTCGCATCGACGAATTGGCCCTCCGATGAAAGCCCCCCCACTCCGCCTTCGGACAGCCCGCTGGCTGCTGTGGCTGCTCTTCGCGGTCCTCGGCCGCGCCGCCGCAGCCTCGGACAGCATCACCTGCACCGGCGCATTCCCCAACCCGCTCACCGACATCTGCTGGTCCTGCATCCTGCCGATCAGCGTCGGCAGCGCGACGGTCGCCAACTTTGACGGCCAGGAAGATACGCCGAACCCGGCGAGCCCGGTGTGCAGCTGCGGCGTCAATCCGACGATCGGCCTGTCGATCGGGTTCTGGGAGCCGGCCCGGCACGTGGAAGTCGTGCGCAAGCCCTTCTGCCTGGTGTCGATGGGTGGCATCGACCTCGATCCGGGCATCTCCGCGCCCGCGGCCGCGCGCTTCACCCGGCCGGAGGGCGATGGCGACGGCGGCAGCTTCTACCAGGCCCACTTCTACGTGAACCCGGTGCTGTACTGGCTGGAGGTGGTGACGGACTTCCCGTGCCTGGAGAAGGGTTCGTTCGATCTCGCGTACCTGACCGAGGTGGATCCGCTGTGGGCCGACGACGAGCTGACGCTGATCCTCCACCCCGAGGCCGTGCTGTTCGCCAACCCCGTGGCCGTGGCCGCCTGCGCCGCCGACTGCGTGGCCGCGACTGCAGGCTTCGGCATTCCCGAGCTGTTCTGGTGCGCCGGCTGCCAGGGCGGCGTCTACCCGATGGATGGCCACGTGCCGTACCACATGGGCGGTGTGCGCACCGCGGCACTGCTGGCCCAGCGGCTGACGGCCAAGATGCACCGCGAGCTGATCGCCTGGGGCTGGCACGGGCAGGCAGGGCTATGCGGCCCGTACTTCGAGCCGACGATGGACAAGACGGCCTACAAGACCCAGCTCACCTACCCGATCCCCAACACCGCGAAGGACGCAGGACGCTGCTGCCAGCCGTTCGGCCGGTCGACCATCGTCTGGGGCGCGGGCAAGGAGTACCCGGCGCGGGGTGAGGACTTCGCCTTCATGCTGTTTCGGAAAAGGAACTGCTGTGTCGGCTTCTGATGCGCTGCGCGTGGCACTTCTGGCCCTACCTGCGATCGCCTGTGCGCTTGCGCGTGCGCAAGCGCCGGTGGTGACCGATGCCGACATCGAACGCGCCCGGCGCAGCCAGCCCGTGGTCACCGACGCGGACATCGAGCGCGCCCGCGCGCGCCATCGCATGCCAGGCGACGACGAGACTCGCCGGATCGTTCCTTCGACGCCCCGGCTCGATGCGCTGCCGAGGCCGGCGACCGGCGCGACTGTCGATCTCGGCGCCTTGGCGAGCGGCTTCGACGCGACGGCGCGTCAGCCCGGCCTGGGACGGAACAGCGGCCCCCTGACCCTGGTGTTCGTCAGCTTCGCGATGCCGGACGCCGCGCTCGCGCGGCTGGTCGACCAGGCCGCGAAGGCCGACGCGATCTTGGTGCTGCGAGGCCTCGTCGACAACTCGCTGACGCAGACCGCCTCCCGGGTCCGGCAGCTGATCGGAAGCCGACGTGTGGCAGTGCAGATCGACCCGCAGGCCTTCGATCGCTACGGGGTCAGGCAGACGCCCTCCTTCGTGCTTGTGCGAGACGGCGCCGATGCCGGGTCCTGTACCACCGGCATCTGCGTGTCCACGGACGGCTTCGTGATGGCCGCCGGCGATGTCAGCCTGGACTACGCGCTGGCCTTCTTCCAGCGCTCCGCGCCGGCCTTCGTGCGCGACGCCGGCACCGTCCTACAGCGGCTGAAGCGGGCAGAGAACCGATGAGCGTCTCCATGCGCAAGCCCATCATCTGGTTCACCCTCCTCTGCTTCGTCGCGACGCAGACGGTGGCCCTCGGAGCGCCGGACCCGCACGAGGAAGGTGTGGCGGCAGGCCAGGCCGCCAATGCGGTCGCACGCGGCAGCGTCATGATGCCGAGTGCCACCAGCGTGGTGCCTGGCTACACCTCGACGCCAGCGGAGTCGAGCTACTACCGACAGCCCGACCTGGGTTCGCAGGGCGCAGCACGCCTTGCCGTGTGCGCGACGCTGCCCAACGATCCGGTGTGCCAGGCGCAGCGCGGTGCGATGACTTCGGCGAACACGCCGCGCAGTGCCGTCGGCGCCAGCGACCCGTCCGTGGCCGCGGCCGAGGGCATCGCGCGCAGCCCCTCTTCCGTGCTGCAGGACCTGGCGGCCTACTACAGTGCCTGCACGCCCTCGACCACGATGGTGCCCGCCGGCATGCAGACGCGCGGCTGCATGCGCTATCAGGGTGTCGGCAACTACCGCTGCTCCAGGACCCTGACGGTCGACATCGTGAGGACCGCGAACTGCACCCCGGGCGACTGGTTCGCGCACGCCTCTGCGGGCAGCCTGGGGCTCGACGCGCAGTGCATTCCGGACCGCCCGGTGACAGCACAGCATTTTCGGGTCACGTGGGGCGGCTCGGCGCCGGCGTTCTTCGATGTCGACACGAGCACGCCGGTCGTGTTCCCGACGATGGCCGCGGTGCTCAGCACCGCACAGGGGATCCGTACCGGCGTGTGGGTCGCCGACCAGTCCTGTAACGGCGATGCCTGTTCGCTGACCGCCATGTTGGCAGCGGAACGGAACGTGATCTGCATAGGCGGCGGCGAATCGTCCGATCTGAGCTGCACGAGTGTCGAGCCCTTCATCAAGCGCTACGCCGCCTGCCCAACCGGCACGCAAAGCGGCGACCACATCCAGGACAGCGTCTGCCAGATCGACTCCGGCTGCACCACCAGCGTCCTTGACGGATCGAAGTGCTATGCACCGTCGGCGAGGCCGACCTCCTATGCCGGCATCGACATCACCGGCACGGTACCCGGCTCGTATTGGAACCTCGACAGCAACCGGGACGTAACCGGCTGGTCGCCCAACCCCGCGTTCGGTTCGATCCCGACCGTGCGCCTGAGCTACACGCGACCGCTGGCCACCACGACGGCCACCGACCGGTGGGATGACCAATGCTCCGGCTTGTCCAGCGGCGGGCGCTGCACGGTCGACTCGGCGGCGATCTGCGTCGACGGCCCCTCCACCAAGCTGATCGACGGCGTCCAGGTGACCCGCGACTGCTGGGAGTACCGCAGCACGATGAGCTGCAGCGCTGGCGCGCCGGCGGACCAGTGCGCGCCGTTGATCGCGCAGGGGTGCACGCCCTCTGGTTCGGCTTGCCGGCGGATCAATGCCGTCACCGGCGTCTGCGAGGTGCTCGAGGACAGCTACTCCTGCCCGGTGCCGGCGCAGACAGTGACCAGCGCGAGCAACTGCCCTTCCAACGTCTTCTGCTTCCAAGGCAGCTGCTTCGACATCTCTCGCCCGAACGACGGGGACTTCGCGCGCAGCATGTCCTTGCTGGAGGCCGCGCGCGAAGCGGGCGTCTACCTGGACACCGACCGGATGCGGGTGTTCAGGGGCGAGGACAACCGCTGCCGCGACCGGCTACTGAAGAACTGCTGCTACAGCGACGGCGCGGGCGCGGGCATGACCAACCAGAGCCTGTTCGGCACCGGGTCGCGACTGGTCTACGACATCCTGATGAACTCGCAGAACAGCGAGTTCCTCTACCAGGGAATGTCCGCGCTGCTGCTGGGCGGCGGTTTCAACGGCAGCTTCACCACCTACGGCGTCACCGTCGCCGTGAACGGGACGGCATTGCCCGCAGGATCAGTAGCGCTGTACGCCGGCGACAGCCTCGTGCTCGCGTTCGACCCGTGGTCACTGGCGATCAGCGTTGTCATCTACATCGTCATGTCGATGATGTCCTGCAACGAGGACGAGGGGAAGCTGGCCATGAAAGAAGGCGCGAAGCTGTGCCACACCATCGGCACCTGGTGCTCTTCCTGCATTCGCATCCTCGGGCACTGCGTGTCGTGCATCGAGCACACGACGTCGAAGTGCTGCTTCAACTCGCTGCTGGCGCGCCTCGTCCAGGAGCAGGGGCGCGCGCAGATCGGCAAGGGATGGGGCAGCGCCGAAGACCCCGATTGCTCTGGCTTCACGGTGGCACAGCTGCAGTCGCTGGATTTCGCGCGCATGGACCTGTCGGACTTCTACGCCTCGCTGGTGCCGACCTTGCCCAACGTCGGCACGCTGCAGGGCAGCAATGCCAGCCGTGTGCCGGCCTGCTACTACGGCCAGGGGAAATGCTGATGAGCCGCCGGACGATTCTCCGCATGGCCGTGCTTCCCCTCGCGATCCTGTGGACTCCGTGGGTGCTGGCTCAGCCGCGGGTCGCCGTGCCGGATGCGCGTCACTTGCTGATCAGCGCCATCGACGCACCCGATGGCCAGGCGCACGGCATCCTCACCGGCGAGCTCGCCGACGCGATCACCCGGCACTTCAAGGCCACGTCGCCGATTCACGTCGACGTCAGTACCGCGAAGCGCTATGCCCAGGACGGATGCAGACGCCTGAAGGTGAGCTTCTGGCAGGACGGCGTGCTCCTGCCCAACGCAAACGCGCCTCGGCGGCAGACGATCGAGTTCGGCATTGACTACTGTCGCGACGGCATGGCGCCGAAGTCCTTGAAGGCGGCGCCATGACCGAGCGCTTGATTGCAGCGTGCCTCCTGCTCGGCCTTGGGCTTCAAGGGCAGGCCTTTGCAGACGAGCCATCCAAGCGCTTCTGGTCGGACGCCCGGCGCGGGTGGCACTTCTACGAGGAGCCGGAGGCGGAGCTGCCGCCCCCGGCGCGCGTCACGCCCGACCCGAAGGCGCCGAAACCATCGACGCCAGCCGCGCCGCAGCGCGCGCCCGAGCTGATCGAGTTCGAACGGCTGCAGAAGACGCTGGAGGAGGTCCGCAACATCGCGATCATGCGGCCCACCGAAGCCAACGTCCGGCGCTACATGGAGCTGGAATCTCGGGTCGTCGCGCGCGCCTCGACTTTCGCCGACGTGGCGCAGCGCGTGGCCTGGTCCTCGCCCGAGCTGGATCCCACGCTGCAGGGCCGTCCGGTCAACGCCAAGGCGATCGAGGTCTACGAGCAGCAGCAGTCGGTCGAGCGCAGCCGTTCCATCGCGGATCTGGGTCGCGATCACGTGCTGATCTTCTTCTTCCGCAGCGACTGCCCCTACTGCCACGCCTTCGCGCCGACGCTGGCCGCGTTCGAAGCGCGCTTCGGCATCAAGGTGGAGGCGGTCAGCGTCGATGGCGGAGCGATGCCGGGTTTCGCGGGTGCACGGCGCGACAACGGCATCGCGACCGCGCTGCGGGTCACGCAGGTGCCGGCGGTCTACCTGGCGCAGCCCTTCACCGGCCGCATCACGCCGATCGGCTTCGGGGTGCTTTCCGAGTCGCAGCTGCTGGAGCGGATCTCGGCCGTGTCCGCCGGTGGGTCCGAAGCCGCACTGGGCGCCGTGCGTCAGCCCGACCCGGCACTGCCCTGACGGCAATCACCTTCTCGGGGGCTCTCATGTTCGACCTTTCTTCTCGCCGGCGCCTCGTGGCCGCTGCGGCCGCGATGGCCTTGTCGGTTCAGCCGCCCACGCTGCATGCGGGGGATCTGAACGCCGAGGTCAACAACATGTTCAACAGCCTCGGTGCGATCGGCAACTACACCGCGCCGGGCGCGTTCAAGGGGCAGACCTTCGGCACCTATGCCGGCGGCAACTTCTTCATGCGCTCGCCGAACAAGGTGTACCAGCTGGCCGCGATCCAGTTCCCGAGCGCCAAGGCCGGCTGCGGCGGCATCGACGTGTTCGGCGGCTCGTTCTCGCACATCTCGGCGCAGGAGTTCAAGAACATGCTCAGGAACATCACGGCCGCGCTACCAGGGATCGCCTTCCAGCTCGCGTTGGAGGCGGTGTCGCCTCTGCTGGGCGGGCTGACGAAATGGGCCAAGGGGCTGGAGACCTGGATCAACAACGCCCGCATCAACTCCTGCGAGACCGCCAAAGCCATCGTCAGCACCGCCGCCGAGGCAGCCGGCTACGGCTCGCAGGAAGCCTGTGCCGACCTGGCGATCGAGATGGGCGTGGAAGCCGACCGCGATGCCGCTCGGCGCCGCTGTGCCACCGACCGTCCGGGGATCCTCGGCTCCGCCCGCGCGTCGACCGATCCGAACGTCAAGAACAAGGCACCGTTCGTCGGCAACCTGACCTGGAAGGCGCTGCAGTACGCCGGCAGCTCGCTGGACGATCAGGAGCGCGAGCTGATCATGAGCATCGTCGGCACGGTGATCTTCTACGCCGAGGATGCAGCCCGCGACCCGGAGCCCATCGCCCCGACCATCAACTCGATCAGCCAGCTGCTCTACGGCCAGGCTGCGGCCAGCGGGACGAACGTGACGCAACACCTGCTGAGCTGCAACGACTACACGAACTGCGACGTGGTGTCGCTGAACACCAGCTACACCAGCACGCCGTTCACCGCGAAGGTCGAGACGCTGATGCGTTCGATCGCCGACAAGATCGCCACGCGCACCGCGATCCCCAACAACTCGCCCGAGGTCGGCTTCGTCAACCAGACCACCGAGCCGGTCTACCGGATGTTGTCGATCGGCACGACGATTCCCGGCTCCGGCCTGGCCGACAGCCTGATCTCACAGTACCGCGACGTGATCGCCGCGGACTACGCGTACGTCTTCCTCGAACGCAATCTGCGGCTGGGCATGGCGGCGCTGGAGAAGGACTACATGCTCCAGCAGGCGCAGCGCGAACGGGCGCAGCAGATTCGTCAACGCGCACAGGCCGTGCTGCTGCAGATCTCGCGGGAGAAGACGGGGCTGTACCAGAAGGTGGGCTCCTTCCACGCGGTCGCCTCGCACCTGGAGCAACTGGAGCGCCAGCTGCGCTCCAGCATGCCGCAGCACGTGATGGACATGCTGGGGCAGCAGGCGGCGTTCGCCGGACGCTGAGGGCAGCGTGCGCCGGACCGCAGCATGTGGGAGATCTACGCCTACCAGAATGCCGACAGCCTGTTCGGCATCTTCAATGCCGCGGCGGCGATCCACGGCTCGGGAAACTACTCCGCCGCGCTGGCCGCCGTGGCCTTCTGCGGTTTCGTGGCGGCGTTGCTGGCCTACGCCTTCGCGCCGGAGAAGCTTCAGGGCTGGAAGTGGCTCGCGACCGTGGTGCTGGTGTTCGGCGTGCTCGCCTTGCCGCGGGTCACTGTCGGCATCGTCGACAAGACCGGTGGGTCGGCCGTCAAGGTGGTCGCCAACGTGCCCTTCGGGATGGCGGCGCTGGGCAGCCTGACCAGCACGATCGGGCACACGCTGACCGAACTCTTCGAGACGGCATTCCAGGTCATCCCCGGCCCGGGTGGCCTGCCTTCGGAGCTGACCTACCAGCGGCACGGGTTGATGTTCGGCAACCGGCTGATCCGCGAGACGGGCGGCGTGGTGTTCCAGGATCCGAGCTTCCGGACCGACTTGGTCAACTTCCTCCACAACTGCACCAGCTACGACCTGATCGACGGGACGCTCGACCCTGCCGTGTTCTCGACCTCCGACGATGTCTGGGCGGCGATGAGCACGCCGAATCCGGCGCGCTTCAGTCCGCTCACCGCCGGCGGCAGCGCCACCGTGGCCACTTGCCCCAATGTCTACACGAACCTGAGCGGGCGGCTGCCTGCGCAGATCGCCCGCATCCAGGGCAGGCTCGCCTTCACGCTCAACCCCACGCTGCCGGCCACCACGGCGGCCAGCGTCATCGCGGGGCAGATCCAGCAGGCCTACTTGAGGAACCGCATCGCCAGCGCCTCGGCCACCGCGGCCGACCTGATCCGCCAGAACGCCGTGCTCAACGCGATCAACGACACCGGCAGCATCGTCGGCCAGAAGGTCAACGATCCGGCGGCGATGGTGCTGGCGGTGGGGCGGGCCCAGGCGACGGCCCAGCAGAACGCGACCTGGCTCAACCTCGGCAAGGTGGCCGAACAGGCGCTGCCGGTGATCCGCAACGTCGTCGAGGCGCTCGCCTACGCGCTGTTCCCGCTGGTGGTGCTGATGCTGCTGCTGACGAGCGGGCGCGACACGATGATGGCATTCAAAGGCTACGCTTCGATCCTGATCTGGATCCAGCTGTGGCCCCCGCTCTACGCGGTGCTGAACTACATGGCCTCGGTCTATGCCGCCTTCGATCTGGCCTCCGCGGCGGATCTCGGCACGGGCACCAAGGTGCTGTCGCTGCAGACGGCATCGCCGATCTACTCCGGCGCGATCTCGGGTGAGGCCGTGGTGGGGTATCTGGCGTTCAGCATTCCGTTCATCGCGTGGGCGGCGGTGAAGCGCATCGAGAACGTCGGCTCGACATTGGTCGGCGGGTTGCCCGGCTTGCAGGGGGTGCTTGCGGGATCGACCTCATCGGCAGCCGTCGGCAGCGTCAGCCTGGGCAACGTGGCGATGGACCAGATGCAGCTGGCGCCGAATCGCACGTCGGCCTTCATGGGCAGCGTTCAGAGCGATGCCAGCGGGGACACCTTCTCATCGAATGTGCTGACCGGTCGCACCGCCGTCAGCCTGCTGCGCAACCAGGGCTTTGCATCTCGGATGGTGTCGGTTCGCGTGTCGGAGCAGGACGTGCAGCAGGCCGGGCGGCAGGTGGACGCTGCGCGCATCGAGGCCGTGTCGGCGACGACGGAACGCTCGGCCGCGCTGTCGGAGGTGTTCTTGAAGGGCCTGGGCCATTTCCGCTCGACGCGCAGCAGCAAGGGCACGGCATCGAGCAGCTATGAGCAGGTCGGGGACTCGCTCAATCGACTGGATCAGGTCATTCAGACGGTATCCGAGCACACGGGCCTCAGCCAGGCCCAGGTTGCGCGCATTGCCTTTGGAGGATCCGCGCACGCGGGCTTGAACGCCCGGATTGTCGGGGGTGAAGTCCACGCCAACGCGGACAAGACCTACCAGTCGAGCCTTTCCGTGCTGGAACAGAAGGCGCTGGCCAGCATGAGCAGTGAGCAGTTGGCTGCCTTCAAGCAGTTCGGGGATCGCGTGTCTCGGGACGAGAGCTTTCTTCAGGCCATCTCGCGGGACGAGCGCGAGGCTCGCGAGACGGCCGCGCGCCTGGGATCGACGCAGTCGCGCTCGGAGCGCGCCGACGCCGCGTTGGCTGACCGCAGGAGCTTCGCCGAGCGGGTGTCTGCAGCGTACGAGAAGGGTGAGTCGATCTCGATCGACATCGCCCAGGATCCGCACAACCTGGAGATGTTCCTGCGCTACGCGCAGACGTACGGGGGGACCAGTGCCGCTGCGCAGGCGCTGATGAGCGCGGAGCTGGCCCGACGGTCGCTGCAGCCCACGAGGGTGCTTTCAGACGGAAGCAGCCTGCCGACCTCGTTTGGCGACGCACGCGATCTTCACCTGCGGCAGCGGCACGAGGCAGCGCTCACCCCCGACATCGAGGCTATCCATCAAGCTCATCACCTACAGGCGGCGGGCAACGAGACATCTCCCACTCGGTCACTTGACGCGCAACCCGCATCGCCCTCTCCAGTCCGAAAGGAGATTCAGGAACGCGCCCGACGTCTTCAAGACGCAAACGCCACCCAGCAGGGCGAGTTTGACGGCAAAGCTGGCATTGTTAAGACCGACGACGGCACGCTGAGAACCGATAGGTCATTGATTGGGCAGACCCTGGGCCAGGTCAGACATGATGCAGAGGCCACCCTAGAAGGCGCGAAGAGCGCCCTTCGGGACCTCGTCGATTCGCAGAAGAAATAGCAGACGAGCTTCTCAACGATCCCACCGGTGAGAACGCACGACGCCGTCCGACGCGGAGCCCGTACGTCCGCTGAATCCAGCACCGCGCCAGAATTTTCGACGGCTGCCCCGGTGCGGCCTACCGATGCCGGTGAGAAGGCTCGCTATCGGAGCAGCAACTACCACGCCGAAAAACATCGCGACGACGCCTGTTCCCCAGTCCCGGCCGCCGATGATGACGGCAACGTAGGCTAGGCCACCGCCGACGGCCAAGATCAGGCAGAACAAGAGCCTTCGCATTGCCGTTGTCCAAGGCAGCAACTAGGCCAAGCCAGCGAAATCGACAGGTATGCTTTCAACCGCGGCTCCCACCTGACACTACCGTGGCCTCGCTGACCCCTGTTCCGGGCGCGTTCGGTGCGATCTCGTCACCAGCCTCGCAAACGGATAGGAACTGAGCCCAGGTAGCCAGCGCCTGCTGGCGCTCCCGATAGTAGTTGTGCTGGTCGTAGATTCCCTCCACGCCCGTGAGCTTGTGGTTCAGGCACATCTCTGAAACATCGCGCGGAACACCGAGTGCTCGCATGTGAGACTTCATTGTGCTGCGCAAGTCGTGCGGCGTGAAGCGTCGAGTGTTCGGCTTATGCCGTTCTATCCAGAAGTCAATCGACTCGCGTATCGTGTCTTTCGACACGTGAGTGTCCCCGTTCTGGCGTCGAACGCGCGCTTGCCTCCTTGCCGGAAGCACGTAGACGGAAGAGCCCGAGAGAAGGCGAAGTTCCTTGAACCATCCGACGACACTGGGCGCAAGCGGGACGTCCATCGCGGGGCCGGTCTTGCTTGCAGGAATGTGCCACCGCGACTCGTCCAGATGCACGTCCAGCCACCTTGCCGTATAGAACTCGGCGCTTCGGACACCACATGCCAATAGGATGCGAATCGCCAGGGCGTTGGGTCGTCGCATCTTCGCGTTCAGCAACAGATGCAGTTCGTCCTTCGTCAGCATCAGCCGCCTACGAACAGGAGGTCGCGGGCCCAGCAACGCAGACAGCATGATCCCCCGGCACGGATTGACATCGATAAGTCTCTTGCCGCAGGCGTGCGTGAAGACGCACTTGCAGGCAATCAGCATCATGTTCGACTCGCCCCACGTCAGCTTGGACTCCTCAATCGCCTGGACAACATCCGTTGCCTCGACCTCGCTGACCACGAGCGCCCCCAAATTTCGTTCGATCATCTTGAGGTGCCGACCGTAGCTACGCTGCGTACTCGAAGCCAGGCTGACGAGCTTCTTCTCCCGATAGTCCTGTACGAGTCGACGTACTGTCCAGTCCCTCGCCACCGCGGCCCTGGCCTTGCGCTTCTCGACGATCGGATTTTTTCCCTGCGCAATTTCGGCACGCTTCAACAGCGCCAACGTCCTTGCCTCAGAGAGTCCGATGGCCGGATACGGTCCCAGCGTCATTTCCGGGCGCTGCGAGCCGTGTCGGTAGCGGAGGACCCAAGCTGCATGGCCAGTCGCCGACAGCGAGAAGATCAAACCTCCGCCGTCGCTCGTCGAGATTGCCCTTCCGGCCTTGATCCAGTGCTTGAGCTGCATATCGGAGAGCAGCCCGCCTTTCGTTGCCATCTTCGCTTCTCCCGGTGCCACGGGGGGTGTCCTGGCCAAGTCACCCGCCAGGTCACCCACCAAGTCACCCAATCTTGCTGCGATCAGGTGGCACTCCGCGATACCAAAAGACAGATCTCTCCCCGAAAACTCCTTGTCCGACAGGCGTTTACGTGTGGCATCTGAGACGGGGTGAACCCCCGTGAAACCTCACATCAACACGATGTCGTACTGCTCCGGGTTCATCGACGGCTCGGCCGACAGCGAGATCGGCTTGCCGATGAATTCGGAGAGGCCCGCCAGGTGCACGCTCTCTTCGTCGAGCAGCATCTCGACCACCGCCGCGGTGGCGACGATGCGGAACTCCTTCGGGTTGAACTGCCGCGCCTCGCGCAGGATCTCGCGCAGGATGTCGTAGCACACGCTGCGCGCGGTCTTCACCTGGCCGCGGCCGGCGCAGGTGGGGCACGGCTCGCACAGCATGTGCGCCAGGCTCTCGCGCGTGCGCTTGCGCGTCAGCTCCACCAGCCCCAGCTGCGAGAAGCCGCTGACCGTGGTGCGCGTGCGGTCGCGCGCCAGCTGCTTGCGGAACTCGGCCAGCACCGCCTGCTGGTGCTCGTCGCGCGTCATGTCGATGAAGTCGACGATGACCATGCCGCCCAGGTTGCGCAGCCGCAGCTGGCGCGCGATGGCGCCGGCCGCCTCGAGGTTGGTCTTGAACACCGTGTCCTCGAAGTTGCGCGCGCCGACGAAGCCGCCGGTGTTCACGTCGATGGTCGTCATCGCCTCGGTCTGGTCGATGACCAGCGTGCCGCCGCTCTTCAACTCGACCTTGCGCGCCAGCGCGCGCACGATCTCGTCCTCGATGCCGAACAGGTCGAAGATCGGCCGCTCGCCGCGGTACAGCTCGAGCCGCGCGGCGCTGCGCGGCATGTAGGTCTCGCCGAAGGCCTTGAGCTTGTCGTACTGCAGGCCCGAGTCGATGCGGATCGAATGCGTGGCGTCGTTGGCCAGGTCGCGCAGCACGCGCTCGGCCAGGCTCAGGTCCTGGTGCAGCAGCGTGCCCGGCGCGGAGTTCTGCGCGCGCTCGCGGATCAGGCCCCAGGTCTTGCGCAGATAGGCGATGTCGTCGGCCAGTTCGGCGTCGGTGGCCTCCTCGGCGTTGGTGCGCAGGATGAAGCCGCCGCCCTTGCCGTGCTCGCCTTCGCCCACCAGCGCATGCATGCGCGTGCGCAGCTGTTCGCGCAGTTCGGCCGAACCGATCTTCTGCGAGATGCCGATGTGCTTGTCGTGCGGCAGGAAGACCAGCATGCGCCCGGCGATCGACACCTGCGCCGACAGCCGCGCGCCTTTGCTGCCGATCGGATCCTTGATGACCTGCACCGTCAGCGGCTGGCCCTCGAAGATCTGGCGCTCGATCGGCAGCGCCGCGGCCTCGCCGCGGCCGCTGCCTGCGCCTGCCCCGTTGGCCGGCGGGTTCAGGTCGGCCACGTGCAGGAACGCGGCGCGGTCCAGCCCGATGTCGACGAATGCGCTCTGCATGCCCGGCAGCACGCGCGCCACCTTGCCCAGGTAGACGTTGCCGACCAGCCCGCGTTCGAGCGCGCGCTCGATGTGCAGCTCCTGCACGGCGCCGTTCTCGACGATGGCCACGCGCGTCTCCTGCGGGGCCCAGTTGATGAGGATGTCCTGGCTGGCCATTTGGTGTCCCGGCGGCAAAGCGCCACGAGCACCCGAGTCTAGGCGACGGCCACACCGGCGCGGCGCAGCAGCGCGGCCGTCTCGAACAGCGGCAGGCCCATGATGCCGGAGTGGCTGCCTTCGACGTGCTCGATCCAGGCGGCGATGGCGCCCTGGACCGCATAGGCACCGGCCTTGCCGAAGGGCTCGCCGCCGGCCACGTAGGCGTCGATGGCCGCCGCCGGCATGGCCGCCATACGCACGTGCGACACCTTCAGTGCCGCCAGCGTGCGCCGGCCGTCGTGCAGCGCCACCGCGGTCAGCACGCGGTGCGTGCGGCCGCACAGGGCTTGCAGCATCGCGCGCGCGCCGGCCGCGTCGGCCGGCTTGCCCAGGATGCGCCGGCCCAGCGCGACCGTGGTGTCGGCGCACAGCACCGGCGCCGGCGGCTCGCCGCGGCGCCGCAGCCGCGCCACGGCCGCCTGCAGCTTGGCACGCGTCACGCGCCGCACGTAGGCGGCGGGCAGTTCGCTGGGACGTTCGGCTTCCAGAGCTTCGGCGTCCTCGCCCGCGTCGGGCGGCAGCAGCCGGTAGGCCACGCCGATCTGCTGCAGCAGCTGCGCACGCCGCGGGCTCTGCGAGGCGAGCCAGACGAAGCGCGGCGCGTTCATTCGCGGTGGTAGGGGTGGCCCTGCAGCAGGGTCCAGGCCCGGTACAGCGCCTCGGCCAGCAGCACGCGCACGAAGGCGTGCGCCAGCGTCAGATCCGAAAGGCGCAGTGTTTCGTCGGCGCCGGCCTTCAACGCCGCATCCAGGCCGTCCGGGCCGCCGATCAGCAGCGCCACGTCGCGGCCGTCGTCGCGCCAGCGCTGCAGCCGCTCGGCCAGCTGCGCAGTGCTGAGCGCGGCGCCGCGTTCGTCCAGCACGACGCGCCGCGCGCCCTTGGGGCACGCCGCGTCGATGCGCTTCGCCTCGGCAGCCATGCACTGGGCCGCGGTGCGCGTGCCGCGCGGCTCGGCCTTGCAGGCCTTCAGTTCGAGCCGCATCTCGGGCGGGAAGCGCTTGGCGAAATCGTCCCAGGCGGCATCGGCCCAGGCCGGCTGGCGCTGGCCGATGGCCAGCACCAGCAGCTTCATGCGCGCCGCCGCGAGGCGCCCGCGCCGCTGCGCGTCGCGGCGGAGCTGCCGCGCGCGGCGCTCTTCTTGGCCGGCGCGCCGGCCACCACCGTGCGCACGCCGCCCTTGGCCGGCGGCTGGCGCGGCGCCGGCGCGCGGCGCGCGGTGGGCTTGTTCTTCGCCGGCGCCTTCGCCGGGCTCCGTGCCGGGGTCTTCGCCGCGGTCTTCACCGCGCTCTTTGCTGCGCTCTTCGCTGCGGTCTTTGCCGCAACCTTCGGTGAGGCGCGGCCCGGCGTCTTGCGCGGCGCCGGCGCCGCTGCGGGCGCGTCGTCGGCCATCGGCTCCGAGGCCTTGACCAGCCCCTGCCCGGCGGTGGCGCCGAACTTCATCTTCACCGTCTTGCCGCCCCAGATTTCTTCCAGGTGGTAGTAGTCGCGGATCGCCGGCTGCATGATGTGCACCACCGCGGCGCCGCAGTCGACGATGATCCATTCGCCGTTTTCTTGGCCCTCGGTGCGCATCACGGCCAGGCCGCGCTCGCGCACCTTGTCGCGCACGCTCGCCGCCAGGGCCTTGGTCTGCCGGTTGCTGGTGCCGGTGGCGATGATCACGCGCTCGAACAGCGGCGACAGCGCCTCGGTGTTGTAGACGGCGATGGCCTGGGCCTTGACGTCCTCCAGCCCATCGACGATGGCGCGTTGCAGTTTGCGGATGTCCATTCAGCTCCCGGTGGCAGGCCGGTACAGGCCTTGCTGGTGAATATAGAGCGCCACTGCCGGCGGCACCAGCGCGGCAATGTCCTGCCCGGCGGCGACGCGTGCACGGATGTCGCTCGCCGAGATCTGCAGCGGCGGCAGTGCCAGCGCCACCTGCGGCGCCGCGCGCACGCGCGCGTCCGCGTCCGCGGCATCGTCCGCGGCGCCGGGGCGCTGCGCCACCGCCAGCGTCACGCGCTGCAGCAACTGCTCGAAGCCGTGCCAGGTGTGCAGGTTGCGATACTGGTCGCCGCCGATGATCAGGAACCACTCGGCGCCCGGCGCGGCCGCCTGCAGCTCGCGCACCGTGTCGAGCGTGTAGCTGGGGCCCTGGCGCTGCAGTTCGCAGCGGTCGATGACGAAGCGCGGTTCATCGGCGATGGCCAGTTGCAGCATGGCCTCGCGCTGCGCGGCCGGCGTCATCGCGCGCGCCTTCTGCCACGGGTTGCCGGCCGGCACCCAGCGCAGTTCGTCGAGCGGCAGTGCATCGCGCGCCTGCCGGGCCAGCGCCAGGTGCGCGTTGTGCACCGGATCGAAGCTGCCGCCGAACAACCCGATGCGCCGCACTAGCTCAGCCAATCGCGCACCGGCAGGAAGTCGCTGTACAGCCGCGCCTCGGCCGAGCCGGGCTCGGGCTGCCAGTCGTAGCGCCACTGCACCAGCGGCGGCATCGACATCAAGATGCTCTCGGTGCGCCCGCCCGACTGCAGCCCGAAGTGCGTGCCGCGGTCGAACACCAGGTTGAACTCGACATAGCGGCCGCGGCGGTAGAGCTGGAAGTCGCGCTCGCGCTCGCCATAGGGCACGTTGCGGCGGCGCTGCACGATCGGCAGGTAGGCCGGCACGAAGGCATCGCCGACGGCGCGCAGCATGGCGAAGCTGCGCTCGAAGCCCAGTTCGTTGAAGTCGTCGAAGAAGATGCCGCCGACGCCGCGCGCCTCGTTGCGGTGCTTGAGGAAGAAGTACTCGTCGCACCACTTCTTGAAGCGCGGATGCAGATCGGTACCGAAGGGCGCCAGCGCGTCGCGGCAGCAGCGGTGGAAATGCACCGCGTCCTCGGCAACGCCGTAGGTCGGCGTCAGGTCCATGCCGCCGCCGAACCAGACCACCGGCGCCTGGCCTTCGGGCAGCGCGGCAAAAGCGCGCACGTTCATGTGCACCGTCGGCACGTGCGGGTTGCGCGGGTGCATCACCAGCGACACGCCCAGCGCCTCGAAGGCCGCGCCGGCCAGCTCGGGCCGGTGCTGCGTGGCCGAAGGCGGCAACTGCCGGCCCTTGACGTGGCTGAAGTTGCAGCCGGCGCGTTCGAACACCTGGCCTTGTTCGACCAGCCGCGACAGGCCGTCGCCTTCGAGCGCACCCCCCGCGGGTCGTGTCCATGCGTCCTTCAGGAAGGGCTGGCCGTCCTCGGCCTCGAAGGCGCCGGCGATGCGCTGCTGCAGCCCCAGCAGGTAGTCACGCACCGGCGCGCTGTGGAAGGTGGAGTCCATCTCAGTTGTCCATGGCGCGACGCGCCACCCGCAACGCATGAAACGTCGGCCGACAGCCTTCACCGCAGAGGCGCAGAGAACGCAGAGGTCTCGCAGAGCGAATCAAGCCTTCTCTGCGGCCCTCTGCGACCTCCGCGCCTCTGCGGTGAATGCGTTGGGAATTCGGGTGGGCGAGTTTCACTTCAACGCTTGACGGCACGGTGGCCGATGTCGGAGCGGAACTGCGCCCCGTCGAAACGGATGCCCTGCAGCGCTTCGTAGGCCCGCGCCTGGGCCAGGCTGGTCTTGTCGCCCAGCGCGGTGACGCACAGCACGCGTCCGCCGCTGGTCACCAGCGCGCCGCCGTGCAGCGCGGTGCCGGCATGGAAGACCTGCAGATCCTCGGCCGCCGCAGGCAGGCCGCTGATGGCATCGCCCTTGCGCGGGTGCAGCGGATAGCCGGCCGCGGCGACGACCACGCCGAGCGCGACGCGCCGGTCCCAGTCGAGCTGCACCTGGTCGAGCGTGCCGCCGGCGGCATGCAGCAGCACCTCGAGCAGGTCGCTCTTCAGCCGCATCAGGATCGGCTGCGCCTCCGGGTCGCCCAGGCGCGCGTTGAACTCCACCGTGCGCGGTTGGCCCGTCGCGTCGATCATCAGCCCGGCGTAGAGGAAGCCGGTGAAGGGCAGGCCGTCCTTGGCCATGCCGGCCACCGTGGGCAGGATGATCTCGTGCATCACCCGCGCATGCACGTTGGGCGTGACCACCGGCGCCGGCGAATACGCGCCCATGCCGCCGGTGTTGGGGCCGGCGTCGCCGTCGAGCAGGCGCTTGTGGTCCTGGCTGGTGGCCAGCGGCAGCACGTTCCTGCCGTCGCACAGCACGATGAAGCTGGCCTCCTCGCCTTCGAGAAACTGCTCGATGACCACGCGCGCGCCGCCCGCGTTGTGCGTGACGCCGAGTTTGTTGTCGACCAGCATCCAGTCGACGGCCTCGTGGGCCTGCGCCAGCGTCGCCGCCACGACCACGCCCTTGCCGGCCGCCAGGCCGTCGGCCTTGATGACGATCGGTGCGCCCTGGGCATCGACGAAAGCGTGCGCGGCCGCCGCATCGTCGAACACGGCGTACGCCGCGGTCGGGATGCCGTGGCGCTGCATGAAGTCCTTGGCGAAGGCCTTCGAGCTTTCCAGCTGCGCGGCGGCGCGCGTCGGCCCGAAGATGCGCAGTCCGCGCGCACGGAACAGATCCACCACGCCGGCGGCCAGCGGCGCCTCGGGCCCGACCACGGTCAGGCCGATCTTCTCGCCGGCCGCGAAGTCGGCCAGCGCCCCCAGGTCGGTGATCGCGACGTTGGCCAGCGCCGGGTCGGCCGCGGTGCCGCCGTTGCCGGGCGCGACATAGATGCGCTGCACGCGCGGCGACTGCGCCAGCTTCCAGGCCAGCGCGTGCTCGCGCCCGCCGCCGCCGATAACCAGCAGCTTCATGCGTCGATGGCGGCGTTGTGGTAGACGGCCTGCACGTCGTCCAGGTCTTCGAGCACGTCGAGCAGCTTGCGCATGCGCGCGGCGTCCTCGCCGCCGAGCTCGATCTCGTTCTCGGCGCGCATCGTCACCTCGGCCACTTCGGGCTGCAGGCCGGCGGCGGCCAGCGCATCCTTGACCTGCTCGAACTCGGCCACCGCGCACAGCACTTCCACCGCGCCGTCGTCGTCGCTGATGACGTCGTCGGCACCGGCTTCCAGCGCCACGTCCATGACCTGGTCTTCGCTGGTGCCGGGTGCGAAGACCAGTTGCCCGCAGTGGCGGAACTGGAAGGCCACCGAGCCTTCCGAGCCCATGTTGCCGCCGTACTTGCTGAAGGCGTGGCGCACCTCGGCCACGGTGCGCACGCGGTTGTCGGTCATGCAGTCGACGATGATCGCGGCGCCGCCGATGCCGTAGCCCTCGTAGCGGATTTCTTCGTAGCTGATGCCTTCCAGCGCGCCCGAGGCCTTGTCGATGTTGTACTTGATGCGGTCGGCCGGCATGTTGGCGGCCTTGGCCTTGTCCACCGCCAGGCGCAGGCGCGGGTTGGCGCTCAAATCGCCGCCACCGGAGCGCGCGGCCACGGTGATCTCACGGATGACCCGTGTCCAGATCTTGCCGCGCTTCTCGTCCTGGCGCCCCTTGCGGTGCTGGATGTTGGCCCATTTGGAATGTCCGGCCATGCACTGGCTCTCCTGCGGCCCTGCAAACGCAACGGCGCGACGCTGTAGTTGGATAGACTGGCATTCTACTTTTGGCCACCCAGGAGCCGCGCCGATGGCCGACCCGATCCTCGTCGCCCGTCACGGCGACACCGAATGCTTCCTTCTGCCTGCGCTGGCCAACCGCCACGGGCTGATCACCGGCGCCACCGGCACCGGCAAGACGATCACGCTGCAGACGCTGGCCGAAAACTTCAGCCGCCTGGGCGTGCCGGTGTTCATGGCCGACGTCAAGGGCGACCTCACCGGCATCAGCCAGCGGGGCAGCATCCCGGCCAAGATGGCGGCCGTGCTGCAGGAGCGCGGCATCGAGCCGCCCGGGAGCGTGGCCTGCCCCTGCACGCTGTGGGACGTGTTCGCCGGCGGCACGAATGCGCAGGGCGCCGATGGCGCCAGGGCGCAGGGCGCCGATGGCGCCAGGGCGCAGGGCCACCCGGTGCGCGCGACCATCTCCGACATGGGCCCGCTGCTGCTGGCGCGCATGCTGGGCCTGAACGACACGCAAGGCGGCGTGCTCAGCCTGGTCTTCAAGATCGCCGACGACTCGGGCCTGCTGCTGCTGGACCTGAAGGACCTGCGCGCGATGCTGCAGCACGTGGGCGACAACGCCGCGCAGTACAAGACCGAATACGGCAACGTCAGCGCTGCCAGCATCGGCGCCATCCAGCGCGGGCTGCTGCAGATCGGCGAACAGGGCGGCGAGCGCTTCTTCGGCGAGCCGATGCTGGACATCGCCGACTTCATGCAGACGGTCGACGGCAAGGGGGTGGTCAACATCCTCGCCGCCGACCAGCTGATGAACGCGCCGCGCCTGTACGCCACCTTCCTGCTGTGGATGCTGAGCGAGCTGTTCGAGCGGCTGCCCGAGGTCGGCGACCTGGACAAGCCCAAGCTGGTGTTCTTCTTCGACGAAGCGCACCTGCTGTTCAACGACGCGCCGCCGGCGCTGATCCAGCGCATCGAGCTCGTCGTGCGGCTGGTGCGCAGCAAAGGCGTCGGCGTGTACTTCGTGACGCAGAACCCGCTCGACATTCCGGACAGCGTGCTCGGCCAGCTGGGCAACCGCGTGCAGCACGCGCTGCGCGCCTTCACGCCGCGCGACCAGAAGGCGGTCAAGGCCGCGGCGAGCACGATGCGCGCCAACCCAGGGCTGGACATCGAGACCGCGATCACCGAGCTGGCGGTCGGCGAGGCGCTGGTCAGCCTGCTCGACGAAAAGGGCCGGCCCAGCGTGACGCAGCGGGTCTTCGTCGTCCCGCCGGGCAGCCGCATCGGGCCGATCACGCCCGAGGAGCGCGCCGCGCTGATCGCCGGCTCGCTGGTCGCGGGCAGCTACGAAAAATCGGTGGACCGCGAATCGGCCTACGAGAAGCTCAAGGGCCGCGCCGTGGCCAGCGGCGCGGCGGCCGACGCGATGCAGGCCGGCACGGCGGAAGGCGCTGCGCGCACCGCGCCCGCAGCCGACGACGGCGGCGTGATGGGTGAATTGAAGGACATGCTGTTCGGCAGCACCGGCCCGCGCGGCGGCAAGCGCGAGGGCCTGGTCGAGAAGGCCGCTTCGTCGGCGATGCGCAGCATGGGCTCGGCGGCCGGCCGCGAGCTGTTCCGCGGCGTGCTGGGCGGGCTGTTCGGCGGATCGAAGCGGCGCTGAGCCGCCCCGGGGCCGCGTCTTCCTGCGTCTTCCTGCGCCTGCCCGCGTCTTCCTGCGTCTTCCTGCGTCTTCCTGCGCCTGCCGTCTGCCCCCGCGCCTTTGCGCGCCGGCCCGCGGTTGCCCGCCGCATTTCGCGCCGCCAGCGCGGCGTTTCGCGCCGCGGCGCGGCCATGCGTCGCAGCGTGCTCGGCAAGCGCCGCGCAGGGCGGCACAGTGGCGCATCGCTTGCCGAAGGAGTCGACGCCATGCCTTCCCGGACCTTCGCCCTGTCCGTCCTGCAGCACACGCCCGTCTGGGTCTGGGGCGTGCTCGCCCTGTTGATCGCGCTCGGGCTGCGGCAGAGCCGGCCGCACGAGATCAGCCCGGCCCGCGCGACGCTGCTGCCGCTGGCGATGCTGCTGCTGGCGCTGGCCGGCGTGCTCGGCAGCTTCGGCTCCGGCGGCGCGCTGCTGGCCTGGGCCGCCGCCGCGCTGGTCGTCGCCACGGCAGGGGCCGGCCAGGCCGCACGCGGCGCGCGCTGGCTGCCGGCCCAAGGGCGCTTCCACCAGCCCGGCAGCTGGACGCCGATGGCGCTGATGATGGCGGCCGGGCGGCGCTGACGCTCAGCGCGCCGCCACGTCCTGCGCCACCAGCGCGCCCACGTCGGCGTCGATCAGCGGCCAGAAGGGGTTGCTGCGCAGCCGCGTCAGCGAGCCCAGCGAAATGCTGATCGCGCCGTTTTCGCCGCGCAGCAGCCACGAGCCGATGCTGGGGATGCCGTCGCGGCCGCTGCCGAGGACGAAGCCGTAGACCGGATCGTCGGCCGGGAACGGCAGTGCCACGTGGCCCAGCGACACCAGGTTGCCCGGCCAGTCGAGCGTGGTCGGCAACTGCTCGGCCGGCCCGCCGGGCCGCAGGCGGCGCACGGCGATGCGCGGCTGGCCGGCGTCGGCATTGGTGACCACATCGAGTGTATAGCCGCGCGGCGCGCGTTCCACGCGCTCGATCAGCGCGCGCGCGGCCGGGCGCGTCAGGCCGTCGAGCTCGGGCATGCGGTTGAGGTCGAACATCACCAACCTGTGCGCCGGATCGCGCAGCCGCGCGTAGACCTGATCGACCAGCCCGTCGGAGCCGACCGTCGAATCGACCACCGACTGCCAGGCCACTACCGGCGGCAGCTGCGCCAGCCGGCCGGCACTTTCGGCCTCGCGCAGCGAGCGCTGCAGCGCGCGCGTGGCGCGGTTGATCTGCCGCGACGCGTTGACCGGAAAGGAGTTGAACTTGTAGGGGTCGAATTCGGGGGCCACCGCCTGCCAGCGCACCTTGTCGAGCACCGGAATCGGCACGATGCTGAAGACGTCGATAACCTCGGCCAGCATGGCCACGCGCGTCAGCTCGATCGCCGGCGACACCAGCAGCACGCGGTCGGGGCGGCGCAGCGTGGCGTCCTGCAAGGCGTCAAGCGCGTACTGCAGCACCAAGGTGCCGCCCGACGAATAACCGCCGGCGTAGAAGGGCTGGCCCGCTTGCACCCTCGAGGCCACGTCGCGCGCCGCCAGGCGCACGGCGGCCGTCCAGTCGCGCGCGCTCATCGAGCTCATCATCGACGGCAGCGTGCCGTGACCGGGCAGGCGCAGCACCGTCACCTCGAAGCCGCGCGCGTGCAGCGACTGCGCCAGCGCGTGCATCGAATACGGCGAGTCGGTCAGGCCGTGCACCAGCAGCGCCTGGCCCACCGGCTGCTGCGGCGTCAGCCGGAACGTGCGGTTGAAGGGCGCACCGTCGGCCAGCCGGTGCAGCCAGCCGGCGGCATTGAAGCGGCTGTTCCTGAAGCTCTCGCCGGCCTCGGCGCAGTCCTGCTGGCGCCGCGCATCGGCGGCGCCCGCGCAGCCCTGCAGCAGGCCGTCGCGCGCCCAGCCGTCGGCCTTGCGGCGGAACTCGTCGAACAGGCGCTGCTCCAGCTGCAGATAGCCGGCGAAATCCAGATCCTTGTCGCGGCCGGCGTCGAACTCCTCGCGCAGCAGCTCGGTATGCCAGGGTTGCAGCGGCGGCAGCGCGCTGACCGCATAGAGCGTGAAGCCGAGCGCCAAGGCCAGGGCCAGGGCCACCAGCAGCGCGACGCCGCGCAGCGCCAGGCGCAGCAGGCGGCGCGGCAGTGCCCCCGCCATCATCGCGCCACGAACACCGCGAAGCCGCGCTGCGGGCCGGTCCGGCAGTGCGTCTGCACGCAGCCTGCGCCGCGCTGCAGCGCGCCGAAGCCCTCGATCGTGTACTTGCAGGCGATCTCGGTCCGCAGCCGCTCGCCGCGGCGGAGCTCGCGGCTGCCGCCCGGCCATCGCACACGCAGCCCGTTGCGCGCCTCCAGACGCGTCTCGACACGCACCGATGCGGCACCGAACAGAACTCCGGCCGGCGTGCGGCGCCGGCGGGCTGAACGGACATCGGCCGACTGCAGCAGCGCCACCTCTGCAGACCCGTCAGTGTCAGTGTCAGCCCGGCTTGCCTTGCGCCTGGGCCACCGCGCGCGACAGCTCGTCGCGGCTGCGATAGTGCGGCACGCGGTCGGCGCGCCGCCAGAGGCCCTGCCACAGCGAACTGCTGCCCGCCACCTCGTCCTTCCAGTAGCGGTCGGCCAGCGCCACGTTGCCGGGCAGGTCGAGTTCGAAGGCGGCCTTGGAGTCGGCATCGGCGAACAGGAACACACGCCCGCCGATGAGGCGCCAGACCTCGGGGTCGGCCAGTTCGGGAATGGCGTAGACGATGCGCGTCGCGTCGTAGCCGTGGTACGCGGGCTGGTAGCGCGCGGGCTCGCGCTCGAACAGTGCCTGGTGCTCGGCGCTGGCGAAATAGTAGCTCACGCCCTCGAATTCGCTGCGCCAGCGCGGCGAGCCGGGCACGGCACGGTTCTGCGCGGCGTAGGCGACCACGTCGTAGCCGCGCACCGCGAGCCGCGCCTCGTCGCCGAAGCGCACCGCATTCACCGGCTGCATCGGCGACGACGGGTTCTGCGCCACCAGCGAGTTGCAGCCAGCCAGCATCGCCGCCGCCGCCAACACGGCCGCGGTCCGCAGCCTCGCGTTCAACGCTGCGCCACCGGCTTCACGTCGCGCGAGGGCGCGCCGACGTAGAGCTGGCGCGGCCGGCCGATCTTGTATTCGGGGTCGGCGATCATCTCGTTGAGCTGCGCGATCCAGCCGACGGTGCGCGCCAGCGCGAAGATCGCGGTGAACAGGCTCACCGGGATGCCGATCGCGCGCTGCACGATGCCCGAGTAGAAGTCGACGTTCGGGTACAGCTTGCGCGACACGAAATAGTCGTCCTCGAGCGCGATCTTCTCCAGCGACATCGCCAGCTTGAACAGCGGGTCGTCGTGCAGGCCGAGTTCGGTCAGCACCTCGTGGCAGGTCTCGCGCATCAGCTTGGCGCGCGGGTCGTAGTTCTTGTACACGCGGTGGCCGAAACCCATCAGCTTGACGCTGGAGTTCTTGTCCTTGACCTGCTTGATGAACTCGCCGATCTTCTCGACTCCGCCGGCGCGCTGGATGTCCTCCAGCATGTTCAGCGCCGCTTCGTTGGCGCCGCCGTGCGCCGGCCCCCACAGGCAGGCCACGCCGGCGGCGATGGCCGCGAAGGGGTTGGTGCCCGAGCTGCCGCACAGCCGCACCGTCGAGGTGCTGGCGTTCTGCTCGTGGTCGGCGTGCAGGATGAAGATGCGGTCCATCGCGCGCACCAGCACGTCGTTGGGCACATAGTCCTCGCAGGGCGTGGCGAACATCATGCGCATGAAGTTGCCGGCGTAGCTGAGGTCGTTGCGCGGGTACATGAACGGCTGGCCGACGCCGTACTTGTGCGCCATGGACACCAGCGTCGGCATCTTGGCGATCAGCCGGATCGCGGCGATCTCGCGGTGCCGCGCATTGTTGATGTCGGTGCTGTCGTGATAGAAGGCCGACAGCGCGCCGACCAGGCCGGTCATCACCGCCATCGGGTGCGCGTCGCGGCGGAAGCCGCGCAGGAAGAATTGCATCTGCTCGTTGACCATCGTGTGGCTGTTGACGAGCTTGTGGAAGGTCTTCTGCTGCTCGGCATCGGGCAGCTCGCCGTACAGCAGCAGGTAGCAGGTGTCGAGGAAGTCGCACTGCGTGGCCAGCTGCTCGATCGGATAGCCGCGGTACAGCAGCTCGCCCTTGTCGCCGTCGATGTAGGTGATGGTCGAATTGCAGGACGCCGTCGAAAGGAAACCGGGGTCGTAAGTGAACTTGCCGGTCTGCGCGTAGAGCTTGCGGATGTCGACCACGTCCGGGCCGATGCTGCCCTTGTAGATCGGCAGCTCCATGGTCGGGCTGCCGTCGGAGAACGACAGCGTGGCTTTCACATCGGACAGGGACATCATGGCGCGATTCCTTTGCTGGTCGGGTTTGTATGAACAGGTGCCGGCTGGCGCAGCAGCTCGAGCACTTCGCTGACCTCGGGCCGGTCCAGGGCCGGCGGCAACTCGCTGCGCCGCAGCAGCAGGTCCAGCAGGTCGTTGTCGGACAGGTCCATCAGCCACTGCAGGCCGCGCGCCCGGCTGACGCTCAAGCCCTGCTCGTAACGCTGGAAGAAGCGCTCGATGAACAGGTCGTTCTCGAGCAGACCGCGGCGGCAACCCCACTTCAGACGGCTCAGCGAGCGTTCATCCAAGGGCGTGTCCACGGCATGCCTCGCAGGTCCGGGCGCCGGGCTCAGACGGCGCGCCGCACGATCATTTCCTTGATCTTGCTGATGGCGCGCGTCGGGTTCAAGCCCTTCGGGCAGACGTCGACGCAGTTCATGATCGAGCGGCAGCGGAACAGCCGGTACGGATCCTCGAGGTTGTCCAGACGCTCGGCGGTGGCCTGGTCGCGGCTGTCGACGAGGAAGCGGTAGGCCTGCAGCAGCCCGGCCGGGCCGACGAACTTGTCGGGGTTCCACCAGAAGCTGGGGCAGGCGGTCGAGCAGCTGGCGCACAGGATGCATTCGTACAGGCCGTTCAGCTGATCGCGTTCTTCGGGCGACTGCAGCCGCTCCTTCTCGGGCGGCGGCGTGTCGTTGACCAGATAGGGCTTGATCGAGTCGTACTGCGTGAAGAACTGCGTCATGTCGACGATCAGGTCGCGCACCACCGGCAGCCCGGGCAGCGGCTTGAGCACCACGGTGTCCGGCAGCGTGCGCATGTTGGTCAGGCAGGCCAGACCGTTCTTGCCGTTGATGTTCATTGCATCCGAGCCGCACACGCCCTCGCGGCAGCTGCGGCGGAAGCTCAACGACGGGTCGACCGCCTTGAGCTTCATCAGCGCGTCGAGCAGCATGCGCTCGCTGCCGTCGAGCTCGACCTGCAGCGTCTGCATGGCGGGCTTGCTGTCCTTGTCCGGGTCGTAGCGGTAGATCTGGAAGGTGCGTTGGGTCATTTGGATTCTCGATTCAGAAGGTCCGCACCTTCGGCGGCACGCTCTCGACGGTCAGCGGCTGCAGCTGCACCGGCTTGTACTCCAGCCGGTCGCCCTGCGAATACCACAGCGTGTGCTTCAGCCACTCGGCATCGTTGCGGCCGAGCGGATGCTCGGGCGTGTCGCCGTAGTCGTTGACGGTATGCGCGCCGCGGCTCTCGTGGCGCGCCGCCGCCGAGACGATGGTGGCGCGCGCGACCTCGATCAGGTTCTCGACTTCCAGCGCCTCGATGCGCGCGGTGTTGAAGACCTTGCTCTTGTCCTTCAGCGTGATGCCCTTGACGCGCTCGGCCAGCGCGGCGATCCGGGCCACGCCTTCGTCCATGGTCGACTGGGTGCGGAACACGCCGGCGTGCGTCTGCATCGTGTTGCGGATGTCGTTGGCCACGTCCTGCGCGTACTCGCCGCTGCTGCTGGCGTCCAGCCGCGCGATGCGCGCCAGCGAGCCCTCGGCGGCGTCGGCCGGCAGCGGCTTGTGCGCCTTGGTCTTGCCTACTTGATCGATGATGTGCAGCCCGGCGGCGCGGCCGAAGACCAGCAGGTCGAGCAGCGAATTGGTGCCCAGCCGGTTGGCGCCGTGCACGCTGACGCAGGAGCATTCGCCGACTGCGTACAGCCCGTTGACGACCGTGTTCGGATCGCCGTTCTTCGGCGCCACCACCTGCCCGTGGATGTTGGCCGGGATGCCGCCCATCTGGTAGTGGATCGTCGGCACCACCGGAATCGCCTCCTTCGAGATGTCGACGTTGGCGAAGTTGTGGCCGATCTCGAACACGCTGGGCAGGCGCTTCATGATCGTTTCCAACCCCAGGTGCGTCATGTCCAGGTTGATGTAGTCCTTGTTCGGACCGCAGCCGCGCCCTTCCTTGATCTCCTGGTCCATGCAGCGGCTGACGAAGTCGCGCGGCGCCAGGTCCTTCAGCGTCGGCGCGTAGCGTTCCATGAAGCGCTCGCCGGCGGCGTTGCGCAGGATCGCGCCCTCGCCGCGGCAGCCTTCGGTCAGCAGCACGCCGGCGTTGTGCACGCCGGTCGGGTGGAACTGCCAGAACTCCAGGTCCTGCAGCGGCAGCCCGGCGCGCGCCGCCATGCCCAGGCCGTCGCCGGTGTTGATGAAGGCGTTGGTGCTGGCGGCGAAGATGCGGCCCGCGCCGCCGGTGGCCAGCATCGTGACCTTGGACTCGAACACGTAGAGCTCGCCGGTCTCCATCTCCAGCGCGGTGACGCCGACCACGTCGCCGTCGGCGTCGCGGATCAGGTCCAGGGCCATCCACTCGACGAAGAAATGGGTGCGTGCCTTGACGTTCTGCTGGTACAGCGTGTGCAGCATCGCGTGGCCGGTGCGGTCGGCCGCGGCGCAGGCGCGCTGCACCGGCTTCTCGCCGTAGTTGGCGGTGTGGCCGCCGAAGGGCCGCTGGTAGATCGTGCCGTCCGGGTTGCGGTCGAAGGGCATGCCGAAGTGCTCGAGCTCGTAGACCACGTTCGGCGCCTCGCGGCACATGAACTCGATCGCGTCCTGGTCGCCGAGCCAGTCGCTGCCCTTGATGGTGTCGTAGAAGTGGTAGTGCCAGTTGTCCTCGC
>DAIMFR010000058.1:0-31018 GCA_036724445.1 Rubrivivax sp. | reverse complement strand
TCCGGCTGGTTCACGACCCGCACCTTCTTGAGCTTGAAGGAGCGCCGGTTGTAGACGTTGTTGCCGATGTATTTTTCGTTGGAGAGGACTTCGCGCACCGTGGCCCGCGTCCAGTCGCGCCCGAGGTCGGTTTGGATGCCCTTGGCGTTGAGCCGTTCGGCGATCTCCGATTCAAACAGCGCGTCCTCGACGAACCAGCGGTAGATCTGGTTGACGATGGCGACTTCGGCATCCGGGCCGGGCTGCAGGATCACGCGGTCGGTTTGCAGGCTCTTGTGCTCGCCACGCGAAAGCTGCCCCTTCACCGAACCAGACTGGTCGATCAGCACGCGACGCAGGCCGTAACCCGCTGGCCGGCCTTGCCGAAAGCCGAGTTCGATCAGGTCGCACACGTCCATCTTTGCAAGACTGGCGTTTTGGGCCTGATCGCGCGACCGTTGCTGCTCGCGGTTGCGCTGCGCGTAGTCGGGTTGGGCGTCGCGGTAGTCGCGCCAGTAGCCCGGATTGCGCTGCGCCCACGCCTGCTGCGCGGCGCGCTGGTTGATCCGGTAGTCGGGGTCGGACTGGAGCTTGGCCCGCTGCCACTGGCGCTTGCGGGCCCTCTGGCAGTCGGGCGACGAGCAGAAGGCCTGGTCGGGAACTTGCGGGCGGGGTTCGAAGGGCTTGCCGCAGCAGGCGCAGCGTCGGGGCATCGTCGGTGTCTCCATGCAAAATCCGCATGGAAACCGCGACCGCCCGTGGCGATGGACGCGAGCTCGCTGCGTCTACGAAGTGGCCGTCATCGCGCAGCCCGGTTCAACGCTGGTTCCAAGGCCGTCCGTAGCCGTTCCACGATGGCGGCCAAGGGTTCGGGGGCAAGTTCGTTCTTCTTGACGAACGACTGCCACAGCGTCTGCCGCGACGCATCGTGCGCGAACTCGTCCGTGAGGCCGACCGGCAGTTCGGCGGGCACGGTCATGCCACGCCGCTCGAAGGTGGCCTTGATCGCTTGGGCCAGCAGATCGGCGTCGAGGGTTTCGCGCTCCAGCAGCACCGACAGGTCGAAGTAGTCCTTCACGCGGCTGTTCGTCATGCCCAGCAGGGCAATGGCGTGGAGCTTTTCGGCGACGACGGTGTAGGTGGGATAGGCCCGCAAACGTGGCGCAGGCAGGTCGTCGAGCAGCACCGGATAGACCGAATCCACCGGGCCGGGCGTGACGGCATCGCCGAAGCAGACGTCGATCTGCGTCTTGCAACGCGCCTTCGCCAGTTCGCCCGCGATCACAACGCGCACGCCGCCATAGCCGGTTTCCTTTCGGATTTCCTCGACGGTGACTGATGCAGGGTCGAATACGATGCCGTCGTCCACGGCAACGGCGGCGATCTCGCGGAAGACCTGCGCCACCGATTCCAGATCGCTCGCGCCGAAGCCCAGCAGGTCGGCGTCACGCGTGGCCCGGTGTGGCATGTCATACCAGAGCGTGAACAGCAGCGCGCCCTCGAGTAGAAAACGATCCGCATGCGGCGATCGCGTCAGGCGGTAGAGAATGCGCTCCAGCGCGAAGCGCACGAGCACCTGCTGGAAGTCCGCCCCTTGCACCTTGGCAACGTTGAGCAAGCGAGCACGGACAGAGGCGGCCAGATTCGAACTCATTCGATAGCCTCCAGATACGGACGCATCACGTTGGCGACGCGGCAGAGCTTCGCGTAGCGCCACAGATCGTCAGCCGATGCGCGGCGCTTGGCGCGCACGTCCCTCAGCGCCTCGAGCGCCACGTCCAGTCCGATCTTGTTGCGATGCTTGAAGCAGTCCGCCACGGTCTTGGCGACGCCGTACACGCGCAGCTTCACGCCATCGCGTTCGACCGTCTCGATGCCCTCGGCGTAGACGTCGCCCGTCATCTGTACCATCTTGATCGGCGGGTAGTCGATGCGCGGGACATGACTGCCGCGCGGCATGGCGACCCAGACCTGCCGGGGAAGCTGGGTGGTCAGTTCGTGAAATTGCAGTGCGGTCAGCAGGCAGAACACGGCCTGCGGAACCTTCGTGGCGATGGTCGCAAGGCTTTCGTGCTCCGAACCCGGATGGCTGGGCAGGCGGTAGAGGCCGCGCCCGACCTTGTCCAGCAGGCCAGCGGCGGTCAGGCGCGTCAGGACGATCCGGGGCGCTTCGATGGCGTCCAAATCGCTGGCGCGCAGCAGTCGCTTCTGGCTGGCCAGATCGAGGACGCGCTGGGTGTGGGTGTCGGCGGGCATGGGTGGGAGTATGTTCCGTTTATTCGTCCAATGCAATATTTTGACGATGAAACGGAACTTCGACCGTCCAGCCATGTGGCGGCTGGCATGCGCCATTCCGACGCCCACTTCCGTCCATGTTGGACACCGGGCATCCGGCCCTGCTGCGGATGTGGGACAAGCGCCAGCGCGGCTACCGGGCGATGGGGTATCGGGTTGAGGCGGCAGAGTGGTGACAATTTGCCACCGCTCCGCTAGACTTCGCTCGTCGAATCTCCGGAGCCCGAATATGACCACCACGACGCTTGACCGTGGCCGCATCACGGCCCGTGTGCCGATGGCCGTGCAGGAAACCTTGGAGATGGCCGCCAGCCTGACAGGCGCGACCCTGAACCAGTTCGTCGTCCAGACTGCCTTGCGCGAGGCCGAACGCGTCATCGAGCAGGAGCGCGTCATCCGACTTTCCGCCCGTGACACCGAGGCGTTTCTCGCGGCGCTGGACAACCCCTTGCCACCCAACGCCGCACTGAAGGCGGCTCTCGAAGACTACGCGGCACGACGCAATGATCAGACTGGAACCCTTGACTGGGCACCACGACCGAAACGGGTTTGATTGCGGCGTCGAGGTTCTCAACGTCCGGCTGAAGCAGACCGCGCTCCAGCATCAGGGCAAGGGGATCTCGCGCACCTTCGTCGCCGTGCCTGCCGATGAAGCGGCGGTGCAATTGTGGGCGCAGACCGGCTATACGGTGGAAGCCAGCGGCATCCTCGGCTTCTATGCCCTGAGCTCGGCGTTCGTGTTGACCGATGACTTGCCCGCCAAGCAGGCCAAACGCTATCCGCGCCAGATTCCAGTCGCGCGCCTCGGGCGCTTGGCCACGCGATCAGATATGCAAGGGCAAGGCTTGGGTCAGTTGTTGTTGGCCGACGCCGTGAATCGCGCCCGCACGGCGGCGCAGGCCGTGGGCAGCGCAGGCTTGTTCGTGGACGCGAAGAACGAAGCTGCGGCGCGGTTCTACCAACGCTACGGATTCACGCCTTCCACCGACCAGCCGTTGAAGCTGTTCCTGTCGCTGTGGTGAGTGGCTTTGCCCGCAATCCCTCAGCAGCCCACCCCCAGGGTGAACGCGCGCTGGGGTGAATTTTGTACCGCGATATCGAGGTGCCCTCTTGTACGCGTACGTTTCAGCGACTCCGTTTCCTCGGCCGCTGCATCGCGCTGGACGCCGCTGGAGTTCGCAGCTGCACATCGTCGTCAGCACCGACATACATGCGCTCCGGCAACTCGCCTTCGGCAATACCCAAGTCGGGAAACGTCAAACTTCTACTGCCTCCCCGGCAGAGCCGCGGGCCTCCTGTGGCAGCTAGAACGCGTCTTTCTGTGCTCAACTTTGTTTATATCGAATACAGACCAGCTTCAACACACCCTCCATGAACCGATCCACGACGATGACCGTCCGGCTCAACGAAACGCTCAGCGATTTCGTTGCAGCCAACGTGGGCGAGCACGGGGCTTATGACAACGTCAGTGAATACGTGCGCGACCTGATTCGCCGCGACAAGGAGCGCACCGAGCAGGACGCGTTCGCCCGGCTCGAGGCAGAACTTGCCCATGCCTTCGCGGCGCCCGACTCTTCCTACAGACCGTTGACCGCGGCCCAGGTGATCGCGCGCAGCAAGAAGAGAGCCTGAGCCTGTGGCGAACGTTCTTGTCCAGGAGGCAGCGTCATATCGCCTGGACGAGATCTATCGCTGTACGCGCGATCGGTGGGGATCACGGCAGCCCGATCGCTGCATCAACGGTATGTTCGCTGCCTTCGACCTGATCGAGTCCCGCGGCGTGTCATCGAGGCCGATCCCGGCCGAGTTCGGCGTCGAGGGCTTCTTCTTCCGCCATGAACATCACTTCGTCTATTGGCGGCAGTTGTCGAACGGGCACATCGGGATCGTGACGATCCTGCACGAACGAATGCACCAGATCGAGCGCTTCCGGGAAGACTTTGGCTTGGGGCCGCCGAGCACGGGGAACTGAGCGGTGAGACGCGCTCGAGCCGCGGTGCCACGCGACTCGGCTGCCGCGCGGCACAGCCCGCTGCTGAACGCGCTCCTGCAGACTTGCTCCAACAAGGCCGGGAGGACAGGCTTGCACATCTTCATGTATCGGGGGCCGCACCGGCCCCTCGCTGCGCCAGCGTTGAATCGGCAAGGAAGCCGTCGTCAAGCATCTCAAAAGCGAGGTTGAAGCGGGTTTGCCGCTGCCTGTTCGGAAACCGCCTTCACGCTGCCGACCCGACCGCGCTTCAGCTTGTGGCCTCGAACGCCGGGTGGTAGGTGACGATGCCGCGCGGGGTCGTCGGGCCGAAGTGCAACGCTTGGAAATACTCGGGCGGCGCGCCCGGGAGAACCAGGTCGAGACTGGCACGAAAGCCAAAGCGGCCGTAATAGCCCGGGTCACCCAGCAGCACGCACCCCTGGGCGTGCCGCTGCCGCAGGGCTGCCAGTGCCGCCTGCATCAGCGCGGAGCCGACGCCAACGCGCTGGTGTGCGGGAAGCACCGAGATCGGGCCCAAACCGAACCAGGGCGTGCTGCCATCACTGATGTTCACCGGCGACAGCGCCACGTGGCCGACCAGCACGGCATCCAACTCGGCGACCAGGGAGATCGTCAACGCACCCGCGCGCCGCAATGCGTTCACGATGTGCTGCTCGGTACGACTGGTGTGTGCCGCATTCGAAAAGGCAGCGACGGTGACGGCTTCAATGGCCAGGGCATCCGCCGGCACTTCTTCCCGGATTCTTGCTCGCATGGGCATTTCCCTGGGTTCAGTGGCTCGATTCGAGGCTGCCCGTTGACGATGGTGGGCCGCCCGGCGACCTGGCGCCTTCGCCCGCCGCGACAACGCACGGCGCGCCGTGCCGGCGCCGCATCGACAGCGCTGCGCGCGTCTTGTTGGATCCAGGGATCTTCGGCTGTTTTGGGGGACTCGGGGGTCCCCCGGCAATGCCCCGCTTCGCCGCGCCTCGTTCCCGCCTGCGCCGTGCACGGGCGCCGCGGCCCGCGGGCATGCGCATGGCCGGCCTGCGCCGCCCGTGCCGCGCTGCCTCAGTCCAGCTCGATCCACACCGGCGCGTGATCGCTGGACTTCTCCCAGCCGCGCACGTCCACGTCGACCCCGGCGGCGCGCAGCCGCGCCGCCGCAGGCGGGCTGAGCAGGAAGTGGTCGATGCGCATCCCGGCATTGCGCTGGAAGGCGTTGCGGAAGTAGTCCCAGTAGGTGTAGATCGTCTGCTGCGGATACAGCGTGCGCAGCGCATCGGTCCAGCCCTGCGCCATCAGGCGCACGAAGGCTTCGCGCGTTTCTTCTCGGAACAGCGCGTCGTCGACCCAGCGCTCCGGCTTGTAGACGTCGAATCCGGTGGGGATCACGTTGTAGTCGCCGGTCAGCACCACCGGCTTGCCGCCGGCCATCAGCTCGGCGGCACGCGCGATGAAGCGCTCGAACCAGCGCAGCTTGTAGTCGAACTTCGGCCCCGGCGCCGGATTGCCGTTGGGCAGGTACAGGCAGGCCACGGTCAGCCCCTGCACCTCGGCCTCGAGGTAGCGGCTGTGGGGGTCGTCCGCATCGCCGGGCAAGCCGCGCAGCGTCTCGAGCGGCAGGCCTGAGCGGGCGAGGATGGCCACGCCGTTCCAGCTCTTCTGACCGTGCCAGATCGCTTCGTAGCCCAGCGCGCGCAGTTCTTCCTGCGGAAAGCGCTCCTGCGGCGACTTCAGCTCCTGCAGGCAGGCGATGTCGGGACGGGTCTGCTCCAGCCAGCGCAGCAGCACCGGCTGGCGGGCGTTCATGCCGTTGATGTTGTAGGTGGCGATGCGCATGGTGGCGGGTGGCGGGTGGCGGCTCCGGGACTTTGCTCTACTTCGGCACCAGATCCTGGCGCTGGCGCGCATGCGCCTCGACCTGCTGCGGCGCGAACCACCACGGCAGCAGGCGCCCCTCGCTCCAGGCCGGCAGCTGGTCCTTCTGGTGCGGATGGAACTGGCGGTCGACGACGCCGCCGGAGACCACGGCCTCGATCTTCTCGTCGTCGCCCAGGTCGGCCACCAGCCGCATCGAGGCGAAGAACTGCACGTTGAAACCCTCCATGAACGGGCTCAGCGCGCGCAGCAGCGTGGCGCCGGAGCCGCTCATCGGCGCTTCGGCAAAGCCCAGGAAGTCGCGCCCGGTGCCGCTGCGCCGCAGCGGGCTGTAGAAGTGGATGCGGTGCTCGTCGCCCCACTTCCACTGGGCCGGATCGGCGCCGTGCCGCGCCTGCAGCTCGGGCCGCACCTGCGCGGCGACGCGCTGGATCAGCTCGGGCAGCGTCTCCTTCTGCGGCGTGCGGATGTCGTCGAACCACGGCGAATCGGGCGTCTGCACCAGCTCGTCGAAGCGCTCCTGCCACGCATACCACTGGCCCAGCCAGCGGCGCGCCAGCTTGTCGCCCATCTCGTCGGCGTAGGTCTCGTAGGCCAGCCGCTCGTACAGCGTGTGGTAGATCAGCGGCGCGGCCAGCTCCTTGTCGTCGCGCCCGTCCCAGGCGTCGAGGATGCGCGCGAAGTCGGCGTTCGCCGCGTCGGCCTGCAGCGCGGCCACCAGCGCCGGCAGCAGGCGCGGCGCCTGCAGGTTGCGCGCATCCATCATCAGCGCCGACTGGTCCTCGGTGCGCATGCCCTTGCCCTGGTCCAGCACTTCGATGATGCGGCGGATGCGGTAGCTGGAGGCGAAGTACGACGAATAGTCGAAGGCATAGCCGTCGGGACGGTTGTCGTGGTTGGCGCTGCCCACCCAGTCGCGCGCCGGCGAGATCGTGCCCGGCATCTGGTCCGGCGGGATGAAGCCGCGCCAGTCGTCGCTGCTGCCCACCGGCTTCGGGTGGCTGCCCTGCCGGCTGGCGCGCACCGGCACGCGGCCGGTCGCCCGATGGCCGATGCCGCCCGCCTTGTCGGCGAACACGTAGTTGAAGTAGATCAGGTCCAGCCCCTGCGCGGCCTGGTCCACCTCGGCGACGTTGCGCGCCGTGAGCAGCTTGTCGATGCCTAGGCCGCCGCCGGGCAGCTCGGCCGAGGCCATGCGCAGGCTGAGCAGGTGTTCGCCGTCGTAGCCGAGGATCGGCCCGCTGACGATCGGGCCGCGCACGGTGGCGCGGATCGCCATCTTCTCTTCGCGAAAGCCGCCCGGCGCGTCCTTGTCCTTGATGCGGATGACTTCCTCGATCAGCTGGAACGGCCGCACCTGGCCGCCGTCGACGTAGTGGTCAGGCTGGCCCGGCGCCACCTTCTCGATGAACAGGTCCTGCGAGTCGCCGTAGGCGTTGGTCACGCCGAAGGCCACGTGCTCAGTACGCCCGACCTGGATGCCCGGCACGAACGGATAGGCCGCGCCCACGGCCTGGATGCCGGGCGCGAACAGCCCGATCGGGTGCCACACGCCGGGCAGCATGCGCGCGTCCAGGTGCGGGTCGTTGACCAGCACCGCGGCGCCGCTGGCGCTGCGGCTCTTGCCCACCGCCCAGTTGTTGCTGCCCACCGCCAGCGGCGCCAAAGATGCCAGCAGCGAATCGGGGCCGTCCAGCCCGGCCAGCAGCTCGATGTCGCCGAGGGGCCGGGCGAGCGCCGCGCCGCCGACGATCACCGGCTGCTGCGTGCGCAAGGGATTGACGTTCACCGGCGCCAGCTCGCGCAGCGCCTTCTCGGCGCCGAACTTGTCGATCAGCTGCTGCATCGTCAGCTCGGCCTTGAAGTTGGCGGCCTGCGTCCAGTTGGCCAGATGCAGCGCCGTGACCATGTCCTGCAGCGTCCACGGCCGCGGCGTGAAGCCGGCCAGTCTCAGCTCCAGCGGATGGTCGTCGGCATGGCCGCTGATGTAGGCATTCAGGCCGTCGACGTACCAGAGCAGGAAGTCCCGCGCCTCGCTCGACAGCAGCCTGGCGTGGCGCTCGGCGTTGCGGCCCAGACCCAGCAGCCGGATCTGCCGGTCGCTGGCCAGGCCGCCCTCGCCGATCGATTCGGCCAGGCGGCCGGTGGCGACGGCCCGCAGGCCTTCCAGCTGGAACAGCCGGTCCTGCGCGGTGACGAAGCCCTGCGCGCGGATCAGGTCCGGCGTGTTCTGCGCAAAGATGTAGGGAATGCCGTGCTCGTCGCGCAGCACGCGCACCTTGGCCGTCAGACCCGGCAGGGCCAGTTCGCCGTCGACCTTCGGTCCGCGCAGCTCGCCGATGAAGGCGGCCGCGGGCAGCGCGGCCGCCAGCAAGGTCAGCGCCGATGCGGCAGCGAGGCCGTGGCGCCAGCTGCGCGGAATCCATCGTGGGTCGAACAAGGCAGTCTCCTCTTGGCGGCTACGGCGCCGGGTCGGGGCGAGATTGTGCCGCCGCGTAGGCACAATGTCCGCGATGCAAACGCTTGGCGGGCGCTTCCTGCCCTTGCTGGCGGTCGGGCTGGCCGCGACGGCGGCGCTGAAGCTGATGACGCTGGGCTTAGCGCGCCTGGACTGCTGGCTGCTGGCGCCGTTGGTCGCCGCCGCCGCCTGGCCGCTGTGGGCCTGGCGCCGCGAGCAGCTGATGTTCGTGCGGCGCCTGCTGCTCGCGGGGGCCGCCACCGAGTCGGGCTGGGTGCGGCGCCGCTTCTGGCGCGGCACGCTCGTGCAATCGCTCGGCGTCGTCACCGCGCTGCTGTGGGCCGGCCTGATGCTGCTGATGGCGGCGCAGCTGACGGGCCTGCAGTGGGGCATCCTTGCCGCCGATGCGGCGCTGCTGGCCGCGCTGTCGCCGGCGCTGCGGCAGCTGCTGCGCCGGCAGATCGCGCCGCCCTTCATCGGCACCGTCGCGCGCCGCTGGCCGCTGCTGTGGGGCAACACGCTGCTGCTGCTCGCCGCCTTCGTCGTCCACGACTACTGGGTCGGTTTCGCCGACACGCGCGCGCTGTCGTGGAGTGCGCTGGTCGCGCAGACGCTGCAGTCCGGCCACGCCCAGGCGGCCTGCCCCACGGCGGGCACGCTGCTCGGCATGGCGGCACTGGCCGACCGCCTGCCCCGGCATGCCGCCATGCTGCTGTTGCCCGGCGTGGCCGATGCGCAGGCCAGGCTGCTGGCCTGGCTGATGCTGCTGGCCTTCACCGGCTTCGGCAGCTGGCTGTTCACGCGCTGCCTGCTGGGTGCCCAGGCGCTGCTCGAAGGCTGGCGCGCGCCGGACGCGGCGCACGACGAGCACCCGCGCCCCGGCCGCTTGTTCGTGGCCGCCAGCCTGGCCGTGGGGGCGCTGGCGGGCCTGTGGGCAGCGCTGGGGCCGCGGGCCGATGTCGCCATGCTGGAGCAGGCCGCGCTGCGGCTGGCGCAGGCCGCCAACCCTTGCGGCACCGCCGCGCATCAGGCGCAGGCGCTGCAGGCCGGTGCGCGGCAGCAGTTGGACCGGGCCTCGCGCCAGGCGCTGGACGGCGCGATGCGCGGCGTGGACAACGGCCTGGACGCGGCCTTCGCCGCGGCGGAAGCCGGCATCGACGCCTACCTGGACTGGTACTTCAGCTTCATCGGCAGCTACACCCGGCTGGGCGCGCTGGTCATCCCCGGCCTGGCGCAGCACATGCGCCAGCAGTTCGCCACGCAGGTGTTGGCCGACAGCGGTTTCGAGCACAGCCTCGCCCGCCTCGCCAGCGAGGCCGACGCCCGGCTGCTCGACGCCATCGCCGCCGAAGCCGCCGCGCTCGGCCGCGGCTTCACGCAGCAGCTGCAACTGCAGCCCTGCCTGCGCGAGGCCTTGCGCCCGGCCGCGCTGCCGGGCCTGGAGCGCGACGGCATGCGCATGGCGCTGTCGGCCGCGATCGCGCTGCCCTTGTCGCGCGCCGTGCTGCCGCTGGCGCTGCACGCCGGCCAGGCGGTGATGGCCCGCGCCGCCGCGCGGCAGACGGTCAAGGCTGCGGCCCAGGCCGCCGGCGCCACCGCTTCCAAGAGCGGCAGCTCGGTGCTGTTGTCGGCTGGAGCGGGTGCCGCCGTGTGCGCGCCCGGCGGGCCGCTGGCGCTGGCCTGCGCGGCGGCTGCCGCCGTGGTCACCTGGATCGCCGTCGACATGGCGATGCTGGCCATCGACGAAGCGCTGTTCCGCAAGTCGCTGCGCGCCGAGCTGGTGGAGGAACTGCAGCGCGAGCGCGAGCAGCTGCGCGAAGGCCTGCGCCTGCAGCTGGAGCAGGCCGCGGCGGACTACGCGGCGCAGGCCGGGCAGCGCATCGACGCCGTCTTCGTGCCCGCGACCGACGGCTGAGCCTCTTACGCCGCCTCTTACGCCGCCTCTTACGCCCTCAGCCGCGGCTCGGGTCGATCAGCACCTTCGCGCCGGTGGCGCGTTTGGCGTAGACGGCAATGGACTGCGGCGTCAGCGCCTCGCTCAGCGACACAGTGCGCGTGTAGTGGCTGGCAAAGGTGGTCTTCAGTTCGGCGGCAACGCGCTCGCGCAGCCGCGCGACCGTCTCGGCGCCGGCCTGCTGCAGGAAGGGAAACAGCAGCCAGCCGCCCAGGCTCCAGCCGAAGCCGAAGTTGCGCACGAATTCGGTCGGCCCGGTATCGAGCCCGCCGTAGATGTAGACCTGCTTGAAGACGTTGCTGCCGTAGCGGTTGTATTCGCTGGGCTGGCGGCTCGCCACCGCCTCCATGCCACTGAGGATCTGCCCGGCGAGCCGGCCGCCGCCGATGGCGTCGAAGGCGATGGTCGCGCCGGTGGCTTCGAGCGCCTGCGTCAGCTCGGCGAGGAAATCCGGCGCGGCGGTGCTGCACACATGCTTGGCGCCGGCGTCGCGCAGCAAGGCCGCCTGCTCGGGCTTGCGCACGATGTTCACCAGCCCGATGCCGTCCTGCAGGCAGATGCGGTTCAGCATCTGGCCCAGGTTCGACGCCGCCGCGGTGTGCACCAGCGCGCTGTGGCCCCCGCGCTTCATCGTCTCGACCATGCCCAGCGCCGTCAGCGGGTTGACGAAACACGAGGCGCCGTCGGCCGCGCTGGCATCCGGCGGCAGCACCAGGCACTGGTTCGCGGCGATGCAGCGCCACTGCGCGTACATCGCGCCACCCATCATCGCCACCTTCTTGCCGAGCAGCGCCTGCGCAGCCGGCGAGGCGCCGGCCCGGACCACCGTGCCCGCGCCTTCGTTGCCTACCGGCAGCGGCTGGCCGACGCGGCCGGCCAGCGCCGGCATCGCGCGCTCGGGAATGCGCGCCGTCAGCACCGGCCGCGCGGCGGTACCCGAGGCCTGCAGCGTACCCAGGTCGGCTGCCGCGAACAGCAGCCCCAGGTCCGAGGGGTTGATCGGCGTGGCCTCGATGCGCACCAGCACCTCGTCGGCGCCGGGCTCGGGCACCGGCACCTCGTGCAGCGCGACTTCGAGTTCGCCGCCGGCGCGCACCAGCGAGCGCACCACCGAGCGCAGTTGCAGCGCAGTGTTCGGTTCGGTCATGGGGCACCCTGGTCGCTGACGATGCCCGGCAGTTTAGGGCCGCCGCCGCGGCGCTGCTTCGCGCCCGCACGGGGCTCGCGCCGCGCCGCGGCGCCTGTTTCAAGCGCTGCGTCTGCGCCGCGCGATCAAGCCGGCGGCGGCCAGGCCGGCAAGGGCCAGCGTCGACGGCTCGGGAACGGAGTTGACCGGTGTGCCGGTGACGGTCTTGTAGTAGCCGACGGTATGGTTGTCGGACTCGTAGCCGCCGCCGCCGGTCTCGTAGAAGCGGACCTTGTCGAAGCCGAGCCCGCTCTGGTCATAGAAGTTCAGGAACACATAGGGCTCGCCGCCGTTGCCTCCCGCATACGGCGCTTCGGGGCGCCCGCAGTACGGGCTCGCCGGGCAGTTGCCGGTCAGCGCCAGGACGTCGGCCGGATCGAAGCCGAACACCTTCGCGCCGCCGCGATAGAACTCGACGTGGTTGCCGGCATCGAGCGCCGACAGCCAGTAGCCGAAGTAGGTCACCGGCAAGGGCGCGGCACCCGCGCCGGCCGCCGACAGCAGCGTCAACTCGTACGGCGTGCTGCTGAAGGCGACGGCGTAGTTGCTGCCGTTCGCCCCGCCGTACACGTCGACCGCATGGATCTGCACGTTGCTGTACGTGCCGCTGATCACCACCGGCTGTCCGCCAGTGCCGAAGTTGGTGCTGAAGGTCTGCACGCCGGTGCCGCGCGCGTCGAAGGTCTCGACGCCGGCGTAGTCGAAGGCCGCCGTCGTGGCGGTCGCCCCCGGCGCTTCGTAGGTGACGAGGAAGGCCGCCTGGGCAGCACCGGCGATCGAGGCCAGTGCGGCCAGGGCCATGACGCGAAACTTGAACATCGAAACTCCTGCGAATCCTGGGCGGCCGCCATCGGCCACACCGCGGACCGCAGCGTAGGTGCGCCGGCGCCGCAGGGCATCCCCGCGCCTGGGGGCCGCCCCCCGGAGCCGGGGGGGCGCCCCGCCGGCCGCCTACTTCAGCGCATTGCGCTGCTGCGCGTCGGCCAGCAGCGCCATGACCACGGTGGAGATCAGGCGCGAGCGCACCGAGTCGGCGCGGCTGTTGAGCACGATCGGCACGCGCGCGCCGAGCACGATGCCGGCACTGTCCGCGCCGGCCAGGTACTGCAGCTGCTTGGCCATCATGTTGCCGGCCTCGAGGTCGGGCGCGAGCAGGATGTTGGCGCGCCCCGCCACCTTGGATTCGATCTTCTTGGTGCGCGCCGCGTCCTCGCTGACGGCGTTGTCGAATGCCAGCGGCCCGTCGAGCAGGCCGCCGGTGATCTGGCCGCGGTCGGCCATCTTGCACAGGATGGCCGCGTCCACCGTGCTCTGCATGTCGGGGTTCACCGTCTCCACCGCCGCCAGGATGGCCACGCGCGGCTCTTCGATGCCCAGCACCTGCGCCAGCTCGATGGCGTTCTGCGCGATGTCGGCCTTGTCGCGCGCGTCCGGCGCCACGTTGATGGCCGCGTCGGTGATCAGCAGCATGCGCGGGTAGGCCGGCACGTCGAGCACGAACACGTGGCTCACGCGCCGCGCGGTGCGCAGCCCGGTGGCACCGGCAACCACCGCGCCCATCAGCTCGTCGGTGTGCAGGCTGCCCTTCATCAGCGCCTGCACCTCGCCGCAACGCGCCAAGGCGACCGCCTTGTCGGCGGCGGCGTGGCTGTGCTCGGTGTCGACGATGCGCACGCCCGCCAGGTCGGCACCGGCGGCCTGCGCGACGGCGCGGATCTTGGCTTCGGGGCCGACCAGCACCGGCACGATCAGCCCGCGCCGCGCCGCTTCCAGCGGGCCGAGCAGCGAGTCGCGGTCGCAGGGGTGCACCACCGCGGTGACCACCGGCGGCATGCCTTCGCAGCGCTTGAGCAGGCGCGAGAACACGTCGGTATGGCGCAGCACGATCTCCGGCGTTGCCAGGTCGGTGAAGCTGATGCGCTGCGTCGGCGCGACCACGGTGACGCTGCCGGTGATCAGCTCGACCTCGCCGTTGACCACGCGGCAGTCGAAGACGATCTGATGGCTGGCGGCACGCTTTTCCTTGACGCTGAGCGTGCCCGAGATGTAGTCGCCGACGCGCATCGTGCCGTCGAAGCGCAGATCCTGCGCGACGATCACCGTGCCCGGGCCGGGCAGCCGGCGCTGCAGCAGCGCCGAGACCAGCGCCTCGGCGGCCACGGCTTCGGCCGACATCGTGTCCTGGCGCGTGTCGTGGGCGTCGGTGTGGAAGGGATCGACATCGCCGGAGACGAAGGCCAGCGCCTCGACGTCGGGGCGCGTCAGCCGGTGCGAACGGGTGATGCTCTCGCCGATCTGGATCTCGTCGAAGGTACGGTTGGTGAAGGAATCCATCGCGCTCGGCATACGGTTGGCACCAGGCGATGCTAACCGCTGCACTGCAGCATCTCAGGCGGCGCCGCGCAGCCTATACAGTCGCTGCATGCACCGGACGCCGACCTGCCCCGTGGAGCCCCGCCGATGAGCGCGCGTACGCGCGGCGGCGTGCTGCTGGCCGGAGCCACCGGCCTGGTCGGGCGGGAGTTGACGGCGCTGCTGCTGGCGCAGAACCCGCCGCCGGCGCTGCATGCGCTGGTGCGCCGCACCCCAGCGCCGGCCGATGCGCGCGTGCATTGGCTGCAGGTGGACTTCGCGCGGCTGCCGGCGCTGCCCGCTGCCGGCGTCGCGTGGTGCTGCCTGGGCACGACGATCAAGCAGGCCGGCTCGCAGGCGGCGTTCCGCACCGTCGACTTCGACGCCGTGCTGGCCTTCGCGCAAGCCGCGCGCGATGCCGGCGCGACGCACTTCGGCGTGGTGTCTGCGCTGGGCGCGAGCCGGCGCAGCGCCAACTTCTACAACCGCGTCAAGGGCGAGATGGAGGCCGCGGTGGCCGCGCTGGGCTTCGACGGCGTGCTCATCGCGCGGCCGTCGCTGCTCACCGGCGACCGCAGCGCGCTCGGGCAGCCGCCGCGCCCGCTGGAGACGCTGGCGCAGCGCTTCAGCGCGCCGCTGGCGGCGCTGCTGCCGCGCTCGGTGCGGCCGATCGCCGCGCGCACCGTGGCCCGCGGCATGCTCGAGGCGATGCGCCAGCGGCGCGGCGGCGTGCGCATCGTCGAGTCCGGCGAACTGCAACGACTGGGAGCAAGCGAGTAGAGACATGCGCATCACTTTTCACGGCGCCGCCGACACCGTCACCGGCTCGCGCCATCTGGTGCACATCGGCGACCGCAGCATCCTGCTCGACTGCGGGCTGTTTCAGGGCTTCAAGGTGCATCGCGAGCGCAACTGGCTGCCGCCGCCGCCCGAACTGCTGCGCGCCGACGCGGTGGTGCTGAGCCACGCGCACCTGGACCACAGCGGCTGGCTGCCGGCGCTGGTCAAGCACGGTTATCGCGGGCCGATCTATGCGTCGCCGGCCACGCGCGACCTGGCCGAGGTGCTGCTGCTGGACAGCGCGCACCTGCAGGAAGAGGACGCCAAGCGCGCCAACCGCTACGGCTATTCGCGGCATGCGAAGGCGCTGCCGCTGTACACGCAGCGCGATGCGCAGCGCGCGCTGGCGCACATCGTGCCGCTGGCGCCGGGCCGCGACCAGCGCTGCGGCGACGTGCGCATCGGCCTGACGCCGGTGGGGCACCTGCTCGGCGCTTGCGCGGTGACGCTGGCGCACCGCGGCGAGCGGCTGGTGTATTCGGGCGACGTCGGCCGCAGCGACGACCTGCTGATGCCGCCGCCGCGGCCTCTGCCGGAAGCCGAGGTGCTGCTGATCGAGTCGACCTACGGCAACCGCGCGCACCCGCCCGAGGACGCCGCCGCCGCGCTGGCGCAGATCGTGCGCGAGACCGTGCGCCGCGGCGGCTCGGTGCTGATGCCGGCCTTCGCCGTGGGCCGCGCGCAGGCGCTGATGCTGGTGCTGCAGCGGCTGAAGGCGGCCGGCGAGATCCCGGCAGAACTGCCCCTGTATCTGGACAGCCCGATGGCGGTGCAGGCCACCGCGCTGTACCACCAGCACCGCCGGCTGCTGCGCGTCGGTGCACGCGAGGCCGATCACCTGAGCGACGGCGTGCACATGATCAGCGACGTGCGCCAGTCGATGCGGCTGCAGCGCTCGCGCTGGCCCAGCGTCATCATCTCGGCCAGCGGCATGGCCACCGGCGGGCGCGTGCTGCATCACCTGAAGGCCATGGCGCCGACGGACAAGCACCACATCGTCTTCGCCGGCTTCCAGGTCGGCGGCAGCCGCGGCGCGCGGCTGGTGGCCGGCGCCAGCGAAGTCAAGATCCACGGCGAGTACGTGCCGGTGCGCGCGCAGGTCAGCCAGCTGCAGGGCTTTTCAGGCCACGCGGATTCCGACGAGCTGATGGCCTGGATGCGCGGCCTGCACCAGCCGCCGCGCCAGACGCTGGTGGTGCACGGCGAGCCCGACGCCAGCGACGCGCTGCGCATCCGCATCCAGGACGAGCTCGGCTGGAAAGTGCGCGTGCCGCAGCATGGCGAGACGGTGGAGGCGTGACCTGCAGAGATCGCGTGCGTTTCCCTCGATTTGGGGGGAAGCCGTATCTGCTGGCGGCTTGCCGACTGCGGAAAGAGGTTAAAACCGCGGGTTTTCGCAGGGAGCTGAGGAGTCGCGTTGGCACATTCGATGCACGGGGCAGGGGCCTTGAAGAGTCCTGGCCCGACGAGCGCCGCGGTTGCGCGACCAGTCACCCCGGGCAGCATCACGCTCGGCGGCCTGGCGCTCATCGGTGCGCAACTGGTGCTGGTGTTGCTGGCGCTGCGCCAGTTCCAGATCGAGAGCGGCGCGTTCCGCACACTGGCCGCGGTCGCCTTCGCCGGCTGGTTCGTCAATGCGCTGCTGCCGCTGGCTTGGCGGCTGCCCTTCTTCGCGTTGCTGAGCCTGGCCTCGATCCCGCTGGTGCTGGGGACGGAGAATGCGCTGTGGCTGATCGGCATCGGTGCCGCGCTGATCGGCACCTGCCACCTGCCGATCGCAGTGCGCTGGCGCGCAGCGCTGCTGCTGGGCCTGGGCGCGCTGCTGATGATGCAGCGCGCAGGCCTGCTGCCGGTGCCCTGGTCCGGGGCCATCTGGCCGATCCTCGGCTCGATCTTCATGTACCGGCTGATCGTCTACTTCTACGACCTGCGGCACGACCGCACGCCGATGACCGCGGCGCAGTCGGTGGGCTACTTCTCGATGCTGCCCAACGCCTGCTTCCCGCTGTTTCCGGTGGTCGACTTCAAGACCTGGCGGCGCAGCCACTATGCGCAGCACGCCGAGGCCACCTACCAGCGCGGCGTGGACTGGATCGCGCGCGGCATCCTGCACCTGGTGCTGTACCGCTACTTCTACTACCACCTGACGCTGGCGCCGTCGGAGGTGGACACGCCGGCCACGCTGCTGCAATACGTCGTCGCCAACTTCATGCTGTACCTGCGCGTGTCTGGGCTGTTCCACCTGGTCGTCGGCATGCTGCACCTCTTCGGCTTCCATCTGCCGGAGACGCACAACCGCTACCTGCTCGCGTCGAGCTTCACCGACTTCTGGCGCCGGATCAACATCTACTGGAAGGACTTCATGCAGAAGATCTTCTACTTTCCGGCGGTCTTCAAGCTCAAGCGTTTCGGCACCAACAACGCCATCGTGCTGGCCACGCTGTGGGTCTTCGTGCTCACCTGGCTGCTGCACTCCTACCAGTGGTTCTGGCTGCGCGGCTCGTGGCTGCTGGCCTGGCACGACGGGCTGTTCTGGGCGATCCTGGGCGTGCTCGTGGTTTTCAACTCGCTGCTCGAGATCAAACGCGGGCGCACGCGCACGCTGGGCCAGCAGACCTTGTCGTGGCAGCGCGTGGCGGTGAACGTAGCCAAGACCTACGGCATCTTCTGGTTCATCTGCGTACTGTGGTCCTTCTGGACCGCCGAGTCGATCACCGAATGGCTGGGCTTGTGGTCGGCGCTGGGCGGCGCCTGGACTTGGCAGGTGCTGCTGTTCCCGGCGCTGTCGCTGGCGGTGATCGTGCTGGGCAATCTGCCTGCCGGCCAGGCGAGCAAGGCCGTGGCGGCCGGGCAGGCGGGGTTGTGGCGCGAGCGGCTGGTCACGCTGGCTCTGCTGGCCGGCATGATCGGCCTCTCGCTCGAGCCGGTGCACCGCCATGGCGGCACCGAATTCGCCACGGTGATGCACTCGCTGCGCCAGGCGCACCTGAGCCGCCTGGACAACGCCAAGCTCGAACGCGGCTACTACGAAGGGCTGATGTCGGTCGAGAAGTTCAACTCGCAGCTGTGGGAGGTCTACAGCCACAAGCCGGCCAACTGGCTCGACGTCGAGGGCGCCGGCCTGAAGCGCTACGTAGGCGGCTTTGCGCAGGAAGAACTCATTCCGCTGCTGGTGTCTTCCACGCGTTACGGCGCCATCACCACCAACCGCTGGGGCCTGCGCGACCAGGACTACGAGTTGGCACGGCCCGCGGGTGCGTTCCGCGCGGTGGTGCTGGGTGCGTCGTCGGTGATGGGCTGGGGCGTCGGCGACGGCGAGACCTTCGAGGCGCTGATCGAGCAGCACTACAACGCGCAGCCGCCGGTGCCGGGTTTCAGCCGCTTCGAGTTCCTGAACTTCGGCATTCCCGGGTACCAGCCGCCGCAGCAGCTGGTGGCGATCGAGCGCGCGCTGAAGTTCCAGCCGCAGGCGGTGATCTTCGTGGCCACCGGCCGCGAAGGCACGCGCGCTGCGAACTACCTGGCCCAAGCCGCGGCCAAGCGTCTGCCGGTGCCCGAGCCGGCGCTGCAGGTCCTGCTGGATCGTGCCGGCGTCACGCCGGGCATGGGTCAGGACGAAGCGCAACGCAAGCTCGCGCCGCTGCGTCAGGAGATCCTGCAGATCGTCTACGACCGCATCGCTGACCGTAGCCTTGCCGCGGGCGCGAAGCCGGTGTTGATCTTCTTGCCGCAGGTACGCGAAGGCTCGTGGCAGGAAGAGACACCCGAGGCGCTGCAGGCCGCGAAGACCGCGGGTTTCGCGATCATCAATCTCGACAACGTCTACCGCAGCCACGACATCACGACGCTGCGCCTGGCGGAGTGGGACGACCACCCGAACAAGCTTGGCCATCAGCTGGTCGCCGACGCGATCCTCGCCCAACTGAAGGCGTCGCCGCAACTGCTGTTCGGCGTCGCGCCGGCACGCTGAACCCCAACCCACCGAAGCACGAGAACCCTCATGAGCGAACAAGCCGCGCGGCAGAAGATCAAGGACTTCATCATGGAGCAGTTCCTGCCCGGCGAAGACCCGGCCGAACTGACCGACCAGACGCCGCTGATCAGCGCCGGCATCCTCGATTCCATCGCCACGCTGCAACTGGTCACCTTCCTCGAAGAGACCTACAAGGTCAGCTTCGAGGCACACGAGGTGGACCGCGACAACCTGGACACGCTCGACCTGATCGTGCGCCAGCTGGCCGGCAAGACCAGCCTGTAGCTCCATAGAGGGACCACGGCATGGGCGCCACCCTGCAACACAACTTCGCCGCCAGCGCGCGCCAGCGGCCCGCGGCCACGGCCGTGGTCGAGCCCGGTGCCGGCGCCATCCGCTACGACGCGCTGGACGCCTTGTCCGACCGCCTGCGCGACTGGCTGGCGGCCCACGGCGTGGGCCGCGGCGACCGCGTCGGCCTGTTCATGCACAAGTCGGTCGACACGCTGGCGGCGCTGCTCGGCGCGCTGAAGGCCGGCGCCGCCTACGTGCCGGTGGACGCCGGCGCACCGGCCGCCCGCGGCGCCTACATCCTGCACAACTGCGAGGTCAAGGCGCTGGTCGTCGAAGCCGAGCTGCTGCCGAAGCTGCAGGCCGAGCTGTCGACGCTGGGCGCCGCGCCGAACGTGCTGGCCGTGACGCGCGGCACCAGCCCGGGCGCCGGGCTGGCGGCAGCACTGGAGGCGGCGGGCCCGTTGCCGTCGTCGCCGACGGTCGAGTCCGACGCCGGCGACCTGGCCTACATCCTCTACACCTCGGGCTCCACCGGCCGCCCCAAGGGCGTGATGCTGACGCAGCAGAACGCGCTGTCCTTCGTCGACTGGTGCTCCGAGGTCTTCGAGCCGCGCGAGGACGACCGTTTTTCCTCACACGCGCCCTTCCACTTCGACCTGTCGATCCTGGACCTGCACCTGTGCTTCAAGCACGGCGCGACGCTGGTGCTGGTGGGCGAGGACATGGGCAAGGACGCACCCCGGCTGGCCAAGCTGATCGCCGACGAGCGCATCTCGATCTGGTATTCGGCGCCGTCGATCCTGGCACTGCTGGCGCAGTTCGGCGACCTGGCGCGGCACGACTGCGCGGCGCTGCGCCAGGTGCTGTTCGCCGGCGAGGTGTTCGCGGTCAAGCACCTGCGCGCGCTCGGCCAACAGTGGCCGGTGCCGCGCTACTTCAACCTCTACGGCCCCACCGAGACCAATGTCTGCACCTGGTACGAGGTGAACATGCCGGTGCCGGACGATCGGACCAAGCCTTACCCCATCGGCCCCGTCTGCTCGCACCTGCAGGCCCGCGTGCTTGACGAGAGCGGCGCCGAAGTCGTGCGCGGCAGCGAAGGCGAGTTGTGCATCGCCGGCCCCGGCGTCATGCAGGGCTACTGGTCGCTGCCGGAGCAGACGGCGCGTGGCTTATGGATCGACGCCGCCGGACAGCGCTGGTACCGCACCGGCGACATCGTCACCGAGGCCGACGACGGCTGCTACACCTACCTGGGCCGGCGCGACCGCATGGTCAAGCGCCGCGGCTACCGCGTGGAGCTGGGCGAGATCGAGGCCGCGCTGTACAAGCATGCGCGCGTGAAGGAAGCGGCCGTCGTCGCCCTGGCCGACGCCGACGCAGGCGTCACCATCGTCGCGCATCTGGCGGTCCGCGAGGGCAAGCCGCCGGGGTTGATCGAGATGAAGCGCCACTGCTCGCAGAACATGCCGCTGTACATGATCCCGGACCGCTTCGTCTGGCAGCCCAGCCTGCCCAAGACTTCGACCGACAAGATCGACTACCAGGGACTTAAGGCACTGGGCTGATGGACTTCTCGCTCACCGACGAACAGAAGGCGCTGCGCGACAGCGTCGTGCGCTTCGCGCGCAACGAGCTCAATGCCGGCGTCATCGAACGCGACCGCGCCGGCCGCTTCCCGCGCGAGCTGTGGCGCAAGTGCGGCGACATGGGCCTGCTCGGCCTGCCCGCGCCGGAACAGCACGGCGGCGCCGGCGCCGACGCGTTGACCTGCGCCGTGGCGCTGGAAGCGCTGGGCTATGGCTGCACCGACGGCGGCCTGGGCTTCTCGGTGGCCGCGCACTTGCTGGCCTGCACCGTGCCGCTGTGGTTGCACGGCAGCGAGGCGCAGAAGGCGCGCTATCTGGAGGGCCTGTGCCGCGGCACGCTGGTCGGCGCGCATGCCATCACCGAGCCCGACTCCGGCTCCGACACCTTCGCGATGCGGCTGCGCGCGACGCGCGACGGCCACGGCTGGCGCCTGCAGGGCAGCAAGACCTTCATCTCCAACGGACCCGAGGCCGACCTGGTGCTGGTGTTCGCCCTGACCGACGCCGACAAGCGCTTCGCCGGCGGCATCACCGGTTTCCTCGTCGAAGGCGGCACGCCAGGGTTCAAGGCCGGTCAGCACTTCGCGAAGATGGGGCTGCGCACTGCCCCAGTCGGGGAACTGAACTTCGACGAGGTCTGGGTTGCCGACGAAGCCGTGCTCGGCACGGTCGGCGGCGGCGCAGCGGTCTTCGGCACCGCGATGGAATGGGAGCGTTCGCTGCTGGTGGCGCTGCACGTCGGCGCCATAGAGCGGCTGCTGGACACCACCGTGCGCTACGCGCGCACGCGCCAGCAGTTCGGCCAGCCGATCGGCAAGTTCCAGGCGGTGTCGCACAAAATCGCCGATATGAAGGTGCAGCTCGAAGCCGCGCGACTGCTCGTTTACCGCACCGCTTGCCGGCTCGGCTCCAGCCGCAGCATCTCGCTCGATGCCGCGATGACGAAGCTGTTCGTCAGCGAAACGCTGGTACGCACCGCACTCGACGCCGTGCAGTTGCACGGCGGCTACGGCTTCATGGAGGAGTACGAAGTCGAACGCGCGCTGCGCGACGCGATCGGCTCGACGATCTACTCCGGCACCAGCGAGATGCAGCGCAATATCATCGCGCGCTGGCTGGGGCTGTGACGCCGCCAGTTCAGCCGAACACGCCCTCGCGCAGCCACTTGGTGGCGACCCACTTCTCGCCTTCGATGACCGGCGCGCCGCCGTGCAAGGTGCCGGTCGATTCGTGCGCGCGGTCGTAGCCGAAGAACAGCGCATGGCCCTTGACCGGCGCCACTTCCAGGCCGGCATCGGGAAACACCGTCGCGCCGCCGCGCCGCGGCACCTGCAGGTACATCAGCAGCGTGCCGACGCGCTGGCCGCCGTGCTTCAGCACCGCGGCGCTGCCGGGCTGCGCCGGGTCGAAGTAGTCGTAGTGCGGCCGGTACTGCGTGCCCGGCGCATAGCGCAGCACCTGCAGGCCTTCGCCGCGCTCTACCGGCCAGCGCAGCAGCGCGGCGATGCGCTGCTCGATGCGCTGCACCAGCGGCGCCTCGCCGCGCTCGAAGAACATGCCGTCGCTGGTGCGCGCGGCGTTGACCTCGCTGCCGCCGCGGGCGTGGCCGACGGTCTGCGAACGCGCCAGCCGCGGCCGCGACAGCGCCACCAGCAGCTCGCATTCGTCGCCGGACAGGAAGCCGCCGATCAGCAGCAGGCGCGGGCGGCGCAGGCGCAGCAGCAGTTGCACGCGGCGGTCGGGCAGCTGCAGCGTCGACGGCGCCTCGTGCAGATCCGGCCCGGGCCGCGGCCATCCGGCCTCGGCCGAGGGCAGCACCTGCGCCAGCGCGGCCTGCGCCACCGCGTCCTCCCAGCCGCTGGCGTGCATGGCCTGCAGGATGTCGTCGCCGCCGCAGCCGGCACGCGCCTGCGCGGCGATCCAGTCGCGCAGCTGCGGCGTCACCGACTGGGTGCGGACTTGCCTCGGCATCCGGCCATTCTGGCAGCGCCGGCGGCGGCACACCCACCGCACCCGCGCCGCAGCTGCGACGCGCGTCGCACTCGCACTCGCACTCGCACTTCGGACACGCACGACCGGCGACCTCGCGCCAACGCGCGCGAGCCCCGAGTCGGCAGATGTCGACAACCTGCGCTCCGCTGATCAGGGAGCGAAAACCAGTTCCGGCAGGACGACTTCCCAGATCTCACTGCGGCATCGGGCCAGGAATCGGGCTTTGCTGTCGGCCTTGCGCCAGATCACGACGGCACGCACCCGCGCCGACACACAGCGCAGGCCAGGCGGCGGCTCGAAGTGCTTGGAGAAGCATGCGACGGCCACACCCGATGCATCCTCCAGCCGCGTGCCCCGTGGGTCCGCGACATAGTGCAACGCATCGCCGGCGCGCAGCCTGGCGATGGCTCGATGCATGCGGCTGCCGGCCTGCTGCGACCCTGCAAAGCCCAGGTCGATGTCCTTCAGGCCGGGCATACAGTACCGGTACTCCATCGGCCCGGGTGCTGGCAGCCATGGTGTAGGCAAGCGGCGCAACAGGGCCGCAGCGTCTTCCAGGCCGTCGAGCATCGCGTTGCCCGGCTCCATGCGCGCCAGCGTCAGCGTGGCGCGGGCGCGGGTCATGGCCACGTAGTAGAGCCGGCGCACGGCGTCGTCGTCCTCCCCGGCGCCGGCCCGCCAGGCGCCGTCGAGCACGAATACGTGGTCGAACTCCAGACCCTTGGCGCGATGCGCGGTCAGCAGCAGCACGCCGGTCTGCCGGCGGCGGCTGGCGCGGCCCCATTCGGCCAGCCAGTCGCGAAAGAAGGCCAGCGACACTTCCGCGCCCCGCGTGTCCTCGGCAAAAACGGCGACGGCTTCGCCCAGCACGGGCCACCAGCCCGTGCCGTCCTGCAGGGTCAGCCAGGCCTGCGGCTCGTCCGCCTTCAGCAGGCCGCAGCGGGAGGCCTGCGGGCGCTCGGCCAGAAAAGCCAGCAGCGCCTGCGTTTCGCGCAAGCGCCACAGCGGCGGCGCCTCTTCATCGGCCATGGCGACCGCAATGCCCGCCGCCTCCAGCGCCGCGCGCAAGGGATCGAGGAACTTCCACTGGCGCGCAATGACTGCCGTCTTGGCGGGCTCGAGGCCGAGCGCCCTCATGCGTTCGAGTTCGGTGTAGACGGCCAGCGCCTGCTGCTGCGCGCTGTCGCCGGCCGGCAGGATCTGCACCCGGCCGCGCGCCACCGGGTCGATCCGTTGCCAGTCGCCGCCGGGCGCGGACCTGGCGCGGGCGCTGTTCACGCGTATCGCGTCGGTCTTCATCCGCGATGACGCGCGCTCGATCACGCGGTTGGCAGTTGCGACGATGTGTTGCGTGCTGCGGAAGTTCTCGACCAGCAACTGCGTCCTGGCCTTGTAATCGTCGGCGAAGCGGCGGATGAACGCCACCGAGGCGCCGGCGAAGGCGTAGATGTTCTGGTCGTCGTCGCCGACCGCGAACAGGTTGAGGCGGCCATCCTCGTCGCTGCGCTTGCGTCCGACCAAGGCCGAGATCAGTGCGTATTCACCGGGGCCGATGTCCTGGTACTCGTCCACCAAGATCCAGCGAAAACCGGCGAGCAGGCGGTCGCGCTGCACGTCGGCATCTTCCGGCGGCAGGCCGCGGCCTTCGAGCAGCGCCGTCGCTTCGGCGAGCACGGCGTCGAAGTCGGGCTCTTCATCGCGGCGGTCCGCGAAGCTGGCCCCCACCAGGCGCATGGCCAGCGCGTGGCAGGTGAGCACGGTCACGCCGCGCGCGTCGTCGCCGATCAGCTCGGTCAAGCGCTTGCGGATCTCCAGCGCCGCATGGCGGTTGTAGGCCAGTGCCAGCACGGCGCGCGGATTCTCGCGGCGTATGCGCACCAGGTAGGCGATGCGGTGCACGAGCACGCGCGTCTTGCCCGAGCCGGGGCCGGCGAGTACCAGTACGTTGGCGTTGTCCCGGTCGTCGGCGACGATGCTGCGCTGGTGCGGCCGCGACAGGGTTTCGACGATGGCGTCCCAGGACTGTGGCGTGGTCTGGCGGCTGAGTTCGTTCTCGCGGCCGGGCAGCCAGCGCCGGCAGAACGCGTCGCGCGACAGGCGAAAGTAGTCCAGCGTGAGCTGCAGTGCATCGGCGATCTTCTTCACGCCGAGCTCGGCGTACCGGGCCATGATGTGGATCTGCCGCGTCAGCTCGTCGTAGTGCAGCGCCAGCGGCTGATAGTTGCCCTTCTCGAACTGCAGCTTCCAGTTGGGCTCGAGGTGCAGGGTCATGGCGGCGCGGAAGATGGCCAGGCCCTTGTTCAGGCGCAACACCTCCTGCTCGTGCAGCCACAGCAGCGCCCGCTCCACCAGCTTGCGCAGGTCCTTGGTCTCGGCGGCGAGCAGCGCATCCCCCGCGACGCTGGCCGTGAGCCGGCCGAGCGTGGTTTGCGCCAGCTGATCGACGCCGCGCAGGCCTTGCGGCAAGGTACCCAGCCAATGCTCCAGCAGCCTTTCGGCGGCGCTGCGGCGCCGTTCGGCGATCTTCTCCAGCGCGCGCCATGATCGGTTGAGCGTCAGGTGCATCGTCTCGGGATCGGTGCCGCGCTTCAATGCCAGGCTGCCCTTGCCGTCTTCGCCGTCGCGCCCGTCCCCCGCCAGCCCGGCGATGATCTGGCGCAGCCGCTGCGGCAGTGCGGGATGGCCCTGATCCTTCAGCCGCTGAGCCAGCAGGCGCAGATGCAGCGGCGACGCATCGCCGCTGCCGAGGTCGGGCGCTTCTTCGCGCAAGGCGGCGATCACCGCCCGCTCCAGCGCGCAGGCTTCGTCGAAACGCTTCTTCGACGACCGCTCGACCGCCACGTGCACATAGGCGGTCAGCGCCGTGTCGTTGCTGGCAATGCCCAGCCGGTCGAACAGGAACAGGGTCTCGCGCAGCGCATCGGCGCTGAAGCCCGTGGCGGCCATCAGTTCATCGGTGGACAGCCCTTCATCCGCGGCAGCGGCCAGCAGGATGCGGATCAGCTGCAGGCATCTGTCGCGGTAAGCGCGATCGACGCCGGCCAGTCTGCGTTCGGCGTCGGCCAGGCTCTTGATGCGCAGCGACGAAGGGAAGATCTGCACCGCGTTTTCTTCGCGCCGCACCAGGCCGGCTTCTTCGAGCCAGGCAATGGCCGTGCGCACGCGGGTGTCGTCGGTGGCGGCGTCGCGCTTGAAGCTGCCTTCTTCGTCCTCGTCCAGGATTTCGCCGGAGGTCGCCACCAGCGCCTGGTCACGCTCCTTCTTGCGCTGCAACTGGCGCAGCGCCCGCAGCACGCTCTGGATGTCGCGGCGCGACAGGCGCGACGCCGCCGACATGCCATGCTGGCGCTCCACGTCCTCGGCGGTATAGAGCAGCACGCAGCGCGCCTGGCTGCGGTCGCGCCCGGCGCGGCCGGCTTCCTGCAGATAGTTCTCCAGCGAGCCGGGAATGTCGGCATGCACGACGAGGCGCACGTCGGGTTTGTCGATGCCCATGCCGAAGGCATTGGTGGCCGCGATGACGCGCAGCGCGCCGCTGATGAAAGCCTGCTGCGTCTCCTTCTTGGTTTCAGGCGGCAGCTTGGCGTGGTACGGGGCGGCGGCGAGGCCCTTCTCGCGCAGGAAGCCGGCCAGCTCTTCGGTCTGCCGGCGCGTGGCGCAGTAGGCAATCGCGCCGCCGGACATTTGGGCGGGCAGATCGCGTTCGATCAGTCTGGCGACCTGGGCGAACTTTTCCGCTGCGGTGGTCTCGATCACGTCGAACTCGAGGTTGTCGCGTTTCGAACCACCGTCGAGCACGCGCAGTTCCACGCCCAGCCTGTCGCGGAAATGGCCGACGATGTCGGCCACGACTTCCGGCTTGGCGGTGGCGGTCAGGCACTGGATCAGCGGCAGTTCGCGCTGCGGGCCGGCTGCGGCGTTCTCGCGGATGAAGCGGGCCACGTAGCGATAGTCCGGACGGAAGTCCTGCCCCCACTTGGACAGGCAATGGGCCTCGTCGAAAGCCCAGGCGCCGATCTCGCGTTGTGCCAGCACCTTGCGCACGCTCTTGTTGCGCAGCTGCTCGGGCGCGATGAGCAGAATGCCGACATCGCCCAGGCGAACCCGGTCCAGCACGTCCGCGCGCTCGGGCATCGACAGCAGTCCGTTGATCGCCGCACAGCCTTCGATGCCGCGCTCGCGCAGCCCCTTGACCTGATCCTCCATCAGCGCGACCAGGGGCGAGATGACGATCGACAGCGCCCCGGTACGCACGAAGCGCGACAGCGCCGGCACCTGATAACACAGCGACTTGCCGGTGCCGGTGGGGAGGATGCCGAGCACATGCTGGCCGCGCATCGCCGCCTCGACGATCACCCGCTGCAAGGGCAGGCCGCTGGCCGGGTCCACCGGCTCGGGGCGGAAGTCGTAGCCCTTGCCGTACCACTGCTTCAGCTGGGCCAGCGCATCGTGCTCGCGGCGGCACCAGGCGCAGGCCGGGTCGGCACACGGCGTATCGCGCAGGGCGCGAACCAGCCGCGCGGCTTGCGGGAACTGATGGCGCACCCACGGCGGCATCACCGAATTGCCGCCGGCCACCGAGATCCAGGCCAGCGCATAGGCCAACGACCACGCCATCCCCGTCGTCGCGGTCGGCGCCGCGGCTTCGGCGATGACCCGGGCGCTGGCCTGGCTGCAGGCGCTCTGGTCGAGCAGGCGGGTGAGCGCGGCTATTGCCTGCGCAGGCTGCGGCGCGCCGGTGCCGCGGACGGCCGCAAAGAGGCGGTCGAGTCCGGCCGCACCCCCACCCCCACCCCCTTCCCCTTCCCCTTCCCCTTCCCCTTCCCGCGTCGTCAGCCAGTGCCAGGCGAGCAGCAGGTCGGGAGCGCTTTCGCGCATTGCCTGCAGCTGGGCTTGCTGGTCGGCGAAAACCTGCAGGGCAAGCGCGGCGTCCAACAACGGATCGTTGCGGCGATTTCCGAGCAGTTGCCCGTCCTGGTAGTGCTTGACCAGATGGTGGTAGGGATTGCGCGGAAAGGCGAGCGGGTTCAGGCGCAGCGTATCGACGGCGGGTTTGTCGAACAGCCGCAGATTGGGCTGGGCCGCGCGCAACTGCGGCAGATCGAAGGCGAGCAGGTTGTGCCCGAGAACAAAGGCGGCCCCATCGGCGAGCCGGTCGAGCGCATGCAGCGCATCGGGCAGCGTGCCGGGGGGAAAGGCCAGCGAGCCATGGCCGTCACCGCGCACGCCGGCCAACCGATGGATGCGCCCGCTGTCGCGGCCCACTTCCAGATCGATCGACAGGCACTGTGCTGCGCATCGGGTCGATGCCTGTGTCTGGACAACCCGGGAATCCGTGGCGATTTCTGGGTGCAATCTGCTCTACCGCGGAGATTGGATCAGGTGACGGCGAATATGGCACGTTGCCAAGGACGCGCAGGGGCCGCCAGACGTGCCCGGTTCAGCGTTCTACGCGCAGCTCGTCACGCAACCGCGCTTCTCCGTGCGGCCACACGCCTTCTCGCGAAATCATCCCGCGCCAACCCGGCATCGACGGCTGTGGCGCCTAAGCGTCGCCTAAGCGCCAGGCTTTGATCCTCATACGCCGCCGCGGCGCTGCTCCATATCGCGGATCAACGCCCGCGCCTCGTCGCCCTCGGGAATCGGCCGCCCGCTGTCGCGCCACTGCACCGCGGCCTTGAAGCCGCTCTGCTGTGCGTAACGGCGGAACCACAGGCCTTCGGGGTTGTGGCGCGTGATGCCGTCGAACACGGTGGCCATCATCTGCGACTGCTCCAGCCCCATCGTCAGCAGCACCTGGTTGACGACCATCTTGTGCATCGCCAACTGGCCGCGCGGCACGCCGGCGATGCGCTCGGCCAGCTTTCGCGTCGCCGCCTCCAGTTCGGACAGCGGCACCACCAGGTTGGCCAGGCCCCACTCGGCGGCGGTGCGGCCGTCGATCATGTCGCCGGTGAACATCAGCTGCTTGGCGCGCGCGGGCCCGAGCCTATAGGTCCACATCGCGGTGGTCGGGCAGCCCCAGACGCGCGTGGGCATGTAGCCGATGCGCGCGTCCTCGGCCATGACCAGCAGGTCGCAGCTGAGCGCGATGTCGCTGCCGCCGGCCACCGCCGCGCCGTGCACCTTGGCGAGGGTCGGCTTCGGGCTGCGCCACAGGCTCATGAAGTCGTCGGTGTTGCGCTTCATGCGGGCGTAGTCGAGCATCGGGTCCCACGGCGTCTTCTCCTGCTGGCACGGATGTTCGATATGGCTCTCGGCGCTGGCGGCCAGGTCGTAGCCGCCGCAGAAGCCTTTGCCCGCGCCTTCGACGACGATCACGTGCACCTCGTCGTCGGCATTGGCCCATTCGACTGCGGCGCGGATCTCGGCGGGCATGGCGTCGCTGATGGCGTTGAAGCGCTCGGGGCGGTTCAGCCGCAGGCGCGCGATGCGCGGGTTGGCCTCGTCCTTGGCGATGCACAGGCTGCTGAAGTCGGGCATGGTGTCTCCAGTGGTGAGCCGCAGTGAGCTGCCGATATTACATGCGTTGACTATTTTTGCGCACGTCAGTAATATTCCGCCATGTCGGTCAAGCCTCGCGCCCTGATCCTGCGGCTGGTGCTCGGTGCCGAAGGCCAGGGCGACGCTGCCCTCGGCGTGCGCGAGCTGCTGCCGGCCTGCGCACTCTTCGGCCTGCCCGAAAACAGCGTGCGCGTCGCGCTCGCGCGCGCCGTGGCCGCCGGCCTGCTGGTCGCGCCGCAGCGCGGTGTCTACGCGCTCGGTCCCGCAGCGCGGCCGCTGGCCGACGAGGTCGGCCGCTGGCGGCTGGTCCCGCTGCAGGTGCGCGCCTGGAACGGCGGCTGGATCGCGGTGCACGCCGGCGCCACCGGCCGCAGCGACCGCGCCGCGCAGCGTGCGCGCGCTCGCGCTTTCGAGCTGCTGGGCCTGGCCGAATTCGAACGCGGGCTGCAGTTGCGCCCCGACAACCTGGCCGGCGGCGCGCCAGCCTTGCGTGCGCGGCTGCAGACGCTGCTGCCCGCCGGCACCGCGGCCGGCACGGTGTTCACGCTGCGCGACCTGGCACCCGCCGATGGCGCGCGCGCGCGCACGCTGTGGGACACCGCCGCGCTGCAGGCCGGCTACCGGGAGACCACCGCCAGTCTGACGGCGTGGCGCGAGCAGGCGCGCACGCTGCCGCTGGAGCAGGCGGCGCGCGAGACTTTCGAGCTCGGCAACCGCGCCATCCGCCAGTTGCTGTTCGACCCGTGGCTGCCGGCGCCGCTGGTCGACGAGGCCACGCGCCAGCGCTTCGTCGCCGCCGTCACGCGCCACGACGACATCGGCAAGACCGTCTGGCGCCAGTATCTCGCCGCGGTGCGCGCAGGCTCCTCGCTGCGCACCGCCCCATCCCTGTCCCGCAGACTCACCCAGGAGGCACTGTCATGAACGCACCCGAACCCCTGAAGGACGCCCTGAATCACGACCACCACGACCAGCTGACGCTGGCCGAGACGCACCAGGTAATCAACGTCGGCAGCGAACTGCTCGACTACGACATGTACCGTCAGGACCAGGCGCTGGTCGAAGCGGTGCAGCGCGAAGGCGCCGCCTGGGACGACGCCGCGCTGGGTGACTTCGGCCGGCTGGCCGGATCGGCCGACTACCTGGAGCTGGGCGTGCTGGCCAACCAGAACCCGCCGGTGCTCGACACCCACGACCGCTTCGGCCGCCGCGTCGACCTGGTGAAGTTCCACCCGGCCTACCACCAGCTGATGCGCACGGCCATCGAGCACGGTCTGCATGCGTCGCCGTGGCGCGACCCGCGCCCCGGCGCGCACGTGGCGCGCGCGGCGCGCTTCTACATGCAGACGCAGGTCGAGGCCGGCCACGGCTGCCCGGTGACGATGACCTTCGCCTCGGTGCCGGCGCTGCAGACCACGCCGGCGCTGGCCGAAGCCTGGGTGCCGAAGATCACCGCGCCCGTCTACGACCCGCGCAACGTGCCCGATGCACAGAAGGCCGGCCTGACCATCGGCATGGCCATGACCGAAAAGCAGGGCGGCTCCGACGTGCGCGCCAACACCACGCGCGCGCATCCGTTGGGGGCCGCCGAAGGCCCGGGCGCGGCCTACGAGCTGGTCGGCCACAAGTACTTCGTCTCGGCACCGATGTGCGATGCCTTCCTGGTGCTGGCGCAGGCGCCCGGCGGATTGAGCTGCTTCCTGCTGCCGCGCTGGCGGCCCGACGGCACGAAGAACCCGCTGCAGGTGC
>DAIMFR010000057.1:20278-31211 GCA_036724445.1 Rubrivivax sp. | reverse complement strand
AAGGCCAGGCCGATGAGCAGCGCGGTCAGCGCCGCCATCACCGCGCGGAAGGTGATGTACTGGAACACGCGCAGGAAGCTGAACTCCTCCGGGTCCAGCGCCAGCAGCCACTGGCTCAGGCTAAGCAGCATCGCGCGCTCCTTCGGCCAGCGCCTGCACCACGCGCTCCATGCGCATGAAGCGCGAGCCCTTGACCAGCGCCGACGCGGCCGGCGGCGCATCCGCCTGCGCCCCACCCTGCCCCCCACCCTGCCCCCCACCCAGCGCCTGCGGCAGCGCCGCCAGCAGGGCCTCGACCGTGGCGAAGCGCCGCGCCGCCGCACCGAAAGCGGCGGCGGCATGCGCGCAGGCGCCGCCCGCGGTCCACAGCACGTCGATGCCGCGCTCGCGCGCATAGGCGCCGACCTCGGCATGGAAGGCCGGACCCTGGTCGCCGACCTCGCCCATGTCGCCGAGCAGCAGCCAGCGCGGCGCGGGCAGCGTGGCCAGCACGTCGATGGCCGCGCGCACCGAGTCGGGGTTGGCGTTGTAGCTGTCGTCGATCAGCGTCAGCGCCTGCGCGCCGCGCGCCACGCGCAAAAGCCGCGAGCGGCCCTTGACCGGCTCGAAAGCCTGCAGCCCGCGCGCCACCGCGTCCAGCGGCACACCGGCGGCCAGTGCGCAGGCCGCGGCGGCGAGCGCGTTCTTCAGGTTGTGCTCGCCGGCCAGGCGCAGCGTGGCCGGCACGCTGCCGGCCGCCGTACGCAGCTGCAGCGTCCAATGGTCGCCGCGCCATTGCGCGCCGGCGCCGACGTCGGCCGCGCCGTGCCGCGCGAAAGTGCGCACCGCGCGCGCGCCGGCCAGTTCGCGCCACAGCGGCGTGTAGGCATCGTCGGCCGGGAACACGGCGATGCCGTCGCCGCCCAGCGCTGCGATGACCGCGCCGTTCTCGCGCGCCGCGGCCTCGACCGTGGCCATGAACTCCTGGTGCTCGCGCTGCGCGTTGTTGACCAGCGCCACCGTCGGCGCGGCGATCGCGGCCAGCATGGCGATCTCGCCGGGGTGGTTCATGCCCAGTTCGACGACGCCGGCGCGGTGCGTCTGGCGCAGCCGCAGCAGCGTCAGCGGCAGGCCGATGTGGTTGTTCAGGTTGCCCTGGGTCGCGAAGGCGGCGTCGCCGTGCGCGGCGCGCAGCATGGCCGCGATCATCTGCGTCACCGTGGTCTTGCCGTTGCTGCCGGTGACGGCGATCAGCGGCAGCGTGAAGCGCCGCCGCCAGGCCGCCGCCAGCTGCTGCAGCGCGGCCAGCGGGTCGGCCACCTGCAGGCCGGGCAGGCCGGCCGCGGCCAGGCCATGCTGCGCCAGCGCCGCCGCGGCACCAGCCTCGCGCGCCGCACCGAGGAAGTCGTGCGCGTCGAAGTGCTCGCCGCGCAGGGCCACGAACAGGTCGCCGCGCTGCAGGCTGCGCGTGTCGCTGTGCACGCGCGCGAAGCCGATGGCGCCATCGCCGACCAGTGCGCTGCCCGGCAGCAGCGCATGCGCCTCGGCCAGCGTCATCATCATGCCGCCACCCCGGCGCGGCGGCGCAGCGCGGCCAGCGCTTCGCGCGCATCGGAGAACTCGCGCTTGACGCCGGCCACCTCCTGCGTGTCCTCGTGGCCCTTGCCGGCCAGCAGCACCAGGTCGGCCGGCGCGGCGGCAGCCAGCGCCGCGCCGATGGCCTGGCGCCGGTCCTCGATCACGTCGACCTCGTCGTGGCCGGTGATGCCGGCGAGGATCTGCGACAGGATGTAGCCCGGCGCCTCATCGCGCGGGTTGTCGCTGGTCAGCACCACGCGGTCGGCCAGCCGCGCGGCGATGGCGCCCATCATCGGCCGCTTGGCGGCGTCGCGGTTGCCGCCGCAGCCGAATACGCACCACAGCTGGCCGCCGCGGCGGCGCGCCAGCGGCTGCAGCGTCTGCAGCGCCTTCTCCAGCGCATCGGGGCTGTGCGCGTAGTCGACCACCACTTCGGGCAGCAGCCCGGGCAGCGCCAGTGCCTCCAGGCGCACGCGCTGCATGCGCCCGGGCACCGGGTCGAGCTGCTCGACCGCATGCGCGGCGTCGGCCAGCGGCACGCCGAGCGCGCGCAACGCGCCGACCACCAGCAGCAGGTTCGAGACGTTGAACTCGCCGATCAGGGCGCTGCGCAGCGCCACGATCTGCTCGCCTTCGCGCAGCTCGAAGCTCAGCCCTTCGGCGGCGTGGTGCACGCCGTGCGCGCTGAGCCGCGCCGGGCGCTGCGTCGAGCAGGTCCACAGCGCCAGCGGCGCATGGCGCAGCGTGGCCGCCAGTTCGGCGCCGTGCGCGTCGTCGATGTTCAGCACCGCCGCCTTCAGCCCCGGCCAGGCGAACAGCGCGCGCTTGGCGCGCCAGTACGCGGCCATGTCCGCGTGATAGTCGAGGTGGTCCAGCGTCAGGTTGGTGAACAGCGCCACGTCGATGTGCGTGCCGGCCAGGCGCCGCTCCTGCAGGCCGATCGACGAGGCCTCGATGGCGCAGGCGGCCAGTCCCTCGGCGGCGAAGTCGTGCAGCGACTGCTGCAGCTGCACCGCGTCGGGCGTGGTCATGCCGCTGGGCACCAGCCCGCCGCCCAGGCCGCCGGTGCCGGCGGGCGGCGGCTCGCCGATGCCCAGCGTGCCCACCAGCCCGCAGCGCCGGCCGAGCCGGCTCAGCGCCTGCGCCACCCACCAGGCAGTGGAGGTCTTGCCGTTGGTGCCGGTGACGGCCACGATCTGCAGCCGCTCGCTGGGTTTGCCGAGGAACTGGTGCGCGATCGGGCCGACCAGATCCTTCAGGTGCGTGACGGCGGCGATGCGCGCATCGTCGAAGCCGAAGCTGGCCAGGTGATGGTCGTCGACCAGGCAGGCCGCCGCGCCCGAGCGCAGCGCCGCGGCGACGAAGCGCCGCGCGTCGTTGGCGTAGCCGGGCCAGGCGAGGAAGGCGTCGCCCGGCCGCAGCCGGCGGTGGTCGGTGCACAGCCCGGCGGCGCCGCGCGCGGCCAGCCACTGCGCGGCAGCGGCGGCATGGGGCAGGTGCGCGGGGTGCATCGCTCAGAAGCTTTCGCGCTCGGCGGCCACCGACTGGTCGGCCACGATCTGCGGCGTGACTTCCAGGTCCGGCGCCACGTTCATCAGGCGCAGCGTCTGCTGCACCACCTGGCTGAATACCGGCGCGGCCACCGCGCCGCCGTAGTACTTGCCGTTGCTCGGCTCGTCGACCATCACCGCGACGACGATGCGCGGGTTGCCGATCGGCGCCATGCCGACGAACCAGGAGCGGTACTTGTTGGACGCGTAGCCCCGGCCTTCCTGCTTGTGCGCGGTGCCGCTCTTGCCGCCGACCGAATAACCCTGCGTCTGCGCCAGCGGCCCGGTGCCGCCGGGGCCGGCGGCCAGCTGCAGCATGTGGCGGATCTCGCGCGCGGTGGCCGGCGAATACACCTTGACGCCGTCGACCGGCGCGTCGCGCTTCAGCAGCGTCACCGGAATCACGTCGCCGCCTTCGCGCGCCAGGCAGGTGTAGGCGCGCGCGATCTGCAGCAGCGACGCCGACAAGCCGTAGCCGTAGGCCATGGTCGCCTGCTCCACCGGCTTCCAGCCCTTGTAGGGCTTGAGCCGGCCGGTGACCGCGCCGGGAAAGTCGATCTGCGGCTTCTGGCCGTAGCCGACGGCCGAGAACAGCTCCCACAGCTCGCGCGCCGGCATCTGCATGGCCAGCCGCGCCGCACCGACGTTGCTCGACTTCTGGATCACCTGCTCGACGGTCAGCGACTGATAGGGGTGCGCGTCCTTGACCACCAGCGGGCCGACCACCAGGCTGCGCGGCGCGGTGTTGATGACCGTGTCGGGCTTGACGCGCCTGGTCTCCAGCGCCCAGCCGGCGACCAGCGGCTTCATCGTCGAACCCGGCTCGAAGGTGTCGGTCAGCGCACGGTTGCGCAACTGCTCGCCGGACAGCTTGCGCCGGTCGCCGGGGTCGTAGCTCGGGTAGTTGGCCAGCGCCAGCACCTCGCCGCTGAGCACGTCCAGCACGACCACGCTGCCGGCGCGGGCCTTGTGCTCGGCGACGGCCTCGCGCACGCGCTGGTAGGCGAAGAACTGCACCTTCGAGTCGATGGACAGCTGGATGTCGCGGCCGTCGACCGGATCGAGCTGCTCGCCGCGGTCCTCGACGACGCGGCCGAGCCGGTCCTTGACCACGGCGCGCGAGCCGTCGCGGCCCTGCAGCGCCGCCTGGAAGGCGAGCTCGATCCCCTCCTGGCCCTTCTCCTCGATGCTGGTGAAGCCGACCACGTGCGCTGCCGATTCGCCTTCCGGGTACTTGCGCCGGTATTCGCCGATCTGGTGCACGCCCTTGATGCCCAGCGCCTGCACCGCGGCCCAGCGCTCGGCGTCGATCTGGCGCTTCAGCCAGGCGAAGTTGCGCCCGCCGGCCTCGAGCTTCTGCTCCAGTTCGGGCGGCTTCATCTCCAGCAGCCGCGCCAGCGCCCTGCGCTGCTGCGCGTCGGCGGCGAAGTCCTTGGGGATCGCCCACACCGACGGCACCGGCACGCTGGTGGCCAGCACCTGGCCGTTGCGGTCGAGGATGCGGCCGCGGCTGGCCGGCATCTCGATCACGTGGCCGTAGCGCTTCTCGCCCTGCTGCTGGTAGAAGTCGGTGCCGATGATCTGGATGTAGACCGCGCGGCCCACCAGCAGCGCGAAGCCCAGGCCGACCAGCGCGACGACGAAGCGCGAGCGCCACGGCGGCGTCTTCGACGCCAGCAGCGGGCTGGTGGCGTAGTTCAGGTTGCGCACGTTGACGGCGGCGGCGCGGCGGGCCGACTTCGGGCTGCTCATGGTGCGGAGGCCCCTGGCGCCGGCGCCGGCGCGGCGGCACCTTCGCTGACGTACTGCGTTACTGCCGGCGTGGCGGTGCGCATGCGCAGCTTCTCGCGCGCCACCTTGTCGACGCGCAGGTTCGTGGCCTGCGCCTGGCGCTCGGCATCCAGGCGCCTGAATTCGGTATCCAGCTTGGCTTGTTCCAGCCGTGCGCGGTCCAGCGCGTGGAACAGCCGGCGTGCCTCGTACGAGGTCTTCACCAGGTACAGGCAACTGGCCAGCAGCGCGGCGAGCAGCAGCAGGTTCACGCGCGTCACCTCACCGCGCCCTATGCGCCCGCGCGCCGGCGATGCGCGGCGCGGTCTCGCCGTAGGGCACCGCCGTGCGTTCGGCCACGCGCATCACCGCCGAGCGCGCGCGCGGGTTGGCGGCGACTTCGGCGGACCCGGCGCGGATGCGCGCCAGCGCGCGCAGCCGCGAGGGCCGCGGCGGCGCGAACGGCGCGCGGCGGTCGGGCTCGTCGCGGCTCTCGCGCGCGATGAAGCCCTTGACGATGCGGTCCTCCAGCGAATGGAAACTGATCACGACCAGGCGTCCGGAAGGGGCCAGCAGCTGCAGCGCCGCGTTCAGTCCCTGCTCGAGCTCTTCGAGCTCGGCATTGACATGAATCCGAAGAGCCTGAAAGGTGCGCGTGGCGGGGTGCTGACCCGGCTCGCGGGTCTTGACCGCACCAGCCACGACCTGGGCCAGTTCGCCGGTGGTGCGGATGGCCGCGCCGCCCTGGCGGCGAGCCACAAGCGCCTTTGCAACCGGTACAGCAAACCGCTCTTCGCCGTAGTCACGGATCACCTGCGCCAGCAAGCGCGCATCGGCATGCGCCAGGAACTCGGCCGCCGTCTCGCCGCGCGTGGTGTCCATGCGCATGTCCAGCGGCGCGTCGAAGCGGAAGCTGAAGCCGCGGGCCGGGTCGTCCAGCTGCGGCGAGCTGACGCCCAGGTCGAGCAGCACGCCCTGAAGTTGCGCAATGCCGAGTGCTGCCAGCTGCTCGCGCATCGCGGCGAAGCTGGCATGCACCGTCTGCAGCCGCGCATCGTGCAGCGCCGCACCGGCGGCGATGGCCTGCGGATCCTTGTCGAAGGCCACCAGCCGGCCGCGCGGCGACAGCCGCGCCAGGATCGCGCGCGCATGCCCGCCGCGGCCGAAGGTGCCGTCCACGTACACCCCGTCGTCCGACTGCAGCAGCGCGTCCACGGCTTCGGCGAGCAGTACGGTGGTGTGCGTCCATGCGTCCTGACCTGCGTTCACAGGTTCAGGCCCAGCACTTCTTCGGTCATGCCGGCGGCGACCACGCGCGCCTCGACGGCGTCGTGGCGCTGCTTGTCCCACAGCTCCAGGCGCCGGCCGGTGCCGATCAGCAGCACGTCCTTGGCCAACCCGGCGGCCTCGCGCAGCTCGGGCGGGATCAACAGGCGCGCGGCGCTGTCGATCTCGGCGTCGACCGCGCTGCCCAGGAAGATGCGGCGCCAGCCGTCGGAGGCGGTCTTCAGCGCCATCAGCTCGGCTTCGACCGCTTCCCAGGTCGGGCGCGGATAGATCAGCAGGTAGCCGTCGGGGTGGCGCGTCAGCGTCAGCTGGCCAGCGCAGGCGGCGATCAACGGATCGCGGTGGCGCACCGGGACGTTGATGCGCCCCTTGGCATCGAGCGCCAATGCCGACGTCCCCCGAAACACCCAATCCACCACTTTTCGCCACCTGCAGCCACTAAGAGACACTGTATCTCACAAAAAGGCCCCCGGTCAACGCTCGACAACGAAAAAATCAATGAAATCAGATACTTAGGGGACGAAGTTCAGGCGCGATCAAGAAAAGTTACTGAAAAATTAAGGACTTGCGAAACCCACTGAAAGTTAAGCCTTAGATTTTCCGGTTTCTCGAAGCGTGACGCTTCGTGACAAATTGCCGCGGCGCTATGCTCGGCCGCCTCGACACACCCCCGAAGGACGGCCATGGGCCTGCATGCCAAACTGCAGCAGCGCGCCGCCGAAGGCCGGCCGATCCGCGTCGCGCTGATCGGCGCCGGCAAGTTCGGCTCGATGTACCTGGCGCAGATTCCGCGCACGCCGGGCGTGCACTTGCTGGGCATTGCCGACCTGTCGCCAGATGCCGCGCGTGCCAACCTGGCGCGTGTCGGCTGGCCGGCGCAGCGCACGGCAGCGGCCTCGCTGGCCGAAGCGCTGCAAAGCGGCGCCACGCACGTCGGCGAGGACTGGCGCGCGCTGGTCGCGCACCCCGCCGTGGACGTGGTCGTCGAATGCACAGGACATCCGATCGCCGCGGTCGAACATTGCCTGGCCGCCTTCGCCCACGGCAAGCACGTGGTCAACGTCACGGTCGAAGCCGACGCCTTCTGCGGAGCGCTGCTGGCACGGCGCGCGGCCGAAGCCGGCGTGGTCTATTCGCTGGCCTTCGGCGACCAGCCGGCGCTGATCTGCGATCTGGTCGACTGGGCGCGCACCTGCGGCTTTCCGGTGGTGGCGGCAGGGCGCGGCCACAAGTGGCTGCCGCACTTCAACCAGAGCACGCCAGAGACGGTGTGGGGCTACTACGGCCTGACGCCGGAGCAGGCGGCGCGCGGCGGGCTGAACCCGAAGATGTTCAACAGCTTCCTCGACGGCAGCAAGCCGGCCATCGAGAGCAGCGCGGTCAGCAATGCCACCGGCTTGAGCGTGCCCAGCGACGGCCTGCGCTACCCGCCGGCGAGCATCGCCGACATTCCCTTCGTGACGCGACCCGTCGCCGAAGGCGGCGTGCTCGAGCGCAAGGGCATGGTCGAGGTGATCTCGTCGCTGGAAACCGACGGCCGGGCCATTCCCTACGACATCCGCATGGGCGTGTGGGTCACGGTCGAAGGCGACAGCGACTACATCCGCCACTGCTTCGAGGAATACAACGCACACACCGACCCGAGCGGGCGCTACTTCACGCTCTACAAGCGCTGGCACCTGATCGGCCTGGAGGTGGGGCTGTCGGTGGCCAGCGTGGCGCTGCGCGGCGAGCCCACCGGCGTGGCCAGCGGCTGGAACGCCGACGTGGTGGCCACCGCCAAACGCGACCTGCAGCCGGGCGAAATGCTCGACGGCGAAGGCGGCTGGACGGTGTGGGGCAAGCTGCTGCCGGCGGCGACCTCCTGCAAGCTCGGCGGCCTGCCGCTGGGGCTGGCGCACGGCATCCGGCTGCTGCGGCCGGTCAAGCAGGGCCGATCGCTGTGCTGGGACGACGTCGCCGTCGACACGAACACCGACGCCTACCGGCTGCGCCGCGAGATGGAGCGGCAGTTCGCGCCGAAGCCTTGATTCGCCTTAGTGCAGTGTTCCACGCTATGCAGCACATAAAACCGCGTCTTTGCCGCCCTGGCGTCGTTGCAAATCCTCGTGATACCTACGGGTATCACTGCGGTTTGCGCCTAGCCAGGACGACAAATCCATCGGTTTTCTCGAGTGCCGCACAGCGTGGAACACTGCATTAGTTCGACTGCTTGATCAGCCGCCCCGCGGCCGGCTGCAGCGGGCGCGCGTTCATCGGATACAGCCGCGCGAAGACCTCGATCTGCCGCGCCGACACCGTCACCGGCTGCTGCATCACCAGCCACAGCACGCCTTCGCTGCACGGCGGCGTGGTCAGCGAGCCCATGTAGCTGTAGTAGCGCCGGTCCTCGGGCAGCAGCTGCGCCGGATCGAGCGGCATTGCTACGGCGACCCGCTCGTCCTTGTCCAGCGGCAGGGGCCGCCACACCGTCTGCAGCAAGGGCTGCGCCGCGCCGCGTTCGAGCAGCACCGCCACCACCGCCAGCCGGCCGTCATCGTCCTCGTGCACCAGGTGCACGTCCATCTCGAAGCGCCGGCCGTCGACACGCTCTTCCGACGGACGGTGGAAGTGAAACTGCCGCAGCGCATAGCGCCGGCCGTCGACTTCGATCGCATTGCCCGGCGCGACATCGACCTGCACCGTGTGCCCGTTGTCGATGACCGCGAAGCTGCCGGCGCGGTAGTCGAAGCGCAGCGGTTCCAGGTCCAGCGCGAGGCCGCCGCGAATGTCGATCGGGCTCTGGCGCCGGCCCAGCGCGCACCGGCTGAATTCGGGCTTCAGCTTGCCCCAGGCTTGCGGCCCGGCGATGCCGCCGTAGCTCCAGGGCCGGACCGCTTCGGTCGCGGCGCCGCGCACGCCTGCCGCGCCGCCGGTCGGGCTCTCGGCCGGTGCGGCCGCATGGCGGACCGGCACCATCTGCGCGCTGCGCGTCAGCACACGCCATTCGCCGGGCTGCGCCGGATCGACCGTGCCGCGTGAGCCCAGCACCTCGCCGAGCCGGCGCTGCAGGCGGTCCAGCGGCGCCTCGACGGCCGCCGCGCGCGTTGCGGCGGGTTCCGGCATCAGCTCGGCAGCGGCAGGCTCCACGGCGGCCGCGCTCGCGGCGGCGGCCGATGCCGGCAGCGCCGCAGCCGCGGCGCGGCGCGCCGCCAGCCGCGCCGCCTTGGTCGCGGGATCGGGCGCCGTCGGCCGCAGCCATGCGGCGCATGCCGCGGCCGCCGCCACCAGCAGCAGCGCCGCGGCGCCCGCCACGAGCAGCCGCTTCGGATGGAGGCGGCGCACCGCCGCCGCGGGCGCGGTTGCAGCAGGGTCGCCGGAGGCGGATCTCATAGGCCGGTATCGGCCGCCGGCCGCAGGGCTTGAGCGCCGCCGGCGGCGCGGGGGCTCGAGCGCTCAGGTGACCTGCGGCTTGACCCACAGCCAGGCGACCACGCCGACGCCGAGCATGGCGATCGACGTCAGCGCCAGCGCCGGCGCCGAATGCATGACCAGCGGCGCGATCACGCCGGCGACCAGCCCGTTGGCCATGCTGCCGATGAAGGCCTGCACCGAACTCGCCATGCCGCGCCGCTCGGGCACCAGGTCCAGCACCAGCAGCGTCACCACCGGCACCATCAGCGCCCAGCCGAAGGCGAAGATCGACACCGTCAGCATGGCCCAAAACGGGTGCGGCGCGCCCAGCAGGTTCATGGCCACGTTGGCCAGCGAGGTGCCGACCATGATGACGAAGCCGCGGCGGATCTGGTGCTTGGGCTTGATGCGCCCGGCCAGCCGGCCCGACACCCAGGCGCCGAGAATGATGCCCGACACGCTCATGCAGAAGAACCAGAAGAACTGCGTCGGCTGCAGTTGCAGGATCTCGCCCAGCCACACCGGCGCGCTCAGCACGTACAGGAACATGCCGTTGAAGGGAATGCCGCTGGCCAGCGCCAGCGCCAGGAAGCGCGGGCTCGAGCTCATCTGCAGGTAGCCGCGCAGCAACTGGCCGACGTGCACCGGCTGGCGCTGCGTGGCGTGCAGCGTCTCCGGCAGCGTGCGCCACACCGCCCACCACAGCAGCGCAGACAGCAGCGCCAGGAACCAGAAGATCGCGTGCCAGCCGGCGCCGACGAAAAGCCAGCCGCCGACCAGCGGCGCCACCGCCGGCGCGACGCCGAAGTAGATCGTCACCTGCGACATCACGCGCTGCGCGTCGGCGGGCGGGAACATGTCGCGGATGATGGCGCGCGACACCACCATGCCGGCGCCGGCGCTCATGCCCTGCAGCGCGCGGAAGAAGACCAGCTGGCCGATCGACTGCGACAGCGCGCAGCCCACCGAGGCGAGCAGGAACACGCCGATGCCCCACAGCACCACCGGGCGGCGGCCGAGGCTGTCGGACAGCGCGCCGTGGAACAGGTTCAGCACCGCGAAGCCGAACAGGTAGGCCGACAGCGTCTGCTGCATCTGCACCGGCGTGGCCTGCAGCGACGCCCCGATGCCGGCAAAGGCCGGGATATAGGTATCGATCGAGAACGGCCCCAGCATGCCGAGGCAGGCCAGCAGCACCGCCAGCGTCCAGCGCGGGCCGCGCCAGAGCAGGTGCGCGTCGGGGTTCATCTGAGGGGGAGCGGCGCGCGACGCGCGGCGGATGGGAACTTATGCAGTGTAAGGTGGCCCTCACGACGACGAACACGACGACGAACACGACGACGAACACGACGACGAACACGACGACGAACACGACG
>DAIMFR010000057.1:0-20178 GCA_036724445.1 Rubrivivax sp. | reverse complement strand
CACGACGACGAACACGACGACGAACACGACGACGAACACGACGACGAACACGACGACGATCCGCACGACCACCGCAGCCGGAGCCGTACGATGACCCACCCCCGCCCCGACCCGCTGCGCCGCCGCGTCACGCTCGGCGCGGCCACGGCGCTCGCCGGTCTGGCCCTGCCGGCGCTGGCCAGTTCGCGGCGCACCGTGGCGCCGATGACCGAGGGCCCGTTCTACCCGCCGCGCGCCTGGCGCGAGCAGTGGGACGACTGGGACGCCGACCTGAGCCGCGTGCAGCGCGACGGCCGCACGCTGGTGGCGCGCGGCGAGCATCTGGGGCTGGAATTGCGGCTGGCCGACGTGAACGGCCGCGCGATCGACGGCGCCGAAGTCGAGATCTGGCAATGCGACGCACTCGCCGCCTACCGCCACCCGCGCGTGCGCCAGGTGGCCGGCAGTTTCGACGAAGCCTTCCAGGGTTTCGGCGCCAGCCGCAGCGGCAGCGGCGGTCAGGCGCGCTTTCGCAGCATCAAGCCGGTGCCCTACCCGGGGCGCACGCCGCACATCCACGTCAAGCTGCGGCATGCGAGCTTCGGCGAGCTGAGTTCGCAGCTGTTCATCGCCGGCGACCCGGGCAATGCGCCGGATTTCCTGTGGCGCACGCTGGATGCGGCCGACCGCCCGATGCTGGAGATGACGCTGCAGCCGGCGGCTGCCGATTCGGGCCTGCGCTGGCAGGTGCGGCACACGCTGGTGCTGCCGGCCTGAGCAAATGTGTGAAGCAAGCCGATAGGCCGGATTCTGTGCGTCGCACCAGCGTTGCCGCTGTCACGCCGTGACCGCCATTCATCTGGGCCGTGCATCGCTGCACGGCTCGGTGCCACCTACCCGCACGCTCCCCGGAGCCAGATCGCCGCGTGCCTATTTGGTGTTGCTGCGCGTAGAGATTGCCCGTTTCACCCCGGGCGGGATTTGCCCGCCCGGGGTGGCTATGCGGCCTCGGGCTTACGCCCGGTCCCGCCCGGCTTGCGCCGTGCGGGCTGCCGGCTGACGCCGACGCTGCATGGAACACCCGGGGCGAACCCACCCGGACTCGTCTCTGTTGCTCTGATCCTCACCTCGCGGTGGACAGCCGTTAGCTGCTACGCCGCCCTGCGCAGTCCGGACCTTCCTCCAGTGCGGTCTTTCGACCGTTGCACCAGCGGCGGTCTGGCTTGCTTCACTATGCGATTATCGTGCCTTAGACGCCAAGGAGGCCAGCGCGATGAAAGCGGACGACATTCTCCAGACCATCGGCAACACGCCGCACATCCGCATCAACCGGCTGTTCGGCAGCGCCCAGGTGTGGATCAAATCCGAGCGCGCCAACCCCGGCGGCTCGATCAAGGACCGCATCGCGCTGTCGATGATCGAGGACGCCGAAAAGCGCGGCCAGCTGAAGGCCGGCGGCACGATCGTCGAGCCGACCTCGGGCAACACCGGCATCGGGCTGGCCATGGTCGCCGCGGTCAAGGGCTACAAGCTGATCCTCGTCATGCCGGACAGCATGAGCGTCGAACGCCGCCGCCTGATGCTGGCCTACGGCGCCACCTTCGAGCTGACGCCGCGCGACAAGGGCATGAAGGGTTCGATCGCCCGCGCCGAGGAGATCATCGCCGCGACGCCCGGCGCGTGGATGCCGCAGCAGTTCGACAACCCGGCCAATGTCGAGGTGCACGCGCGCACCACCGCCGCCGAGATCGCCGCCGATTTCCCCGACGGCCTGGATGCGCTGATCACCGGCGTGGGTACCGGCGGCCACATCACCGGCTGCGCGCAGGTGCTGAAGAAGAAGTGGCCGAAGCTGCTGGTCTATGCGGTGGAGCCGACGCTGTCCGCGGTGATCAGCGGCGGCGCACCCGGACCGCACCCGATCCAGGGCCTGGGCGCGGGCTTCATCCCGAAGAACCTGGACACCGCGCTGCTCGACGGCACGATCCAGGTCGAGGCCGAGGCGGCGCGCGAAATGGCGCGGCGCTGCGCGCGCGAGGAAGGCCTGCTGGTCGGCATCTCCAGCGGCGCGGCGCTGGCGGCGATCGCGCAGAAGCTGCCCGAGTTGCCCGCCGGCAGCCGCGTGCTCGGCTTCAACTACGACACCGGCGAGCGCTACCTGTCGATCGAGGGCTTCCTGCCGGCGTAGCGGCTCAGCCGGCCTGCTGCAGCCGCGCGATGCGCTCTTCCATCGGCGGGTGGCTGGAGAACAGCGCCATGATGCCGCTGGGCCGCGAGCTGATGCCCATGGTCTGCAGCGTCTTCGGCATCTCGCCCGGATCCAGCCCGCCCAGACGGGCCAGCGCATTGATCATCGGCTGCTTGCGGCCCAGCAGCTGCGCCGAGCCGGCGTCGGCGCGGAATTCGCGCTGGCGCGAGAACCAGGCGACGATCATCGCGGCGGCGAAGCCGAGCAGGATGTCCATCACGATGGTGGTGATGAAGTAGCCGGGGCCGACGCCGTCGCGTTCGTTCTTCAGGATCACGCGGTCGACGAAGTAGCCGACCACGCGCGAGATGAAGACGACGAAGGTGTTCATCACGCCCTGGATCAGCGTCATCGTCACCATGTCGCCGTTGGCCACGTGCGCGACCTCGTGGCCGATGACGGCCTCGACCTCCTCGCGCGTCATGCTCTGCAGCAGGCCGGTGGACACCGCCACCAGCGCCGAGTTCTTGAACGCGCCGGTGGCGAAGGCGTTGGGCGGGCCTTCGTAGATGCCGACCTCGGGCATCTGCACGCCGGCCTTGTCGGCGCAGCGGCGCACGCTCTCGACGATCCAGGCATGCGTCGGGTCGCGCGAGTCGTTGATGATCTGCGCGCCGGTGCTGCGCTTGGCGATGAACTTGCTCATCAGCAGCGAGATGGTCGCGCCGCCGAAGCCGACCACCAGCGAGAACACCATCAGAGCGCCGACGTTCAGGCCGTTGGCTTCGATGAAGCGGTTCAGGCCGAAGACGTTGATGACGATGCCCAGCACGACCATCACGGCCAGGTTGGTCATCACGAAGAGCAGGATTCTTTTCATGGCACGACAGTCCTTGGTTGCGTCGGCGAAGAGTGCGAACAGGTTGGGGACGAGCGCGCCGAATTAAAGACCGGCCCGCCGCTGCGGCCGGAGCTTAGGCGCTGCCGGCCTTGGCCAGCCGCCTGTCGCGCAGGTAGAGATGCGTCTCGCGCTTTTCCACCTCGAACAGCTGCGTGGCTTCGATGAGGTCGATCAGCTTGCGGTAGCCATAGTTCCGCGGATCGAAGGAGGCCTGGTTGCCGATCTGCTGGCCGACGCGGCCCAGCGCCGACCAGCCGTCCTCGCCGGCCGCCGATTCCACCGCGTTGCGCAGCAGCGCCACCAGGCGGGCGTCCTGCTTCAGCGCCGCCGTGTCCAGCCGCGTCGGCGCCGTCTCGCCGTTGCTGCCGTCGCCCTTGCCCTTGGGGGCCGGCTTCGGCTTGGCCGCCTTGGTGGCGCGCGGCTCCTCGGCCGCCACCGGCTGGCCCAGGTTCTCCAGGTACAGGAAGCGCGAGCAGGCGTTGACGAAGGGCAGCGGCGTCTTCTTCGCGCCGAAGCCGAAGACCTGCGCGCCCTTGGCCTTCAGGTGCATGACCAGCGGCGTGAAGTCGGCGTCCGACGATACGATGCCGAAGGCCTCGGGCTGGTCGGTGTAGAGCAGGTCCATGGCTTCGATGACCATGCCCATGTCGGTCGCGTTCTTGCCCTTGCTGTAGTCGAACTGCTGCACCGGGCGGATCGCGTATTCGTGCAGCACCGCCTCCCAGCCCTTCAGGCCGTCCTTTTTCCAGTTGCCGTAGGCGCGGCGGATGTTGGTCACGCCCACCTTGGCCAGCTCGGCGAGGATGACGTCGATCTTCGCCGCCGGCGAGTTGTCGGCGTCGATGAGCAGCGCGATGCGGGCTTGTCTTTCGATCATGCCGCGGTCTCCAGCGCCCAGTGCAGCGTCTCGCCGCCGCACAGCGGCTTCAGCGGCAGCGCGCCGAAAGGCACGCTCTCGGGCAGCGTCCACTCCTGGCGGCGCAGCGCGATGCGCCCGCTGTTGCGCGGCAGGCCGTAGAAATCGGCGCCGTGGAAGCTGGCGAAGCCTTCGAGCTTGTCCAGCGCGCCGGCGGCGTCGAAGGCCATCGCGTACAGCTCGAGCGCCGACAGCGCGGTGTAGCAGCCGGCGCAGCCCAGCGCATGCTCCTTCAGCGGCGCGGCATGCGGCGCGCTGTCGGTGCCGAGAAAGAACTTCGGCGAGCCCGAGGTGGCCGCCGCAACCAGCGCGCGCCGGTGTTCCTCGCGCTTGAGCACCGGCAGGCAGTAGTAGTGCGGGCGCAGCCCGCCCATGAAGAGCGCGTTGCGGTTGAACAGCAGGTGGTGTGCGGTGATCGTCGCCGCCAGGTGATCACCGCCGGCGGCGACGTATTGCGCCGCCTCGCGCGTGGTGATGTGCTCGAAGACGATCTTCAGCGCGGGGAAGTCGCGGCGCAGCGGCTCGAGCACGCGCTCGATGAACACCGCCTCGCGGTCGAACAGGTCGATGTCGGTATCGGTGACTTCGCCGTGCACCAGCAGCAGCAGGCCTTCGCGCTGCATCGCCTCCAGCGTCGCGTAGATGTTGCGGATGTCGGTCACGCCGGCATCGCTGTTCGTCGTCGCGCCGGCCGGATAGAGCTTGCATGCGACGATGCCGGCCGCGCGCGCGCGGCGCATCTCGCCGGGTGGCGTGCGGTCGGTGAGGTAGAGCGTCATCAGCGGCTCGAAATCGCTGCCCGGTCCTTCTTTAGGCAGCGCGCCGACGATGCGGCGCTTGTAGTCCAGCGCCAGCGCGGTGGTCGTCACCGGCGGCTTCAGGTTCGGCATGACGATGGCGCGCGCGAACTGCCGCGCGGTGTGCAGCAGCACCGCGCGCAGCGCGTCGCCGTCGCGCAAGTGCAGGTGCCAGTCGTCGGGACGGGTCAGTGACAGCGTCGGTTCCATGACTGCATTCTGGCAGCCGTGGCGGCCGGGCAGCGCGGCAGACGATGTTCGCGCCTCGAGCCTGGCTGCACCCTCACCAGAAACAGAACTTCCAAGTCGTTGATTTGCGCGTAGGCAAATGTGTTTCTGGTCCAAACGCCGGGCGCCGCCATGGGCCTGGGAGGCTCTCAGGTTCCGGCTCCTGCCGCCGGCTCGTCCCGCATGTTCTGCTGCAGCCGCCACATGCGCGCATAGGCGCCGCCGCGCGCCAGCAGCTCGGCGTGCGTGCCGCGCTCGACGACGCGGCCCTGGTCCAGCACGACGATCTGGTGCGCGTCGACCACGGTGCTGAGCCGGTGCGCGACGACCAGCGCGGTCTTGCCCTGCGCCGCGCCCTTCAACTCGGCCTGGATCGCGCGTTCGTTGGCCGAATCAAGCGCCGAGGTGGCCTCGTCGAAGATCAGGATCGGCGGGTTCTTCAGCAGCGTGCGCGCGATCGCGACGCGCTGCTTCTCGCCGCCGGACAGCTTCAGGCCGCGCTCGCCGACCATCGTGTCGTAGCCCTTGGGCGTGGCGGCGATGAAGCCATGGATGTGCGCGGCGCGCGCAGCGGCCTCGACCTCGCCTCTCGAGGCCCCCGGCCGGCCGTAGGCGATGTTGTATTCGATGGTGTCGTTGAACAGCACCGTGTCCTGCGGCACGATGCCGATGGCCTGGCGCAGGCTGGCCTGCGTCACCTCGCGGATGTCCTGGCCGTCGATGGTGATGGCGCCGCTGCCGATGTCGTAGAAGCGGTACAGCAGCCGCGCCAGCGTGGACTTGCCGGCGCCCGACGGGCCGACCACCGCCACCGTCTTGCCGGCCGGCACCTCGAAGCTGACGCCGTGCAGGATCGGCCGCGCCGGCTCGTAGGCGAAGCTGACATCGCGAAAGCGCAGCGCGCCGTCGCCGACCTGCAGCGGCATCGCGCCGGGCCGGTCGTCGACCTCGCGTTCGCGCTCCAGCAGGCCGAACATCTTGTCCAGGTCGGTCAGGCTCTGCTTGATCTCGCGGTAGAGCACGCCGAGGAAGTTCAGCGGGATGTACAGCTGGATCATGAAGGCGTTGATCATCACCAGGTCGCCCAGCGTCAGCCGGCCGGCGACCACGCCTTCGGTGGCGCGCCACAGCATCGCCGCCAGCGCGCTGGCGATCACCAGCTGCTGGCCGGTGTTCAGCATCGACAGCGTGGTCTGGCTCTTCAGCGCCGCGCGGCGCAGCCGCTCCAGGCTCTGGTCGTAGCGCCGCGCCTCGAAGTCCTCGTTGTTGAAGTACTTGACGGTCTCGTAGTTCAGCAGCGAGTCGACCGCGCGCGCGTGGGCGACGGCGTCCATCTCGTTCATGCGGCGGCGGAACTGCGTGCGCCATTCGGTGACGCTGACCGTGAAGACCACGTAGAACACCAGCGCCGCGGCGGTGATCCAGGCGAACACCGCGTCGAACTTCCAGGCCAGCAGCGTCAGCACCATGCCGACTTCGATGATCGTCGGCACGATGCTGTACAGCGAATACGACACCAGCGAATGCACGGCGCGCGTGCCGCGCTCGATGTCGCGCGTCATGCCGCCGGTCTGGCGCTCGAGGTGGAAGCGCAGGCTCAGGCCGTGCAGGTGGCGGAAGACCTGCAGCGAGATGCTGCGCGCCGTGCCCTCGGTGGCCTTGGCGAAGACCAGTTCGCGCAGTTCTGTGAACAGCGAGGTCGACAGGCGCAGCCCCGCATAGGCCAGCAGCAGCCCCACCGGCACCACCATCAGCGCCGCCGCATCGCCGGGCTTGACGCCCAGGCTGTCGACCAGCTGCTTCAGCAGCAGCGGCACGCCGACGTTGGCGGCCTTGGCCCCGACCATGAAACCCAGAGCCAGCCCCACGCGCCAGCGGTAGCGCCACAGATAGGGCAGCAGCTTGCGCAGCGTCTGCCAGTCGGTATGCGCGCGCGGCGCAGCGGCCGCTTCGGGCGGGACGGGCAGGGCAACTCCGGTGCGGCGCATGGCGGGTGGGCGGGAAACGGGAAGGCAGGCGGGAAGGCAGGCGGCGTGGAAGAATGCGGCGCAAACCAGACGGGGAAATGACGCCGATGAACACCGATTCAAGCCGCCCCTCGAGCAGCCAGCCGGGCAACCTGGGCGGCCCCCTGAGTTTGCCCGACGGCAGCGCGCTGGTGATGCGCGTCATGCCGCTGCCGGCGGACGTCAACGGCAACGGCGACGTCTTCGGCGGCTGGATCATGGCGCAGGTGGACATGGCCGGCGCGATCCTGCCGGCGCGCATCGCCAAGGGGCGCATCGCCACCGTGGCGGTGAACCAGTTCATCTTCAAGCAGCCGGTGTCGATCGGCGACCTGCTGAGCTTCTATGCCAAGGTCGAGCGCATCGGCCGCAGCTCGATCACCGTGCACGTGGGCGTCTATGCCGAGCGCAACCCGGCCGACCCGACCGTGGTCAAGGTCACCGAAGCGAACCTGACCTACGTGGCCATCGACCGCGAGGGCCGGCCGCGGCAGATCGGGCCGCAATAGCCAACCGCAACAGCCATAGCCATAGCCATAGTTCAGTCGACGAAGAAGTCCGGGATCAGGTCCCGGGTGCCCGGCGTCACGCTGTAGCGCTCGAAGTCGGTGACGCCGCGTTCGGCGAGCAGGCTCTCGTCGATGAAGAAGTTGCCGCTCACCGCCGCCGCGTCGCTGGTCAGGATCAGGTAGGCGGCATCGGCCAGGATCTCCGGCTTGCGGCACTTGCCGATGTCCACGCCGGGGATCATCTGCAGCGCCGAGGTGTTGATCGCCGTGCGCGGCCACAGGCTGTTGACGGCGATGCCGTGGCGGCGGAACTCGGCGGCGTGGCCCAGCGTGCACATGCTCATGCCGTACTTGGCCATCGTGTAGGCCACGTGCTGCTCGAACCAGTGCGCGCGCATCGACAGCGGCGGGCTCATGTTCAGCACGTGCGGGTTGCGCCCGGCCTGCGCACTCTTGATCAGTTCGCCCAGGCAGGCCTGCGTGCAGCCGTAGGTGCCGCGCACGTTGACGCCGAACATCAGGTCGAAGCGCTTCATGGTCGTGGACGGCGTGTCGCTCAGGCTGATCGCGCTGGCGTTGTTGACCAGGATGTCGATGCCGCCGAAGCGCTCGGCCGCCTGCCGCACCGCCGCCGCCACCGCCGCCTCGTGGCGGATGTCGCAGGCCAGCGCCAGCGCCTGGCCGCCCGCGGCGGCGACCTCGGCCGCCGCCGAATGGATCGTGCCCGGCAGCTTCGGGTTGTCCTCCACCGTCTTGGCCGCGATGACGACGTTGGCGCCGTCGCGCGCCGCGCGTTTGGCGATCGCCAGGCCGATGCCGCGCGACGCACCGGTGATGAACAGGGTCTTGCCGTGCAGATCCAGGTTCATGTTCAGCCTTGCTGCTCGAGCGCCGCCTGCGCTGCCGCCAGCCGCGCGATCGGCACGCGGAACGGGCTGCAGCTGACGTAGTCCAGCCCGATGCGGTGGAAGAAGGCCACCGAGGCCGGGTCGCCGCCGTGTTCGCCGCACACGCCCACTTCCAGATGCGGCCGCGCCGCCTTGCCCGCCTTGACCGCCTGCTCGACCAGCAGGCCCACGCCCTTGGTGTCGATGCTGCGGAAGGGGTCGCGCTCGTAGATGCCGGCCTTCAGGTAGTCGGGCAGGAAGCGGCCGGCGTCGTCGCGCGAGAAGCCCAGCGTCATCTGCGTCAGGTCGTTGGTGCCGAAGCTGAAGAACTCGGCCGCGCCGGCAATGCTGGCGGCCACCAGCGCGGCGCGCGGCGTCTCGATCATCGTGCCGATCATGTATTCGATGCGCTCGCCGCGGCGCGCGAACACCTGCTCGGCGCTGCGCCGGATGACGTCGGCCTGCGCCCGCAGCTCGCGCACCGTGCCCACCAGCGGCACCATGATTTCGCACTTCACCGCGGCCCCGGCGGCGCGCGCGTCGAGCGCGGCCTCGACGATGGCGCGCGCCTGCATCTCGGTGATCTCGGGGTAGGTGATGCCGAGGCGGCAGCCGCGGTGGCCGAGCATCGGGTTGAATTCGGCCAGCTCCTCGACGCGCAGCCGGATGCGGCCCAGCGGCACGCCCATCTGCTCGGCCATCTGGCGCTGGCCGGCTTCGTCGTGCGGCACGAATTCATGCAGCGGCGGGTCGAGCAGGCGGATCGTCACCGGCAGGCCGCTCATTTCGCGGAACAGGCCCTCGAAGTCGGCGCGCTGGATCGGCAGCAGCTTGGCCAGCGCGCCGCGCCGGCCGGCTTCGTCCTCGGCCAGGATCATCTCGCGCATCGGCACGATGCGCGCGCCCTCGAAGAACATGTGCTCGGTGCGCGTCAGCCCGATGCCGGTGGCGCCGAAGGCGCGCGCCACGCGCGCCTCGGCCGGCGTGTCGGCGTTGGTGCGCACCTCGAGCCGCTTGTACTTGTCGGCCAGGCTCATCAGCTTGCCGAAGTCGCCGGACAACTCGGCGTCGCGCGTGGCGATGCGGCCGTCGAAGACCTCGCCGGTGGCGCCGTTCAGCGAGATCCAGTCGCCTTCGCTCCAGCTGCGCCCGCCGACGCTGAAGGTACGCGCCTTGTAGTCGACGTGCACCGCGCCGGCGCCTGACACGCAGCACTTGCCCATGCCGCGTGCCACCACCGCGGCATGGCTGGTCATGCCGCCGCGCGCGGTCAGGATGCCCTGGGCCACGCTCATGCCGCGCAGGTCTTCGGGCGAGGTTTCCTGGCGCACCAGGATCACCGCCCGGCCGCGCTTGACCCAGGCGTCGGCCTCGTCGGCGAAGAACACCACCTGCCCGCTGGCCGCGCCGGGGCTGGCCGGCAGGCCGCGCGTGATCAGCTGGGCCTCCTTCAGCGCCGTGGCATCGAACACCGGGTGCAGCAGATCGTTCAGCCGCTCGGGCACCACGCGCTGCAGTGCGGTCTTTTCGTCGATCATGCCCTGCTCGAGCATCTCCATGGCGATGCGCACCATCGCCGTGCCGGTGCGCTTGCCGTTGCGCGTCTGCAGCATCCACAGCCGCCCTTCCTGGACCGTGAACTCCAGGTCCTGCATGTCCTTGAAGTGGTTCTCCAGCGCCGTCTCGGCCTGCAGCAGCTGGCCGTAGATCTGCGGCATCAGCTCTTCCAGCGACGGGTATTTGGCGCGCCGCTCGTCCTCGCTCACCTGCGCCAGCTCGGCCCAGCGGCGCGAACCAACGAGTGACACCTGCTGCGGCGTGCGGATGCCGGCGACCACGTCCTCGCCCTGCGCGTTGAGCAGGAATTCGCCGTTGAACAGATCCTCGCCGGTACCCGCGTCGCGCGTGAAGGCCACGCCGGTGGCGCTGCTGTCGCCCAGGTTGCCGAAGACCATCGCCTGCACGTTGACCGCCGTGCCCCAGTCCGCGGGGATGTCGTTCAGCTCGCGGTAGACGCGCGCGCGCTCGTTGTTCCAGCTCTCGAACACCGCGCCGATCGAACCCCACAGCTGCTGCCACGGGTCGGCGGGGAAGTCGCGGCCGATGCGCGAGCGCACCAGACCCTTGAAGCGCGCCACCAGCTCCTTCAGGTCGGCGGCGTCGAGCTCGGTGTCGAGCTGCACGCCGCGCGACTTCTTCAACGCGTCGATGACCACCTCGAAGGGGTCGTGCTCTTCCTTCGACGCCGGCTTCAGCCCCATGACCACGTCGCCGTACATCTGGATGAAGCGGCGGTAACTGTCCCAGGCAAAGCGCTCGTTGCCGGTGCGCCGCGCCAGGCCCTGCACCGCCGCGTCGTTGAGCCCCAGGTTGAGGATCGTGTCCATCATGCCCGGCATCGACGCGCGCGCGCCCGAGCGCACGCTCAGCAGCAGCGGGTCGGACGCATCGCCGAAGCGCTTGCCCATCTCGGCTTCGATGGCGGCGACGCCGGCACGCACCTCGGCATCGATCAGCGCCAGCGCCGCCTCGCTGCCTTGGCTGCTGTACACGGTGCAGGCCTCGGTGCTGACGGTGAAGCCCGGCGGCACGGTGATGCCCAGCCGGCACATCTCGGCCAGGTTGGCGCCCTTGCCGCCGAGCAGGTTCTTCATCGCGGCAGTGCCGTCGGTGCGCTCGCGGCCGAACAGGTAGACGTAGCGGGTAGGGGTGTTCATCGGTGTGATGCTTGGTTGGAGGACGACGCGACGCGCCGCATGTTCGGCCCTGCCGCCATCGGCCGGCTTGACGCGGCGCAAGCCCGAGCGGGCAAGCGGCGCCCGGCATTGGCACCTCTTGCGTTGGGGTCGGGGATTGACGACCCCCTTGACGCGAGCCGACATTCCGACCGGCGGCGGGCGCATCCTGCGCCCGCCGCCCGACGGGGTTGGGTCGAACGAGGAGCAACAACAATGAGTCAAGCGATTGCAGGCCGCGGCATGACGCTGGGCGGCTGGCTGGGCTGGGGTGCGTTGTCGATCGCCGGCGCCTGGGCACTGGGCGTGATCGCGCTGCAGCGCGGCGAGCCGATCAACGCGGTGTGGCTGGTGGTAGCGGCGGTGTGCGTGTACCTGATCGCCTACCGCTTCTACAGCAAGTTCATCGCCGAGACCGTGCTCGAGCTCGACGCCAAGCGCATGACGCCGGCCTGGAGGCACAACGACGGGCTGGACTACGTGCCGACCAACAAGTACGTGCTGTTCGGCCACCACTTCGCGGCCATCGCCGGCGCCGGGCCGCTGGTGGGGCCGGTGCTGGCGGCGCAGATGGGCTACCTGCCCGGCATGCTGTGGATCCTGGCCGGCGTGGTCTTCGCCGGCGCGGTGCAGGACTTCGTCGTGCTGTTCATCTCCACGCGGCGCGACGGGCGCTCGCTCGGCGACCTGATCAAGTCCGAGCTGGGGCCGGTGCCCGGCGTGATCGCGCTGTTCGGCGCCTTCATGATCATGGTCATCATCTTGGCGGTGCTGGCGATGATCGTCGTCAAGGCGCTGACGCACTCGCCCTGGGGCGTGTTCACGGTGGCGGCGACGGTGCCGATCGCCATCTTCATGGGCATCTACCTGCGCTTCATCCGCCCGGGCAAGATCGGCGAGGTCTCGGTCATGGGCTTCGTGCTGCTGATGCTGTCCATCGTCTACGGTCAGGACGTTGCCGCCAGCCCGACGCTGGCGCCGTGGTTCGACTACAGCGGCGAAGGCCTGACCTTCATCCTGATCGGCTACGGCGCGGTCGCGGCGATGCTGCCGGTGTGGCTGCTGCTGGCGCCGCGCGACTACCTGTCCACCTTCCTGAAGATCGGCTTCATCGTCGTGCTGGCGGTGGGCATCGTGATCGTCGCTCCGCACATGAAGATGCCGGCCGTCACCCGCTTCATCGACGGCAGCGGCCCGGTCTGGTCGGGCAACCTGTTCCCGTTCCTGTTCATCACCATCGCCTGCGGCGCGGTGTCGGGCTTCCATGCCTTGATCGCGTCGGGCACCACGCCCAAGCTGCTGGAGAACGAGACCCAGGCGCGCTTCATCGGCTACGGCGGCATGCTGATGGAGTCGGCGGTCGCGGTGATGGCGATGGTCGCCGCCGGGGTCATCGAGCCGGGCATCTACTTCGCGATGAACAGCCCGGCCGCGGTGATCGGCACCACGCCCGAGCAGGTGGCGAAGGTGGTCTCCGAATGGGGCTTCGCGGTCACGCCCGACGTGCTGGTGCTCACCGCCAAGGAAGTCGGCGAGTCGAGCATCATCTCGCGCGCCGGCGGCGCACCGACGCTCGCGGTGGGCATGGCGCAGATCCTGCACCAGATGTTCGGCGGCGAGGGCATGATGGCCTTCTGGTACCACTTCGCGATCCTGTTCGAGGCGCTGTTCATCCTGACCGCGGTCGACGCCGGCACGCGCGCCGGCCGCTTCATGCTGCAGGACCTGCTGGGCACCTTTGCGCCGGCGCTCAAGCGCACCGATTCGCTGCCGGCCAACGTCATCTCCACCGTGCTGTGCGTCGGCGCCTGGGGCTACTTCCTCTACCAAGGGGTGGTCGATCCGCTGGGCGGCATCAACACCTTGTGGCCGCTGTTCGGCATCGCCAACCAGATGCTGGCCGCGCTGGCGTTGACGCTGGGCACCGTGGTGCTGTTCCGCATGAAGAAGGACCGCTACGCCTGGGTGACGATCATGCCGACGCTGTGGCTGCTGGTGTGCACGCTCACCGCCGGCTGGCAGAAGATCTTCTCGGCCGACCCGCAGGTGAGTTTCGTCGCCCAGGCGCGCCGCTTCGGCAATGCCATTGCCGACGGCAGGATCCTGGCGCCGGCCAAGTCGATCGAGCAGATGCGGCAGGTGATGTTCAACAACTACCTGGACGCCGCACTGTGCGGCCTGTTCATGCTGGTGGTGGTGGCCGGGGTGGTGTTCGGCATCAAGGCGATCCTCGAGGCACGCGCGCAGCACCGCCCGAGCGTGAGCGAGACGCCGTTCGAGCCGATGCCGGCAAACGCCGTGACGGTCGGGGCGCACTGAGCACCCCCAGGAAATGACTTCGTCATTCCCGCCCCCAGGGGTCAAGAAAAGTGGCAAAGCCACATTTCCTTGAGAGCATGGACCGCCTCCGTCTGCTGAACCTCGGCCGGCAGGCGGGCCGCGCGGCGCGCGAGCACGGCGCCTATCTGGCCAAGGCGGCGCGCATGATGGTCGGCGTGCCCGACTACGGGCAGTACGTGGCGCACATGCGCGCCACGCACCCCGAGCTCGAGCCGATGAGCTACGAGGCCTTCTTCCGCGACCGCCAGCAGGCGCGCTACGCCCGCGGCAAGGCCGGGTGCTGCTGAGCAGCGCGGCGCATGGACCCGATCGGAGGGCGCTGCCTGCGCCCGCCTTCGATCGTCAAAGCGCTTCCAGCATCTGCGGCGTGACCAGCACGACGCCGCGCTCGCTGACGCAGAAGCGCTCGTGGTCGGCGCCCGCGTCGAAGCCGATGCGCAGCCCGTCGGGCAGCACGCAGCGCTTGTCGATGATGGCGCGCTGCACGCGCACGTCGCGGCCGATGCGCACGTCGGGCAGCAGCACCGAGTCCTCGACGCGGCTGCCTTCGCCGACGCGCGCGTTGTAGAACAGGATCGAGCGGCGCACCAGCGCGCCGCTGACGATGCAGCCGTCGGCCACCAGCGAGTCGATGGCCACGCCGCGCCGCCCGGCGTCGTCGAACACGAACTTGGCCGGCGGCCGGTGCAGCTGGCGGCCGAGCAGCGGCCAGGCGTCGTCGTACAGGTTCAGCTCCGGCACCACGTGCGTCAGGTCGAGGTTGGCTTCCCAGTAGGCGTCGAGCGTGCCCACGTCGCGCCAGTAGGGCCGGTCGCCGACCATGTTGACGCAGCTGTGCTCGAAGCGGTGCGCATGCACGTGCGCGCTGCCGATCAGGCGCGGGATCAGGTCCTTGCCGAAGTCGTGGCTGGACGCCGCGTCGACGGCGTCGCGCTCCAGCTGATCGATCAGGAAGTCGGCACTGAAGACGTAGATGCCCATGCTGGCCAGCGCACGGTCGGGCCGCCCAGGCGCCGGCGTCGGCTGCGCCGGCTTCTCGTCGAAGCCGACGACGCGGTCGCGCGCATCGACGCTCATGACGCCGAACTCGCGCGCATCGGCCAGCGGCACCTGCAGGCAGGCCACGCTCATGTCGGCGCCGCAGTCCACGTGCTCGGCGAGCATCAGGCTGTAGTCCATCTTGTAGACGTGGTCGCCGCCGAGCACGACCACGTAGTCGGGCTGCGCTTCGCGCAGGATGTCCAGGTTCTGGTGCACGGCGTCGGCGGTGCCGGTGTACCAGCGCTCGTCGAGCTGCTGCTGCGCCGGCACGATGTCCACGTATTCGCCGAGGCTGGCTTCGAGGAAGCCCCAGCTGCGCTCGACGTGGCGGATCAGGCTCTGCGCCTTGTACTGCGTCAGCACGCCGATGCGCCGCAGGCCTGAATTGACGCAGTTGCCGAGCGCGAAGTCGATGATGCGCATCGTGCCGGCAAAGGGCAGCGCCGGCTTGGCGCGGTGGTCGGTCAGCTGGTGCAGCCGGCTGCCGCGGCCGCCGGCCAGCACCAGGGCGTAGCTGCGTTGCGTCAGCGCGCGGCGCGGGTCGTGATGCATGGGCGCGGCTCCTTTGGTAGTGGGTGGCCGGCCTGCGAAGCGGGCCCGGGCTCATTGTGGGACTGGCGCTGCGGCCCGCGGGCTGACGAAACGCAAAGGCTGCAACGGAGGTCAGCAGTTCGGCGTTGCTGCGGATTCCCGATCAGGCGCGCGGGAACATCGCTGTCGGCGCATAGCGGCTGCTCGTGGCTGCTCGTATTTCCGTGCGGGCCGAGGACAGCGGGGAAGCGAATCCGCTCATGTCCCCCGCCCGGTCTGTCGACCGGGCTCCTCCTCTACTTCCCGGATGCGCTCACCCGCCATCCTCGGCTGGCAGCGCCGGGGCTGTCGCAGCGCCCGAACAGCCGCGTTCCCGCCGCAAGCGGCATGTAGTCTCGGGCAGTCGTGTTTGCGGCCTCGACCGCGCCGCAGCGGCGCCAAGCCGAGGATGGTGGGTGAGCGCATTCGGGAAGTAGAGGAGGAGACCGCGCCATTCATGGCGCGGTCGGGGGACATGAGCGAATGCGCTCACCCGCCAGCCTCGGCCCGCACCGTCCTTGGAGCGCAAAGCAGTCAGATGAGAGACCGCAACGCGATGTCAGCAGCTCCCCGCTCCATGGCGCTCGAGCGCAAGCGGGCGTCAGGCGCCTGCCGCCAGCTGGCGCAGCGCGCGCTCGAAGACCTCGGGCGGCTGCCCGCCCTGGATCAGGTGGCGCTCGTCGATGACCACCGACGGCACCGAATGGATGCCCAGCCGCTGCCAGTGCTGTTCGCGCTCGCGCACCGCGTCGGCGTAGTTGTCGCCTTCCAGGATCTCTCGCGCGCGCGGCACGTCCAGCCCCACCTCGGCGCACAGCGCCAGCAGCACCTCGGCCGAACCCGGGTTGCGGTCCTGCGTGTGATAGGCGCGCAGCAGTGCGTGCTTCAGCGCGCGCTGGCGTGCGGCGTCTTCGAGCCCGGCCCAGTGCAGCAGCCGGTGCGCGTCGAAGGTGTTCCAGATGCGCGAACGTTCGCCGAACTCGAAACCGAGCTCGGCGCCGCGCTGGCGCAGCGTGGCGCGCGTCGCCGCCAGCTGCTCGGGCGACGCGCCGTACTTGCGCGCCAGGTGCTCGACCGCGTCTTCGCCTTCGGGCGGCATCTGCGGATTCAGCTCGAAGGGCTGGAAACGCAGCTCCACCTGCAAGGCAGGGCCGATGCGGCGCAGCGCTTCCTCCAATGCATGCAGGCCCACCGCGCACCAGGGGCAGGCCACGTCGGACACGAAATCGATCTTCATGCGGCACCTCGCCGCAGCATCATAGGCGCCGCCACGGCTGCTACGCTGTGGCCCTCGAATCTTCCGGATCTGCCATGCCCACTCGCCAAGCCCGCGTATGACGCTGCCGCCGCCCGAGGCTGCATCGCCGGCCGCGCTGGCGGCGCGCCACGGCCCGCGCTGGCGCTGGCGCGTGCTGATGACGGTAATGATCGGCAGCATCGCCTCGGTGATGTCGTCCACCATCGTCAACGTCGCCGTGCCCGACCTGATGCAGCACTTCGCCATCGGCCAGGAGCGCGCGCAGTGGGTGGCCACCGGCTTCATGGCGGCGATGACGCTGTCGATGCTGCCCACGCCGTGGCTGCTGGCGCGCTTCGGCTACCGCCATGTCTACGCCGGCGCGGTGACGCTGCTGATGCTCGGCGGCATCGGCGGCGGGCTGGCACGGCACTACGAACTGGTGCTGGCGATGCGCGTGGCCGAGGGTCTGGCCGCCGGCGTGCTGCAGGTGATCCCGTCGATCATCGTGATGCGCGCCTTCGGCCCCGGCGAGCGCGGCCGCGCGATGGGCCTGTTCGGCTTCGGCGTGGTGCTGGCGCCCGCCGTCGGCCCGGCCGTCGGCGGCGTGCTGGTCGAGCATTTCGGCTGGCGCTCGATCTTCTTCTTCGTCGTGCCCTTCGCGCTGTGGGCGCTGCTGCTGGCGCGGCGCTGCCTGCCGGTGGCCGCGCCCGGCGGCGGCGCACCGGGCGGGCGCGGCGAGACGCTCGACTGGCTCGGCCTGGCGCTGGCCGCGGTCGGCGTGGCCGGCCTGCTCAACGGGCTGGTGCATCTGCAGGACGCGGCGCCGTGGTCGGCCGCGCTGCAGCTGGGTGCGGGCGCCGCGGCGCTGGCGCTGTTCGTCCGGCATGTGTCGCGCACCGCAGCGCCGCTGCTCGATCTGCGGCTGTTCCGCTCGCGGCCCTTCGCCATGGGCAGCGTGGTCGCCTTCATCTACGGCATGGGGCTGTTCGGCTCGACCTACCTGGTGCCGGTGTTCATGCAGAGCGCGCTGCACTTCCCGCCGTCGCAGGCCGGCGCGGCGCTGATGCCGGCCGGGCTGGTGCTGGCGCTCACCATCCCGGCGGTCGGCCGGCTCGCCGACCGCTGGCCGGCATACGCGCTGGTGGCTTTCGGCCTGGCGCTGCTGGCGCTGTCCTTCGTGCTCATGGCCACCGTGGGCCAGTCCACCGCGCTGTGGGTGCTGATGCTGTGGGTGGTGGTCGGCCGCATCGGCCTGGGCTTCGTGCTGCCGTCGCTGACGCTGGGCGCGATGTCCGGGCTCGATCCGGCCGCGGTGCCGCAGGGCGCCAGCGCGATCAGCTTCGTGCGCCAGCTGGGCGGCGCCACCGGCATCGGCCTAGTGGGCATCTTCCTCGAATGGCGGCTGCGCGCGGGCACCACGACCGGCGCGCCGCCGCTGGCCGGCTTCGCGCAGACCTTCTGGCTGGTGGCCGCGCTGTCGGCGCTGGCGCTGCTGGCGGCGCTGCGCATGCGTGCGCCACGGCCTTGACCCTGGTCTGAAGCTCAGCCGCGCGGCGCGGCGTGATCGACGACAAAGCCGGCGATCGCTGCACTGTCGGCCAGCGGCAGGAACGGCAACTCAAGCGCCGGCGGCGGCACCTCGCCGGCGATGGCCACGATGCCCGGCCAGTGCGGCCACAGCAGCGGCTTGCCGACGCTGGCGCGCCAGACCTCCAGCTTCGGGAAGCGGCCGCTCTTGAAGCCTTCGATCAGCACCAGGTCGCAGGGCTGCAGCCGGCCCAGCAGCGCGTCGAGTTCGGGTTCGGGCGCGCCGCGCAGCTCATGCATCAGCGCCCAGCGCTCGGCACCGAGCAGCAGCACCTCGCGGCAGCCGGCTTCGCGCAGCCGGTACGAATCCTTTCCCGGCCGGTCGATGTCGATCGCCTTGTGGCTGTGCTTGATCAGCGAGACCTCGAGTCCGCGCGCGGCGATCTCGGGGATCAGCCGTTCGAGCAGCGTGGTCTTGCCCATGCCGGAATGGCCGGCGATGCCGAAGAGTTTCATGGGGCGGCATCATCGCAGCCCGCGCGTTCGGCAGAATGCATACGGCACATCAACCCACGCCAGGAGGCAAACACATGGCATTCGACGGTTCGGCAATCAAGACGTTGCTCGACGCGGCGGTGGCCAAGGGCGCGGTGCACGGCATCGCGGCGGTGGTCGTCGACCGCCAGGGCCAGTTGTTTCACCACGCCACCGGCGAAGCCGACGAGCGCACGCTGTTCCGCAACGCGTCGATGACCAAGGCCGTGGCCACCACCGCCGCGCTGCAGCTGGTGGAGCAGGGCCGGCTGGATCTGGACGCGACGGTGGAGTCGATCCTGCCCGAGTTCGGCCGGCTGCAGTTGCTGGAAGGCTTCGACGGCGATACCCCCCGGCTGCGCGCGCCGGCCCGCCAAGCCACGGTGCGCCAGCTGATGACGCACACCGCAGGCCTGGGCTACTTCTTCACCAACGACAAGCTGATGCGCTGCCTGCAGCTCACCGGCGCGCCAAGCCCGCTGTCCGGCGAGAAGCGCAGCCTGTCGGTGCCGATGGTCAACGACCCGGGCACGCTGTGGGAATACGGCGTCAACACCGACTGGCTGGGGCTGATCGTCGAGAAGCTCAGCGGGCAGAGCCTGGGCAGCGTGCTGCAGCAGCAGGTCTATGCGCCGCTGGGCATGCGGGATTCGAGCTTCGCGCCCAGCGCCGAGCAGCGCGCGCGGCTGCTGCGCGTGATGCAGCGCCAGGCCGACGGCAGTCTCGCGCCGTCGGTGCACGACCTGCCGGCGAGCTCGGAGTGGGACGCCGCCGGCCACGGCTCCTACGGCACGGTGCAGGACTACGGCCGCTTCGTGCAGGCCTGGCTGAACGACGGTGCCGGCGTGCTGCAGCCGGCCACGGTGCAGATGGCGCTGCGCAACCATATCGAAGGCGTGCCGCTGCCCGAGCTGATGAAGTCGGCAATGCCCGAGCTGTCGAACGACGTGCCCTCGCTGCCGGTGCCGCAGGGCTGGGGGCTGGGCTTCCATCTCACGCTGGCCGACCTGCCGGGCATGCGCAGCAGCGGCACCGCCGACTGGGCCGGCGTCTTCAATTCCTACTACTGGATCGACCGTGCCAAGGGCATCGGCGGCGTGCTGATGACGCAGTTGCTGCCTTTCTTCGACATGGGCGTGATCGAGACGCTGATGGGTTTCGAGACGGCGGTGTACCAGCAGGTCGGCGCGGCCGTGCCGGCGGGCTGAGAACCGTCAGTACAGGCGGATGGCGGTGTCGAAGCTCCAGGTGCGGCGAATCTCGACCACGTCGTAGTCGCGTGCCAGCGCCGGCGGGAAGGCGGGGTACGGCGCCTGGCTGCGCACCACCTGCCGGATCGCCTCGTCGAGCTCGGGCACGCCGCTGGACAGCACGAAGTTCACCGATTCCACCGAGCCGTCGCTGCGCAGCGCCACCGTGACCATCGGGCGCGTGTGCGGCCGTTGGATCAGTTCGCGCACCAGGTCGAAGGTCATGTTCAGCTCGATCTTGCGCGCCCAGGCTTCGGCATACAGCACCAGTTCGACATTGGCATCGGCGCGTCCGAACAGCCTGCCGCGGCGCGCGCTGCCGACGGAAAGCGGCAAGGCCTCGCGCCGCGCGGCCTGCGCGTCGAGCTGGCGGCCGATGGCGCGCTTGGCCGCCTCGCGCCGCTCCTCGTCCTGAGCAGCCTGCTGCCGGGCGGCGTCCTGGCGGGCCGCCTGCTGGCGCTCGGCTTCGCGGCGTGCGCTCTCGATGCGTTCGGCTTCGGCGCGCGCGGCCTCCTGACGGGCCGTCTCTT
>DAIMFR010000056.1:0-31215 GCA_036724445.1 Rubrivivax sp. | reverse complement strand
TACGACGCCGGCTGCCGCTACGTGCAGATGGACGACACCAACCTCGCCTACCTGTGCGACCAGAAGATGCGCGAGGCCGCGCGCCAGCGCGGCGACGACCCGAACGAGCTGCCGCACCGCTACGCGAAGTTCATCAACAAGGTGGTGGCGCTCAAGCCCGCCGGCATGACGCTGGCGATGCACCTGTGCCGCGGCAACTTCAAGAGCACGCACGCCGCGGCCGGCAACTACGAGCCGGTGGCCGAGGCGCTGCTGGCCGAGATGAACCTGGACGCCTTCTTCCTCGAATACGACGACGAGCGCTCCGGCGGCTTCCGTCCGCTGCGCTACCTGCCCCAGGGCAAGATCGTCGTGCTCGGCCTGGTGACTACCAAGTTCGGCCAGCTGGAGAACAAGGACGAGCTGAAGCGCCGCATCGACGAGGCCACGAAATACGCGCCGCTGGAGCAGTTGTGCCTGAGCCCGCAATGCGGCTTTTCCAGCACCGTGCACGGCAACAACATCGCCGTCGAGGACCAGCGCCGCAAGCTCGCGCTGGTGGTCGAGACGGCGCGCGAAGTCTGGGGCTGAAGCCCGGCCACGAAGGAGACGAACGATGAATCACGACCTGGTTCTCGCCGCGACGCAGGGCGCGGTGCGCACTTTGACGCTCAACCGCCCGGCGGCGCTGAACAGCTTCACCGGCGCGATGCATGCGCAGTTGCTGGCGGCGCTGAACGCCGCGGCCGGCGATGCCGCGGTGCGCGCGCTGGTCATCACCGGTGCCGGGCGCGGTTTCTGTGCCGGTCAGGATTTGAACGATCCCGAGATGAGTGCGCCCGACGGCGCGCCGCCGGACATCGGCGCGGTCATCGAACGCCACTACACGCCGCTGGCGCTGCGCATCCGCTCGATGCCGGTGCCGGTAGTGGCGGCGGTCAACGGCGTGGCCGCCGGTGCCGGTGCCAACTTCGCGCTCGGTTGCGACATGGTGGTCGCGGCGCGCAGCGCCAGCTTCATCCAGGCCTTCTCGAAGATCGGATTGATTCCCGACTGCGGCGGCACCTGGCTGCTGCCGCGGCTGCTGGGCCGCGCCCGCGCGCTGGGGCTGGCGCTGACCGGCGACAAGCTGTCGGCCGAAGAGGCGCAGCGCATCGGCCTGATCTGGCAGTGCGTGGACGACGCCGCGCTGGTCGACAGCGCGCAGGCGCTGGCCGCCCGGCTGGCGGCGCTGCCGGTCAAGGCACTGGCCGATACGCGCCTGGCGCTGGACAGCGCGTCGATGCTCGACTATGCGCAGGCGCTGGCGCTCGAGGCGCGCCTGCAGCGCGAGCTCGGCCGCGCGCACGACTTCGCCGAAGGCGTGGCGGCCTTCCGCGACAAGCGCGCCGCGCAGTTCAGCGACCGCTGACGGGCATGACGGCCGCGGGCGCCTATCCTTATCGCTTCTCGCGCTGCCCGAAGTGCGGCCACCGGCCGCTGCCCGAAGATCAGTCCTTGCCCGCGGCCTGTCCGGCCTGCGGCGTGATTCTGGCCAAGGTGGCGCCGCGGGCGGCGCCGCCGACGCAGCCGAGGATCCCGCGCTCCCGCCCAGTGCCGGCGCCGGTGGCGGCCGAAGACGCGCCGCGCCTCGCCGCGCGGCTGCTGCAGGTGCCCGAGCGGGTCGATGCCTGGCAGTGGCGGCTGCGCGCCCTGCTGCTGGCAGGCTTTGCGCTGTGGGGCTGGGTGCTGGCCGCGCAGGACTACCGCAGCGGCGAGATCGGCCGCAGCTTCCTGCACGGGCCGCTGCTGATCTTCCACGAAGCCGGCCATGTGATCTTCCGCCTCTTCGGCGAGTGGGCCGGCGTGCTCGGCGGCACGCTGGCGCAACTGCTGCTGCCCGCGGTGATCGCGGCCGCCTTCCTGTGGAAGAACCACGACCCCTTCGGCGCGGCGCTGGGGCTGTGGCTGCTGGGCGTGTCGCTGCTCGACGTGGCGCCCTACATGTACGACGCGCTGCAGCCGCAGCTCACGCTGCTGAACGGCAGCGTGGGCGAGGCCGGCGGCCACGACTGGATCTACCTGTTCGAGTCGATGGGCCTGCGCCCGCGCGCGCAGTTCGCCGGCGCGGCCACGCACCTGCTCGGCGTGCTGGTGCTTTGCTTGTCGCTGGGCTGGGCGGCGTGGCTGCTGGTGCTGCAGCGCCGCCGCATCGGCGGCCAAACGTTGCGCGAGGGCTGAACCATGCGCTGGTGGTGGCTGTGCCTGTGCTTGATCGTCGGCGGCGCGCCGGCCGCGGAGCCGCCGCCGTGGTTCGACGCCGGCCGGCCCGGCGCGCAGGCACAGCAGGCGGTCGAACTGCTGGCCGATGCCGCCTCGCACGGGCTGGACCCGCGCGACTACGGCAGCGCCGCGCTGCAGCAGGCGCTGGCGCGGGCGCAGCCGGGCCTGCCGCCGCAGGCCGCTGCGCAGCTCGAGCAGGTGCTGCGGCTGGCGCTGCAGCGCTATCTGCGCGATCTGCACCAGGGCCGCGTCGATCCGCGCCGCATCCACCACGACTTCAACGCCGCACGCCGCCCGCCCTTCGACGCCGCGCTGCTGCTGCGCAGCCTGCCGCCCGAGGCCGCCGTGCGCGCCGCCGTGCCGCAGCTGCCGCTGTACGAGCAGTTGCGCGAGCAGCTGGCGCGTTACCGGGCGCTGGCCGGCGCCGATGTCGACCCCTGGCGCCGGCCTCTGCCGCCGCTGCCGGCCGCCGGGCGCGGCGCGCCCAAGCTGGCGCCAGGTCAGGGGCAGGGGCAGGGGCAGGGGCAGGGGCAGGGGCAGGAATGGCCCGGCCTGCCATTGCTGGCCGATCGGCTGGCGGCGCTGGGCGACCTGCAGCCCACGGTGCCGCGGCCGCCGCGCTACGAGGGCGCGCTGGTCGATGCCGTCAGGAGCTTCCAGCAGCGCCACGCGCTGGATGCCGACGGTGTGGTCGGCGCGGCCACGCTGGCGCGGCTGCAGGTGGCGCCGGCGGCGCGCGTGCGCCAGATCGAGCTGATGCTCGAGAGGCTGCGCTGGACGCCGCTGCTGCAGGGGCCGCGCATGGTGGTCATCAACATTCCCGAGTTCGTGCTGCGCGCCTACGAGGTGCACGACGGACGCATCCGCGTGCAGCGCGAGATGCGCGTCATCGTCGGCAAGGCCTACAGCACGCGCACGCCGCTGTTCGACGAGGACATGCGCAGCATCGAGTTCAGCCCCTACTGGAACGTGCCGCCGTCGATCGCGCGCCGCGAGACCGTGCCGCGGCTGCGCCGCGACCCGGGCTACTTCGAACGCGAGGGCTTCGAGTTCGTGGCCGGCGACGGCCGCGTGCAGACCACGCTGACGCCGCGGGCGCTGGATGCGGTGCTGGCCGGGCAGTGGCGCATCCGCCAGCGGCCGGGCGCGCGCAACGCGCTCGGCGACATCAAGTTCGTCTTCCCCAACAGCGACAACATCTACCTGCACCACACGCCGTCGACGCAGTTGTTCGAGCGCGCGCGGCGCGACTTCAGCCACGGCTGCATCCGTGTCGAGCAGCCGGTCGCGCTGGCGAGCTTCGTGCTGCAGGACATGCCGCAGTGGACCGAGGCGCGCATCCGCGAGGCCATGAGCGCCGGCCGCTCGAGCACGCTGCGCCTGGACCCGCCGCTGCCGGTGCTGATCACCTACGGCACGGTGCTGGTCAAGGGCGGCAGGGTGTTCTTTTTCGACGACATCTACGGGCTCGACCGCGTGCTCGACGATGCGCTGCGTCAGCGGCCGCGCCCGCCGCCGATAATCGCCGGATGAAGACGCACCCGTTTGCCCGCCGCCGCCTGCTGCGCCAGGGCGCAGGCCTGGCTGCCGCCACCGCGCTGCCGCTGCTGGCCCTGCCGGCGCGCGCCTCTGTGCCGGCTGCGCGCGCCCTGGCCATGGCGCACACGCACACGCGCGAGCGCATCGAACTGGTCTACGCCGTCGCGCAGGACTACCTGCCCGAGGCGCTGGGTACGCTGAACCACTTCCTGCGCGACCACTACAGCGGCGAAGTCGGCCGCATGGACCCGCCCTTGTTCGACGTGCTGCACGGCCTGCGCCAGTTGCTGGGGCACAGCGGGCCCTTCGAGATCATCTCCGGCTACCGCTGCCCGGCCACCAACGAGAAGCTGCGCGCCAGGGGCGGCGGCGGCGTGGCCAAGAAGAGCCTGCACATGGAAGGCCGTGCCGTCGACATCCGCCTGCCCGGCGTGCCGCTGGACGAGCTGCGCGACGCGGCCATCTCGCTGCGCGCCGGCGGCGTCGGCTACTACGCCGAGAGCCGCTTCGTGCACGTCGATACCGGGCGCGTGCGCAGCTGGTAGGCGCGTGCAAGCGCCGCGCCGGGACGACTCTGCGCGATCCGCGAGATGGGCGTCGTGCCGCCACCCGGTGCGGGGACGGGGCATGAACCCGGCACGCCGCTGCCGCGAGCGGCGGCGCAGCGCGGCAACGAACGGCAGCCGGTGAAGCAGGCTGCCGCGCCGATCGGCTGGCGGGCATCGTTGCGGCATCGTTGCGGCGCGCTGCGCGGCGATCTGGCGGGCGGCGTCACGGCCGCGCTGGTGCTGCCGGCGGTCGAGGGCAGCTACGGCCTGGTGGCCTTTGCGGCGCTGGGGCCGGACCTGGTGCCGCTCGGCTTTCTGCTGGGCGCGTTGACGGCGGCTGCAGGCACCTTGGTGACGCTGCTGGCCGGCGGACGCGGGCCGCTGCTCAGCGGCTGCAGCGCCGCGCTGGCACTACTGACCGCTTCGCTGATCGGCTGGCTGATCGCCGATGCGCGCTTCACTGGCGCCGACGGCCGGCCGCTGCTGCCGCTGCTGCTGTCCTTCGTCGGGCTGGGCCTGGTGCTGGCCGGCGTGCTGCAAGTCGCTGCTGCGCGCCTGCGCTTGGGCGCCCTGGTGCGCTACATCCCGTACCCGGTGTACGCGGGCTACATGATCGGCGTGGCGCTGCTGATGGTCATCGCCATGCTGCCGCACCTGGCCGGCCTGCCGCCCGGCGCCGCGCTGTCCAGCGTCGTGCACGAGCCGCAGCGGCTGCAGTGGCTGGCGCCGGTGGTCGCGGCGGTGGCGCTGTGGTTCTCGCTGAAGCCGCGCGCCGGTACCGGGCGGCTGCCGGCCTACCTGAGCGGGCTGCTGGCAGCGGCGCTGCTGCATCACGCGCTGGCGCGCACGCCGCTGGCCGGTGAACTGGGGCCGCTGTTCGAAGCGCCGGCTTTTGCGTGGCCGCGCGCCGACACGCTGGCGCCGGTGCTGCAGCATCTGGGCGACGGACTGCTGGCCGACAAGATCGGCGTCGTGCTGCTGTTCGCGGCGGCGGTGGCGCTGATGTCCACGCTGCAGAGCACGCTGTCGGCGAGCGTCGTCGACGAGCTGACGCATGCGCGGCGCGATGGCGACCGCGAACTGCAGGCGCAGGGCGTGGCGAACATCGTGCTCGGCGCGATCGGTGCGCTGCCCAGCGCCGGCGCCACCGCGCGCAGCAAGGTCAGCCTCGACGCAGGCGCGTGCAGCAGCGCCTCGCGCGCGGTTTTCGCGGTGGCGCTGCTGCTGGTGTTGATCTTCGGGCTGCGCTTCATGCACCTGCTGCCGCTGGCGGCGATCGCCGGCGTGTTCGTCGCGCTGGCGGCGTCGATGGTCGATGCCTGGTCGCGCGGCGCGGTGCGGGTCGTGCTGCGCCGTATCCGGCAGCGCGGGCCGGCCGGGCGCATCCCGCCGGCGCTGCTGCAGAGCTGCGCGGTGATGCTGCTGGTGGCCGGCGTCACGGTGTTCGTGTCGCTGGCGCTGGCGGTGTTCCTCGGCGTGCTGGTGGCCATGGTGCTGTTCATCCGCAGCAACTGCCGGCCGCCGATACGGCGCGTCGCGCATGCGGACCGGCGGCGTTCGCGCAAGATCCGCCCGGCGCAGCAGGCGGCGCTGCTGACGCAGCACGGCGCGCGCATCGCGCTGGTCGAGTTCGACGGCGCGCTGTTCTTCGGCACAGCGCAGGAGGCGGACGCGGCCATCGAGGCGCTGGCGCGCGGCGCGGACACCATCGTGCTGGACTTCGAGCGCGTGAGCGAGGTCGACGCCAGCGCCGCACGCATGCTGCTGCGCGCGGCCGACGCGCTGGCCGGCGCGGGCAAGCGGCTGCTGCTGTCGGGCCTGGCGCTGGACGATTTGCGCGCGCGCAGCATCCAGGACATGGACGTGCACGCGCGGCTGGCGCATGCGCAGATCTTCGCCGACGCCGACCGCGCGCTGGAATTCGCCGAGGACCGGCTGCTCGACACGCTGGCGCCGGCCGCGGCGGCGCACGCACCGCTGCCGCTGGCGCACACGCTGCTCGGCAGCGGCCTGGGCGCGCAGGAACTGGCCGTGCTGGCCGGGCTGCTGGTCGAGCGCCGTTTCGCACGAGGCGACCTCATCTTCAGGCGCGGCGACCCCGGCGATGTGCTGTACGTGCTGCTGCAGGGGCAGGTCGGCATCTGGCTGCATGCGCCCGCTGCGGATGCCGATGCGGCGGCGCGGGCACGCAGCCGGCGGCTGGTGTCCTACGCGCCGGGCGTGGTGTTCGGCGAAATGGGCCTGATGCACGGCCAGCCGCGTTCGGCCGATGCGGTGGCCGAAGAGGCGACGGTGGTGCTGGAGCTGGCGCGCGCTGCCTACGACGCGCTGGCGCGCGACCATGCGGTGCTGTTGGGCAAGCTGCTGCTGGGCATCAACGGCCTGCTGGGCGCGCGCGTGCGCGCGCTGACCGGCGAGCTGGAAGCGGCGCTGGCGGCGCCCTGAAGAGCCTGTGCTCTGACGCCGGGACAGGGCGCGGCCGCGTGCGCCAGCCGCCCGAATCCACGATGCGCGCGGGTGCGGGTCCGGGGCGATCAGTCCGGAGCAGGAAGGTCAGCGTGCCGCTCGCGGCCACGACCAGGGACGGTCGTGGCTCTCGCAGCCGATCAAACGTCCGCAGGGACGTTTCATCGCGCGGCTCGATCCTTGGCGTTCTGCGCCTCGATGCGCTCGCGCGCCACGCGCCAATCGTCGTCGCTCCAGCTGCGCAGCTCGTAGAAGTTGCCGCCGGTGGCCAGCGCGCTGCCGCCGTCCATCATGATGCTCTGGCCGGTGAGCCAGTCGCACTGGCCCGGCGCCATCAGGAAGGCGGCCAGGTTCTGCAGCTCGCTCATCAGCCCGGGGCGCGCCATCGGGTTGCGCTCGATGCTGCGCTGCCCTGGCTTCTCGCCCGGGTTCAGGCGCTTGCTCATGCCCTCGGTGGGGATCTCGCCGGGGCCGACGGTGTTCAGCCGGATGCCGTACCTGGCCCACTCCACCGCCAGCGACTTGCTCATGATGTCGATGCCGGCCTTGCTCATCGCCGACGGCACCACGTAGGGGCTGCCGTTGTCGACCCAGGTGGTGACGATGCTCATCACGCTGCGGTACGGCATGCCGGGCTGCCACTGGCCGGCCTTGGCCTGCGCCACCCAGCGCTTGCCGATGGCCTGCGTGACGTAGAAGCTGCCGTGGAAGACGATGCCGGCGACGGCGTCGAAGCCGCGCGGGCTCAAGGCCTCGGTCGGCGAGATGAAGTTGCCGGCGGCGTTGTTCACCAACCCGCTCAGGCCGGCCTGTTGTCCGTCCGCGAACAGCGCCTCGACCATTTCCTCCACCGCCGCGGCGACGCGGATGTCGACGCCGAAGGTGTCGATGCGCGAGCCCGGAAACTTGGCGCGCCAGGCCTCGGCGGTGGCGTCGCACACCGCCTTGCGCCGGCCGCAGATGGCGATGTCGGCACCGAGTTGCAGGAAGCGTTCGGCCATCGCCTGGCCCAGGCCGGTGCCGCCGCCGGTGACCAGGATGCGCTGGCCCTTCATCAAGTCCTTGCTGAACATGCGTAGTCTCCACATTGGCGTCGCGGGCCACTGTAGCCGATGGTCGGCTGGTGCGGCGCAGCATCCGCAGGGCTCGCGGCCACATCAAAATGCGCACGGAGACGACCGGAGTCGAAGATGAAATCAATCGCGCACGCACTCGTTGGGGTGCTGCTGGCGTTGCTGGCGGGTGCCCCGCGCGCATGGGCCGGTGGCGCGCCCGGCGACGAGCCGCCGCGACTGCCCTGCGAGGGCGCGCCGCTGCCGGCCTATGCCGAGCCCGGGCAGCCGCCGGCCGTGCAGGTCTGGCGTCACAGGGCGGCGCACGATTGGGTGCCGCCGGCCTGCAGCGGCTGGACCGGCAAGGGCTTCGAGATCGTGGTTGCGGTGTCCGGCAGCTTCAAGCACGAAGGCGAGATCGACGAGTTGCTGAACCGCATCGGCGCAATTTCGGCCAGGACGAAGGTGCACTACTGGTCGACCACCGAGAAGACGTGGATCCTGGGGATCACCGAAGCCTTCGCACTCAGCGGCCCTGACGTGGCGCTGCGCCGCGCCGATTTCAGCGCCGCGCAGTTCGCCAAGGGACAGACGCTGTACTGCGCGCTGAGCGACAACCGCTCGTCGGGCAAGACGGTCTACCGCGACCGCGTGCTGGCGCTCGACCGCGAGCAGCTGCACATCGCGCACGACAATTACGCGCCGATGAAGATGATGCTGCTGACGCTGTTCGAGCCCGGCGGCCTGCAAACCACCTACTTCATCGCACGGCGCGCGCCCGGCGTGTGGAGCTTCTACAGCCTGACGCGCGCGCGCGTCGCGTCCAGCGTGCTGCCGCTGGGTCCGGAGGCGTCGTACATCAACCGCGCGGTGGCCTTTTTCCGGCTGGTGGCCGGCATTCCCTCCGACCAGGAACCACCGGCGGCGCGTTGATCCAGCGAATCTCGGCGGGTACCGGCTGATCAGCCCGCGGCATCGCGCCAGCTGCCGTGGAAGCCCGCGGGCACGCGGTGCGACAGATGCGCCAGCGCCAACGGGCCGCGCTGAAGGTTCAAGGCGTCGAATACCGCCAGGTCGCTGCACTGCGTCTCGCCGCGGAAGACCACGCTGAGCACGAAGCCGTCGCCTTCGGCGGCATCGGCGCGGCGCGGCACGAACACCGGTTCGCCGCAGCGGTCGCCGGGTGCCGGCATCCAGGTGCTGACCGCGCCGCTGGCATGGTCGATGTGCGCCAGGCCGTCGCGTGCGCTGGGGCCGTTTTGCGCGCCGGTGGTCAGCCCGGCCTGGAACCAGCCGTGGCGATAAGGCAGTGCGGTGCAGCGCTCGTCCAGGCGCGGGAATTCGCCGGGGTGTTCGTCCAGCGGCGTTTCGCTGAAAGAGTCGCTGCGGCCCGCCGGGTCGAAGATCCAGCGCACCAGGGTTGCCAGCGGCGGTTCGCCCGTCGCGGGGCGCCCGTCCGGCGCCGGGAACAGCGGTGCCGCCGGGTACTTCATCATGTCGCACACCACCTTGCCGTCGGCCGCGTCGAAGGCGTTCATCGGGTGGAACACGTAGCAGGCGCCGGCGCGGAACCAGCGCACCTGGTCGACCGAGCCGCGGCGCGGCACCAGCGCCACGTGCGTGCCCTTGTCCGGCTCCCAGGCATAGGGCGGCAGGCCCTTCATCGCGCGCTCCATCGAGCCGGTGAGCGGGAAGATCGGCAGGATCACCCAGTCGCGCGTGACCACGAAGTCGTGCACCATGCTCGGGTACGGTGCCTGGAACCACTGCGAGCGCAGCAGCGCGCCTTCACGGTCGACCACGTGCAGCGACAGGTCGGGCGTGAAGCGGCCCTTCGCGGCATAGCCGAAGAACAGCATCTCGCCGTTGGCGGCGTCGATCTTCGGATGCGCGGTCATCGGGCCGACCAGCTTGCCGCCGAAGTCGTGGCTGCCCTTCGGCGCGAGCGTCACCGGGTCGACCTCGAAGGGCGCGTGCGCCTCCTCCAAGGCCAGCAAGCGCCCGCCGTGCCAGACCACGTGGGTGTTGGCCAGCGTCGAGTCCAGCTGCACGATGCGCGGATCGGAGAAGCGCGGGTTGGCGAAGGCGCCGGACAGGCCTTCGCCCTCGGCATGCTCCAGCTCCCACTTCGGCGTGCGCACCCAGCGGTTGCGGTACGACACGCGGCCATCCTGCAGATGAAAGGCATGCAGCATGCCGTCGCCGGAGAACCAGTGGTAGGGCCCGCGCGGCGCGAACTGCGGGTTCGGGCCGTTGCGGTACAGCCAGCCGTTCAGGGCCGAAGGCAATTCGCCGCTGACCGGCAGGTTCGGCGCCTCGCATTCCATGTGCAGCGGCGCGTAGTAGCCGCGCAGGAAGGGGTCGTCGGTGGGGAAGGGCTTGGACATCGGGCGTCTCCTCGAGATCTGCAACCGCGCGAGGCATCTTCGCACGGCGGCGCCGCTGAAGAGCCGCGAGGCGCGCGCCGATCCGCACGGCGAGCCGCAGCGATGAGCCCCAAGCTGCGCAGCCTGTGCGGCTGCTTGTTCCTGGCCGGTGCGGCGCTGGACCTGGGTGCCTTGCGCGTCCTGACGGGCCTGCCGCCGCGCCGCTATTTGGTCAGGATCAGCTTGCCCAGCGAGGTCAGGCGCAGGCGGTACAGCGCGCCGCGATGTTCGATGTGCAGCTCGGGCGCCCCGCCGAGCAGCGTCTCGCTGCGCACAGCGCGCACCGCTGAGCGCTGCTGCGGCGTTGCCGCGGCGTCGGCCGGCAGCGCGACGGGGGTGCGAGAGGGATGCGGCGCCATGGCGGTGCGAAATGGTGGGTTTCTCAATGTAATGTAAATGCGAAGCATTTGCAATATGAAGACACCGTATCCCCGTTGCGACCTTGCGGCGCGCCGCACAATAGCCGGCTTCATAACTCGATGGAGCGGCAATGAAAGGCGATGCCAAGGTGCTGGAGTATCTGAACGGCCAGCTGAAGAACGAATTGACGGCGATCAACCAGTACTTCCTGCACTACCGGTTGCTGAAGCACTGGGGCTACTCGCGCATGGCCAAGCACGAGCACGACGAGTCGATCGAGGAGATGAAGCACGCCGACAAGCTGATGGACCGCATCCTGATGCTCGACGGCCTGCCGAACCTGCAGGACCTGGGCAAGCTGCTGATCGGCGAGAGTCCAGTGGAGATCCTGCAATGCGACCTGAAAATCGAGGTTGGCTCGCAGGCGCTGCTGAAGGACGCCATCGCGCACTGCGAGTCGGTGCGCGACTACGTGTCGCGCCAACTGCTCGACGAGATCCTCGACGACACCGAGGACCACATCGACCACCTGGAGACGCAGATCGGTCTGGTGGCCCAGGTCGGCGAGCAGAACTGGCTGCAGTCGCAGATGGGCGAGGCGTCTTGAGTCAGTCCGCTTTCACCCCGCCGGCCACTCGGGCAATGTATTGAGAAATATTCCCATTGTCATTAGACTGCGGGGCAAGTCGAGCCCGAGCTTGTCCCGCACCATGATCGTCTGCCTCTGCCACCGCGTGAGCGACCGCGACATCCGCATGGAGGTGGCGTCGGGCACGCGCTGTTTCGAGCTGCTGCAGGACGACACGCGGGTCGCGTCGTCGTGCGGCAGTTGCCACGACTGCGCGCGCGAGGTCTTCGACCGTGCCTGCGCCGGCCACGGTGCCGGCGAGGTTCATGCCGCCGCCCGTGCCGAGGCGGCGCTGGTGGCGGCGTCCCCGGTCTACTAGATCCTGCTGGACCCGGCGCCGAGGTTTTCAGCCGCGGCGTCGCGGCATCCAGTGCACTTTCTGTACGGATGGCGGCTTGGCCGCCGTGGCCGGGCCATCACAGCCGTGGCAGCCGCCGCAACTCGCGGAAGCCGTGGGCTGCCGCCCCAGCGCCCGCAGGATGTGGCGCTTGGCGGCCGCCGGAAGCAGCAGCCGCCACACCACATAGACGGCGCAGCCGGCGACGATCAACGCGGTGATCAGCCCCTGCGTCATGCGCCGCCCCCGAGCCACAGCGTGATGCGGTAGGTGGCGAAGGCCGCCACATAGGCCAGCACGAACAGGTAGGCGGCCATCAGCAGCGGCCAGCGCCAGGAGTTGGTCTCGCGCCTGGTCACCGCCAGCGTCGACAGGCACTGCGGGGCGAACACGAACCAGGCCAGCAGCGCATAGGCGGTGGCCAGCGACCAGTCGCGCGCGATGATCGGCTCCAGCGTCTCGGCCACCGCGTCGCCGGCCGCCGACAGCGAATACACCGTGCCCAGCGCGCCGACCACGACCTCGCGCGCCGCCATCCCGGGCACCAGCGCGATCGAGATCTGCCAGTTGAAGCCGATCGGCGCGAACACCTGCTGCAGCCCCGCGCCGATGCGCCCGGCGAAACTGTATTCGATGGCCGGGCCGGTGGCGCCTGCGGGCGGTGCCGGCCAGCTGCTCAGGAACCACAGCAGCACCGTCAGCGTGAAGATGATGCCGCCGACGCGGCGCAGGAAGATGCGCGCGCGCTCCCACAGGCCGAGCGCCAGGTTGCGCAGCTTCGGCGCGCGGTACGGCGGCAGCTCCAGCATCAGCGGCTGGTAGCGGCTCTTCATCCACACGCGCTTCAGCGCGTAGCCCACCGCCATCGCCGACAGCACGCCCGCCAGATACAGCGCGAACAGCGTCAGCCCGCGCAGGTTGAAGGGGCCCACGGCGCGGTCGGGCACGAAGGCGGCGATGAGCAGCGCGTACACCGGCAGCCGCGCCGAGCAGGTCATCAGCGGGGCAATCATGATCGTCGCCAGCCGGTCGCGCCAGTTGGCGATGGTGCGCGTGGCCATGATGCCGGGAATCGCGCAGGCGAAGCTCGACAGCAGCGGGATGAAGGCGCGGCCCGACAGACCGACGCGGCCCATCAGGTTGTCGAGCAGGAAGGCGGCGCGCGGCAGGTAGCCCGAGTCCTCGAGCAGCAGGATGAAGAAGAACAGGATCAGGATTTGCGGCAGGAACACCAGCACGCCGCCGACGCCGGCGATCACGCCGTCGATGAGCAGGCTGCGCAGCGGGCCCTCGGCCATGTGCGCGGACAGCCATGCGCCGAGCGTGCGCATCGCGCCTTCGATCGCGTCCATCGGCGTCTCGGCCCACGAGAACACCGCCTGGAACATCAGGAACAGCAGCAGCGCGAGCAGCGCCAGCCCCCACACCGGATGCATGACCACCGCGTCGATGCGCGTGTGGAAGCGCCGCGCGGCGTGCGCGCCGGGCAGCGCCGCATTCAGGATACGCCGCACCTCGCACTGCAGTTCGGCGGGTGTCCGGTGGCCGCCTGCCGGCACCGCGCTCATAAGGCAACCTTCGCACTGATCGCGCTCCGGTGTGAGCGCTTTGGAGCGGCCATGCGCGCTCACGGGCAGGCCGCCGGCCGGTTGCGGCGCGGCGCTGCCGGTCCAGGCCTGGATCTGCTGCAACAGCTGCGCATGGCCGTTGTGGCGCACCGCCACCGTCTCGACCACCGCGCAGCCCAGCTCCTGCGCGAGCCGCGCGGTGTCGATGGCCAGGCCCTGCGCGCGCGCCACGTCGGCCATGTTCAGCGCCACCACCATCGGCCGCCGCAGGCGCTTCAGCTCCAGCACCAGGCGCAGGTTCATGCGCAGGTTGGTGGCGTCGACCACGGCGACGATCAGGTCCGGCGGCGCTTCGCCGGGGCGCCGCCCTTCCAGCACCTCGAGCATCACCTGCTCGTCGGGCGTGGCCGGGTCCAGGCTGTAGGCGCCGGGCAGGTCGATCACCGTCACCGCGCGGCCGTCCGGCAGCCGTGCCGTACCGGCCTTGCGCTCCACCGTCACGCCGGCGTAGTTGGCGACCTTCTGCCGCGCGCCGGTCAACAGGTTGAACAGCGCCGTCTTGCCGCAGTTGGGATTGCCGACCAGGGCGACGTGTCGGTCGGCCGCGGCACTGTCGCTGACCGGAAGGGTGGCCGCCATGTCAGTTGTCCATGGCGCCAACGCGGGGGTGGTTCATTTCACGCGCGCTCGACTTCGATGCAGCGCGCCTCGGCGCGGCGCAGCGCGAACAGCGCGTCGCCGACGCGCACTGCCAGCGGCTCGCGTCCGCCGGGCCCGCGGCGCAGCAGCTGCACCGGCTCGCCGGGAATGAAGCCCAGTTCGGCCAAGCGGCGCAGCATGGCCGCGTCGAGGTCGGGCGATTGCGTACGCACCTGGCGCACGGTCGCGTGCGCGCCGTCGTCAAGCTCGTCGAGCAGCAGGGTCATCGGGGCCTTCAGCGCGCGCGTGCCACCCGGCACACATTAAATGCGAGTGTATCTCATTTGCAATGATGCGGGTGCACGAGATTCGCGCGCGTATGCGGACAAAGATGGCGGGCAGAGATGGCGGGCAGAGATGGCGGGCAGGCCGGCGCTTGGCCGCGGCTCAGGTGCACTCGAGCCGATAGACGCGCGCCGCGGTGTCGTGGAACAGCGCCGCCTTGTCGGCTGCGCTGAAATCGGCGGCCAGCCGCTTGAAGCTGTTCCACAGCACCAGGTACGAGCACGACACCTTGTCCACCGGGAAGTTGCTCTCGAACATGCAGCGCTGCGGGCCGAAGCGCTCGATGGCGTGCAGCACGTAGCGCGCGCTGGCTTCGGCCAGCTGCTGCGAGCCCGGCAGCCGCTCGCGCTTGTGCCAGCCGAAGCCGTTGATCGGCATGTGGATGCCGCCGAGCTTGGCGACCACGTTCGGGCAGCGCGCCAGCGCGTCGATGTCGCGCCGCCACTGCGCGTAGACCGCGTCTGCCTGCCCCGCATACGGGCCGATGCCCAGCGGCCCGCCGAAATGGTCGAGCACGATCGTCGTCTCGGGAAAGGCGCGCGCCAGGTCGGTCAGCTCGGGCAGTTGCGGGTGGTACAGCCAGGCGTCGAAGCTCAAGCCGAAGCGCGCGAGCTGCGCGAAGCCCTCGCGGAAGTGCTTGTCCAGCAGCAGGTGCTCGATGGGCTCCGAGTGCGAGTTGCGGATGGCCTCGCCGGCATGCCAGCCGGCGGCATGGCGGATGCCGCGCAGCCGCTGCGGCGCCGCGTCGATGTGTGCCTGCAGCACCTCGCCCACCGCCGCGCCCAGGCACAGGTCGGCGAAGGCGACGATGCCGGCCGCCGCGCGCGTCGGGCCGCAGCCGCCGCCGTCGCTCATCGCGGCGATGCCGTTGACGAATTCGGTCTCGCCCACCGGGCGCAGCGCCGCGGGCCCGCCGCCGCGATACATCGACGCGCATTCGACGTACACGGTGCTGCGCACGTCGTGGCGCTGTCCTCGAGCGTCGGTGCTGCCGGTGTCGGCCAGCAGTTCGTGCAGCAGGTAGCGGTTGCTGCGGCGGTCCCACAAGTGATGGTGCGGGTCGCAGATCGGCAGCGCGGGGTCGATGACGTCTTCGGCGGGGGCGTTCATGGCGGCGATTGTTGCGTGCCGCGCCGGCGCCGCAGCCACCAGCGCGCGAGCAGCGCGAGCAGCGCACCGGCGACGATGCCGATGCCGTCGGCCAGCAGGTCGGCCCACTCGGCGGACCGGCCGGGCACGTAACGCTGCAGCAGTTCGATGGCGCCGCCGAAAGCCAGCAAGGCCAGCAGCATCGCCCGTTGCGCGACGGGCGCGTCGCGCCAGCCGAACATCACGCACACGGCCAGCGCGCCGAAAGCGCTCAGGTGATTGATCTTGTCCCAGCCCAGGCTGAGCCGTTCCGGCGGGGCCGGCGTCAGCGCCAGCGCGGCGACCAGCGCCGCCAGCAGCGCCAGCAGCACGCGCCAGGCGCTGTCGCGCCGTGTCGGCGAAGGCATGCAGCCGAGCGCCCTCAGGCGGCCGGCGGCGAAGCCGCCTCGGCCGCGGTGAGCAGGAAGTGGCCGCGCGCTACGGCGATCGGCTGCTCGGGGCCCTTCTCCTTCTGCCAGACGCGCACCTGCACCAGCGCGACGCGCGAGCCGACGCGCACCACCTCGCAGGCGGCGAAACATTCCTGCGGGCGGCCCGAGCGCAGGTAGTCGATCGAGAAGTCGATGCTCTTCGGGAACTTGGCGCCGCGCAGCGTGCGGATCAGGTGCAGCGTGGCGGCGGTTTCGGCGAAGCCGGCGATCACGCCGCCGTGCAGCGCCGGCAGCAGCGGGTTGCCGATCAGCTTGTCCTGGTACGGCATGCGAAACAGCAGCGGCTCGGCGCCACTGGCCAGGCGGATGCCCAGGTAATCGACATAGGGGATGTCGACGCCGGCCAGCACCGGCTCGCTGCCCGCCGGCGGCTGCCAGGCGTCGGCCTCGGCTTCGGCGCCGGCCTCGCGCGGCGGGCGCGCCGCGCCGGGCGTGGACAGCATGAACGAAGCTTGCGCCACCGCGATCGGCTGCTCGCGATCGGCCTGGTGCACCTCGGCGCGCACGAAAGCGACGTTGCGCGTCAGGCGGAAACAATGCGCGCCGCAATGCACGTCGCGTTCGGGGCCGGCCGGACGCAGGTAATCCATGCGCAGGTCCAGCGTGGCATAGGGCGCGAGCTCGGTCAGCATCGTGCCGACCGCCAGCCCGCAGGCGGAATCGGCCAGCACCGTCAGCGCGCCCGGGTGCAGCATGCCGCGCAACGGATCGCCCAGCCACTCGGCGCGCGCCGGCAGCGTCATCGAGCCGCGGCCCTTGTCCACGGCGGTGATGCGCGCGCCGATGTCGCGCATGTGCGGCGTGCGTTGCACGAAGTTGCGGTTCAGGTCGTCGAGGAGCGAGCTCATGGCGCGCATGGTATCGGTATCGGTATCGGTCCGGCGCACCGGGCAACGGCCTTCAGCACCTGCGCCCAGCCTCGACGCGCCATCACGATCGTGCGCCAGGCGCAGCAACGCGGCATGCGTGTCGGCGGCGCCCTTGCGGCGCAGCTCGGGTTTCAGCGCGCAGGTCGGCGCGCGGCGCACGGCAAGGCGCTGGCCCGGCAGGCGCCGCTCCAGCAAGTCGAGCGTGGCGTCGTACTGACCCCGATGCAGGGCCGCGCGTTCGATGTCGCTCGGCGCGGTGCCGTTTGGCCGGTAGATCCCGTCCACCAACCCCTTGAAGCCTGGCAGACCAGCGGGGCAGGAGATGCCGGCGCCACAGAAGAAAACCACGCGGCCGTCTTCGTGCGCCTGCAAGAGGGCATCGGGAATGTCCGGGCCGTGGGCGATTAACTGCACCAAGCGCTCTCGGCGAACACCCGTGCTTCTGTGATGACGCCATCTCCCCGCATCGTCTCCTCCTCAACAGCGATCCGTTGTTGGTACTCGCTTGGGGCGGCCTGGCGTCGTATCAAACGTGCACATTGCGCCGCGATCGGCTAAGGCGGCGTGGCAGCCCTGGCTGCCAACGGGAGCCTGCGTCGCGGAATGGATGAATCCTCCGGTGTGAGGCCACCCCAGTGAGGGTGCTCCACAGTGCCCGCGATATTGACGCGATCTTCGCAACCGAGTAGGGCGCGCCTCGCTTGCTGAAGCTCCGGCTGTGGCTGGAACAGGTGCGGCACTGCATCACCCGCACGGCGCCCATATCGAGCGGCTCGACAGCAACGAACCATTCCATGCGCTTTGGTCGCGAACCCTCGGTCAAGCCCCGGCGACGAACAGCGCGAACCAGCCGCGCTCGTCGCTCCAGCAGCGCGGCGCGGCGAATCCCGCTTCGCGCAGCAGCGCGGCAAAGCCCTCGCGCGTCCATTTGTACGAGTTCTCGGTGTGGATGCGCTCGCCTGCGGCGAAGGCGCGCTCGCCACCGGGCCAGCGCACGACCAGCGGCTGGCGCGCTTGCAGGTGCATCTCGATGCGCGACGCGGCGGCGTTGAACAGCGCCACGTGCCGCCACTGGCGCACGTCGAAGTCGGCACCCAGCAGCCGGTTCAGGTGGCGCAGCAGGTTCAGGTTGAAGGCCGCCGTCACGCCGAGCGCGTCGTCGTACGCGGCTTCCAGGATCGGCACCGGCTTGACCAGGTCCACGCCGATCAGCAGCGCGCCGCGGCCGGCGACTTCGCGCGCCTGACGCAGCAGCGCCAGCGCGGAGGGCGGGTCGAAGTTGCCGATGCTCGACCCGGGGTAGAAGACCAGCGGGCGCGGGCCGGCCAGCTCGGCCGGCAACGCCAGCCGGCTGGAGAAGTCCAGCCCGACGCCGACCAGGTCCAGCCCCGGATGCTCGCGCTGCAGCTGCGCCAGCGCCGTGGCCAGGTGCTCGGCCGAGATGTCGACGGCCACGTAGCGCCGCGGCGCGAGCCGCGGGAACAGCGCCGCGCCCTTGGCGCAGTTGCCCGCGCCGAGGTCGACGATCACCGGCTGCGGGCCCGTCAGATCGAGCACGGCCTGCGCGATGGCTGCGCCGTGCGCGGCGAAGATGGCCGCCTCGGTGCGCGTCGGGTAGTACTCCGCCAGCTCGGTGATGGCATCGAACAGGCGCGAGCCGAGTGCGTCGTAGAAGAACTTCGGCGACACCGCGGCGGGCGCGCGCAGCAGCCCGGCCGCGGCCTCGGCGGCGAGGTCGCCGCCCGCGGCGGTGTGCAGTTGCAGGAATCGGGGTGAGGCCATCGTGTCGTTGCCGGCGGCGGGTCTTGCGAGTCTGCCGCGACTCTAACGGCGCAATGCCGCTAGAGTGCGCGGCTCGGCCCTCGACCCTCACCCATCGCTGAAGGTGCCCCATGTTCAGCCTCTTGCCCTCGCGCACGCTGCGTTGCCTGCTCACCTGTGCCGTGCTGGCTTTCGGCGGCATCGCCCACGCCCAGCAGGTGTTGCGCGTCACGGCGATTCCCGACGAGTCGCCCACCGAGCTGGCGCGCAAGGCCGCGCCGCTGATGAAGTATCTGGAAGGCAAGCTGGGCATGAAGGTGGAATTCACGCCGGTGACCGACTACTCGGCGGCGGTGGAAACCCTGGTCAACCGCAAGATCGACCTGGCCTGGTTCGGCGGCTTCACCTTCGTGCAGGCCAACGCGCGTTCGGGCGGCAAGGTGATCCCGCTGGTGCAGCGCGAGGAAGACACGCGCTTCCGCTCGGTGTTCATCACCACCGACCCGGCTATCAAGACGCTGGCCGACCTGAAGGGCAAGGACCTGAGCTTCGGTTCCGCAAGCAGCACCTCGGGGCATCTGATGCCGCGCAGCTTCCTGCTGCAGGCCGGCCTCGATCCGGACAAGGACTTCAGGCGCGTGGCTTTCAGCGGCGCGCACGATGCGACCATCGCCGCCGTCGCCGCCGGCAAGGTGCAGGCCGGCGCGTTGAACATCTCGGTGTGGGAGAAGTTCGTCGCCGACGGCAAGGTCGACACTGCCAAGGTGCGCGTGTTCTTCACCACCCCGCCCTACCACGACTACAACTGGAGCGTGCACGCCGACATGCCCGCGGCCTTGCGCGAGAAGATCGCGCAGGCCTTCCTGGCGCTGTCGCGCGACAACGCCGAGGGCAAGGCAATCCTCGATCTGCAGCGCGCGACCAAGTTCGTGCCCACGCAGGCCGACAACTACAAGGGCATCGAGGCCGCGGCCCAAAGCGCCGGGCTGCTCTGATTGCAGCGTGCCGTGAAGCTCGAGCTGCAGGGTCTGGCGGCGCGCCACGCCACCGCGCGCCGCGGCGCGGCCGATGCGCTGGCCGGCCTGAGCTTCGGCGTCGACGAGGGCGAGGTCGCGGCGGTGATCGGCCCCTCCGGCGCCGGCAAGACCACCTTGCTCGAGGTGCTGGCTTGTGCCCGCGCGCCGTCGCAGGGCAGCTTGCGGCTCGGCGGTGCGGACCCGTGGGCCTTGCCGCGGCGCGCGCTGCAGCGGCTGCGCGGCCGGCTGATCCTCGTCCCCCAGGTGCCGCCGCTGCCGCCGCGCCAGCGCGTGGTCACCGCCGTGCTCGCCGGGCGGCTGCCGGCGTGGAGCCTGGCGACCAGCCTGCGCTCGCTGTTCTATCCGGTGGACATCCCGGCCGCCGACGAGGCGCTGGAGGTCTTCGACCTCGCCGACAAGCTCTTCGAGCGCGTGGACCGGCTGTCCGGCGGCGAGCGCCAGCGTGTCGGCCTGGCGCGCGCACTCGTCTCGCCGGCGCGCCTGTGGCTGGTCGACGAGCCGCTGTCGGCGCTCGACCCGGTGCGCGCGCAGCGCGCCGCCGCGGCGCTGGTGCGCGAGGCGCGTGCGCGCGGCGTCACGCTCGTCGCCACCTTGCACCAGGTGGACGCGGCGCTGGCGCATTTCCCGCGCATCCTCGGCCTGCGCGACGGCCGCCTGCGCTTCGACCTGCCGGCGGCCCAGGTCACGTCCGAGCTGCTGGCGCGCCTGTATGCGCAGCACGAGGACGAGTTTCGCGGCGATGAGTCGGGCGGGTCGGCGCCGCCGCCCGGCGCAGCGGCCGCTGCCGAGACCCCCGCACCGAAGGTGGTGATGCAGTGCCGCTGAGCCGCGCGCGTCCGGCGCAGCGCGATCCGGCGTGGCTCGGGCGCGTCGGCGGCATGCTCGCGGTCGTCGTCGTGCTGTGGCCGCTGCTGCGCGCCGCCGAGTTCAAGCCCTGGGTGCTGCTCGACCCCGAGGCCCTGCAGGTCACCGGCCGCTTCCTCGCCAGCTTCGTGCCGCCGGCGCATGCGGCGGACTTCCTGCTGCTCGTGGCGCGCGAGACCTGGCGCACCGTGGCCATCGCCACCGCCGGCATCACGCTCGCGTTGGGGCTGGCGGTGCCGCTGGCGCTGGTGACCACGCGTTCGCTGTCGGTTTCGGCGCTCGCCGGCCGCATGGCGCGCTTGCCCCTCATGCTGCGGCAGGCGGCGCGCGCGCTGCTGATCTTGCTGCGCAGCGTGCCCGAGCTGGTCTGGGCGCTGGTTTTCGTGCGCGTCGTCGGCCTCGGTCCGGCGGCGGGCGTGCTGGCGATCGCGCTCACCTACGGCGGCATGCTCGGCAAGGTCTACGCCGAGATCCTGGAAAGCGGCGAGGCGCAGGTCACGCAGACGCTGCTGCGCAACGGCGCCTCGCGGCTGCAGGCCTTCGCCTACGGCCTGCTGCCGCAGAACGCCGCCGAGCTGACCAGCTACACCGTCTACCGCTGGGAATGCGCGATCCGCAGCTCGGTGGTGCTCGGCTTTGTCGGTGCCGGCGGGCTGGGGCAGCAGATGGACAGTTCGCTGAAGATGTTCGCCGGCGGCGAGGTGCTGACGATGCTGGCGGTGTTCGTCGCGCTGGTGGCGCTGGCCGACCGCTTCAGCGCCGCGCTGCGGCGCGCGCTGGGCTGACGGATGCAAACGCCCGCCGCCAACCGCCCGTACCGGCTGCCGCCGCGCCTGTTCGACGCACGCTGCAAGGCCTGCTGGCTGGTGGCCGGCGTGTTCGTGCTGGTGGCGGCCAGCTTCGCGACGCTCGACCTGCATCTGGCCGAATTCTTCTCGGCTCAAGCCGTGGCGAGCATGGGCCGCTTCCTGGCCGAGTTCTTCCCGCCGGATGTCGGCGCGGCCTTCGTGGGCCAGGTCGCGGTCGCCGCCTGGGAGACGCTGGCGATGTCGGCCGTCGGCACGCTGCTCGCCGCGCTGGCCGGCGTGCTGCTGGCGCTGCCGGCGAGCCGGCTGCACGCAGGCGACAGGGCGCGCAGCCGCAGCGCCGCGCGGCTGCTGCTGAATGCGCTGCGCTCGGTGCCCGAGCTGGTGTGGGCCGCGCTGCTGCTCATCGCCGCCGGGCTCGGGCCCTTCGCCGGCACGCTGGCGCTGGCGGTGCACACCTCGGGCGTGCTCGGGCGGCTGTTCGCAGAGGCGATCGAGAACGCGCCGCCCGGCCCGGCCGCCGCGCTGCGCGCGCAGGGCGCCGGCACGGCGCGCGTATTCCTCTACGCGACGCTGCCGCAGCTGCTGCCGCAGCTGATGAGCTATTCGCTGTACCGCTGGGAGAACAACATCCGCGCCGCCGCGGTGCTGGGCGTGGTCGGCGCGGGCGGGCTCGGCCAGCTGCTGGTCTTCCACATGGGTCTGTTCCAGATGCAAAAGACCGCGACCGTGCTGATCGCCATGCTGCTGCTGGTGGCGCTGGTCGACGGCGCCAGCGTCGCCTGGCGGCGCTGGCTCACGCGTTAGCAAGGGCTTCCACGCGCGATCGTTCTCGGTGATCACGCAGGAAGACGATCGTGTCGCATGCGGAGAAGCGGGAAGTGAGGATCAATCTCCTCGGCCTCCTCGACGCCCAGGTCGTTCATATGACGTACACCGAACGTGGCGACCTCGTCCACGTCATCTCCTTGCGGAGAGCCACGAAGCATGAAGCGCGCTACTTCTTCTCCCAGGTTGACCTCTAAGCAGGTCCGGGCGGCCGTCGCTGCGGCGCCAGAGTCTGTGCACGACCCGGACACTCCTTACGATCCGAACGACCCCAAGGCCGTTGCAGCATTCTGGAAGGGTGCCACCGTGACGAAGGGTGGAGGCGTTGCAGCCGTGCAGGCCGCCCTGGCCGCGAAGCGGCGCCCTGGTCAACGCGGCCCCGGCAAGCGTCCGCCGAAGGTATCGATCAACATTCGCCTGTCGCCCGAGGTTCTTGAAGCGTTCAAGGCCACTGGCTCCGGCTGGCAAACCAAGGTCGATGGTGCACTGAAGGAATGGCTGAAAGACCATTCGCCTGCGTAGCGGGCGGCTGCGCGGGAGTGGCGTTCGAGTGGCGGCTTCAGGCCGGACCCCGAGCGGCCACGGCGCGCAGCGGCGCCGGCACCACCAGGCGCTCGACCGCGGCGAACACGCCTTGCACCAGCAGCGCAAGCAGCGCCGCGGGGATGGCCCCGGCGAGCATGCGGTCGATGTCGTTCACCGCCAGCCCGGCGACGATGCGCTCGCCGAGCCCGCCGGCGCCGACGAAGGCGGCGACGGTGGCCGTGCCGACGTTGATCACCGCCGCCGTCGACACGCCGGCCAGCAGCGTCGGCAGCGCCAGCGGCAGTTCGACGCAGCGCAGCGCCTGGCCGTCGCGCAGGCCGAGGGCGCGCGCGGCGCTGCGCAGGCCCTCGGGCACGCCCGCGAGCCCGGCCTGCGTGTTGCGCACGATCGGCAGCAGCGCGTAGAGGAACAGCGCCACCAGCGCCGGCCAGAAGCCGATCGTGCCGAGCAGCGCGATCAGGAACGCCAGCAGCGCCAGCGAGGGCACGGTCTGCAGCAGCCCGACTGCCCCCAGCAGCAGCGCACGCAGGCGTGCATGGCGCTGCGCCGCGATGCCCAGCGGCACGCCGAGGGCCGCCGCGAGCAGCACCGAGCCGAAGACCAGCAGCAGGTGCTGCAGCAGCAGGCGGACGAGATCGGGGGCGAGGATCTGCTCGATCAGGCTCGGCCGCGTGGAGGGCGCGGAAGGCGTCGATGCCGTGGCAGCGACGGCAGACTTCGCCGAGCGATCGAGGAAACCGCGCGCCACGTCGGCAAAGGGCCGGCGGTCGAGCTCGACCTCGGCGTTCAGCGCGATCATCGTCGCTTCGTCGATCCGGCCTTCCAGCGTGGCGAGCGCAGCCAGCGCCGGCGCCGGCAGCGAGCCGCGCATCAGCAGCACCGCGTCGTAGCGCGGGAAGAAGCCGCGGTCGTCCTTCAGCACGCGCAAGCCCATACGGCCGATTTGCGCATCGGTGCTGTAGACGTCGATCAGGTCGACCTGGCCCGCGGCCAGCGCCTGGTAGGCCAGCCCATGGTCGAGCGCCGGCGGGTCGGCGAGGCGCAGGCCGTAGGCGCGCTTCAGCGCCGGCCAGCCGTCGGCGCGCACCAGGAACTCGTGCGACAGCCCGAAGCGCAGCCGCGCCGCCTCGGCCGCCGGCAGGCGCGCCAGCGCGGAGATCGAATCGATGCCGAACCGCGCCGCATCGGCTTCGCGCATCGCCAGCGCATAAGTGTTGTTGAAGCCCAGCGGCACGGCGGCCTTCAGGCCGCGCGGCGCCAGCCACTCGTTGATCTGCGCCAGCGTCGGCGGCGGCGCGTCGGCCGGCGGACTGCGCTTCAGCAGTTCGCGCACGATGGTGCCGGTGTATTCGGGATAGACGTCGACCTGGCCGCTGGCCAGCGCCTGCTCGAGGATCGCGGTGTTGCCCAGGCCCTGGCGGTGTTCGGCCGGCACGCCGGCGCGCTCCAGCGTCTGGCGCACGATCTCGCCGAGCACATAGCTTTCGGTGAAGCGCTTGGAGCCGACCTTGACGGGCTCGGCGGCGAGCGCAGGCGCCGCAATGGCCGTGGCCAGCGCGCAGGCCAGCGCCAGCCAGGCGCGTGTCATTCGCTGCATGCGGCCATTGTGTGCGCGCAGCGTGCGCGCCGTAGGGGCTTGCACAGCCGGCGCATACTGGCCCGCCGGTGCAACCCACTCGGGGCGCGACCATGGACACTGAAAGCTTCGACGCGATCGTCGTCGGCGCCGGCCAGGCCGGCCCGGCGATCGCGGCGCGCTGCAGCCGCGAAGGGCTGAAGACCGCGGTCATCGAAGGCCACCACTTCGGCGGCACCTGCGTGAATGTCGGCTGCGTGCCGACGAAGACGCTGGTGGCCAGCGCGCGCGCGATCCGGCTCGCGCAGCGCGGGGCCGAGTTCGGCTTCGACATCGGCGGGCTGCGCGTCGACATGGCGCGCGTGCGGGCGCGCAAGGACGCGATCGTCATGAAGTCGCGCGCAGGCGTCGAGGCCTGGATGCGCGGCCTGAAGGGCGCCGAGGTCATCACCGGCCACGCCCGCTTCGCCGCGCCGGCCACGCTGGAGGTGAACGGGCACCGGCTGCAGGCGCCGCGCATCTTCCTCAACGTCGGCGGCCGGCCGGTGCGCCCCGCGCTGCCGGGCATCGACGCGGTGCCGACGCTGGACAACGCGTCGGTGATGGAACTCGATGCCGTGCCCGAGCACCTGGTCATCGTCGGCGGCAGCTACATCGGGCTGGAGTTCGCGCAGCTGATGCGCCGGCTGGGCGCGAAGGTGACGGTCGTCGAGCGCATGGCGCACCTGCTGCCGCGCGAGGACGAGGACGTGTCCGACGCCATCCGCGCGATCCTCGAGGCCGAGGGCGTGCGCTTCGAGCTCGGCGCCGAGTGCCTGTCGCTGGCGCGCGCGGACGGCGGCATCCTCGTCGGTGCCGCCTGCAGTGATGGGAGCGAAGGCATCGTCGGCAGCCATGTGCTGCTGGCCGTCGGCCGGCAGCCGAACACCGACGACCTGGGGCTGGAGCACGCCGGCATCCGCACCGACGAACGCGGCTACATCGAGGTCGACGAGCAGTGCCGCAGCAGCGCCGAAGGCGTCTGGGCGGTGGGCGACTGCAACGGGCGCGGTGCGTTCACGCACACCGCCTGGAACGACCACGAGATCGTCGTCGCCAACCTGTTCGACGCCGACCCGCGCCGCCTCGGCGACCGCATTCCCTGTTACGCGCTGTTCATCGACCCGGCGCTCGGCCGCGTCGGCATGACCGAGACGCAAGCCCGGGCCAGCGGCAAGCGCCTGCTGCACGCGAAGATGTCGATGCAGCGCGTCGGCCGCGCACGCGAGGCGGGGGAGACGCAGGGCTTCATGAAGGTGGTGGTCGACGCCGACAGCCGGCAGCTGCTGGGCGCGGCGATCCTGGGCCTGAACGGTGACGAAGTCGTGCACTCGCTGCTCGATGTGATGGCCGCGCGCCAGCCCTACACGGTGATCTCGCGCGCGATGCACATCCACCCGACGGTGAGCGAACTGGTACCGACGCTGCTGCAACAGTTGCGTCCGGCTTGATGGGCGAACCCCCTGCGCGGCAGCGCAAGCAGAGGAAGACGAAGAGGCGTCGACATGAAGTTCATCTTCGAGGTTCGAATGAAACCCGGCTACACGGCGGACGAATACGCCGACGCCTGGCTTCGCGCCAGCCGCATCATCCAGCGCGCGCCCGGTGCGCGCGGTACGCATCTGCACCGCAAGATCGGCGACCCCGACACGCTGCTGGCCATTGCGAGCTGGGCTTCGAAGGCGCATCGCGATGCCAAGGACGACCGGCGGGACGACACCGTGCGCGCGATCCTGGACATGCACTCGAGGAATTGCGAGATCTGCGTCATCGGCGAGTTCGACGAACCCGAATGGTCTGTGCTGCCGGAGCAGCCCGACTCCTGAGTTCGCCGGCCCGGGCTCGGCGGCGCCGTGTGCCGCCGGACGTAACCGTCGCGGCGGCTGCGGGGCGGTATTCGTTCACGCCCGCATGTGGCCCGACCCCGCGAACCGGGCAGTGGCACGCGCCGCGCCGCAGCCGAGCATGGCGGCATCGCCACGGAGACTGGGAGCCTGACCATGACCACCCGAGTTGCTGCCGACGACCTGTTCGTGCGCCATTCGAGCGAATTGCTGAAATGCGGAGAACGGGGCATCGACATCCCCCGAGGGCACGTCGGCCCGGTGCTGCTGTCGGACACCGGCCGCACCGTATGGTGGACCGGCCGCGTGGCCATCGGCCTGCGCTGGCAGGCGCCTCGGCACGCCGGCGCGACGAGCCGGTCGGCGCTGTGGATCCAGGACGTAATGCTGCGCCGCGCGTAGCCGCCCTGCCGTCTGCGGGCGACGTCGGGCTCACCTGGCGCGAAACTTCAATGCCTCGAGGTCGACGACGACGATCGCGCCGTATTCCAGGTGCACCAGCCCCGCGCGCTTCAGCGCCAGCAGGCTGTGCTTGCAGCGCGGCCGGGATACCGCCGCGAGCTTGGCCAGATCTTGCTGCGAGATCGTCAGGCAGCGCTCGCCGCGCGGGTTGAACAACGGGTGCACGAGGCCGACGAGGGCGCGCGCGGTGCGAACCGCCACACGCAGCTCTCGTTCGGCAGGCGCCGGACCCGCTCTACCGGATCGGGACGACAATTGCGCATACTCGCGCCGGCGCCAAGCCGCATGCCGCAGCCAACCAAGGAGCCGATATGGACACTGCCAACCTGATCGCGATCGACACGCACACGCACCTCGAGGTGTCGTGCCGCAACCCCTTCGACAGCTACGGCGAGGAATACGACCGCGCGGCGGACAAGTACTTCCGCTCGACGCGCCGGCCGACGATGGACGAGACCATCGCCTTCTACCGCGAGAAGAAGATAGGCTTCGTCAACTTCACCGTCGACGCCGAGTCGCAGATGGGCCGCGCGCGCATCACCAACGAGGAGATCGCAGACGCCGCCGCGGCCAACAGCGACATCATGATCGCCTTCGGCAGCATCGATCCGCACAAGGGCAAGATGGGCGGCCGCGAGGCGCGCCGGCTGGTCGAGCAGCACGGCGTCAAGGGCTTCAAGTTCCATCCCACGGTGCAGGGCTTCCTGCCGGCCGACAAGATGGCCTGGCCGATCTACGAGGTCATCAACGAGTACAAGCTGCCGGCGGTGTTCCACAGCGGCCACTCGGGCATCGGCAGCGGCATGCGCTGCGGCGGGGGCCTGAGGCTGCAGAACTCCAACCCGATGCTGCTCGAGGACGTGGCCATCGCCTTCCCCGACATGCAGATCATCATCGCGCACCCGAGCTGGCCGTGGCAGGACGAGGCGATCTCGCTGGCGATGCACAAGCCCAACATCTGGATCGACCTGTCGGGCTGGAGCCCGAAGTACTTTGCGCCGCAGCTGGTGCAGTACGCCAATACGCTGCTCAAGGACCGCATCCTCTTCGGCAGCGACTTCCCGTTGATCGCGCCGGACCGCTGGCTGGCCGACTTCGAGGAAGCGGGCTTCAAGGATGCGGTCAAGCCCTTGATCCTGAAGCGCAATGCGATGCGGCTGTTGAACCTGGAAGAGCCGGCGGCCGCCTGAACGGCGCCGACGGCGCGCAGCAGCTCCAGCGCGGTGACGATGCCGGCCAAGCCCCCGCCGACCGCCAGCGCATCCGTTTGCAGCACAGCACTCATATCCTTTGTCTCCGGCGTCCCCTGCCCCGGCATTCACGCAGGAGCGTTCCGGACGCGTCACCTCTGCACCTTGCAACGATAGGCTGCCAAGTTCATTTCCGGTTGACTTGCAGGCCAAACCCTTTGATTCTGCAGGCCACGGTCTCGATGAGCTGGGTGACCACCGTGCTCGCCGCCGCGCTGCAGCAGGGCGTGGCGCGCGAGACGCTTCCGGCCCATGCCGGCATCGCCGCCGATGAGCTGGCCGCCGAACGCTCGCCCGTCGACCACATCACCCGGCTGTGGCGCGCGGCGGCGGTGCAGCGCATGCACGCCGAGGCTTCAGCTTCTCCGGCCTGCTCGACGAGGCGCGGCGCAAGGCGGCACTGCGCGCGCTGGCCGGCACGCGCCGCCCGCTGGGCGAGATCGGGCAGGCGCTGGGTGTCATGTCGAGCCCAGTGTCTTCATCGGCGCGGTGCGGCGCTGGACCGGCATTGCGCCGGGGGCTTGGCGCCAAGTACAACAGCGTGCCGCACGTGTCGCATCGGGCGCAAGCGCAAGTGCCGCGGCAGCCGCGGTGGTGGCGGCGCGCACGCTGCGTCAACCTTGAAGCCCTACGCGCTGCGCGCGCCTCGGCCGCCGTGCGCGGCGGCGGCGCGCTGGCGGGCTCGGCACGATGCCGACGTGTGCCGTTCCGCGCGCGTCAACGCGCCGGTGCTCAGGTGTTGGCCGCAGAATGCACCGCGTGCATGGCCGCAACGAGGAGACCGCGATGCCGCCCGAAGTGACGCCCCTGGCCGAAGCGATCATCGAGCAGATCGCCGACGCCGTGATCTATGCCGATCGCGCCGGCATCATCGCGCGCTGGAACCGCGGCGCGGCCGCCACCTTCGGCTTCAGCGCCGGCGAGGCGCTGGGACACAACCTGGACCTGATCATTCCCGAACACCTGCGTGCCGCACACTGGCGCGGCTGGGATGCGGCGATGGCCAACCGCACGCTGCGCCTGGCCGGGCGGCCGACGCTGACCCGCGGACTGCACAAATCGGGCGCCAGGCTCTATGTCGAAATGAGCTTCTCGCTGGTGCTCGATGCGGCCGGCAACGTGCTGGGATCGGTGGCAGTGGCGCGCGACGTCAGCGCACGCGTGGCGCAGGAGCAGGCGGCGCGCGCCGCCCAGGCGAAAACGTAGCGCGTGATCGCGCCCTGCGCCAGCGCCAGCGCCGTGCCGGGGCGACCGGGCTCGGCTGCTGAGCGACTGCCAACCGCGTTGCCTGCGGCTATGCCTGCGCTGCGCGCGATGTGCGCCACACGATTCGCGCCAGACGCGTGACGACGTTGACGAGCGCCGTTTGCGCTTCATCGAACAGGGCGCCCTCGGTCCGGCTCATCACCGCCTCCAGCGTCTCGCTCAGCGACTCGAGCGGCTTCTGTGCAGCAACCAGCAGGTGCACCGGGTCGCTGCTGTCGGGAATCGGCGGCGGCGGATCGGCGCGCGTGTCCGCCGGGCGTGCGGGTGTCTCCAGCAGCGACTCGAGCAGCGACGCGCTCTCGCCGTCGCCGATCTCGCGCAGGCGTGCTGCGAGCGCGCGATGCGTCAGTGCGATCGCGGCCTCATGCCTGGCCAGCAGCGTGTGCAGCGCATCGATCGAGCTCACCGTGCCCGCAGGCGGCGCCTCATCGCCGCTGCGCCGCTCGCGATGCCAGGCCTCGCGGCGCCAGCGACGCATCCCCGCCGCATGGCGCAAAGCCTCGATTCCCAGCCACTCGGCCTGCGTCCTGACGCGGGCGTCGGTCGCGCGCGCGGCAAGGTAGCTGTACAGCGCGAATGCATGCTGTTCGTTGTCGACGGCCAGCGCGAAGGCACGGTAGGGACTGAGCAGCGCGCTGCCCGACACCTCATCCCAGGCGCTGGATACGTCGTCCAGCAAGCGGCGTACGGACTCGCCGGGCTCGGCGGTGCGTTCGCCCTGCGCGGCCGCCCAGCGCGCCACCTCATCGACATGGCGGCGCTTCTCGTCGAGCATCACACGCAGCGCCGCCACGGTGGCGGTCTCGCCGCGCCGCTGCATCTGTTCGACGAGCGCCGCGTAATGCTCGAGCGAGCGCCGCTCCAGAGTGCCGGCAATGCCCACCAGCAGCGGCATGCTTGCCGAGCCGATCTCGGGATCGCGCAGTAGCGATGGCGCGCGCAGCATGGAACCTCCGTGATCTGAGGAAGTTTGATGCAAAGCAAATGCCGTGCATTCGCGAGCATGAGAATCGTACAACCGCGCCATCCACGTCAGGGGACGACTTGTCCAGCTCCGGCATCCGTGCGACGTTGTTCAGGATCAGCCTGCAGTGTCTGCTGATGGTCGCGATGCTTGCGGCGGCGCCCGCCGGTGCGCAATCGGCTGCAGCAAGTCTTGCGCAGGTCCTCACGGGCCTGGCGGCGGCCGAGGTGGTTCCCGGGGCCGAGCGCTTCGGGCCGGTGCAGGCCGACCCGGCCGTGGCGCCGGCCTATCGCGGCGACACGCTCGTCGGCTACGCGTTCCTGAATTCGCAACACGTGGACGCGACCGGCTATTCAGGCAAACCGATCCACATCGTCGTCGGTCTCGACCTGGAAGGAACGATCGTCGGCGCGAAGCTGGCCGGGCACAGCGAGCCGATCGTGCTCATCGGCATCCCCGAAAAGCGCATCGTCGACTACCTCGCGCATTTCGTCGGCTACAACCCGCTGCGTGCTGCTGCCGAACGGCGCGGGCCGCCGCAGGCACCGATCGTCAGCGGCGCCACGGTCACCGTGCTCGTGATGGGCGAGAGCGTCGTGCGCTCGGCGGTGCGTGTCGCCCGCGCGCTGCATCTGGGCGGCGCCGCGGCGAGCGTGCAGCCGGCGGCGCGGGTGATGGATCCGCAGGCCGGCACGGGCGCCGACTGGCCGACTCTGCTGCGCGAAGGCGCGGTGGGGCATCTGCGCGTCACGATCGGCGACGTGAACAAGGCCTTCGCCGATGCCGGCGGGAAAGCGGCAGCCTCACGTCCCGAACCGGGACCGGCCAGCGACCCGTTCATCGACCTGTACGTGGCGCTCGTCTCGCAACCGGCGATCGGGCGCAGCCTGCTCGGTGACGCCGAATTCGACACCGTCGCACGCATGCTCTCGCCCGGACAACAGGCGATCCTCGTCGCCGGCGACGGAATCTATTCGTTCAAGGGTTCGGGCTACGTGCGCGGCGGCATCTTCGATCGCATCGAGCTCGCGCAGGGCGCCGAGACGATCCGCTTCCACGACTACCAGCATCGGCGCGTCGGCGAGTTGCGCGCCGCCGCGGCGCCGGCGTTCAAGGAGATCGGCGTTTTCGCCGTGCCCAAGGAATCGGATTTCGATCCGGCTGCGCCATGGCGGCTGCAACTGCTCGTGCAGCGTTCGGTCAGCGCGCTCGACAAGGCCTTCGTGACTTTCGGGCTCGACTACCGCCTGCCCGAACGCTACACGAAGGCCGCCCCCGCTGCGGCGGGGGCTTCGTCGGCGCCCCCCGCGACGGGCCCCCGCAGCGCTGGGGCGGCGGCAGCCGTTGCTGCGGCGGTACAAGCGGCGCCCGCGG
>DAIMFR010000055.1:0-31560 GCA_036724445.1 Rubrivivax sp. | reverse complement strand
CCAACTCTACCGATCAGGCGCTTCGGACTGACGCTACTGAGGAAAATAGGTTCAACGCAACTTCGGAGCGAACATGAGAAGAGGTGTCGTCATTGCCTCCTGCGCTGCTGCCCTGTTTCTTCAGGGGTGCTTCTTCGTCTTCATCCCTGGAAGTGTTACGAGCGCAATTAGCGATGCCGTCACTGGCGACGAAGGCGCGCACTGCGTAGACGCTAGCGCGCAAGTCGGTGACACCATTCGCCTGCCAGGTGGGGGCCGCGGCACCGTCAAGTCAGTCTCAGGAACCTCAGTTCGTTGTACCCAGCCCGAATACCCTATCCGCGCGCTGTTGGCATTCCCTGAGGACCGAACGCCCACAACCCCCAACATGACATGCCAGTCAAGTTCAGACTGTCTTGCAGGAGAAAGCTGCCGTAGCAGGAAGGGTGGCGGCACGGAATGCCGCGCCAGTTCCACATCGACCTCGTTCCTCACAAACTGAGTGGTTGGGAGTTCGCGCTGCAAGAACCTCTTCCAAGTAGTTTGTTCGGCAGCTGGCCTTTCAGGCGCGTGCTGAACGGGCGCCATCGTCAGGCCGAGCTTGGTGGCGCCCGGACAGCAAACGCGGCTCACGCTGGCGGCAGCGTTGCGACGCGCTGTCGTCGGTGACCTTGCGTCGGAGGACAGTTGTCCATACAATCGAGCGTGGACATCGACTGGGATTCTGCCAAGGCAGCTGCCAATCTTCGCGAACATGGCGTTTCCTTCGCCGAGGCGGCAACCGTGCTGAACGACGACTACGCCCTCACGCGCGAAGACCCGGACGCCTTCGGCGAGCAACGCTTCGTCTCCTTGGGCATGAGCGCGACTGGCGCCCTCCTCGTCGTTGTCTATACCCACCGCGAGCCCATCGTTCGCATCATCTCTTCATGGAAGGCCAACAAGCCGCAGAGGAAGCTGTATGAAAAAGGTCGCCGCTGAACCCTACCGAGACATCGACTTCACCGGGGCCAAGCGCGGTGCCGTCATTCCGCTCGAACCTGGCAAGACCAAGATTTCCATCCGTCTAGACAACGCGGTCATCGAGTACTTCCGTCGCCAGGTCGAGGCTGCTGGCGGGGGAAACTACCAAACTTTGATCAACGACGCCTTGGTCGCGTTCATCGGGCAAGGCGTCGTGTTGGACGCCGTGCGCCAAGTGGTGCGAGAGGAGCTGCGCGCTGCTCGGGCAGCGCCTCGGCAAGCGAAACGTCGAGCTGTCGAGGCGTGATGCGCGCAGTCTCGAGAGGATGCCCTCTGAGCAACGGCTGCGGGCAAGAAGGTGCGGTTCACGGCGCTGCTGCACCACGAGGCGCGATGCGGCATCCTGCCCCCGCTCCGCTCCGCCCCGCAATGCATTGCAATGCATATTGATGCAGACACCGGTTCATCGAGTCGACTGCTTGTGGTCGTCCACACGCCGCGCGGGCATCGCACCCGCCTGATCTCAGCTCGCAGGGCCAGCAAGCGCGAATCGGAGCAGTACGGTGCGTAAGGAGTACGACTTCTCGAAAGCGAAGCGAGGCGCGATCATTCCCTCGCCCGGAAAGACCCGCATCACGATCGTGCTCGACGACGACGTGATCGAGTTCTTTCGCGCCAAGGCCGAACAGCAGGGTGCCGGATACCAGACCATGATCAACGCCGCGTTGCGGCAGGTGTTCACCACCGAGCAAGGCAAGTCCTCGGACGATCGGCCGCTGACGGTCGCCGTCCTGCGGAAGGTCTTGCGCGAAGAACTGCATCCATAGTTCCGCCCGTCAAGACCGGCTCGACAAGCAGCTGACTGCGCAGGTCGCAGCGAGGTGGCCGGCAGCCCGGGTCGCTGAGGCCTGGCCGGTCAGATCGGCGCGCGGCAGCGCAGCGGGCGATAAGATCGCGCCGATCCACGGCGGGGCCTTAAGGCGATGCAGTTCAAGGACTACTACCAGACCCTCGGCCTGGCGCGCGACGCCAGCGCCGACGACATCAAGCACGCCTACCGGCGGCTGGCGCGCAAGCACCACCCCGACCTGAACAAGGAGCCCGAGGCCGAGGCGCGCTTCAAGGAGATCGGCGAGGCCTACGAGGTGCTGAAGGATCCGGAAAAGCGCGCCGCCTACGACGATGTCGGCAAGCGCTGGCAGCCGGGCGCCGAGCAGCCGCCGCCGGGCTGGGACAGCGGCTACGAATTCCGCGGCGGCGAGGCCGGGTTCGGCGGCGCCGACGATTTCGGCGCGCACAGCGACTTCTTCGAGGCGCTGTTCGGCCGCCGCGGCGCGCACGCGCGCAGCCAGCGCCCGCCGCGCGCGCAGGATCACCATGCCAAGGTGCTGATCGACCTGGCCGACGCCTACCGTGGCGCCAGCCGCGGCATCCGGCTGCAGATGCCGGTACTCGACGCGCAGGGCCATGTGAGCCTGAGCGAGCGCACGCTGGACGTGACGATCCCCGCCGGCGTGCGCGAAGGCCAGCATCTGCGGCTGGCCGGCCAGGGTGCGCCCGGTTTCGACGGCGGCCCGGCCGGCGACCTGTACCTGGAGATCAGCTTCCAGCCGCATCCGCGCTTTCGCGTCGACGGGCGCGACGTTTACCTGGAGCTGCCGCTGGCGCCGTGGGAAGCGGCGCTGGGTGCCGGCGTCGACGTGCCGCTGCCCGACGGCAGCGTCGTGCAGTTGTCGGTGCCGGCCGCCTCGGTGCCGGGCCGCAAGCTGCGGCTCAGGGGCAAGGGCATTCCAGGCGGTGCGGCGGGCATGGCGCCGGGCGACCTGTACGTGGTGCTGCAGGTCGCCATGCCGGCAGCGGCCGACGACGCGCAGCGCAAGGCGTGGCAGGAGCTGGCACGGCTGTATGCCTTTGATGCACGTGCTTCGATGGGAGCGAAATGATGGCGACGAGCGTGTCCGTACTGCATTGCCAGGTGGTCGAAGAGGAAGTGTCGATGTCGCTGGAGCAGTTGTGCCGCGCCAGCGGTGCCGAAAGCGCGCTGGTGCTGCAGCTGGTCGAACACGGCGTCATCGAACCGCAGGGCGCCGGGCCGCAGGCCTGGGTCTTTGCCGGCGCCAGCCTGGGCCGCACGCGCACCGCGCTGCGGCTGCTGCGCGACCTGGAGCTGAACCTGCCCGGCGCCGCGCTGGCCGTCGACCTGCTCGACGAGATCGCGCGGCTGCAGCGCGAGCTGCGCTCGGCCGGGGGCACGCGGCCGCGCTGAGCGGCGCGGCGCGCGAAGGCGCAGCGCTGGCCCCGCGGCGCTTGGCCCGGGGTGCAGCGAACAGGTGGCAGCGAACAGTGGTCTTGGAGCACACGGGAGTCTTCGATGAACAAGTTGTTGGTCTTGTCCTGCGGCGCCTTGCTGGCCGGCAGCTGGGCGCTGCTTGCGTGGGCACAGCCGGGCCGCGTCGAAGTGCGCACGGCCGCCACGCCGATGGGCACCTCATCGTCGAACGGCGTGTCCTTCGCCTGGTTCTACGATTCGAGCGAGCGCTCGGTCATCGTCTGCCGCACCACACAAACACCCGGGGACGGCATCGACTGCAAGGCCAAGGCCCACCTGCCGTAGCTTCAGCCCGCTGGCGCCGCCAGCCAGCGCGCCGGCCAGCTGCCGCCGGCGACCATGCCGCGCAGCACCTCGGCCACCAATTCGATCACCGCCGCGCAGGCGGGTGTGGTCGGGCGCGTGACGCTGGTCGCGCAGACGACGCGGCGCGTCATGGCCGGGTTGTCGATGCGCGACGCAACCAGCCGCTTGGCCGCCACCTCCTCGGCCACCGCGCCCAGCGGCAGGATCGTGCAGCCGATGCCTTGTTCGACGGCGCGCTTGACGCTGCCCAGCGATTCCATCTCGGCCACGATGCCCAGCGGCGCGATCGCGTCGTCGATCTGGCGCCGCAGCCCGTGCGGCTTGCCTGGCAGGATCAGCGGCCAGCGCGCCAGCGCCTGCAGCGCCAGCCGCCGCGGCGCGTGGGCCTGCGCGCCGCTGATGAACGACAGCCGGTCCTCCAGCAGCGGCCGCCGCGCCAGCGCCGCGTCGGCCTGGTCGTCGAACAGCAGCGCCAGGTCCAGCCGGCCGGACACCAGCCACTCGCGCAGGAAGCCGCTGTAGGCCTCGACCATCTTCAGCCGCACCTGCGGCAGCCGCTCGCGGCATGCGCGCAGGATCGGCACCGTGGCCACCAGGCCGACGGTGGTGGTCAGCCCGATCGCCACCTCGCCGGCAGGCACTGAAGTCGACTCGCGCACTGCCAGCCGTGCGCGTTCCACGTCGCTGAGCACCACGCGCGCGTGTTCGAGGAAGACCTTGCCGGCTTCGGTCAGCGTCACGCCGCGGCTCGAGCGGTGCAACAGCCGCGCGCCGAGCTCGGCTTCCAGCGCCGCCATCTGCTGGCCCAGCGCCGGCTGCGCCACGTGCAGCCGGGTCGAAGCCTTCAGCAGGCTGCCGGCTTCATGCACGCCGACGAAGTAGCGAAGCTGGCGCAGTTCCATCGTCGTGGGTCGGCTATGTGTTCGACAGCTCGCGGCTAGCCGAAAACAGTATTTCACGAATAGCCTGCGGGCCGACAGAATCCGGCCCGTACCCCAGACAAGGAGACGACACGATGGCCCTGGACATCGACCATCTGCGCAGCTGGATCGGCCGCAGCGAGCAGATGCACGACACGGCCACGGCTGCGCCGCCGAAGGCGCTGACGGCCACGCTGGACCGGGACGATGCGCCAGCCGCCGGGGATGCGCTGCCGCCGTGCTGGCACTGGCTGTACTTCCTGCCGATGGCGCGGCAATCGGAGATCGGCGCTGATGGCCACCCCCGGCGCGGCGGCTTCCTGCCGCCGGTGCCGCTGCCACGGCGCATGTGGGCCGGCAGCCGCATCGACTTTCACGCCCCGCTGCACGTCGGCCAGGCGCTGAGCCGCGACTCGTACATCGAGGACGTGCGGCTGAAGGAAGGCCGCAGCGGGCCGCTGGTCTTCGTCAACGTGCGCCACGAGATCCGCGCCGGCGGCGAGCTGGCAATCACCGAGCGCCACGACATCGTCTACCGCGGCCTGGCCGCGCCGGGCGAGCCGGCGCCCGCCGGCGTGCCTACCCCCGAGGACGCGGCGTGGACGCGCGAGATCGTGCCCGACGACGTGCTGCTGTTCCGCTATTCGGCGCTGACCTTCAACGGCCACCGCATCCACTACGACCGGCGCTACGTGACCGAGGTCGAGGGCTACCCCGGCCTGGTGGTGCACGGCCCGCTGATCGCCACGCTGCTGCTCGACCTGCTGCGCCGCGAGCTGCCCGGGGCCAGCGTCACGCACTTCGCCTTCAAGGCGCTGAGCCCGATCTTCGACATCGCGCCTTTCCAGGTCTGCGGCCGGCGCGACGATGCCCGCACCGTGAAGCTGTGGGCGCGCACGCGCGCCGGCCACTTGGCCATGGACGCCGGCGCCACGTTGGCCTGAGGAGCCCGCTATGTACAACGAGACCGACGAACACCAGGAAATCCGCGATGCGGTGCGGCAGCTGTGCCGCCAGTTCCCCGACGAATATTTCCGCGAGGTCGACGCGCGCAGCGCCTACCCCGAAGCCTTCGTCGACGCGCTGATCGAGGCCGGCTGGCTGGCGGCGATGATCCCCGAGCAGTACGGCGGCACCGGCCTGGGCCTGACCGCGGCCACGGTCATCATGGAGGAGATCAACCGCAGCGGCGGCAACGCAGGCGCGGTGCATGGCCAGATGTACAACATGGGCACGCTGCTGCGCAACGGCAGCCCGGCGCAGAAGGACAAGTACCTGCCGGCGATCGCCGCCGGCAAGCTGCGCATCCAGTCGATGGCCGTGACCGAGCCGACCACGGGCACCGACACGACGAAGATCAAGACCAGCGCGGTCAAACGCGGCGACCGCTACGTGGTCAACGGCCAGAAGGTATGGATCAGCCGCGTGCAGCATTCGGACCTGATGATCCTGCTGGCGCGCACCACGCCGTTGCCCGAGGTGCGCAAGAAGAGCGAAGGCATGTCGATCTTCATCGTCGACCTGCACCAGGCCATCGGCAAGGGGCTGGAGGTGCGGCCGATTCCCAACCTGGTCAACCACGAGACCAACGAACTCTTCTTCGACCAGCTCGAGATCCCCGAAGAGAACCTGATCGGCGAGGAAGGCAAGGGCTTCAAGTACATCCTCGACGGGCTGAACGCCGAACGCACGCTGATCGCTGCCGAATGCATCGGCGACGGCTACTGGTTCATCGACCGCGCGACCAAATACGCCAACGAGCGCATCGTCTTCGACCGGCCGATCGGCCGCAACCAGGGCGTGCAGTTCCCGATCGCCGACGCCTTCATCGAAGTGGAGGCTGCCAACCTGATGCGCTTCGAGGCGGCGCGCCGCTACGACGCGCACCAGCCCGCCGGTGCGCAGGCCAACATGGCCAAGTACCTGGCGGCCAAGGCGTCGTGGGAGGCGGCCAACGTGTGCATGCAGACGCACGGCGGCTTCGGCTTCGCCAACGAATACGACATCGAGCGCAAGTTCCGCGAGACGCGGCTGTACCAGGTGGCGCCGATCTCCACCAACCTGATCTATGCCTACGTGGCCGAGCACATCCTCGGCCTGCCGCGCAGCTTCTGATGAACACCCCGCAGACACGGCCGCTCGACGGCATCACCGTCGTCGCCCTCGAACACGCGATCGCCGCGCCCTTCTGCACGCGCCAGCTCGCCGACCTGGGGGCGCGCGTCATCAAGGTCGAGCGCCCGGGCAGCGGCGACTTTGCCCGCGCCTACGACGAGCGCGTGAAGGGCATGGCCTCGCACTTCGTGTGGAGCAACCGCTCGAAGGAAAGCCTGACCCTGGACCTCAAGCACCCCGACGCGCAGCAGGTGCTGGCGCAGCTGCTGCAGGGCGCCGACGTGCTGGTGCAGAACCTCGCACCCGGCGCTGCCGCGCGCCTCGGGCTGTCCTTCGAGGCGCTGCACGACAAGCTTCCCGGCTTGATCATCTGCGACATCTCCGGCTACGGCGACGACCCCGGCCACCCCGGCCCCTACCGCGACAAAAAGGCCTACGACCTGCTCATTCAAAGCGAGTCGGGTTTCCTGTCCATCACCGGCTCGCCCGACGAGCCGGCCAAGGCCGGCTGCTCGATCGCCGACATCGCCGCCGGCATGTATGCCTACAGCAGCATCCTGGCGGCGCTGATCCAGCGCGGCAAGACCGGCCGCGGCTGCCGCATCGACGTGTCGATGCTGGAAAGCATGGTCGAGTGGATGGGTTACCCGCTGTACTACGCCTACGACGGCGCCACACCGCCGCCGCGCACCGGCGCCGCGCACGCCACCATCTACCCGTACGGGCCGTTTCCGGCCGGCGACGGCAGGACCGTGATGCTCGGCCTGCAGAACGAGCGCGAGTGGGCGGCGTTCTGCAAGCAGGTGCTGCGCCGGCCCGAGTTGGCGGCCGACGAGCGTTTCGCATCGAACTCCAGGCGGGTCGCCAACCGGCAGGCACTGCGCGCGCTGATCGACGAGGCCTTCGCCGCGCTCAGCGCCGAGCAGGTGATCGCAAGGCTGGACGACGCTCAGATCGCCAACGCCCGCGTCAACACCATGCACGAGGTCTGGCAGCACCCGCAGTTGCGCGCACGCGGCCGCTGGACCGAAGTGTCCACGCCCGGCGGGCCGATTCCGGCGCTGCTGCCGCCCGGCAAGACCGACGCCTGGGCGCCGCGCATGGACGCCGTGCCCGGGCTCGGCGAGCACAGCGGCGGCATCCTGAAGGAACTCGGCTGGCCGGCGCCGGCCATCGACGCGCTGCGCCGCGACGGCGTCATCTGAAATGACGGGAGCAACGGCAATGCAGCCATCGGTATCCGGCTCCGCGCCGCAGGCGGCGCTCGCGCGGGCGCGCACGCTGCTGTTCGTGCCCGGCAACCGGCCCGAACGTTTCGACAAGGCCTTGCGCAGCGGCGCCGATGCGGTGGTGTTCGACCTCGAAGATGCCGTGCCGGCCGCCGCCAAGGCCGCCGCGCGCGAGGCCATCGCCGCCGCCTGGCCGGCGCTGCGCGAGGCCGGCGTGCCGCTGGTGCTGCGCATCAACGCGCTGGACCAGGCTGCCGGCAGCGAGGACCAGGCCTGGCTGGCCGCGCTGCTCGGCCGGGGCGCACCGGCCGGCGTGATCGTGCCCAAGGCCGAATCGGCGGCGGCGCTGTGCGCCTTTGGCGAGCGCTTTGCAGGCGTCGCGCTGCTGCCGCTGATCGAGAGCGCTGCCGGCCATGCCGCCGTGCAGCAGATTGCCGCGCAGCCGCGCGTGTTGCGCCTGCTCGCCGGCCATATCGACTTCATGGCCGATACCGGCCTGCAGTGCAGCGACGACGAGGTCGAACTGGCGCCGCTGCGCTTTGCGCTGGCCATGGCCACCCGCTTGCAGCGGCTGGCGCCGGCGGTGGATGGCGTCACCGCCGCCGTCGACGACGCCGAGGCGCTGCGCCGGGACACGCAGCGCGCGCTGCGCTTCGGCTTCGGCGGCAAGTTGTGCATCCATCCGCGGCAGGTGGCCGTGGTGCACGAGGCGATGGCGCCCAGCGCCGCCGAGATCGACTGGGCGCGGCGCGTCATCGCCGCCGACGCCGCCGCCGGCGGAGCCGCGGTGCAGCTCGACGGGCGCATGGTCGACGCGCCGGTGGTGCTGCAGGCGCGGCGCACGCTCGCCCGCGCAGGCGGCGCCTGACTCGAGGGCATCGTATGGGCCGCAATGCGGCTGGCGCCAAAGATGGTCCGAGCCGCCGGCAGGCTCGCCAAGCCCGATCCGGCTTCGGCCATGCCCCAGGCAGCCGGCGCGAGACGGTTGATCGACACTGCCGCCAGGCGTGCGCTCTACGACAACCTCGAGAAGGACGCCCGGTCGAGTGCATCGAGTACATCGTCGTGCACGAGCTGCTGCATCTGGCCGAGCCCAACCGCGGCGGGCGCTTCGTGGCGCTCATGAATCGTCACCTGCCGCGTTGGGCAGCGGCGCGGAAGCGGCTGAACGCGGCGCCGCTCGGGCACGAGGAATGGGAGGTGTGAGTGCGTTGAACCGCAGCCATAATGCACTTCATGTCCGAGATCCGTCCGATCACCGCAGCGCGCTCCGCTTGGCGCTGGCGCAAGCCATCAGCCTGACCACCCCTGCGCGCCCCCAGCGGACGCCTACCGTCCGCACCCAGCACGCCGCGCCGGCCTCGCCAGCGCCGCCAAAAGCGGGGTTCTAAGCGGGTACCGAATCAGGATGCGCCACCGGACATCCAGCGACATCGAAGGGATACAGCGCCAATGCTGCTGATGATCGACAACTACGACAGCTTCACCTACAACTTGGTGCAGTACTTCGGCGAACTGGGCGAGGACGTGCGCGTCTACCGCAACGACCAGATCACGCTGGAAGGCATCGCCGCGCTGCAGCCCGCCCGGCTGGTGCTGTCGCCGGGCCCGTGCACGCCGGCCGAGGCCGGCATCTGCATCGAGGCTATCCGCCACTTCCAGGGCAAGCTGCCGATCCTGGGCGTGTGCCTCGGGCACCAGTCCATCGGCGCGGCGCTGGGCGGCAAGATCGTGCGCGCCCAGCGGCAGATGCACGGCAAGACCAGCGTCATCCGCACCGATCGGCGCGGCGTCTATGCCGACCTGCCCGAGCGCTTCACCGTGAACCGTTACCACTCGCTGGTGATAGCGCGCGACAGCCTGCCGGCGCAGTTGGAGATCACTGCCACCGCCGAGGACGACGGCGAGATCATGGGCGTGCGCCATCGCGAGCTGGCCGGCACGCCCACGCCGCTGGAAGGCCTGCAGTTCCACCCGGAGTCGATCATCAGCGAGCACGGCCATGCGCTGCTGAAGAACTTCCTGGAGTTGCGTGCGTGAGCGCGCGTGGCCGCTCCAAAGCGCTCACACCGGAGCGCGATCAGCGCGAAGGTTGCCTGATGAGCCCGGTCGTCGACCTGCGCAGCGACACGGTGACCCGGCCGACGCCGGCGATGCGCGAGGCGATGGCGCGCGCCGAACTCGGCGACGACGTCTTCGGCGACGACCCGTCGGTCAATGCGCTGCAGGAGCATGTCGCCGCGCTGCTGGGCAAGGAGGCGGCGCTGTTCATGCCCAGCGGCACGCAGAGCAACCTGGCCGGCATCATGAGCCACTGCGGCCGCGGCGACGAATACATCGTCGGCCAGGGTGCGCACACCTATCGCTACGAAGCCGGCGGCGCGGCGGTGCTGGGCAGCGTGCAGCCGCAGCCGCTGCCGAATCAGCCCGACGGCAGCCTGGCGCTGGCCGACATCGAGGCCGCCATCAAGCCCGACGATGAACATTTCGCGCGCAGCCGGCTGCTGGCGCTGGAGAACACCATCGGCGGCAAGGTGCTGCCGCTGGCCTATCTGGCGCAGGCGACCGAGCTGGCGCGCCGCCGCGGCCTGGCCACGCATCTGGACGGCGCGCGGCTGTTCAATGCCGCGGTGGCCCAGGCGGGTGCGCGCGGCGGCGATGCGCGCGCGCAGGCGAAAGCCATCGCCAGCCACTTCGACAGCGTGTCGGTGTGCTTCAGCAAAGGTCTTGGCGCGCCGGTGGGTTCGGCGCTGGTCGGCTCCAGGCAGCTGATCGCTCGCGCCCACCGCTGGCGCAAGATGCTCGGCGGCGGCATGCGCCAGGCCGGCATGCTGGCGGCGGCGGCGCAGCACGCGCTGCAGCAGCACATCGACCGCCTTGCCGAGGACCATGCGCTGGCGGCCTTGCTGGCCGAGGGGCTGCGCGGCATCGACGGCCTGGACGTGCCGCCGCCTCAGACCAACATCGTCTTCGCCAGCGTCCGCGACGGGCGCGGCGCGGCGCTGCTCGAACACCTGAAGGCGCAGGGCGTGCTCGCCACCGGGCTGATCGGCCTGCGTTTTGTCACCCATCTGGACGTCGACCGCGCCGGCATCGAGCGCGCGATCGCCGCCGTGCACGGGTTTTTCGAAAGCCATTGACATGAGCATTTCCAACACCGAAGCGCTCACGCGCTGCATCGAGCATCGGGAAATCTTCCACGACGAGATGCTGGCGCTGATGCGCCGCATCATGAGCGGCGAGATGTCGCCGGTGATGACGGCGGCGCTGCTGATGGGCCTGCGCGTGAAGAAGGAAACCATCGGCGAGATTACCGCCGCGGCGCAGGTGATGCGCGAATTCGCGACCAAGGTCGACGTCGCCGAGCGCACGCACCTGGTCGACATCGTCGGCACCGGCGGCGACGGCGCGCACAGCTTCAACATCAGCACCTGCAGCATGTTCGTCGCCGCTGCGGCCGGGGCGCGCGTCAGCAAGCACGGCAACCGCGGGGTGTCCAGCAAGTCGGGCAGCGCCGACGTGCTGGAAGCGCTGGGCGTGCCGATGAGCTTGACGCCGCAGGCCGTGAGCCGCTGCATCGCCGATACCGGCATCGGCTTCATGTTCGCGCCGAACCACCATCCGGCGATGAAGAACGTGGCGCCGGTGCGCAAGGAACTCGGTGTGCGCACGATCTTCAACATCCTGGGGCCGCTGACCAACCCGGCCGATGCGCCGAACATCCTGATGGGCGTGTTCCACCCCGACCTGGTCGGCATCCAGGTGCGCGCGTTGCAGCGCCTGGGCGCCGAGCATGCGGTGGTGGTCTACGGCCGCGACGGCATGGACGAGGTGTCTCTGGGCGCGGCCACGATGGTCGGCGAATACCGCGACGGCGGCATCCATGAATACGAGATCCATCCCGAAGATTTCGGCCTGACGATGGCCAGCAACCGTGCGCTGAAGGTCGAGTCGGCCGAGGGCTCGAAGGCGCTGCTGCGCTCGGTGCTGGACGACGAGCCCGGGCCGGCGCGCGACATCGTGCTGCTCAACGCCGGCGTGGCGCTGTATGCCGCCAACGTGACTTCGACGATGGCCGAGGGCGTGGCGCTGGCGCGCGAGACCATCGCCTCCGGCAAGGGGCTGGCCAAGATGCAGCAGTTCGTCGCGCGGACGCAGGAGTTGGCGGCGTCATGAACGCGTACGATCGTTCCGAAGCCGTCACCCCCGAGCGCCCGGCGCGGAGGGCCGCGCAATGAGCGACATCCTGCAGCGCATCGTCGCCGTCAAGCACCAGGAGATCGCCGGGGCGAAGCGGCTGCGCGACGCCGCCACGATGCGCCGCGAGGCGCTGGCGCAGCCGCCAGCGCGCGATTTCGCTGGCGCGCTGCGTGCCAAGGTGGGCGCCGGGCAGGCCGCGGTGATCGCCGAGATCAAGAAGGCCAGCCCGAGCAAGGGCGTCATTCGCGAACACTTCGTGCCGGCCGAGATCGCCGCGTCCTATGCGCGCCACGGCGCCGCCTGCCTGAGCGTGCTCACCGACCGGCAGTTCTTCCAGGGCGACGCCGACGACCTGCAGCAGGCGCGCGCGGCGAGCAAGCTGCCGGTATTGCGCAAGGACTTCATGGTCGACGCCTACCAGGTGGACGAAGCGCGGGCCTGGGGCGCGGATTGCATCCTGCTGATCGCCGCTTGCCTGGACGATGTCCGGATGGCCGAGCTGGAGGCCCAGGCGCTGGCACTCGGCATGGCGGTGCTGGTCGAGGTACACGACGGCGACGAACTCGAGCGCGCGCTGCGCCTGAAGACACCGCTGCTGGGCATCAACAACCGCAACCTGCGCAGCTTCGAGCTCACGCTCGACACCACGCTGGGCTTGCTGGCGCGGGTGCCGGCCGACCGGCTGCTGGTCACCGAGAGCGGCATCCTCGGCCGCGCCGACGTGCAACGCATGCGCGCGGCCGGCGTGCATGCCTTCCTGGTCGGCGAGGCGTTCATGCGCGCCGGCGATCCGGGGCTGGCGCTGGCCGAGCTGTTCGGGTGAGCGGTGCGCTGCGCGAGTCCATCGACCGGCTGGTCGATCGGCACGACAGCGACTGGAAGCCGCTGCTCGAAGACTGGCGCCGCAGCCCCGCGGGCCGCCGGCTGATCGAGCAGGTCGACGCCCGGCTCGCCGCCGGCGCCACGATCTATCCGGCGGACATGTTCCGTGCGCTGACGCTGACGCCGCTGGCGCAGACCCGGGTGCTGATCCTGGGCCAGGACCCGTACCACGGCCCGGCGCAGGCCGAAGGCCTGGCCTTTTCGGTGCCGGCGGGCGTGCCGGTGCCGCCGAGCCTGCGCAACATCGTCACCGAACTGCGCCGCGACCTGGGGCTTCCGGCGCCGGATGGCGGCAGCCTGCTGCCATGGGCGCGGCGCGGAGTGCTGCTGCTGAACACCGCTCTGACGGTGGAGAACGGCTTGGCCGGCAGTCATTCACAGATCGGATGGCGAGCGCTTACTGACAAATGGTTATGGTGTTGGCTGCCGATACGCGGCCCAAGGTCTTCATGTTGTAGGGTGCCCATGCGCAGTCCAAGCTGCCGCTGCTGGCCGGTACTGGCGCCGGGCATCTGTTGCTGCAATGCAACCACCCGTCGCCGCTGTCGGCGCGGCGCGGGCCGATGCCTTTTGCAGGCTGCGCGCATTTCAGCCGCGCCCGGGAGCATCTGGCGGCGGTTGACCCCCAGGCTCCCCTCGACTGGCGCCTGGGGGTGTCTGCGGACGCCAGCTGATCCGCCGGACTTGGGGGAACAGTGATATAGTCAGCGGTTCGCCTCGGAGGGGTGCCCGAGTGGCTAAAGGGGGCAGACTGTAAATCTGTTGGCTTACGCCTACGCTGGTTCGAATCCAGCCTCCTCCACCAAGCGGCGCTTTCGAATCGGGCGGGAGTAGTTCAATGGCAGAACCTTAGCCTTCCAAGCTAATGACGCGGGTTCGATTCCCGCTTCCCGCTCCAAAGTAGAGAAGGGCAGAGAGGGCAAGAAGGACAGCCGGTCGCCACAGGCCTGGGTACGCGGTGCCCAGGCCTGTGCCGATGCCCATGTGGCTCAGTGGTAGAGCACTCCCTTGGTAAGGGAGAGGTCGCGCGTTCGATCCGCGCCATGGGCACCAACCGCAGACATTGTCTGGATTGTCGGTAGTCGGAGATAGTCAGGAGCAGACGCAATGGCAAAAGGTAAATTCGAACGCAAGAAGCCGCACGTGAACGTGGGCACGATCGGGCACGTGGACCATGGCAAGACCACGCTGACGGCGGCGATCACGACGATTCTGGCAACGAAGTTCGGCGGCGAAGCCAAGGGCTACGACCAGATCGACAACGCGCCGGAAGAGAAGGCGCGCGGCATCACCATCAACACCTCGCACGTCGAATACGAAACCGCCGCGCGCCACTACGCGCACGTCGACTGCCCCGGGCACGCCGACTACATCAAGAACATGATCACCGGCGCCGCGCAGATGGACGGCGCCATCCTGGTGGTCAGCGCCGCCGACGGCCCGATGCCGCAGACGCGAGAGCACATCCTGCTGGCGCGCCAGGTGGGCGTGCCCTACATCATCGTCTTCCTGAACAAGTGCGACATGGTCGACGACGCCGAGCTGCTCGAACTCGTCGAAATGGAAGTGCGCGAACTGCTGAGCAAGTACGACTTCCCCGGCGACGACACCCCGATCATCAAGGGCAGCGCCAAGCTGGCCATGGAAGGCGACAAGGGCGAGCTCGGCGAGAAGGCCATCCTGAGCCTGGCCGACGCGCTGGACAGCTACATCCCCACGCCCGAGCGCGCGGTGGACGGCGCCTTCCTGATGCCGGTGGAAGACGTGTTCAGCATCTCCGGGCGCGGCACCGTCGTCACCGGAAGAGTGGAGCGCGGCGTCATCAAGGTCGGCGAGGAAATCGAGATCGTCGGCATCAGCCCGACGCAGAAGACCACCTGCACCGGCGTGGAGATGTTCCGCAAGCTGCTCGACCAGGGCCAGGCGGGCGACAACGTGGGCATCCTGCTCAGAGGCACCAAGCGCGAAGACGTGCAGCGCGGGCAGGTGCTGTGCAAGCCCGGCAGCATCAAGCCGCACACGCACTTCAGCGCCGAGGTGTACGTGCTGAGCAAGGAAGAAGGCGGGCGGCACACGCCGTTCTTCAACAACTACCGGCCGCAGTTCTACTTCCGCACGACAGACGTCACCGGCGCGGTGGAGCTGCCCAAGGACAAGGAGATGGTCATGCCCGGCGACAACGTCAGCATCACCGTCAAGCTGATCGCGCCGATCGCCATGGAAGAGGGCCTGCGCTTCGCCATCCGCGAGGGCGGGCGAACCGTCGGCGCCGGCGTCGTGGCCAAGATCATCGAATAAGGCGGGCCGAAGGGGTCGAAGTTTTTCGCAGGGGCATAGCTCAACTGGCAGAGCGTCGGTCTCCAAAACCGAAGGTCGGGGGTTCGATCCCCTCTGCCCCTGCCAAGCGGCACCGCGTCGTGTGGCGGCGCACGCTGCATCGGCGGCTGCAGCCGCCGGTGCACGGCGGCCCGAGGGCCTGGACTGAGAACTGATGAGCACCAATACCCAAGTCGAAACCGTATCCACCGGTGCGGACAAGGCCAAGCTGGTCGGCGCGGCCGTGCTGGTGGTCGGCGCGGTGGCGGCGTTCTATGTGCTCGGCGCGCAGGACATGTGGCTGCGCGTGGTCGCGCTGCTGGTGCTGCTGGCCGCGGCCGTGGCGCTGTATTTCAGCTCCGAATCGGGCAAGCAGCTGATCGCCTTCGGCCGCGACGCGGTGCGCGAAACCAAGAAGGTGGTCTGGCCGACGCGCAAGGAGGCGACGCAGATGACCGGCTACGTCTTCGCCTTCGTCGCGGTGATGGCGCTGTTCCTATGGATCACCGACAAGACGCTCGAATGGGTGCTGTACGACCTGATTCTGGGCTGGCGACGCTAGAGAGGTTTGGGCATGAGCGAACAAGCTGAAGGCAGCACCGTCGAGGCCGCGGCAGGCCCGGGCAGCGCACTGCGCTGGTACGTGGTGCATGCGTATTCAGGCATGGAAAAGGCCGTCGAACGCAACCTGCGCGAGCGCATCGAGCGCTCGGGCATGCAGGCCAAGTTCGGCCGCATCTTGGTGCCAACCGAAGAGGTGGTCGAGCTGAAGAACGGCAAGAAGTCGGTGACGGAGCGGCGCTTCTTTCCCGGCTACGTGCTGGTCGAGATGCTGCTGGACGACGAGTCCTGGCACCTGGTCAAGCACACCGGCAAGGTCACCGGCTTCGTCGGCGGCGCGCGCAACCGACCGGCGCCGATTTCCGAAGCCGAGGTGATGAAGATCGTCAACCAGATGCAGGAAGGCGTCGACAAGCCGCGGCCCAAGGTGCAGTGGCAGGTGGGCGAACTGGTACGCGTCAAGGACGGCCCGTTCACCGACTTCAACGGCGCGGTCGAGGAAGTCAACTACGAGAAGTCCAAGGTGCGCGTGTCGGTAACCATCTTCGGCCGTGCGACGCCGGTCGAGCTGGATTTCGCGCAGGTCGAAAAAGTCTGACGAGCTTGCTCGGCAGACTTTTCGCTAAAGGGCTGCAGGCCCGGAGGCACAAGGTCAGTGAGTGTGCTGCAGCAGCCCCAGTGCACGGAAATCATTCAGGGCTGAGTGACGAGGAGCTCGCCGCGGCGGGCGTTCGGACTCGATAGGAGCCATTCATGGCAAAGAAGATCGTCGGCTTCATCAAGCTGCAGATTCCCGCGGGCAAGGCGAACCCCTCGCCGCCGGTCGGCCCGGCGCTGGGCCAGCGCGGCCTGAACATCATGGAGTTCTGCAAGGCCTTCAACGCGCAGACCCAGGGCGTCGAACCGGGGCTGATGCTGCCGGTGGTGATCACCGCGTTCGCCGACAAGTCCTTCAGCTTCATCATCAAGACGCCGCCGGCGACGGTGCTGATCAAGAAGGCGATCAAGCTCGACAAGGGCTCGGCCAAGCCGCACCTGGAGAAGGTGGGCAAGCTCAGCCGCGCGCAGATCGAGGAGATCGCCAAGACCAAGATGAAGGATCTGACGGCGGCCGACCTGGATGCGGCGGTGAAGACCATCGCCGGCTCGGCGCGGTCGATGGGCGTGACGGTGGAAGGGGTCTGACATGAGCAAGCCGACGAAGAAGGCCAAGGGGCTGCAGGGCAAGGTCGACAGCACCCGGCTGTACGCGATCAGCGACGCGCTGAGCCTGGTCAAGGAAGCCGCCACCGCCAAGTTCGACGAATCGATCGACGTCGCGGTGCAACTGGGCATCGACGCCAAGAAGTCCGACCAGGTGGTGCGCGGCGCCGTGGTGCTGCCCAACGGCACCGGCAAGACCAAGCGCGTGGCGGTGTTCGCCCAAGGGGCCAAGGCCGACGAAGCCAAGGCCGCCGGCGCGGACGTGATCGGCATGGACGACCTGGCGGCCGAGGTCAAGGCCGGCAACCTGAACTTCGACGTGGTCATCGCTTCGCCGGACACGATGCGCGTGGTCGGTACGCTGGGCCAGATCCTGGGGCCCCGCGGCCTGATGCCGAACCCGAAGGTCGGCACGGTGACGGCCGACGTGGCCAAGGCCGTGCGCGATGCCAAGGCGGGCCAGGTGCAGTTCCGCGTCGACAAGGCCGGCATCGTGCACGGCACGATCGGCCGCCGCTCGTTCGAATCCGACAAGCTGATCGGCAACCTGCGCGCGCTGATCGATGCGCTGAACAAGGCCAAGCCGGCATCGAGCAAAGGGGTGTACCTGCGCAAGGTGGCGGTGTCGTCGACGATGGGGGTCGGGGTCCGCGTGGACACCGCCTCGCTGGCGGAGGCGGCCTGAGTTGAAACGAAGGCGGCGCGCAGGTGAAAGGCGCGCCGCGGCAAGGAGTTGGTGGGCTGCGCCTCGCGGCAACGCGGCGTGCAGGTCATCCAAGACCGCTGGTGCGGCGCACGCTTCCTGGCGAGGAGATCAGGGAGCGTCGCCGCTTAATCGGTGGGCCGCCGGGCAACAAAAGCCCGGTCGGCCGCCCGCCAGCGCAGATGGCGGTCCCGCCGGACAGGATGCATGGCTGAGCGTCGCCTCGAGGTGACGTCCGGCCGGGGTTCTGGAAGGTCAGGTCGCTGATGTCCGATGTGTCCCAAGGCCCGCAAGGGCGGCGGGACACCTGATGTGAGGAGAAGACCTTGAGTCTGAATCGCAACGAGAAGGCAGCCGTGGTGGCGGACGTGGGGCGTCAAGTCGCACGCTCGCAGACGCTGGCGCTGGCCGAATACCGTGGCCTCACCGTGGCGCATCTCGATACGCTGCGCCGGCAGGCGCGCGACAAGGGCGTGTACCTTCAGGTGCTGAAGAACACGCTTGCGCGTCGCGCCGTCGCCGGCACGCCGTTCGAGGTGGCCCAGGAGGCCATGGTCGGGCCGCTGATCTACGGATTTTCCGAAGACGCGGTGGCCGCGGCCAAAGTCGTCGCCGACTTTGCCAAGAGCAACGACAAGCTGGTCATCAAGGGCGGCGCCTTCGACGGCAAGGCCCTGAACGCCGACGGCATCAAGGCGCTGGCCGCGGTGCCGCCGAAGGAAGTGCTGCTGGCCCAGCTGCTCGGCCTGATGCAGTCGCCGATCTCGCGCCTGGCGCGCGTGCTGGCGGCCGTGTCCGAGAAGAAGGGCGCGCCCGCCGAAGCCGCGGCCGAAGCGCCGGCCGCGGCCTGACGAAGCTGCCGTGCGCAGCGTGCAACCGAATCAATCGTTAAGAGGAACCCCAAATGGCATTCGATAAAGACGCATTCATGACCGCCCTGGACAGCATGTCGGTGATGGAACTCAACGACCTGGTCAAGGCCATCGAAGAGAAGTTCGGCGTGTCCGCCGCGGCGATGGCGGCTCCGGCCGCCGGCGGCGCGGGCGGCGCGGCAGCACCCGCGGCCGAAGAGCAGACCGAATTCACCGTGATGCTGACCGAGATCGGCGCCAACAAGGTGTCGGTCATCAAGGCCGTGCGCGAGCTGACCGGCCTGGGCCTGAAGGAAGCCAAGGACCTGGTCGACGGCGCGCCGAAGCCGGTCAAGGAAGGCGTGGCCAAGGCCGACGCCGAGGCGGCCAAGAAGAAGCTCGAAGAAGCCGGCGCCAAGGCCGAGCTCAAGTAATCGTCCGGGGCGGCACGGGCCGCCCCTGCGAGAGCAGCGCCAAGCCCGCGGGCTTGGCAGTGTTCTCTGATCCGACTGCAGAGAACGGGTTTGGTCGGGCTGGGGTGCAATGCCCCGGTTGTCCGCCAGCGGCTGGTAGTGGCCAGCCACCAAGCTTCGGACGCAAGGTCCGGGTCGCCAGTCGCCGACGACACCTGTGCCGCCGCCCCGGCGCAGGTGCAAGGGCACGGAGTATTCATGGCGCAAGCAGCAACCCCCTACAGCTTCACCGAGCGCAAGCGCATCCGCAAGAGCTTCGGCAAGCGCGAGAGCGTTCTCAACGTCCCCTACCTGCTGACCATGCAGCGGGAGTCTTACGTGGCCTTCCTGCAGAAGGATGTGCCTCCGGCCAAGCGCAAGCCCGAAGGGCTGCAGGCCGCGTTCCTGTCGGCCTTCCCGATCACGTCGCACAACAGCTTCGTGGAGATGAGGTTCATCGAATACAACATGGCCAAGCCGGCCTTCGATGTACGCGAATGCCAGCAGCGCGGCCTGACCTTTGCCGCCGCCGTGCGCGCCAAGCTGCAGATGATCATCTACGACCGCGAGTCGCACCCGCAGAAGGCGGTCAAGGAGATCAAGGAGCAGGAGGTCTACATGGGCGAGGTGCCCCTGATGACCGACTACGGCTCGTTCATCGTCAACGGCACCGAGCGCGTCATCGTCTCGCAGCTGCACCGCAGCCCGGGCGTGTTCTTCGAGCACGACAAGGGCAAGACGCACTCTTCAGGCAAGCTGCTGTTCAGCGCGCGCATCATTCCCTACCGCGGCTCGTGGCTGGACTTCGAGTTCGACCCGAAGGACATCCTGTACTTCCGCGTCGACCGCCGCCGCAAGATGCCGGTGACGATCCTGCTCAAGGCCATCGGCCTGAACCCCGAGGCGATCCTCGCGCACTTCTTCGTCAACGACAACTTCCGCCTGATGGACACGGGCGCGCAGATGGAGTTCGTGCCCGAGCGGCTGCGCGGCGAAGTGGCGCGCTTCGATCTGACCGACAAGACCGGCGAGGTCGTGGTCGAGAAGGACAAGCGCATCACCGCGCGCCACCTGCGCCAGCTCGAGCAGACCGGCACCAGCTGGCTGTCGGTGCCGGAGGACTTCCTCGTCCGCCGCATCGTCGCGCGCAACATGATCGACGCCGACACCGGCGAGATCGTCGCCAAGGCCAACGACGAGCTGAGCGAAAGCCTGCTGAAGAAGCTGCGCGTCGCCGGCATCAAGGAGATCCAGTGCCTGTTCACCAACGAGCTGAACCAGGGCGCCTACATCAGCCAGACGCTGGCCTCTGACGAGACCGCCGACCAGCTGTCGGCGCGCGTGGCCATCTACCGCATGATGCGCCCCGGCGAGCCGCCGACCGAGGACGCGGTCGAAGCGCTGTTCCACCGCCTGTTCTACAGCGCCGACACCTACGACCTGAGCCGCGTCGGGCGCATGAAGTTCAACGCCCGCGTCGGCCGCGACACGCCCGAAGGCGCGATGACGCTGTCCAACGAGGACATCCTCGACGTGGTCAAGATCCTGGTCGATCTGCGCAACGGCAACGGCGAGGTCGACGACATCGACCACCTCGGCAACCGCCGCGTGCGCTGTGTCGGCGAGCTGGCCGAGAACCAGTACCGCAGCGGCCTGGCGCGCATCGAGAAGGCGGTCAAGGAGCGCCTCGGCCAGGCCGAGACCGAGCCGCTGATGCCGCACGACCTGATCAACTCCAAGCCGATCAGCGCGGCGCTGAAGGAGTTCTTCGGTGCGAGCCAGCTCAGCCAGTTCATGGACCAGACCAACCCCTTGAGCGAGATCACGCACAAGCGGCGCGTCTCGGCCCTTGGCCCGGGCGGCCTGACGCGCGAGCGCGCCGGCTTCGAGGTGCGCGACGTGCACCCGACGCACTACGGCCGCGTCTGCCCGATCGAAACGCCCGAAGGCCCGAACATCGGCCTGATCAACTCGCTGGCGCTGTACGCGCAGCTCAACGAGTACGGCTTCCTCGAAACGCCGTACCGCCGCGTCAACGACAGCCGGGTCACCGACCAGATCGACTACCTGAGTGCGATCGAAGAAGGCAAGTACGTGATCGCGCAGGCCAACGCCTCGCTCGACGACGCCGGCAAGCTGGTCGACGAACTGGTGTCGGCGCGCGAGAACGGCGAATCGGTGCTGGTCTCGCCCGAGCGCGTGCAATACATGGACGTGGCTCCGACGCAGATCGTCTCGGTGGCGGCCTCGCTGGTGCCCTTCCTGGAGCACGACGACGCCAACCGCGCGCTGATGGGCGCGAACATGCAGCGCCAGGCGGTGCCGACGCTGCGCCCGGAGAAGGCGCTGGTCGGTACCGGCGTCGAGCGCGTGGCCGCGGTTGACTCGGGTACCGTGGTCACGGCCAAGCGCGGCGGCGTGGTCGACTACGTGGACACCAACCGCATCGTCATCCGCGTCGATGACAAGGAGACGGTGGCCGGCGAGGTCGGCGTCGACATCTACAACCTGATCAAGTACCAGCGTTCCAACCAGAACACCAACATCCACCAGCGCCCGATCGTCAAGCGCGGCGACGCGGTGGCCAAGGGCGACGTGGTCGCCGACGGTGCCTCGACCGACCTGGGCGAACTGGCGCTCGGCCAGAACATGCTGGTCGCCTTCATGCCCTGGAACGGCTACAACTTCGAGGACTCGATCCTGATCAGCGAAAAGGTCGTGGCCGACGACCGCTACACCTCGATCCACATCGAGGAGCTGGTGGTGATGGCGCGCGACACCAAGCTGGGCTCGGAAGAGATCACACGCGACATCCCGAACCTGAGCGAACAGCAGCTGGCGCGGCTGGACGAGTCGGGCATCGTCTACATCGGCGCCGAGGTCAACCCCGGCGACGTACTGGTCGGCAAGGTCACGCCCAAGGGCGAGACCACGCTGACGCCGGAAGAGAAGCTGCTGCGCGCGATCTTCGGCGAGAAGGCCTCCGACGTGAAGGACACCTCGCTGCGCGTCGAGCAGGGCACCAACGGCACGGTCATCGACGTGCAGGTCTTCACCCGTGAAGGCATCCAGCGCGACAAGCGCGCACAGCAGATCATCGACGACGAGCTGAAGCGCTTCCGCCTCGACCTGAACGATCAGCTGCGCATCGTCGAGGCCGACGCCTTCGACCGCATCGAGAAACTGCTCGTCGGCAAGGTCGCCAACGGCGGCCCGCAGCGCATCGCCAAGGGCACGGTCATCACCAAGGAGTATCTGGACACGGTGGACAAGTTCCACTGGTTCGACATCCGCCCGGCCGACGACGACATCGCCAACCAGCTGGAAAGCATTCGCAACAGCAACGAGCAGACGCGCCACGGCTTCGATGTGCTGTTCGAGGAAAAGCGCAAGAAGCTGACGCAGGGCGACGAGTTGCCGGCCGGCGTGCTGAAGATGGTCAAGGTCTACCTGGCCGTCAAGCGCCGCCTGCAGCCCGGCGACAAGATGGCCGGCCGCCACGGCAACAAGGGCGTGGTGTCGAAGATCGTGCCGGTCGAGGACATGCCGTACATGGTCGACGGCACGCCGGCCGACATCGTGCTCAACCCGCTGGGCGTGCCTTCGCGCATGAACGTCGGCCAGGTGCTGGAAGTGCACCTGGGCTGGGCCGGCAAAGGCATCGGCCAGCGCATCGGCGACCTGTTGCAGGAACAGGCCCGCGTGGCCGAGCTGCGCAGGTTCTTCGACGCGCTGTACAACCAGTCCGGCGGCAAATCGGCACAGCTCGACGGCATGAGCGACGACGCCATCCTGGAGATGGCGCACAACCTGCAGCACGGCGTGCCTTTCGCGACGCCGGTGTTCGACGGCGCCGCGGAAGAGGAAATCCGCGCCATGCTGAAGCTGGCCTATCCGGACGACATCGCCACGGCCAAGGGGCTGACGGCGACGCGCACGCAGGCGACGCTGCACGACGGCCGCACCGGCGAGGCTTTCGAGCGCCCGGTGACGGTGGGCTACATGCACGTGCTGAAGCTGCACCACCTGGTGGACGACAAGATGCACGCGCGCTCGACCGGCCCGTACTCCCTCGTCACGCAGCAGCCGCTGGGCGGCAAGGCGCAGTTCGGCGGCCAGCGCTTCGGCGAGATGGAAGTCTGGGCGCTGGAAGCCTATGGCGCCAGCTACATCCTGCAGGAGATGCTGACGGTCAAGTCCGACGACGTCAACGGCCGCACCAAGGTGTACGAGAGCATCGTCAAGGGCGAGCACGCCATCGAGGCCGGTATGCCCGAATCGTTCAACGTCCTGGTCAAGGAGATCCGCTCCCTTGGCATCGACATTGAACTCGAACGCAATTAAGGAGCAGATGCATGAAGGGACTACTCGACCTTTTCAAGCAGTTCACCCCGGATGAGCATTTCGATGCCATCAAGATCGGATTGGCCAGCCCGGAGAAGATCCGCAGCTGGTCCTTCGGCGAGGTGAAGAAGCCCGAGACCATCAACTACCGCACCTTCAAGCCCGAGCGCGACGGCCTGTTCTGCGCCAAGATCTTCGGCCCGATCAAGGACTACGAGTGCCTGTGCGGCAAGTACAAGCGCCTGAAGCACCGCGGCGTGATCTGCGAGAAGTGCGGCGTCGAGGTCACGCAGACCAAGGTGCGGCGCGACCGCATGGGCCACATCGACCTGGCCGCGCCGTGTGCGCACATCTGGTTCCTGAAGTCGCTGCCGTCGCGTCTAGGGCTGGTGCTGGACATGACGCTGCGCGACATCGAGCGCGTGCTGTACTTCGAGGCCTACGTCGTCGTCGACCCGGGCATGACGCCGCTGAAGAAGTTCTCGATCATGACCGAGGACGACTACGAGGCCAAGCGCACCGAGTACGGCGATGAGTTCGTCGCGCTGATGGGCGCCGAGGGCATCAAGAAGCTGCTCGAAGAGTTGGACCTGGACGTCGAGATCGAGAAGATCAAGAACGACGCCACCGGCTCCGAGCTGAAGATCAAGAAGAACAGCAAGCGCCAGAAGGTCATGGAGGCCTTCAAGAAGTCCGGCATCAAGCCGCACTGGATGGTGATGCAGGTGCTGCCTGTGCTGCCGCCGGACCTGCGTCCGCTGGTGCCGCTGGACGGCGGGCGCTTCGCCACGTCGGACCTGAACGACCTGTACCGCCGCGTCATCAACCGCAACAACCGCCTGGCAAGGCTGCTGGAGCTGAAGGCGCCGGAGATCATCGTGCGCAACGAGAAGCGCATGCTGCAGGAGGCGGTCGACAGCCTGCTCGACAACGGCCGCCGCGGCAAGGCAATGACCGGCGCGAACAAGCGCGCGCTGAAGTCGCTGGCCGACATGATCAAGGGCAAGAGCGGCCGCTTCCGCCAGAACCTGCTGGGCAAGCGCGTCGACTACTCGGGCCGTTCGGTCATCGTCGTCGGCCCGACGCTGAAGCTGCACCAGTGCGGGCTGCCCAAGCTGATGGCGCTGGAGTTGTTCAAGCCCTTCATCTTCTCGCGCCTCGAAGCCATGGGCATCGCGACGACGATCAAGGCGGCGAAGAAGGAAGTCGAATCCGGCACGCCGGTGGTCTGGGACATCCTCGAGGAGGTGATCAAGGAGCACCCGGTGCTCTTGAACCGCGCGCCGACGCTGCACCGCCTGGGCATCCAGGCCTTCGAGCCGGTGCTGATCGAAGGCAAGGCGATCCAGCTGCATCCGCTGGTCTGCTCGGCCTTCAACGCCGACTTCGACGGAGACCAGATGGCGGTGCACGTGCCGTTGTCGATCGAAGCGCAGATGGAAGCCCGCACGCTGATGCTGGCGTCTAACAACGTGCTGTTCCCGGCCAACGGCGAGCCGTCGATCGTGCCGTCGCAGGACGTGGTGCTGGGCCTGTACTACGCCACGCGCGAGCGCATCAACGGCCGTGGCGAGGGCATGGTCTTCTCCGACCTGACCGAGTTGCAGCGTGCGCTGGACAACGGCGCGGTGGAAATCACCGCCAAGATCAGCGTGCGCCTGACCGAGCACGTCAAGGGCGCGGATGGCGAGTTCCAGCCGGTCACGGCTCTGGTGGCCACCACCGTGGGCCGCGCGCTGCTCAGCGAGATCCTGCCCAAGGGCCTGCCCTTCAGCAACATCAACAAGGCGCTGAAGAAGAAGGAGATCTCGCGGCTGATCAACGTCAGCTTCCGCAAGTGCGGCCTGAAGGAGACGGTGATCTTCGCCGACAAGCTGCTGCAGTCGGGCTTCCGCCTGGCCACGCGCGCCGGCATCTCGATCGCCATCGACGACATGCTGGTGCCCAAGCAGAAGCCCGGCCTGATCGAGCGCGCCGAGAAGGAGGTCAAGGAAATCGAGCAGCAGTACGTCTCGGGCCTGGTGACCGCCGGCGAACGCTACAACAAGGTGGTCGACATCTGGGGCAAGACCGGCGACGAGGTCGGCAAGGTCATGATGAGCCAGCTGTCGAAGCAGACCGTCGAGGATCGCCACGGCAAGCAGGTGGATCAGGAGTCCTTCAACTCGATCTACATGATGGCCGACTCCGGCGCACGCGGTTCCGCCGCGCAGATCCGCCAGCTGGCCGGCATGCGCGGCCTGATGGCCAAGCCGGACGGCTCGATCATCGAGACGCCGATCACGGCCAACTTCCGCGAGGGGTTGAACGTGCTGCAGTACTTCATCTCCACGCACGGCGCGCGCAAGGGCCTGGCGGACACGGCGCTGAAGACCGCGAACTCGGGCTACCTGACGCGCCGCCTGGTCGACGTGACCCAGGACCTGGTGGTCACCGAGGACGACTGCGGCACGACGAACGGCGTGTCGATGAAGGCGCTGATCGAGGGCGGCGAGGTGATCGAGGCGCTGCGCGACCGTATCCTGGGCCGGGTGGCGACCGTCGACGTGATCCATCCCGAGACGCAGGAGACGGTCTTCGAGGCCGGCACGCTGCTCGACGAGGACGTCGTCGACGAGATCGTCCGGCTGGGCATCGACGAGGTGCGCGTGCGCACGCCGCTCACCTGCGAGACGCGTTACGGCCTGTGCGCCAAGTGCTACGGGCGCGACCTCGGCCGCGGTTCGCTGGTCAACAGCGGCGAGGCGGTCGGCGTGATCGCCGCGCAGTCGATCGGCGAACCGGGCACGCAGCTGACGATGCGTACCTTCCACATCGGCGGTGCGGCGTCGCGGGCAGCGGTGGCCAGCGCGGTCGAGGCCAAGTCGAACGGCATCGTGCGCTTCACGGCGACGATGCGCTACGTGACCAACGCCAAGGGCGAGCAGATCGTCATCTCGCGCTCGGGCGAGGTCGTCATCGTCGACGACAACGGCCGCGAGCGCGAGCGCCACAAGGTGCCGTACGGCGCCACGCTGCTGGTCACCGACGGCAAGACCGTCAAGGCCGGCACGCAGCTCGCCACCTGGGACCCGCTGACGCGCCCGATCATCACCGAGTACTCGGGCACGATCCGCTTCGAGAACGTCGAAGAGGGCGTGACGGTCGCCAAGCAGATCGACGAGGTTACCGGCCTGTCGACGCTGGTCGTCATCGACGCCAAGCGCCGCGGCCCGACGACCAAGTCGGTGCGCCCGCAGGTCAAGCTGATCAACGAGGCCGGCGAGGAAGTGAAGATCGCCAACACCGACCACGCGGTGACGATCAGCTTCCCGGTGGGCGCGCTGATCACGGTGCGCGACGGCCAGCAGGTAGGCGTGGGCGAGATCCTCGCACGGATCCCGCTCGAGTCGCAGAAGACGCGCGACATCACCGGCGGCCTGCCGCGCGTGGCCGAGCTGTTCGAGGCGCGTTCGCCGAAGGACAAGGGCACGCTGGCCGAGATCACCGGCACGATCAGCTTCGGCAAGGAGACCAAGGGCAAGGTGCGGCTGCAGATCACCGACCCCGAAGGCAAGGTCTACGAGGAACTGGTGCCCAAGGAGAAGAACATCCTGGTGCACGAAGGCCAGGTGGTGAACAAGGGCGAGTCGATCGTCGACGGGCCGGCCGAGCCGCAGGACATCCTGCGCCTGCTGGGCGTCGAGGAGCTGGCGCGCTACATCGTCGACGAGGTGCAGGACGTCTACCGCCTGCAGGGCGTGAAGATCAACGACAAGCACATCGAGGTCATCGTGCGCCAGATGCTGCGCCGCGTGCAGATCGTCAACCCGGGCGACAGCGGCTACATCAGCGGCGAGCAGGTGGAGCGCTCCGAGCTGTTCGGCACCAACGATGCGCTGCGCGCCGACGGCAAGATGCCGGCCACCTATGCCGACCTGCTGCTGGGCATCACCAAGGCCTCGCTGTCCACCGATTCGTTCATCTCGGCGGCGTCGTTCCAGGAAACGACGCGCGTGCTCACCGAGGCGGCGATCATGGGCAAGCGCGACGAACTGCGCGGCCTGAAGGAAAACGTCATCGTCGGCCGCCTGATCCCCGCGGGCACCGGCATGGCCTTCCACCAGGCGCGCAAGGCCAAGGAGGCGATGGACGAGACCGAGCGCCGCTCGATCGCGTTGCAGGAGGCCGAGGAACTGGCGGCCGTGCAACTGGCCCACGTCGACGCCGCGATGGCGGCGCAGGCGGCCGGCGGCGAAACCGCCGAATAGGCCGAGGCCGGATAGGCGCCGAAAAAGCGCTTCGGCCCGAGTGCTCAGGGGCGGCTTCGGCCGCCCTTTTTATCTTCATTCTTTCGGCGCAAACAGAGCTTGCCAGTCGGAGGGTCTGCAGATCTGCGGCCCGCCGGGCGGCACGCGCCGACGCAGCCGCAGCAGCGCCTTGTCATGGCTCAGCAGCCAGCGCGCGCCGCAGGCCAGCGCCAGATCGATGAACACCTGATCGTCGGCATCGTCGCAGCGCAGCCGCAGCGGCGCGGAGCCAGGCTCCGGCAGCAGCGTGGCGTGGCGGTCGAACAAAGTCAGCAGCCGCCCGCTGTCCGGATTCCATTTGCCCAACAGAGGGCGCGCGAGCGTGTGCCTGAACTCCTCGCGCATGCGGCTGCAAGCCATCCAGCGCAGTTGTGCGCTTTCGAGCGCCGCCCCCAGCGCGGCAACCCGCGTGTCGCGGAACAGCAACCAGTCGAGCACGACGTTGGTGTCCAACACGATGGCCGAGCCGGAGGTGTTCATTCTTTCGCTGTGGTTGCCTGCGCAGAAGCCGCGGAATATAATGGAAGGCTTTTCGGCAGCCTTTGCCGCGCTTCGGCACGAACATTCCACCATGCCTACCATCAACCAGCTCGTGCGCCAAGGCCGCCAGGTCGAGGCCACCAAGAGCAAGAGCCCGGCGATGCAGAACTCGCCGCAGCGCCGCGGCGTCTGTACGCGCGTCTACACCACCACCCCGAAGAAGCCGAATTCGGCGCTGCGCAAGGTGGCCAAGGTGCGCCTGACCAACGGCTTCGAGGTCATCTCGTACATCGGCGGCGAAGGCCACAACCTGCAGGAGCACAGCGTGGTGCTGGTGCGCGGCGGCCGGGTCAAGGACCTGCCTGGCGTGCGCTACCACATCGTGCGCGGTTCGCTGGACCTGCAGGGCGTCAAGGACCGCAAGCAGTCGCGCTCGAAGTACGGCGCGAAACGTCCCAAGAAGGCCTGACGGCCTTCGTGCCCGAAGAAGGCGGTCACGCCTACGCCACGAGAAAAAGGAAAAGGCGGCCTCGCCGAGGTCGCCTAAGTAAGTGAAGGGCCGTGCATGGCCCTTCGCGGCGGTGCCCCAGGCGCCGCCAACTGAATCTGAAGAAGGAAGACTCCCATGCCGCGTCGTCGCGAAGTTCCCAAACGAGAAGTGCTGCCCGACCCGAAGTTCGGCTCGGTGGACCTGTCCAAGTTCATGAACGTGATCATGGAAGGCGGCAAGAAGGCGGTGGCCGAACGCATCATCTACGGTGCGCTCGACCAGATCGAGAAGAAGGCGGGCAAGGACCCGCTGGAAATCTTCGTCGTCGCGCTGAACAACATCAAGCCGATGGTCGAGGTCAAGTCGCGTCGCGTCGGCGGTGCGAACTACCAGGTGCCGGTGGAGGTGCGCCCGGTGCGGCGCCAGGCGCTGGCTATGCGCTGGCTGAAGGAATCGGCGCGCAAGCGCGGCGAGAAGTCGATGGCCGCGCGCTTGGCGAACGAACTGCTCGAGGCCAGCGAAGGCCGCGGCGGCGCGATGAAGAAGCGCGACGAGGTCCACCGCATGGCCGAGGCCAACAAGGCCTTCTCGCACTTCCGCTTCTAAACCGAAGCCGGCACTAAACGCCTGAAGGCCGCTCTTAGGGGTTAACACTAACCCTGGGGCGGCTCCTGTATTTGGAGTGACACCATGGCCCGCAAGACTCCCATCGAGCGCTATCGCAACATCGGCATCTCCGCGCACATCGATGCCGGCAAGACCACGACCACCGAACGCATCCTGTTCTACACCGGCGTGAACCACAAGCTCGGCGAGGTGCACGACGGCGCCGCCACCACCGACTGGATGGAGCAGGAGCAGGAGCGCGGCATCACCATCACCTCGTCGGCGGTGACCTGCTTCTGGAAGGGCATGGACCTGTCCTTCCCCGAGCACCGCATCAACATCATCGACACGCCGGGCCACGTCGACTTCACGATCGAAGTCGAACGCTCGATGCGCGTGCTCGACGGCGCTTGCATGGTGTATTGCGCCGTGGGCGGCGTGCAGCCGCAGTCGGAGACGGTCTGGCGCCAGGCCAACAAGCACAAGGTGCCGCGGCTGGCGTTCGTCAACAAGATGGACCGCACCGGCGCGAACTTCTTCAAGGTCTACGAGCAGATGAAGACGCGCCTGAAGGCCAATCCGGTACCGATCGTGGTGCCGATCGGCGCGGAGGAGAACTTCAAGGGCGTCGTCGATCTGCTGAAGATGAAGGCCATCGTCTGGGACGAGGCTTCCCAGGGGATGAAGTTCAGCTTCGCGGACATCCCGTCGGAGCTGCAGGCCGATTGCCGGAAGTGGCGCGAAGCCATGGTCGAGGCCGCTGCCGAAGCCAACGAGGAACTGATGAACAAGTACCTCGAATCCGGCGAGCTGAGCGAGGTCGAGATCAAGCAGGGCTTGCGCCTGCGCACCGTCGCGGGCGAGATCCAGCCGATGATGTGCGGCACGGCCTTCAAGAACAAGGGCGTGCAGCGCATGCTCGACGCCGTGGTCGAGTTCCTGCCGTCTCCGGTGGACATTCCGCCCGTGGCTGGCCACGACGACGACGACAAGGAAGTAGTGCGCAAGGCCGAGGACACCGAGAAGTTCTCGGCGCTCGCGTTCAAGCTGATGACCGACCCTTATGTCGGCCAGCTGACCTTCGTGCGCGTGTATTCGGGCGTGCTGAAGTCCGGCGACTCGGTCTTCAACCCGATCCGCGGCAAGAAGGAGCGTATCGGCCGCATCCTGCAGATGCACGCCAACCAGCGCGAGGAGATCAAGGAGATCCTGGCCGGCGACATCGCCGCCTGCGTAGGCCTGAAGGACGTAACCACCGGCGAGACGCTGTGCGACCCGGATCACATCATCACGCTGGAGAAGATGGTCTTCCCCGAGCCGGTGATCAGCCAGGCCGTGGAGCCCAAGACCAAGGCCGACCAGGAGAAGATGGGCATCGCGCTCGGCCGCCTGGCGCAGGAGGATCCGTCGTTTCGCCTGCGCACCGACGAGGAGAGTGGTCAGACCATCATCTCCGGCATGGGCGAATTGCACCTCGAGATCATCGTCGACCGCATGAAGCGCGAGTTCGGCGTCGAGGCCAACGTCGGCAAACCGCAGGTCGCTTACCGCGAGACGATCCGCAAGACGGTCAGCGACGTCGAAGGCAAGTTCGTGCGCCAGTCGGGCGGCAAGGGCCAGTACGGCCACGTCGTCTTCACGGTCGAGCCGCAGGAACCGGGCAAGGGCTTCGAGTTCGTCGACGCCATCAAGGGCGGCGTGGTGCCGCGCGAGTACATCCCGGCAGTGAACAAGGGCGTCGAGGAGTCGCTGCCCAACGGCGTGCTGGCCGGCTACCCGGTGGTCGACGTCAAGGTCACGCTGACCTTCGGCTCGTACCACGAGGTCGACTCGAACGAAAACGCCTTCAAGATGGCCGCGTCGCTGGGCTTCAAGGAGGCTTGCCGCAAGGCGAGCCCGGTGATCCTGGAGCCGATGATGGCGGTCGAGGTGGAGACGCCCGAGGACTACGCCGGCAACGTGATGGGCGACCTGTCGTCGCGGCGCGGCATGGTGCAGGGCATGGACGAGATGCCCGGCGGCGGCAAGATCATCAAGGCCGAAGTGCCGCTGAGCGAAATGTTCGGCTACAGCACCACGCTGCGCTCGATGTCGCAGGGCCGCGCCACCTACACGATGGAGTTCAAGCACTACAGCGAAGCGCCGAAGAACGTCGCCGACGCGATCATCACCGCGCGCGGCAAGTAAGCCGCACGCCGTCTGCCGCCCCGGTGCGCCGCTGCCAGTGGCGGCGCGATGCGGGCAGACGCTAAACGCACACTGGCATCGTTCTTTCAACGGAGATTGAAATGGCAAAAGGTAAATTCGAACGCAAGAAGCCGCACGTGAACGTGGGCACGATC
>DAIMFR010000054.1:0-32287 GCA_036724445.1 Rubrivivax sp. | reverse complement strand
CCGCCAGAGCTTTCATGCTCGGGGGCGAGCCGGCCGGATCATGAATGGTTAGGCTTGGCAGCGGAAGCAAGTCGCGGGGCATTTCGAAATCTGGTTCACTCGGATCGATATCGTTGTATTCCCCTGGTTCCGGCGCAGCGGGCTCGTTTCCGCCGTACGAAATGACGTCGAGCCAATTACCCCAGGCTGCATCCCGCTGACCGCCGATGGAACCGCGAACGATCAGGGCACGGCCATCGTTCGGCGCCCCGATACCAAGGGGACCATATGCCTGGTCGAAGGTTCGGTCACCGCTCGCCGCAAGATAGAACTCGTTGAGATAGCTTGGACCGGAGTATCCTGGAGTCACGACAAGCTTGTCGAAGTCGCTCGTATTCTGAAATTCCGGGAACTGCGCGCCGAGCACTTGATCCAGTCCACCATCGTGCAAGGCCTGTATCGAATCGAGCCGCAGCCCAAGGCCAAATTCCGGAGCACGAACCTGATATAGGGTCAAGCCGTGAACATCAGTGACGTTGGCGATAACGCCGGCGCTGCCAAAATCGACGATGCTGACATCGCTTAGAAAGCCGAATTGTTCGCCTATCAAGGGGTTGTCGATCCGCCAGTAGAACACTCCTCCGGCGCCGAAGACGACTGTCTCCGCTCCGTCAAGCGAGCCGGCTTCTTGGCGAAGCTGTTCGACCGAGGGCAGTACATAGCCCCCGGAATCCAGGTACGGAACGAAGTACGCCATGCTGTTCTCCTGACTTCAACCTTTGCAGCACACCGGGACCACGGCTTTGCCCTCGAAACCCGCTCCCCATGCCCCGATGATGCCGCCCCGGGCGCCGTCGGGCCAGACCCGGCCAAGCCCGGCCGGCCGCAGCACGCCGCGCTTGAGCAGCCGCCACAGCGCCCGCACGCCCAGCAGCGCCAGCATCGATTCCACCAGCGTCGCCGCGAACGCCGGCAGCGGCGTCCAGCGCTCTGGCCTCGCCTGAGGCCAGGAACTCAGGCCGAGAACACGTAGTCCGAAGCCGCCGTCGAGGTGCCGTTGAAGGTGGCGAGCAGCGTCAGTTCGGAGGCCGACACCTGCGCGTTCGCCGACGACGAGGTAAACAGGAAGATCCCCGAATCGGCGCCGTTGTCGACCACGAACAGCCGGGTGTCGCCGGCGGCGAAGCTGTTCGACGCCGAGCCGATGACCTTGGCCGCGCCGGCGGCCGTCAGGCTGGCTGCGTTGGGCGTGAAGACCACCACCTCGGTGGCCGCAGAGAAGCCGCCGCTGACGTTGCGCACGGCAAAGCCATCGACAGTGGTGTCGCCATCGCCGATGCGGATGCCCGCCTGGCTGAAGCGGAAGGTGTCGTCCACCGACTTGAAGTCGGTGATGGTGTCGCTGCCGCTCTTGCTGTCGAAATGGAAGATGTCCTTGCCGGCGCCGCCGGTCAGCCGGTCGCTGCCGGCACCGCCGACCAGCACGTCGTTGCCCGCCCCGCCGCTGAGCGTGTCGTTGCCGACGCCGCCGCTGAGCTTGTTGGCTGCAGCGTTGCCGGTGATCTTGTTGGCCAGGCCGTTGCCGCTGCCGTTGATCGCCGCGCTGCCGGTCAGCACCAGGTTCTCGACGTTGGCGCCCAGCGTGTAGCTGACCGAACTGCGTACCGTGTCGGTGCCGGCGTTGGCGGCTTCGACCACCTTGTCGCCGGCGGCGTTGACGATGTAGGTGTCGTTGCCCGCGCCGCCCGCCATCGAGTCGTTGCCGGTGCCGCCGTCCAGGCTGTCGTTGCCGGCGCCACCGGTGAGCGTGTCGTTGCCTGCGCCGCCGATCAGGGTGTCGTTTCCTGCACCGCCGCTGAGCTTGTTGGCTGCGGCGTTGCCGGTGATCTTGTTGGCGAGACTATTGCCGGTGCCGTTGATCGCCGCGCTGCCGGTCAGCACCAGGTTCTCGACGTTGGCGCCCAGCGTGTAGCTGACCGAACTGCGTACCGTGTCGGTGCCGCCGTTTGCGGCCTCCACCACCTTGTCGCCGGTGGCGTTCACGACGTAGGTGTCGTTGCCCGCACCGCCGACCATCGAGTCGTTGCCCGCGCCGCCGTTCAGCGTGTCGTTGCCGGCGCCGCCGATCAAGGTGTCGTTACCGGCGCCGCCGCTGAGCTTGTTGGCTGCAGCGTTGCCGGTGATCTTGTTGGCCAGGCCGTTGCCGGTGCCGTTGATCGCCTTCGCCCCAGTCAGAGTCAGGTTCTCGACGAAGGAGACCCCGGCATACCCGGAAAGATCGAACGAAACCGAACTGTTGACCTGGTCGATGCCGCCAGCGTTGGTCGTGCCGCTGGTCGTGGTAGTTTCGTGGACCTTGTCGCCCGCGTTGTCGACGTAGTAGGTGTCGTTGCCCGCGCCGCCGAGCATGGTGTCCGCGCCGACGCCGCCATTCAGAACGTCATTTCCGGCGCCTCCGTCCAGAAAGTCATTGCCACTGCCACCCTTGAGCAGGTCATTGCCGCCGTTTCCGCGGATGCTGTCGTTTCCAGCAAAACCATTGAGCGCGTCAGCTTGTTCAGATCCGTTGAAGGAATCGGCTCCGCTGAATACATAGGCGAGAAGACCTGACATGTTCCCGGAGTTGATGAAACTCTCGACCGTCAATGCGCTGTATGTCCCGCCACTGATCTCGTAGATCTTCGTTCCAGCCTCGAAGTAGCTTGTCGATGTGACAGTGCCTCCGCTCAACCCGAAGGCGTTGTAGGTGAAGTTGCCGTAGTAGTTCTGAACATAGCCTCCATAGGTGATCTGGATGTGACTGCCGGTTGCTGCCGTGACGTCGCCGTACCAAACAGAAGCAGTATCCATATTGACACTGCGATAGGCGGTTGCCGTTGCCATCCTTGCTCCTTATTGCAGATCCACCGTGGGCTTTCACCTTCGGTCAGAGCGGTGATCGCCGCACTGCAGGCACGACAACTGCCCCGCGGGTTTCAACGATGAGCAGTCCGGTCGCGTGCCGTCAAGTCAACCCAAATTCGGAGGCACGTGCACGCCGCCAGCCCGGCGTGCTGCAGCGGGGGACTGTCAGCTTCAAGCCGAGAACACGTAGTCCGATGCCACCGTCGAGGTGCCGTTGAAGGTGGTAATCAGCGTCAGTTCGGAGGCCGACACCTGCGCGTTAGCCGACGACGAGGTGAACAGGAAGATTCCCGAATCGGTGCCGTTGTCGACCACGAACAACCGGGTGGCGCCGGTGGCGAAGCTGCTGGTCGCCGAGCCGATGACCCAGGCCGCATTCGCCGCCGAAATATCACCGAACACGTTCGGCGTGAAGACCACGACCTCGGTCGCCGCGGAGAAGCCTCCATAGCCGTTGTGCACGGCAAAGCCGTCGACCCTGGTGTCGCCGTCGCCGATGCGGATGCCGGACTGGCTGAAGCGGAAGGTGTCGTCCACCGAGCGGAAGTCGGTGATCGTGTCGCTGCCGAGCTTGCTGTCGAAATGGAAGATGTCCTTGCCGGCACCGCCGCTCAGGCGGTCGCTGCCGGCGCCGCCGATCAGCACGTCATTGCCTGCGCCGCCGTTGAGCGTGTCGTTGCCGGCACCGCCGCGCAGGGTATTGGCGGCGCCGTTGCCGGTGATCAGGTTGTTCAGCGCATTGCCGGTGCCGTGGATCGCGGCGTTGCCGGTCAGGGTCAGGCGCTCGACGTTGGCGCCCAAGGTGAAGCTGATGCTCGACTGCACGGTGTCGATGCCGGCGTTGGCGGCTTCGACCACCTTGTCGCCGGCGGCGTTGACGATGTAGGTGTCGTTGCCGGCGCCGCCTACCATCGAGTCGTTGCCGGCGCCGCCGTCCAGCGTGTCGTTTCCGGCCCCGCCGATCAGGGTGTCGTTGCCCGCGCCGCCGCTGAGCTTGTTGGCCGCACTGTTGCCGGTGATCTTGTTGGCCAGGCCGTTGCCGCCGCCGTTGATCTTGGCGCCGCCGGTGAGCACCAGGTGCTCGACGTTGGCGCCCAGCGTGTAGCTGATGCTCGACTGCACGGTGTCTGTGCCCTGGTTCGCGCGCTCGGTGACGATGTCGCCGAGGTTGTCGACGACATAGACGTCGTTGCCGGCGCCGCCGAGCATCGTGTCGGCGCTGGCGCCGCCGTTCAGCGTGTCGTTGCCCGCGCCGCCGTTCAACACGTTCCTGCCGGCGTTGCCGGCGAGCATGTTGTTCAGCGCATTGCCGGTGCCGTTGATGGCCGCGCTTCCGGTCAAGCTCAGGTGCTCGACATTGGCGCCCAGCCTGTAGCTGACGCTGGCTCGCACCGTATCGATGCCGGCGACCGCGACCTCGGTGACCACATCGCCGGCATTGTCGACAACGTAGACGTCGTTGCCCGCGCCGCCGATCATCGTGTCGGCACCGCCGCCGCCGTTGAGCGTGTCGTTGCCCGCTCCGCCTCTCAACACGTTCTTGCCGGCGTTGCCGATGAGCACGTTGTTCAGGCTGTTGCCGGTGGCGTTGAACGCGCCGGTGCCCGTCAGCGTCACGTTCTCCAGATTGGCCACGGACGCCAGGCTGAAGCTGCGGTTCACGAGCACGGTGTCGATGCCCCCGGACGCCGCCTCCACGATGACGTCGCCGGTACTGTCGACGACATAGGTGTCGTTGCCGGCGCCGCCCACCATCCGGTCGTTGCCGGTGCCGCCGTCCAGCGTGTCGTTGCCGGCGCCGCCGTTGAGCGTGTCGTTGCCGGCGCCGCCGCTCAGGCGGTCGTTGCCGGCGCCGCCGTTCAGCACGTTGGCCGCGCCGTTGCCGATGATCACGTTGTTCAGGTTGTTGCCGATGCCGTTGATCGCGGCCGTGCCGGTCAGCGTCAGGTTCTCGACGTTGGGTCCGAGTATGTAGTTGCTGCTGCTCTCGACGCGGTCGATGCCGCCGCCGGCCTGCTCGCTGACGACGTCGCTGCGGTTGTCGACGATGTACACGTCGTTGCCGGCGCCGCCGATCATCGTGTCGGCGCCGCCGCCGCCGTTCAGCGTGTCGTTGCCGGCGCCGCCGGTCAGCACGTTGTTGGCACCATTGCCGATGATGACGTTGGCCAGCCCGTTGCCGGTGCCGTTGATCGCCCTGTTGCCGATCAGCGTCAGGTTCTCGACGTTGGCACCGAGCGTGTAGTTCGCCGAGGCGCGCACGAGATCGATGCCGCCGCCCGGGTTTTCGACGACGACGTCCGCGGTCCTGCTGACCGTATAGATGTCGTCGCTGCGGCCGTAGCTGAAGACGCTGAAGGCCGTCGAGTCGTTGTCGACGATGCCGATGGTCGAGGTCGGCTTGGCGATCGTCGCGCCGGCGGCCGAATAGAGGTTGAACTTGATGCCTTCCAGCGACTCGAGGTCGGCATCCTCGCGGATGCCGATGCGCACCGCCTGCGTGGTCTGCCCCGGCGCGAAGTTGACGGTCCCGGTGCGGGAGCTGTAATCCCCGTTCCAGTAGGACGCGCCGTTGTCGCTGGTGTTGTAGCTGACCGACACCGCGCCCAGAGCCGGTGCGCTCAGGCGCAGCACCATGTCCACATAGCCGTCGCCCTCGGCGACTAGCACGTCGTCGACCGTGATGCTGGGCAGCGCGGTCGATGCCCTCGCATCGCTGGCGCCGATCTCGGCGACCGCGCGGCCGTCGACGATGGTGGCGCCGCTGGCGCCGCTGAGCGTCAGGTTGAAGCGCTCCAGCGCCTCGTTCAGGTTGTCGTCATTGATGTCGACGACCACCGTCTTGACCGTCTCGCCGGGGGCGAAGACCAGCGTGCCCATGGTGGGCGCATAGTCCGCGCCGGCGGTTGCGCTGCCGTCCGAGGTCTGGTAGTTGACGCTGATCTTGCTGTTCGACGACTGTCCGGCCGGGCCGCCGAGCATGACGACGAAACTGGCGGTGCCGTCCTTTTCGTCGACCACCGCGTCGCGCACGAACAGATCGGGCTTGTCCACCACCGTGTCGTCGTCGACGATGCCGATGATCGATTCGGCGTTGGCCAGCGTGGCGTTGGCCGGCGAGTACAGGCTGAACTTGAACGACTCGTAGCCTTCGGCGTTGACGTCGTCGCCGATCTGGACGCGCACCACCTTGGTGGTCTCGCCCTGGGCGAAGGTCAGCGTGCCGCTGGCGCGGATGTAGTCCTGCGCCTGCCAGTAGTCGGCGGTCACGTCGGCGGTGGTGTAGTTGACCGTCACCACGTTCTGGCCGGGGGCGCTGAGGCTGACGACGACGTCGACCCAGCCGTCGCTTTCGCCGACGATCATGTCCTTGACGCTGATGCGCGGCTGGGCCACCGCGACGGCGTCGCTGGCGCCGATGATGCCCACGCCCTGGCCGTCGAGGATGGTCGCGCCGCTGGCGTTGCTCAGGTTCAGGAAGAAGCGCTCGGCGCCTTCGGCAAGGCTGTCGTCCTTGATGTCGACGGCGACGGTCTTCACCGTTTCGCCGGAGGCGAAGGTCAGCGTGCCGCTGGCGGCCGTGTAGTCCGCGCCGGCGGTTGCGCTGCCGTCGGCGGTGGCGTACTTGACGGTGACCGTGCCGTTCGAGGCCTGCCCGGTCGGGCCGCCGAGCATGACCACGAAGTTCGCGGTGCCGTCCTTCTCGTCGACGGTGACGTCGCGCACGAACAGGTTGGGCGTGTCCACCACCGTGTCGTCGTCGATGATGCCGATGGTCGCCGAAGGACTGGCGACGACCGCATTGGTCGGCGAGGACAGGCCGAACTGGAAGGTCTCGTAGCCTTCGGCGTTGACGTCGTCGCTGATCGGGATGCGCACCACCTTGGTGGTCTCGCCGGGGGCGAAGGTCAGCGTGCCGGCGGCGCGGATGTAGTCCTGCGCCTGCCAGTAGTCGGCGGTCACGTCGGCGGTGGTGTAGTTGACCGTCACCACGTTCTGGCCGGGGGCGCTGAGGCTGACGACGACGTCGACCCAGCCGTCGCTTTCGCCGACGATCATGTCCTTGACGCTGATGCGCGGCTGGGCCACCGCGACGGCGTCGCTGGCGCCGATGATGCCCACGCCCTGGCCGTCGAGGATGGTCGCGCCGCTGGCGTTGCTCAGGTTCAGGAAGAAGCGCTCGGCGCCTTCGGCAAGGCTGTCGTCCTTGATGTCGACGGCGACGGTCTTCACCGTTTCGCCGGAGGCGAAGGTCAGCGTGCCGCTGGCGGCCGTGTAGTCCGCGCCGGCGGTTGCGCTGCCGTCGGCGGTGGCGTACTTGACGGTGACCGTGCCGTTCGAGGCCTGCCCGGTCGGGCCGCCGAGCATGACCACGAAGTTCGCGGTGCCGTCCTTCTCGTCGACGGTGACGTCGCGCACGAACAGGTTGGGCGTGTCCACCACCGTGTCGTCGTCGATGATGCCGATGGTCGCCGAAGGACTGGCGACGACCGCATTGGTCGGCGAGGACAGGCCGAACTGGAAGGTCTCGTAGCCTTCGGCGTTGACGTCGTCGCTGATCGGGATGCGCACCACCTTGGTGGTCTCGCCGGGGGCGAAGGTCAGCGTGCCGGCGGCGCGGATGTAGTCCTGCGCCTGCCAGTAGTCGGCGGTCACGTCGGCGGTGGTGTAGTTGACCGTCACCACGTTCTGGCCGGGGGCGCTGAGGCTGACGACGACGTCGACCCAGCCGTCGCTTTCGCCGACGATCATGTCCTTGACGCTGATGCGCGGCTGGGCCACCGCGACGGCGTCGCTGGCGCCGATGATGCCCACGCCCTGGCCGTCGAGGATGGTCGCGCCGCTGGCGTTGCTCAGGTTCAGGAAGAAGCGCTCGGCGCCTTCGGCAAGGCTGTCGTCCTTGATGTCGACGGCGACGGTCTTCACCGTTTCGCCGGAGGCGAAGGTCAGCGTGCCGCTGGCGGCCGTGTAGTCCGCGCCGGCGGTTGCGCTGCCGTCGGCGGTGGCGTACTTGACGGTGACCGTGCCGTTCGAGGCCTGCCCGGTCGGGCCGCCGAGCATGACCACGAAGTTCGCGGTGCCGTCCTTCTCGTCGACGGTGACGTCGCGCACGAACAGGTTGGGCGTGTCCGCCACCGTGTCGTTGTCGACGATGCCGATCGGCGTCTGGGTGCGCGCGATGGTGGCGTTGGTCGCGCCGCTCAGGTTGAAATGGAAGAACTCGAAGCCCTCCGCCGCGTTGTTCTCCGTGATGAAGACGCGCACCGTCTGCTCGGTCTCGCCGCCGACGCTGAAGTTCAACGTGCCGCTGACACGGGTGTAGTCCTGCGCCTGCCAGTAGTCGGCGGTCGCGTCCGAGGTGCTGTAGTTGACCGACACGGGAAGCGAACCCGGATTGAGCAGGCGCACGACGATGTCGGCGTATCCGTCAGCTTCGCTGACGATGACGTGGTCTACGGTGAGTGTTGCCATGATTCCCTCTGCTCGAATGCGTGAGTCCGCGACCGATGCTGCGCGGGCCGATGGTTCAGGCGCCGCTGCGGGCAACCCGCTGCGCACGACACGTCGCGCCGGCTGCCCCCGTCAGCAAGGCCATACTGTAACGAAGGGTTTGCTCCGTCAACTAGCGCGCAGGCCGGCCCCCCCAATCTCGGGGGGAGGGGATGTCCGGGGTTGCCGGGCGCGCGGCCGCAGCGGCGCGCAGCAGGGCCGCGCTGCCTGTCAGGGCAGGGCGCTCGTGGAGGCGGCGCTGCTCAGGCCGAGAACACGTAGTCCGATGCCGCCGTCGAGCTGCCGTTGAAGGTGGCGATCAGCGTCAACTCGGCGGCGGATACCTGCGCATTCGGCGCCGACGAGGTGAACAGGAAGATCCCCGAGTCGCTGCCGTTGTCGACGACGAACAGCCGGGCGGCACCGGCGGCGAAGCTGCTGGTCGCCGAGCCGATGACCGCCGCCGCCCCGGCGGCGCTCAGGCTGGCCGCGTCGGGCGTGAAGACCACCACCTCGCTCGCCGCTGAAAAGCCGCCGCTGGCATGGCGCACGGCAAAGCCGTCGACCACCGTGTCGCCGTTGCCGATGCGCAGGCCGGCCTGGCTGAAACGGAAGGTGTCGGCCGCCGAGTTGAAGTCGGTGACCGTGTCGCTGCCGAGCGTGGAGTTGAAGTGAAAGATGTCGTTGCCGGCACCGCCGGTCAGCCGGTCGCTGCCGGCGCCGCCGATCAGCACGTCGTTGCCGGCGCCGCCGTTGAGCGTGTCGTTGCCGGCGCCGCCGCTCAGCGTGTTGGCCGCGCTGTTGCCGGTGAGTACGTTGTTCAGCGCGTTGCCGGTGCCGTTGATCGCCGCGCTGCCGGTCAGCGTCAGGTTCTCGACGAAGGACACGCCGGTCGAGGCGGCCAGGCTGAAGCTGAGCGAACTCTTGACGGTATCCACGCCGCCCGCATTGACGCTGCTGCTGGTCGTGGTGGTCTCGTAGACCTTGTCGCCCGCGTGGTCGACGATGTAGGTGTCGTTGCCGGCGCCGCCGAGCATCGTGTCCGCGCCGCTGCGGCCGTTCAGGACGTTGTTGCCGGCATTCCCGCTCAGCAGGTTGGCGGCGCCATTGCCTGTGCCGTTGATGGCGGCCGTGCCGGTCAGCGTCAAGCGCTCGACGTTGGCCGTCAATGCGTAGCTGATCGAGCTGTTGACGGTGTCCGTGCCGCTGCCGGTGCCTGCCAGTTCGATGACCACGTCGCCGGCGTCGTCGACGAAATAGACGTCGTTGCCGGTGCCGCCGCTCATCGTGTCGGCGCCGGTGCCGCCGATCAGCGTGTCGTTGCCGAACTCGCCGTACAGCAGGTCGTTGCCGGCGCCGCCGTCCAGCCAGTCGTTGTCGGTGAACAACGTGGTCGGGTTGGTGCGTGAGCCATCGGTGCCCAGAAAGCCGCGCAACTCGTCGTTGCCGGCGCCGCCATACAGGCTGTCGTTGCCGTAATACCCGACCAGGCCCTGGTAGCCGGACGAGCCGACGATGCGGTCGTCGGCCGTACTGCCGACGATGCTGCGCACGCCGCTGAAGCTGACCCAGCCGAGGCCGCCGTCGGTGTTGCCGTAGCTGCCGGAGCCGGAGTTCTTGCTGTCGAACACGATATCCACCGACGGGCGCGGACCGGTCAGCGACTCCAGCACGAGCCCGGCAAAGGAAATCCGCGTCGCATCGTTGCCGATCACCGTGTCGTTGCCGGCATAGGCGCGGAATTCGTTGAAGGCATACGAGGCCAGCGTCTCGCCGCTGACGCTCGGCACCCACTTGACGTCGCCGTGGTTGAGCGATTTGTTCGCCGCGTTGGACAGCGTGAAGCCCCTGGCATCGTAGAGGTCGTCGAGGTAGGTGCTGTTGATGCTTTCGATGCCGCGCAGCGTGTCGGTGCCGGTCAAGCGCGGGTCGCCGCTGACCGTGCCCGCCGCCAGCTTGACGACGATGCCTTGCGACTGGTGGCCGACGCTGTACTCGGCACGGTCGTAGCCGGTCTTGCCGTCGATGAAGTCGTTGCCGCCGTTGCCGCGGAAGGATTCGTAGCTCTGGTCGCCGGAGACCGTGAAGGTTGCACCGCTGGTGTTGACCCTGCCGCCGCCAAGCAGCGTGTCGTTGTAGTTGCCGCTGCGCACCGCGTTGACGCCCGAGGCCAGGATGTCGCCCGGCGTGATGCCCGCGGTACTGTCGGCATCGTCGCTGAAGGCGGTGATGATGCGGGCGGCGGTGCTCGGGTCCACCTGCCCGGACAGGTCGACGCTGACGCTGCCGCCCAGGCTGGTGCCGTAGTTGAGGATGGTGGCGCCGTTGCCGATGATGGTGTCGTCGCCGGCCATCGGGTTGAACAGGTTGTAGGTCTCGCCGGAGGAGTTGCGGTTGATCGAGCTGGCGCCGTAGCCGGTGGCGTCGTAGGTGTCGGCGAAGTTCGTGCCGGTGATCAGTTCGATCTGGCGCAGCGTGTCGGTGCCCGACGTGCCATCCAGCCATGTCACCTTGCCGTCGGCCATCTGGACTTCAATGCCGGCCGTCGTCGTCGCATAGCGGTATGAGACACCGTCGTTACCGCCGCGGCCGTCGAAGTAGTCGTTGCCGCCGAAGCCCTGGAATTCCTCGTAGTCCCAGAAGTCGCGCCCGTAGAAGATGTCGGCTGCGAAGGTGCCCCATACCGCATCCGCACCGATCAGCTTGTCGGTGTGCAGCAGGACGCCTGCGGAGTTCAGTTTCTGGACGGTTCCCAGTTGCAGATCGGCGACGATTTTGATGTCCGTGTTGCCGACGCCGTAGCTGCCGCTGGCATAGCGGTAATCCACGGTGTCGTAATCGTGGAACGAGTTCGTCCAGTAGTACTTGCTCTGCACGAACCCCAGGTGGTAGTAGTCGTTGCCCGCCGTGGCTTGGACATAGTCATGGCCCAAACCGGTGTAGAACTTGTCGTTGCCCGCACTGGCGTGGCCGGTGTTGTAGCTGTCGTCGCCGTTGCCGCCGTAGATGTTGGCCAAGATGTTCTCCTCGTCGCAGGTGTTTGGCGGATGGAAGGGGGCTTGCGCGCACGCGGGTCGCAGCGTACAGCTTGCCTGCGCGCCGGGACCGGCCTCGAGCGTGCTGAACGTGAACAGATCCGCATCGGCAAAGAGGACGACGTGGGTTGCCGGCAGCGCTGCGAATGAGGGACGGGAGTCCGGCGCCCGCCCGCGGCAAAGCCGGGCTCAGGCCAGCACGAAGCCCTCGTAGCCGTCGCGCGCCACCTTGGCGCAGAGGTCCGCATAACGCGGGAAGCCGTCGGCCAGCGGCATCAACATGCGCGGCTTGCCGGGGATGTTCGCGCCCAGGCACCAGGAATTTCAGCTCAGGAACACGGTGCGCCGCGCCGCGGCGTTGACGTGTTCGCTCAGCGGTGCGGCGGACGGGCTCATAAGGCAACCTCCGCGCTGATCGCGCTCCGGTGTGAGCGCTTTGGAGCGGCCACGCGCGCTCACTGGACTACCCTGCGCACTGCGTGCTCCGGGATTCGCACTTGGGAGCGGCCCGGCGTGCTCATGCGCGGTGCGTCGGGTGGCGGCGGCCGGCAGCATAGCCGCCGGCCCGGCTCCGGCGGCGCCTCAGGCGGCGCCGGCCGGCATGCGGTAGCGCGCCACTTCCTGCGCCAGCGTGCGCGCCAGCGCGCGCATGTCGGCCGCTGAATCGGCGGTCTGCTGCACCAGCGCCGCGTTGCGCTGCGTCAGGTGATCCAGCTGCGCCACCGCCTGGCCGAGCTGCGTGATGCCCACGCTCTGCTCGACCGCGCCGGCCGCCACTTCGCCGAGCAGGTCGTTGACGCGCTGCGACGCGGCCACGATGCCCTGCATCGCCGTGCCCGCCTTGCGCACCACCAGCGTGCCGGCCTGCACCTGCTGCACGCTGCCGCCGATCAGCGCCTTGATCTCCTTGGCCGACTCGGCGCTGCGCTGGGCCAGCATGCGCACCTCGTTGGCCACCACCGCGAAGCCGCGGCCCTGCGCGCCGGCGCGCGCCGCTTCGACGGCCGCGTTCAGCGCCAGCAGGTTGGTCTGGAAGGCGATGCCGTCGATGGTGCCGATGATCTCGCCGATGCGCGACGACGAGGCGCGGATGCCTTCCATCGTCTCGACCACCTCGCGCATCACCTGGCCGCCGTCGGCGGCGACTTCGGCGTTGTGGCGCGCGGTGCGCGTGGCCTCCTCGGTCAGCGTCACGCCGTGGTGCACCTGGAGGTCCATCTTCCCCATCAGCGCCGTCGACTGCAGCAGCGCCGCCGCGGCCTGGGCGGTGCGCTGCGACAGGTCGGCCGCGCCGGCGGCCATGGTGTCGCTGGCGTCGACGATGTCGCCGCTGGAGCCGCGCACGCGCTGCACCATGTGGCGCAGCGAGGCCTGCATGCGCGCCAGCTCCTGCATCAGCTGCGCGCTCTCGTCCTGGCCCCAGCCGCGCGGCGAAGTCGTCAGATCGCCTTGGTCCATCGCGCGCAGGTGGCGCTGCGTCTCGCGCAGCCCGCCGTTCATCACGCGATAGAAGCTCAGGAACAGGTAGCCGGTCAGCGCCATCGCCAGCGCGACGATGCCGCCGTTGCGCGCCAGGTCGCGCCAGGCGGCCTGGCGCAGGTCGGCGGTGTGCACGCCCGAGCCGACGATCCAGCCCCAGGGCTCGAAGGCCATGACGTAGGCTGCGTTCGTGCCGGCCTCGCCGACCAGCCCCTGGCCGCTGCCGCGCGCGACTTCGAGCGCCTGCTGCAGCCGCTGCGCATCGACGGCTGCGCTGCCCGCCGGCTGCATCAGCAGCCGCGCTTGCCGGTCCTGCAGCCAGAAGCCCTGATCGTCGTGGCGCAGCGTCTGCAGCGCGCGCAACGCCAGCTGCTGCGCCTGCGCTCGTGGCAGCGCGCCCTGCGCCGGCTGTGCCTCTTGCGCCTCCTGCGCCTCCTGCGCCTGCGCCCAGGCGAGCAGGCCGTGGGCGATCTGCACGTGTTGGCGCACCGCATCGAGCCGCGCCTGCAGCGCCTGCTGCGCCTGGTCGTGCAGCGTCCAGCCGAGCAGCCCGAGCATCGGCAGCGTGAAGGACAGCGAAATGATCAGCGCCTTCGCGGCGAAGTTCATGCCGCGGAACAGCCGCACGCCGGGTGCCCAGATGCCGTGGTGCGCGAAGAAGCCGCCACGCGCTGGCGTGGCTGCAGCGGCCGGCGCGGGGTCGGTGGGCAGCGCGGCGGGCAGGGGGGTGGTCGTGCCGCTCGCGGCAATCACGTGATCGGTCATGGGTCGACATTCGGCCTCGACCTTCGGCTATCGGCATGCAACGGCCATCGCTTGAGCCGCGGCGTGCTTGTCCGGGCTCGCTTGCGCGAGCGGCGCGCGCGGCACGCGGCACGCCGCACGCCGCTGCGCGGTGGCCGATGCCCCCGGGCGGCTATTGCAGCAGCGCGGCAGTCACGTCCTGTTGGCAGAAGACCGTGACTGCGCGCTCGATCGGTTGCGCCTGCAGATTCGACACGATCGCCGCCTTCTCCTGTTCGCTGGTGACCAGGATCCACAGCGGACTGCCGCGAAGCAACTGCTCGATATAGGCCCGCAGATCCTCAGGCACGTCGACATACTGAGGCCGCTGGCGGGCGCCGGCGACGCGCTCGGACATCAGCTGGTCGAAGGTGCGCAGCCGCCAGAGCGCGGTCTCGGTGCGCAGCGCGGTGAAGTTGCCGAAGAAGATCAGCGTGCTGCCGCGGAAATCGTTCAGCAGCTCGAAACCCAGCGGCATGCACAACTCGGCGATGCTGCGTTCCGTGGGGTCCTGCAGCGTGCTGCGCAGGGCCCGCTGCATCAGCAAAAAAGTGGCCAGTTCCTGATCGACCGGCAGCGGGGCATGCGCCTGCTGCGTCGTGCTGGCGATGGCCTGGTCGATCGCCTTGACAGCCAGCCGCTCGAAGTCGTCGCTGCCGTAGCTGACGGTGTCGAGGCCGGCGACGTTGAACGGCAGCTTCTGATGCTTGCGCTGGAACGGGATCACGTACTTGTTGAAACCCAGCATCAGTCCGTATTCCATGCAGACGTTGGCGCTGGGAATCTGCTTGTTCCCCGGTTTTTCGAGGTGGTTGAGCAGCGCGATGCAGAACTGCGCGGTGATGATCTTGGAGCAGATCTTCGCGCAATAGGCGCTCTGGCCTGGCGCCAGGCTGCCGCCGGCTTCCACCGCTTCGATGCCGCGTTCCTGCAGCAGCTTGCGCAGCAGCGACATCTCCAGGGTGCTTTCCTCGAAGCCGTAGGCGATGAAGCAACTGCGTGTGGAGGAGAACACGAAGTCGCAACGCGGCAGGCCGATGACGCAGTGCTCGTGGCGGCGGATCGAGATGTCCATCGGCTGGCTCCTGCGATGCGGACTTGTAGGGGCAGTATGCCCCATGGCATCGCGCGTCCCGCGGTTCCTGTCCGCGGCGCGCCCAGATCCCGCCTCCCTCCTGCCCGTATGCAGCTCTACCTCAGGCTCCGGCAGCCGCCTCGCGCAGCCGCGCCAGCAGCCCCGACTGGCGGCGCGTGCGCGTGGCCACGGTGGCGGCCAGCACGCCGGCTTCGGCGGCCAGCCATACGCGCTGGCGCGCGCGCGTCAGCGCCGTGTACAGCAGTTCGCGGCTGAGCACGCGGCTGCGCTGCGCCGGCAGCAGCACCAGCACCGCGTCGAATTCCGAGCCCTGCGCCTTGTGCACCGTCATCGCGAAAGCCGTCTCGTGCGCCGGCAGCCGCATTGCCGGCAGCGCACGGAAGCCGCCGGCGGCATCGGCGAAGTGCACCAGCGGCGCGCCGTCGGCGCCGGGCAGCGTGATGCCGATGTCGCCGTTGAACAGGCGCAGCAGCGGGTCGTTGCGCAGCACCATCAGCGGCCGGCCGGGGAAGAAGGGTGACTGCGTATCCGAAGGAGTGCCCGGCGCCAGCAGCGCGCGCGCCTCGTCGGCCAGCCGCCGGTTGACGGCCTGCGCGCCGCGCGGCCCGTCGCGATGCGCGCACAGCACGCGAAAACGGCCGAAGGCCTGGGTCAGCGCCGCGGCGCCGGCGCCCTCGCGCAGCGCCTGGAAGTAGGGCGCGAAGCCCTCGCGCATGGCCTGCAGCGTGCGCGCGTCGGGCGCGGCCGCGGCGTCGTCCAGCCAGTGCAGCGCGCCGCCGCCGCTGCGCAGCTGCTGCAGCAGCGCCTCGGCGCGGCCTTCGCGCACCAGCGTCGCGGCGCGCGCGATGGCCGAGTCGGCGCCGAAGCGGAAGTTGCGCGCCAGCCAGACCACGCTGTCGCGCAGCGGGCTGGCCTGCAGCGCCGGCGCGGGCACGATCGCCTGCGGCGGCAGCTCGCACAGCCGCGCCAGCTCGGCGATGCAGGGCGCGCTCAGCGACGGGTCGGCGCTGAGCTCGGCGAACACCGCGCCGGACTCGACCGCGGCGAGCTGGTCCTTGTCGCCGAGCAGGATCAGCCGCGCCGTGTCGGGCACGGCCTCGAACAGCCGGGTGGCCAGCGCCAGGTCGAGCATCGAGGCTTCGTCGACGACCAGCGCGTCGACGGCCAGCGGCCGCGCGGCGTCGTGCAGGAACCCGCGCGGATGCGCGCCGAGCAGCCGGTGCACGGTGCCGGCTTCGGCCGGCAGCCGCTCGCGCAGCGCTGGCGGCAGGTGCGCGGCGCGCTCGCGCAGGGCCTCGCTCATGCGCGCCGCGGCCTTGCCGGTGGGCGCCGCCAGCGCGATGCGCGCCTCGGGCTGCTGCTCGAGCAGGCAGGCCAGCAGGTTGACCACCGTGGTCGTCTTGCCGGTGCCGGGGCCACCGCTGATGATCACCAGCCGCTGGCGCAGCGCCAGCGCCGCGGCGAGCTTCTGCCAGTCGGGGCCCGGGTCCTTGCCGCTGCCCTGGAACAGCGCGCGCAGGCGTTGCGATGCGGCGGCGTCCGGCAAGGCCGGCGCGGCGCCGGCGGCGCGCACCAGGCGCCGCGCCAGCCGTTGTTCATAGTCGAAGTGGCGCCGCAGGTACAGACGCTGCTCGTCGTCCAGCACCAGCGGCTGCCCGCCGGCCGTCTGCGGCGTGCCGACCACGCCGCTGGCCAGCAGCAGGCGGCGCAGCTCACCCGACCCCGGCGAATCTGCGAGCTCGGCCGCCAGGTCGGCCAGTGGCAGGCACACGTGGCCGGCGCCGATGGCCAGGCTCAGCGCACGTGCGGCCTCGCGCAGCCGGCGCGCCGCCAGCGCGTCGGCGCCCTGGGCGTGCGCCCAGCGTTCGGCCTGGCACGCAAAGCCTTCGGCCAGGGCCTGGCCGGGGTCGAAGACGGCGCGCTCGTTCATGCTGCGGCCTCGCGGCCTTCGAGCAGCGCCGACAGCGCCTGCAATGCCGGCAGCGACGGCCGCTGCAGATGCACACCGGCGCTGTGGCCGCCGGCCAGCGTCCAGGCCGGACGCACGCCGCGCACGAACAGGTACAGCACGCCGCCGAAATGCTGCTCATGCTCGTACTGCGGCAGACGCCGCTGCAACAGCCGGTGCAGCGCCAGCGCGTAGATCAGCGCCTGCAGCCGGTAGCCGTGCTGCGTCATCGCGCGCTGCAGCGGCGCCGCGCCATAGTCGGCCGGCGTGTCGCCCAGATGGTTCGACTTCCAGTCGAGCACGAACCAGCGGCCCTGGTGCTCGAACACCAGATCGATGAAGCCGCGCAGGTAGCCGCGCAGCGTGCCGAAGGCCAGCGGCGGCAGCTCGCAGTCGAAGCGGCGCATCGTGCGCACCAGCGCGTCGGCCTGCAGTTGCGGCGACGGCAGGTGGAACTCCAGCTCGACCAGCGTGCGCGCGCGCGGCACCTCGGCCAGCCGCAGCCCGCCGGGCAGCGGCGCAAGCATCACGTCGTGCAGCATGCGCAGCAGCATCGCGCGGCGCAGCGCGCCGTCGCCGGGCGGCAGCGCCGGCGCGAAGCGCTGCAGCACCTGTTCGACGGCATCGCTCCAGCCCGAGGCATCGCTGAAGTCGATGTGCTCGAACACCGCGTGCAGGCATTCGCCGGCCGCCGCGCCGCGCGGGAAGCGCAGGATGTCGTCGGCCTCCACGGCCTGCGCCGCGGCATCGGCGGGGGCCACGGCGACGCGCTGGTCGTGGTCGACCGCCGCATCGTCGTGGCGTGCGCCGTGCGCCAGGCTGCTGTAGCTGCCGATCCACCAGGCCGGTGCGATGCGTGCCGGCGGCGTCAGCGCCGCCAGTTGTTCGGCCGGCACGCGCTGCGGCGGCAACGGCTCGGCCACGCCTTGCGGCAGCGGATCCAGGCGCAGTGCCGGCGCGTGCTGCCGCGCCAGCGCGGCCCAGGCGGCGTCGATCTCGTCTGCAGACCGCTTGTGCTCCAGCCACTGCGCCGCCGGCATGCCGTCGCCGGCGGCCAGCCAGTTCAGGCGTGAACGGCAGCTCTGCGTGGCGCTGCTGCCTTTGGCATGGCGCACGCCGTAGCAGCCGACCACCAGCCAGCAGCGGTGCACGGCGCGCGTCAGCGCCACGTAGATCAGCCGCATCGTCTCGGCCGCGGCCTCCAGCGCCAGCCGCTTCTTCACCGCGTCGCGCTCGGCGGCGTCGAGCGCTCGCAGGTCCAGCACGGCCTGGCCGTCCGCGTCGTGGTATTCGAGGCCCTCGCCGCTGCGTGCCGCGCCCGCATGGCCGTCCCACAGCACCGGGCAGAACACCAGCGGGTACTCCAGACCCTTGGATTTGTGGATCGTCACCACCTGCACCAGGTTGCGGTCCGATTCCAGGCGCAGCTGCGCCACCTCGTCGCGGCGCGCGCCGCCGCGCTGCGCCTGCAACCAGCGCAGCAGCGCCTCGGGCGCCGGATGCTCGGCGGCCGCCTCGTGCAGGCATTCGGCCAGGTGGCGCAGGTTGGTCAGCCGCCGCTCGCCGTCGGCGCGCTGCAGCAGCCGCGCGCTGACGCCTTCGGCGCGCAGCCATTCGCGCAGCATGCGGCCGACGCCATGCCGCAGCCAGGTCTGGCGGTAGCCGGTGAAGCGGTCGATGACGTCGAGCAGCGCCGCTTCGTCGCCGGCCAGTGCGTCCAGCGCCGCGGCGTCGCGGCCCATGGCTTCGGTGGCCAGCGCGGCGCGCAGCAGCGGCTCGCGCTGCGGCTCCAGCATGGCGGCCAGCACCTGTTCCAGATCGGCGGCATCGCTGCTGTCGAAGACGCTGGCCTGCGACAGCTCGACGCTGCCCACGCCCACGGCAGCCAGGGCGCGCCGCATCGCCGCGCCCTGGCGGTGACTGCGCACCAGCACCGCGATGTCGCCGGCCGCCACCGGCCGCTCGCCCAGGCGCAGCCCGCCCGCCGCGGCCTGGGCCAGCAGCCGCGCGATCTCGGCGGCGCAGGCGGTCAATGCGCGCTGCAAGGCTTCGGCCTTGGGCAGCGGTGTGCCGTCACCGGCGCGCGGCAGTTGCCACAGTTGCAGTGCCGGCGCGGCCGGCGCGATCGCGTCGGCCAGCGGCGTGCGCGGCTTGGCGCCGCAGGACACCGGCCGGTAGTCCAGAGCGTCGAGCATGAAGGCGCGCCGGTTGGCGCCGAACAGCGCGTTCAGCGCGGCCAGCAGCTCGGGCGTCGAGCGCTGGTTCTCGGACAGCGTGTATTCGGCCCGCGCATCGCCGCGCGCGCGCAGGTAGGTGTGCAGGTCGGCATGGCGGAAGCTGTAGATCGCCTGCTTCGGGTCGCCGACCAGGAACAGCGGCCCCCGGCTGCCGCCGTAGATGCCGCGGAAGATGGCGTACTGCAGCGGGTCGGTGTCCTGGAACTCGTCGACCAGCGCCGCTGCGAAACGCCGGCGCAGCGCGGCCGCCAGGCCCGAGCCGCCGGGGGCGGTCAGACGCTCGTGCAGGTTGAAGAGCATGTCGTCGAAAGCCAGCACGCGCTGCTCGCGCTTGGCGCGGCGCAGGGCCGCCGGGCCTTCGTCCAGCAGCGCCCGCAGCAGTTGCAGGCGCTGCAATTCCAGCGCGCCGCTGCGCTGGTCGAAGCGATCGAGCAGGGTCTGCGCACCGTGAAAGAAGGCGTGGCCGGCCGGCGCCTGCTGGCCCCGGGTCGGCTCGAGCCGCGCGCTGCCCAGCAGCTCGAGCCGAGGCAGATCGGCCAGCGACGGCGGCGGCGCGTCGTGCGCGAGCAGCGCGTCCCACGCATCGATGGCCTGCTGCAGCGGCTTGGGCGCGTACTGCGTCTTGTGCAGCAGCGGCTGCAGGCGCTGCAGCACCTCGACGATGCCGGCGCGCTCGGCGCGCCACAAAGCGCGCGCCGCGGCGAAGGCGCGCTCCAGCGCCGCGGCGTCGGGCGCGGCCATCGGCGCCTGCAAGGCGTCCGGCGCGGCCATCGGCGCCTGCAAGGCGTCCGGCCAGCGCAGGTGCGACAAGGGCTTGCCCAGGCGCCGCTGCAGCAGGTCGTCCAGGCGCTGCGGCGTGAAGCGCTGGCCGCGCAGGTGCGCCGCGAACTCCGGCGTCAGCGGCGCGGCGGCGATGCGCCGGCGCCAGAAGTCGCGCACCACGTCCTGGCGCAGCTCGGCGTCGTCGGCCAGCAGGCTCAACTGCGTCGGCATGCCGGTGCTGAAGGGCAGCTCGGCCAGCGCGCGCTGGCAGAAGCCGTGGATCGTCAGGATCGAGGCCTCGTCGAAGCTTTGCAGCGCCAGCTCGAGTTGCGCCTGCAGCGCCGCGTCCGTCATCGCCAGCGGGCCGCGCAGCCGCGCCAGCAGCTGCTCGACGAAGGGGTCGGCGCTGCGTGCGGCGCCGCCGCGCAGCCGCGCCAGCGTCTCGGCGAGGCGCTCGCGGATGCGCACGCGCAGCTCGGCCGTGGCGGCGTTGGTGAAGGTCACGACCAGGATCTGCGGCAGCTGCAGGCCGCGTTCGAGCAGCAGCCGCAGCACCAGCGCGCACAGGTTCCAGGTCTTGCCGGTGCCGGCCGAGGCCTCGATCAGCTGCGTGCCGCCCAGCTCGCAGCCGAACACGTCGAAGGCGCGCGCCGGGCCGCTCATCGCCGTGCGTCCTGCAAGTGCTGCAGCAGCGGCAGCCACACCGCCCGCGCCGTGTGCTGGAACGGCGCGTCCAGCGGATCCTCGATGCCGCGCAGCGCCAGCTGGTAGGCCGGGTCGGCGCCTTCGGCGAACGGGCGGTGCGTGCTCGGCCACCATTCGGCGCGTGCCGCGTCCAGCCCGCGCTCGACCAGCGCCAGGCCGGCGCGCGCGTAGAACTGCAGCGGCTGCTGCAAGCCGCGCCGGTACAGCGCCAGCAGCTCGCGCAGCCGCGTCGCCGCGTCGCCGCAGGGCTCGAAGCTGAACTCGCCGTCGCTGGACAGCCAGCGCGTGCGCAGCGCCACACCCGGCGGCGCCGCGGCGCACAGCGCCAGATGCTGCAGCCAGGCCGCCAGGTAGTCGGACGGGCGCGTCGGCCCGTGGCGCCAGCGCTGCAGCCCCGAGGCGCGCAGGTCGGCAAAGGCCGCCTGCAGCTGCCAGGCCTCGCCGTCCAGATCGAGCTCGAGGGTGAAGACGTACGGCGCCAGCACCGGCTCGGCCAGCGTCTCGCGCACGCGTTGCGCAAACTGCTGCAGCGCGTGCAGTTCGTGCTGCAGCTCGAGCTCGCCCAGGCTGCCTTCGGGCCATTCGCTGCCGGCAAGGGCCAGCGCCGGCAGGCGCGCCGTGCCGGCGCCTTCGAGCAGCAGCGGCAGCAGCCGCTGCGCCAGCCGGCGGCGCGCGTCGGCGTCGGGCAGCAGCGGCTCATCGTCCTGCAGTTCCTCGGCCTCGCGTGCCGGTTCCAGCTCCAGACGCCTGCGCAGCAGCACGCGGCAGGGGTTGCGGAAGAACTCCAGCAGCCGCGGCAGCGCCACCTGCCGCCACTCGAGACCGGGCGGCGCCAGCGGCGCGGCGAAGAAGGGCGCGCCCGGCGCAGCGTCGATCGCCGCATCGTCGCCGTCTTCGTCCGGCATGGCAGCGGACGCGTCGGCCGGCGGCGCGGCGGGCACCTTTGCCGCCGTGGCCACAGCGGCCTGGCCGCGGCGCAGCGCGTCGGCCAGTTCGGCATCGAAGCTGCGCCGCCGCGCGTCGCCGAGTACGTCGAAGGCCGGCAGCGCGAAGGGCTGCAGCGGATGTTCGACCACCAGCCGCTGCTGCGCCTGCTGCAGCGGATGTTCGACCACCAGCCGCTGCTGCGCCTGCTGCAGCGGATGTTCGACTACCAGCCGCTGCTGCGCCTGCTGCAGCGCCTGCCCATCGTCGCCGCCGCCGCCGCTGACGACGGCGCGTTGCAGCAATTCGATCAACTCGGCCAGCAGCACCGACGGCGGCAGCGGCGTGTTGTCGCGCTGGCTGCGTCCGCTGCAGCTGAAGTACAGGCTGCGGCGCGCGGCCAGCAGCAGCTCGAGCATCAGGCCGCGCTGGTCGCTGCGCCGCTGGCGGTCGCCGCGGCGCGGGTGCAGGGCCATCAGGTCGAATTCGGGCCCGCGGCGCGGCGTCGGGAACGCGCCGTCGTTCATGCCGATCGCGCAGACCACGGCGAAGGGCAGGCCGCGCAGGCTGCTCATCGCCGCGAAGTTGACGCTGCCGCCGGCTGCGCCGCCGCCGCCGGCATCGTCCAGCCGCTGCAGCAGCGCGCTGCGCAGCACCGGCAGCGGCAGCGCTTGGGTGGCGCCGCCGCGCTGCATGTCCTCGAACAGCTCGCGCAGCGTCTGGCGCAGCTCGCGCAGATCGTCGAGTTCGTCGTCGCCGGCGGCGATGAACTCGTCGGTCAACGCGGCAAGCAGCGTCGCCCAGGCCTCGGGCAGCCGCGGCTGCTGCAGCGTGTCGACCATGCGCCGCAGCGCCGCGGCATAGGCCCACAGCGCGCCCAGCGCCAGCGCCTCGGTGCCTTCGGCGTCGCCGGACCCGAGCTGTCCGTCGAAGGGCTGGCCGCAGGCGGCCGGCAGCGCGTAGCCGAGAAACAGCCGCTGCAGCGCATCGTCCAGCGTGTGCCGCTTGGTTGCCGGCAGATCGAAAGACGCGCGCTGCGCCGCGTCCAGCGCCCAGTGGAAACCCGCATCGCGCAGCCAGTCATGCAGCCGCGCCAGGGCGCCGTCGTCCAGGCCGAAGCGGCGCGCCACCGGCGGCTGCTGCAGCAGGCCGAAGACCTCGCCGGCGCTGCAGCGCGAGCCGGCCAGCGCCAGCAGCGCGAGCAGGCAGCGCGCGACCGGGTTGGCGCGGCTGCGCCGCGCGCCGCACAGCGCGTAGGGCAGCGTGCGTTCCTTCGGCATCGTGCCGAAGACGGCGTCGATCAGCGGCGCGGCGGCATCCAGGTCGGGCGTGACCACCAGGATGTCGCCCGGGCGCAGGCTCGGGTCGGCGGCGAACAGGCCGAGCAGGTGGTCGTGCAGCACCTCGAGTTCGCGCGTCAGCGAATGGCACACGTGCAGTTCGATGCTGCGGTCGCCTTCGGCCAGCGTCAGCGCGCCGGCTTCGAGCGGGTGCAGCTCGAGCACCGCGTTCTGCAACTGCGCCAGCAGGCTCGCGCCCGGCGCCGGCGCGAAGTCGGCGTCGTCGACCGCGTCCTCGTGGCCGCCTTGGCCGCCGGCCTCGACCAGCGACTCGATGTACGCCTGCGCCTGCGTGCCCCAGGCGGCGAGCAGGCGGTTGCCTTCTTCCTCCGCGCCGCCGGCACGGCCGCGCGCGGCGAGCCAGCCGAGGCGGCGGCGGTCGATCAGGTCGAACCAGTATTCCCGGCACGGGTTCAGCACGTACAGGTGCAGGTCCAGCCAGTGCGCCAGCTGCTGCAGCAGGCCCAGGTGCAGCGGCGCGATCGCCGGCAGCGCGAACACGTGCAGCCGCGCCGGCAGCCCGGCGCGCCGCGCGGCGCCGGCGCCGCCGCGCCGCAGCGTGTTCACGAAGGCCTGCGCCGGATGCACCGCGTGCGTGCCGAGCTCGGCGTCGATGCGGCGCCACAACGCGGCCTGCCAGGCCGCGTCCTCGTGATCCTTCGCGGCCTGCCAGGCCGCGTCCTCGTGATCCTTCGCAGCCTGACGGGCGGCGTCGTCGCGGGGCGATCCCGCATCAAAGTCGACGGCGCGGCCTTCGCGCCAGGCCTGCAGCCAGTCGGGGCGGTAGGTGACGTACTGTTCGAGCAGCGCCGCCACCTCGACGGCCAGTTCGTAGCGCATCAGCGCATCGGCGTCGCGCAGATTGGCTTGCAGCCGCGCGTGGCCGGCCACGAAATCCGCATCGCAGAAGGCCGCATGCACGCGCCAGACGAGCACCGCCGCGGCAAAAGGCGATGTGTCGGCCACGCCCGGCACGACGCGCGCCACCTGGCGCCACAGCCACAGCGCGAGGAAGTCGAACTGCACGTTGGCGCAGATGCCCTGCGCGTCGGCGATGGCCAGACTCAGCCAGCGCCGCTGCGCGGCGCCGGGCACGATCACCTGCGCGGCGGCGAATGGGTCCGCGCCGGCGCCGTCCAGGCGCTGCAGCAGCGCATCGCGCAGCAGTTCCAGGCGGTTGGAATGGTGGATGTGCAGCATGGGTCGCGGCCAGTCGATGCGGCGTCGCGGCCTCTGCGCTGGTACACACTACTTTACCGGCGCCGCACCCGCGCGATACGCGCGCGGCGCAAGCTGTGCACCACTGCCACTTCCCTTGAAGGATCGACGATGAAGATCTCGCATCAACCCACCCGCCGCCTGGTCGCGGGTTTGAGCCTGGTGCTGGCCGGCGGCCTGGCGGGCGGCGCCTTGGCCGCGCCCGGCGGTCCCGGCGGCCCCGGCGGCCCCGGCGGCCCCGGCATGATGGCCGGCGCGGGTCACGGCGGCGGCGGCATGTTCCAGGGCATGCTGCAGCGGCTGCTCGACCGCGTCAACGCCACGCCCGAGCAGCGCGCGCAGATCCAGCAGATCATGCAAGCCGGCACGGCCGAGATGCGCAGCCAGCGCGAGGCCGGCCGTGCGCTGCGCCAGGAGGCGCTGGCGCTGTTCGCGCAGCCGACCGTCGACGACAGGGCGCTGGAGGCGCTGCGCCAGAAGGAGTTGGCGATGCACGATGCCGCCAGCAAGCGCATGACGAAGTCGATGCTCGAGATCAGCCGCGTGCTGACGCCCGAGCAGCGCCAGCAGATGGCCGAGTACATGTCGCAGCGGCGCGACATGATGCAGCGCCACTGGCGCGAACGGCAGTCGATCGACGCGCCGGCGCAGCGCTGAGTTGCGCGTGGTCCGCGGCTGCCGCCGGCCGGTGTGCGATGTTCGGTGACCCTCCGGCCTGCGGCGTGCGGGCCCTTCGGCTGCGCGGCCCGCGGGGGTCGCGCAGCCTCCTTTCGTGCGAGCAACCATGAACGAGCGCGTGCTGCTGATCGACGACGATGCCCGCCTCGGCGCGATGGTCGGCGACTACCTGCGCGGCCACGGCTTCGAGGTCGACTGCGCCGGCTCGTTGTCCGCCGGCCGCGCCCGGCTGAAGCAGGAGCGCTACGACGCGCTGCTGCTCGACCTGATGCTGCCCGACGGCGACGGCCTGGAGCTGACGCGCGAGCTGCGCGCCGACGCGCGGCTGCAGCGCCTGCCGCTGCTGATGCTGACGGCGCGCGGCGAGCCGATGGACCGCATCATCGGCCTGGAGCTCGGCGCCGACGACTACCTGCCCAAGCCCTTCGAGCCGCGCGAGCTGCTGGCGCGCGTCAAGGCGCTGCTGCGCCGCGCCTCGCCCGAAGCCGGGCCGGAAGAAGTGCTGCGTTTCGGCCGGCTGGAGATCGACCTGGGGGCGCGCCAGGCGCGGCTGGACGGCCAGCCCTGCGATCTGACCAGCCACCAGTTCGAGCTGCTGGTGGTGCTGGCACGCAACCCCGGGCGCGTGCTGTCGCGCGACCGCATCATGGACGCGTTGAAGGGCCAGCCGATGGAGGCCTTCGACCGCAGCATCGACGTGCACATCTCGCGCATCCGCGCCGTCATCGAAGACGACCCGAAGGCACCGCGGCGCGTGCTCACCGTGCGCGGTGCCGGCTACGTGTTCGCCAAGACGCAGGATGCGTAGGATGAAACGGACTCCGCGCACCTCCGGAACGATCGAGCGGCTTTGAGATGCGCGCGCTGTACCTGCGCATCTACCTGACGGTGGTGCTCGCGCTGGCGCTGTTCGCGCTGGTCTCGGGCTGGCTGCTGCAGCACCACATCGACCAGGAGCGCGAGCGCTTCGTCGCCAGCGCGCAGGAGCGCACGGCAGCCTGGGCCGAACTGCTTCAGCGCTCGCTGCCTGGTGCCGAGGCGCCGGCCGGCGAGCAGGCGGCGGCGCTGGCCGACTGGTCGGTCCGGCTGCGCCTGCCGCTGGCGCTGGACGACGCGCAGGGCCGGCGCATCGGTGCGTCCGACAGCTACCTCGAGCGCGAGGCCGACGCCGATGCGCCGGGGCCGCGGCGCGCGCAGGCGGTGCAACTGGAGGATGGACGCACGCTGTGGCTGATGCGGCCGGGACGTGCGGCGGGGCCGCCGGGTCACACGGCGATGGGTGGCGGCATGCATCCCGGCCGCGCCGGGCCGCCCGGGCTGCGTCCCCCGCGGGTCGAGCCGCAGGCGCTGGGCTGGTGGCCGCTGCCGCTGGCACCGGGCGGGCTGGGCCTGGCTGCGCTGCTGCTGGTGCTGTTCGCGGCCATCGCCGCCGGCGCCTGGCCGGTGGTGCGGCGGCTGACGCGGCGGCTCGAGGCGCTGAAGCGCGGCGTCGAGGCCTTCGGCGCCGGCGCGCTGCACCAGCGTGTGGCCGAGGACGGCCGCGACGAGGTCGCGGCGCTGGGCGCCAGCTTCAACCAGGCGGCCGCGCGCATCGAGGCGCTGCTGCACTCGCACCAGAGCCTGCTGGCCAACGCCAGCCACGAGCTGCGCTCGCCGCTGGCGCGGCTGAAGATGGCCGTGGCCATGCTCGAGGATGCGCCGCCGGCGCAGCGCGAGGGGCTGAAGCGCGAGATCGGCGCCAACATCGGCGAACTCGACGCGCTGGTCGACGAGGTGCTGCTGGCCAGCCGGCTCGACGCCGGTGCGGCCTTGCCGCGCAAGACCGCGGTCGACCTGCTGGCGCTGGCGGCCGAGGAGGCGGCGCGCGTGCAGGCCGGCGTCGAAGGCCAGCCGCTGCAGGTGGCGGGCGACGAGCGGCTGCTGCGCCGTGCGCTGCGCAATCTGCTGGAGAACGCGCGCCGCTACGGCGGCGGGGAGGTCGAGGTCGAGGTGCGGCGCGCCGCCGCGGGCCAGGCCGAGGTGCGCATCAGCGACCGCGGACCTGGCGTGCCCGAGGCCTATCGCGAGCGCATCTTCGAGGCCTTCTTCCGCCTGCCCGGGCATGCCGAGCGCGAAGGCGGCGTCGGCCTCGGCCTGGCGCTGGTGCGGCAGATCGCGCAGGCGCACGGCGGCAGCGTGCACTGCGACGCACGCGACGGCGGCGGCAGCCGCTTCAGCTTGGTGCTGCCGGCAGGCTAAGCTCGCAGCCATGGCTACCCGCAAGACTGCATCCTCCGCGTCTTCCTCGACCCCTGCGGCAGGCCCGGCACGCCCGGCCGCCCGCCCGCGGCGGCGGCTCGACCTGGTGCTGTTCGGCGCCACCGGCTTCACCGGCCGCCAGGCGGTGCGCGCGCTGCTGCGCCAGCGGCCCGATGCGCACTGGGGTATTGCCGGGCGCGATCTCGGGCGGCTGCAGGCGCTGGCGGCCGCGCAGGTGCCGGCCGGGGCGCGGGCGCCGCAGCTGATCGTCGCCGATGCGCGCGATGCCCGGTCGCTGCAGGCACTGGCGCGCCGTACCCAGGTGCTGTTCAACCTGGCCGGGCCGTACCACGCCACCGGCGATGCGGTGGTTGCGGCCTGCATCGCCGCCGGCACGCACTACCTGGACCTGAGCGGCGAGACCTTCTGGATGCAGCGCCTGGTGCGCGAGCAGCACGAGGCCGCGCGCGCGGCGCGCGTGAAGATCATTCCCTGCGCCGGCTATGAGGCGCTGCCCTTCGACCTGGCCACGCTGTGGGCCGCGCGGCAGCTGCGCGAGCACGCCGGCGAGGCCTGTGCCAGCGTGCGCATCGCGCTGCGCTTCACCGGCCCGTTGATGCGTCCGCAGGACCTGGTCAGCGGCGGCACCGCGGCCACCGTCACCGAGCTGCTGGCGCATGACGACACCGACTGCGTGCGCGACATGGCCTGTCTGCTGCCGCCGGACGCGCCCGATGCCGCCGGCACGGCGCGGCGCAATGCGCTGCACTGGCTGCCGCGCCACGACGCCGAACTCGGCGCCGTGCTCGGGCCGACGCTGCCGGCGCCCTTCATCAACCCGCCGGTGGTGCTGCGCGGCGTGGCGCTGCGCAACGATCCGACGCTGTTCAGCGCCGGCTTCCGCTATACCGAGGGCAGCGACATGGCCAGCCTGCTGCCCGGCGCACGGCACTTGCCCGAGGCACTGTCGCTGCCGCTGCAGTGGGCCGCGGCGGCGGCGCTGGTGGCGCCCGTCGCCGCCCTGGGCGCGAGCATCGCCGGGCCGCTGCGGCTGCAGCGCCGTCTGCTCGGCCCGCTGCTCGCCCGGCTGGCGCCCAGGCGCGGCAGCGGACCGCGCGAGAAGGCGCTGGACGCGCTCGGCTACGGGCTCGAGGTCTTCGCGCGCGGCGAGCGCGGCGCGCGCTTTCGCGGCCGCGTCATCGCTGAAGGACACCCGGGCTACCGCTCGACGCCGCAGATGGCGGTGTGCGCGGCGCTCGGCCTGGCCGACGGCACGCTCGGGCGCAACGGGCTCGACGGCGTGGTTTCTCCGGCGGCCGGCCTGGGGCCGGAAGCGATCGAGGCCATGGCCGCGGCGGGCCTGCGCTTCACGCCCGGGCCGTAGCGGCGGCGCCCGACTCGTTCAGCGACTGCCGGCGCAGCACCCACCACAGCAGTGCGCACAAGGCCAGCGCCGCCAGCACCAGGCCGATGGTCGAGGCGGTCCAGAAGCCGCGCGCGCCGTGCAGCCACTGCGGGGCGCGGCCCGTCGTGTCGAAGGCCAGCGTGTAGCCGCCGCCGAGGCCCACGCCCCACAGCGACACGGCGAAGATGATCATCGGCAGCGTCGCGATGCGGTAGGCGCGCAGCACGAACGAGGCCACGCACTGCGCCGCGTCGGCGGTGTGGAACAGCGCCACCCAGGCCAGCAGCGGCAGCGCCGCGCCGATCACCGCGGCATCGCCGGTATAGAGCCGCACTACGCCGTGGCGCAGGCCGTAGACCAGCGCGCCGACGCCGGCCGCCAGGCACACGCCGATCTGCAGCCCGTGCCAGCCGATGCGGCGCGCGGCCTGCATGTCGCGTGCGCCGATGCGCTGCGCCACCAGCGTGCCGGTGGCATTGCCCAGCGCCAGCGGCAGCATGAACAGCACCGACACCAGGTTGGCGGCCAGTTGGTGGCCCGCCACCGGCGTTGCGCCCAGGCGCACGATGAAGATGGCCATGAAGGCGAAGCCGGTGACCTCGACCAGGATGCCCAGGCCCATCGGCACGCCCAGGCGCAGCTGCACGGCAATGGCCCGCCGGTCGGGCGGACGCAGCCTGAGGCCGCCGAGCGCGAAGGGTGCGTAGAAGCGGTCGCGCGCCAGCAGCCACAACCCCGCCGCGACCTGCAGCCACATCGCCACCGCGGTGGCGATGCCGCAGCCCAGCACGCCGAGTTCGGGAATGCCCAGCCGCGGCACGCCGTAGACCAGGGCCGCCGACAGCGGCAGCTTCAGCGCCAGCCCGGTGAGCTGGATGACCATCACCGCCTTGGGCCGCGACACCGCGATGTTGAAGCCGCGGTAGGCGGCGAACAGCAGCGCGGCCGGCAGCGCGAAGGCCAGCGCCATCAGGTACTGGCGCACTTTGGCTTCGACCTCGGGCGCGGCCTGGGCGACGGCCAGGAACGGCCACGGGAAGGCCAGCAGCGTGCTGCCCAGCAGCGACAGCCCCAGCGCCACCCACGCCGCCTGGTGCAGCTGGTGGCCGGCCTCGTGCAGCTTCTTCGCGCCGAAGAACTGGCCGACGATCGGCCCGGCAGCGACGACCACGCCCATGAAGCCGATGAACACCGTGATGTACGCCGCCGAGCCCACCGCCAGCGCCGCCAGGTCGAGTGCCGCGTAGCGTGCCACCAGCAGCGTGTCGACGGTGCCGAAGGCGATCACCGCCAGTTGCGCGATGAACACCGGCCAGGCCAGCGGCAGGATGCGCGCGGCCGAATCGCGCCAGCCGTGGGCGGCGGACACCTCGCTCACAAGGCAACCTCCGCGCTCGAGCGCTGCAGTGCGGGCGCTTTGGGGCGGCCATGCGCGCTCATCAGGCAACCCCCGCGCTGATCGCGCTGCGGTGTGAGCGCTTTGGGGCGGCCATGCGCGCTCACGCTGCCGCCTCGCCGCTGCGCGTGCCGAAGCTGCCGGGTGGGGGATGGTCGGCGCCGCTGGCCAGGCGGGCGCGCTCGGTATAGCGGTTGAAGCGCCAGGCGCGCGCTTCCATCGTGATGCGGCGCCACACCGCGCGCTTGTGCGCCGGACTGTAGGCCTGCCAGTGCCGCACCTCGTCGAAGCTGCGGCCGCAGCCCTTGCATTCGGCGTCGCCCTGCAGCGTCGAGCAGATGGCGATGCAGGGCGCGTCGGGCGTGCTCGCGTACCAGGCGAGCCAGGCGGCCATCGCGGCGGGCGGCAGCGCCGCCTCGTCGCGCTCGGGCTCGTGGTCGTAGACCATCAGCGCGTAGACCTCGGCCAGCGCCAGCACCTCGTCGCAGGCGCGCAGGCCGTCCGAGGGCTTGCGCTCGCGCCACCAGTTGATGGCCGATTCGATGTCGGTGATGTGGATGCGGGCCATGGGGCCGGCAAGCATAGCCGGCCACGGCCGGCGGCGAAGCGGGCTACAGCACCAGCTTCGCAGCCAGCTCGCGCAAGCGCTCGATGCCCGGCTCCTTGCGCGGCCAGACCAGCTCCACGCCGTCATCGGCATGGCGCGGCAGCACGTGCAGGTGCAGATGCGGCACCGTCTGCCAGCCGGCCGGCCGGTTGGCCTGCAGCACGGTGATGCCCTCGGGCGAGAAGGCCTGCTGCACCGCCAGCGCGACGCGCCGTGCCGTGCGCATCAGCGCCGCGGCCTCGTCGTCGCTGCAGTCGAGCAGCGTCTCGCGCGGCGCCTTGGTGGCGACGATGACGTGGCCATCGTTGACCTGGCCGGCGTCCATGAAGGCGAACACGAGTTCGTCCTCGTAGACCTTGGCGCAGGGGATTTCGCCGGACAACAGTTTCTGGAATATGGTGGTCATGGCGTCGGCAAGCGGGAAGGGTCGATGAAGATCAGCATCGGAGCATCGCTGGCCTGCGCGTCATGCAAGGACGGAAGGCGCCGCTTGGCGCGCGCAGGCTGCTGATGTCGGCATCGTAGTGCAGCCCATCATCGCTGACAGGATCTCTCATGAAGGTCGCGATCATCGGTTTGGGACACATGGGCATGGGCATGGCCAGGAATCTGCTCGAGGCCGGTCATGCCGTCACCGCTTTCGATCTGTCGAAGCCCGCCATGCAGGCCGCCGCGAAAGCCGGCATGGCCACTGCCGCATCGGGACCGGCCGCCGCAGCCGACGTCGACGTGGTCATCACGGTGCTGCCCGCCGGCAAGCATGTCCTCGGCGCGTACCGCGGCGGGCATGGCGATGACGGACTCCTGCGCGCGGCGAGGAAGGGCACCTTGTTCATGGACTGCTCCACGATCGGCGTGGACGAGACGCGCGAGGCCGCCGAGCTGGCCCGCAAGGCAGGCCACCGCGGCATCGATGCGCCGATCTCCGGCGGCATGGTCGGCGCGTACGAGGGCACGCTCACCTTCATGATCGGCGGCGGCGAAGCGGATTTCGAGTTCGTCAAGCCGCTGACCTCGGCCATGGGCAAGCACAGCGTGTATTGCGGCAGCCATGGCGCGGGCTTGATCGCGAAGATCTGCAACAACATGCTGCTGTGCATCAACCAGATCGGCGCTGCCGAAGCGTTCAACCTCGGCGCGAAACTGGGCATGGATCCCAAGAAGCTGTTCGAGGTCATCTCCACCTCCAGCGGCCAGAGCTGGTCGGTCACCACCAACAGCCCGGTCCCCGGCACCGTCGCGTCTGCACCGTCCAGCCACGACTTCGCGCCCGGCGCGACACCGCACACCCTGGCCAAGGATCTGGGTCTGGCCGCGAAGGCCATGCAGAGCGCGAACTGTCACTGCCGGCTGGGCACGCAGGCGCGCGAGCTGTACGAGCAGATGAGCGTATCCAGATTTGCCGGCCAGGACTTCAGCGGCATCATCAACTACCTTGCGGGCCAAAACGGCAGCTGACCGGTGACCTCTGCCTGACGCAGCCCGGCAACGCAGGCTGCCGCCGCCAGGCACTGCCGACATCAGCCTTTCACTTTGTTCACCATGAAGGAGCAGACCATGAGCAACGGTGCCAACCCATCGCCCTTGTTGCGCGACGCACTGGAATTCGCCAAGGCCAACTGGTGGATGTTCCTGCTGGGCGGCGTGCTCTACATCCTGTTCGGCGTGCTCGCGCTCGCACGGCCGGCCCAAGCGCTGCTCGCGCTGGCGGTGGTGTTCGCCGCGTTCCTGCTGGTGGACGGGGTCTTCAGCGTCGTCCGCGCACTGGGCGCCAAGGGCGCCGACGGCCGGTGGTGGGTGTTCTTCGGCGGCCTGCTCAGCAGCCGACATCCACGCCAGCGCCACCCAGCTCAGCCCGCCGTAGCCGGCCGCGGCAATCATCGCGCCGCCGCCGGCCGTGCCCGCGGTGTTCAGCGCATCACCTTCAGCGCGTCCGGATTGATGACGTGCGTCGGGTTGTTGTTCACGAAGTTGACGACGTTGTCGAAGGCGGCGCTGAAGTACAGCTCGTAGCTGTCCTGCTCGACGTAGCCGATGTGCGGCGTGCACACCGCGTTCTCCAG
>DAIMFR010000053.1:0-34382 GCA_036724445.1 Rubrivivax sp. | reverse complement strand
TGTTCGACCTGGGCGTGTTCGCCGTGGTCGTCGGCTCGACGCTGCTGCTGCTGACGGCGCTGGCGCACCAGTCGCTGCGCGCGCGGCGCCAGCAGGCGGCGGCCGGGGACGACGCCCTCGCCGGCGCGCTCGCCACCCACCCGGAAGGCGCGCGCTGATGGAGATCGTCATCTCGCTGGCCGTGGGCGTGCTCGCCAGCGCCGGCGTCTGGCTGCTGCTGCGCCCGCGCACCTTCCAGGTGCTGATCGGGTTGTCGCTGCTGTCCTATGCGGTGAACCTGTTCATCTTCAGCGTCGGCAGCCTGGCGGAGGACAAGGAGCCGATCATCAAGCCCGGTCTGGCGGCCGACCTGTCGAACTACAGCGATCCGTTGCCGCAGTCGCTGGTGCTGACGGCCATCGTCATCGGCTTCGCCACCACCGCGCTGTTCCTGGTGGTGCTGCTGGCGCTGCGCGGACTGTCCGGCGGCGACCATGTGGACGGGCAGGAGGAGCCGCCTTGAACTTCGCCGGCCTGCCCTCGAGCCCCTTCAGCGACTGGCTGGCCTCGCCGCACTGGGTGGTGGCGCCGGTGCTGCTGCCGCTGGCCACCGCGGCGGTCATGCTGCTGCTCGGCGACGCGCGGCGCTCGGTGAAGGCCGGCATCAACGTCGCCTCCACCGCGCTCGGCCTGGCCATCGCGCTGCTGCTGCTGCTGCGCGTGGATGCGCAGGCCGCGCCGCAGGCCTTTGCCGTCTACCTGCCGGGCAACTGGCCGGTGCCGCAGGGCATCGTGCTGGTGGCCGACCGGCTGTCGGCGCTGCTGGCGGTGCTGGCCGGCAGCGTCGCGCTGGCGGCGCTGCTGTACGCGCTGGCGCGCTGGCAGCATGCCGGGGTGTATTTCCACGCGCTGTTCCAGCTGCAGCTGATGGGGCTGTACGGCGCCTTCTTCACCGCCGACCTGTTCAACCTGTTCGTCTTCTTCGAGGTGCTGCTGGCGGCCAGCTACGGGCTGCTGCTGCATGGCGGCGGCCTGCCGCGCGTGCGCGCCGGACTGCACTACATCGCCATCAACCTGTTCGCCTCGCTGCTGTTCCTGATCGGCGTGGCCGTGCTCTACGGCGTCACCGGCACGCTGAACATGGCCGACATTGCGAGCAAGCTGCCGCTGGTGCCCGAAAGCGACCGCGGCCTGCTGCATGCCGGCGCAGCGATCCTGGCCGTGGCCTTCCTCGCCAAGGCGGCGATCTGGCCGCTGAACTTCTGGCTGCCGCCGGCGTACGCCGCGGCCAGTGCGCCGGCCGCCGCGCTGTTCGCGATCCTCACCAAGGTCGGCGTGTATGCGGTGCTGCGGCTGTGGACGCTGTGTTTTCCCGGCGGCGAGGCGCACGCGCCGGTGTTCGGCGGGCAGGTGCTGGTCTGGGGCGGTCTGGCCACCCTGGCCTTCGGCGCGGTCGGCATGATGGCTTCGCAGCAGCTGGCGCGGCTGGCCGGCTACAGCATCATCGCCTCGTCCGGCACGCTGATCGCCGCCATCGGCTTCGGCATGCCGGCACTGGCCTCGGGCGCGCTGTTCTATCTGGTCAGCTCCACGCTGGCCGGCAGTGCGCTGTTCCTGCTCGTCGAACTGCTGGAGCGCAGCCGCCAGGTCGAGTTGGTGCCGCGCGACATCGACGACGGCAACGACGCGCTGCCCACCTTCTTCGACATCGAGCCGCCCGCCGGCATCAACCTGGACGACGAGGAAGAAGCGCTGACCGGCCGCGCCATTCCGGCGGCGCTGGCTTTCCTGGGCGTGTCCTTCGCCGTTTGCGCGCTGGTCGTCGCCGGGCTGCCGCCGCTGTCCGGCTTCGTCGCCAAGCTGGCCATGCTGCTGCCGCTGCTGGACATCGGCAGCCTCAGCGCGTGGGCGCTGTTCGCGCTGCTCATCGCCTCGGGGCTGCTGGCGGCGACGGCGCTGGTGCGCATCGGCATCACGCATTTCTGGACCAGCGGCGACCGCGCCGCGCTGCGGCTGCGTATCGTCGAGATCGTGCCCATCGCCGCGCTGTTGCTGGCGCTGGTGGGCGTGGCCATCGAAGGCGAGCGGCTGCTGCGCTATACCGACGCCACGGCACGCGCGCTGCGCGAGCCGGCGGGCTACATCGCGGCGGTGATGAGCACGCGGCCGACCGCCAAGCCGGCATTCAGCGCAACCGCGCCGGGCGGGGAGCCGCGGTGAAACGCTGGCTGCCCTCGCCCTGGTTGTCGCTCGGGCTGCTCGCCGGCTGGCTGCTGCTGTCGCGCAGCTTCGGCATCGGCCAGTGGCTGCTCGGCGCGGTGCTGGCCGTGGCGCTGCCGCTGCTGATGCGTGCGCTGCGGCCCACGCCGGGCCCGCTGCGGCGCCTGTACGTGCTGGCGCGGCTGATCCTGCGCGTCGGCCACCACGTGCTGGAGTCGGCGCTGCAGGTGGCCGTCAGCGTCGTGCGCGGGCGCCGCCATCCGCCGCGCGGGGCCTTCGTCGTGCTGCCGCTGGAACTGCGCGACGAGCACGCGCTGGCATCGCTGGCCATGATCACGGCGGTGATTCCGGGCACCGTGTGGTGCGAACTCGCACCCGACCGGAGCGCGCTGCGGCTGCACGTCTTCGACCTCGATGACGAGCCGGCCTTCATCGCGCGCTACCAGCTCGACTACATCCATCCGCTGAAGGAGATCTTCGAATGAGCCCCTGGTTGTACGGCGCGATCCACCTCACGCTGCTGCTGTACACGCTGGCCATGCTCGTCGGGCTGCTGCGGGTGATACGCGGCCCGAGCGCGCAGGATCGCGTGCTGGCGCTGGACTTCGTCTACGTGGTCGGCATGCTGGTCATGCTGGTGCTGGCGATCCGCGCCGACAGCCAGATGTACTTCGAGGGCGCGATGCTGATCGCGCTGTTCGGCTTCGTCAGCTCGCTGGCGCTGGCCAAGTTCCTGCTGCGCGGCGAGGCGATCGAATGAGGGTCGCATGACGCTGCCGCCGCTGGCCGAGATCGTCGTCGCCGTGCTGCTGCTGGCCAGTGCAGTGGTGGTGCTGATTGCCGCGCTCGGGCTGCACCGCCTGGGCGACTTCTTCTCCCGCATGCACGCGCCGGCGCTGGCTTCGACGCTGGCGGCGTGGATCGTCACGCTGGCGTCGATCGTGCACTTCAGCGCGCGCGGCGGCACGCTGGAGCTGCATGCCTGGCTGATCATCATCGTGCTGTCGATCACCGCGCCGGTGACGGCGATGCTGCTGGCGCGCGCCGCGCTGTTCCGCCGCCGCCAGGCCGGCGACGACCTGCCGCCGCCGCTGCGCGGGCAGCCGTAGCGATCCTCATCGAGCGCGCAGCGCTCAGCGCGCCGGCGTGCGGTTGAGCTGATCGTGGCGCGCGCGCAGGCCGGCCGGCCATTGCGACTTGATCCACGACAGCACGGCGGCGATCTGCTCGTCGCTGAGCACGCCGGCATACACCGGCATGGCCGAGGCGTCGTCCTGCAGCTGCGCGGCTTCGGCGACGCCGTGCTGGGTGATGCGAAACAGCACTTCGTCCGGGTGATGCCAGGTGTGCCCGCTCGCGTCGTGCGGCGGCGCCGGCAACCGGCCGTCGGGGCCGCGCTCGCGCCAGTCGGGCTGGCCTTCGAGCCGCGCGCCGTGACACGCCGCGCAATGCGCGGCGTAGACCCGCTGGCCCAGCGCCGTCATCGCCGCATCGTCCGGGCGCAGCCGGTGCGCTGCCGGCGCGCTGCCTTCGGCCCCCCAAAGCAGCCAGGCCGCGACGGCAGCAGCGGCGAGCGCCGCGGCGAGTCCCCAGAAAAGCGGCTTGCGGGAGCCGGCCGCTTTGCCGATGTTCATGCCCGGGCCTTCGGGGGCTCGAATTCGCGGCGACCGGCCGCCTCAACCGAAGCAATAGGCGACGGCGCGGCGGATCAGGTCCTGCCCCAGCGCCCAGACCGAGACGGCTGCCAGCGCGGCCCCGGCGAACCGGACCGCCCAGGTCTGCACCTGCAGCGCGGTGCCGCCACCGCCGGCCAGACGCGCGAAGGCCCACGGCGCCAGGGTCAAGCCCGTGGCGCTGGCCGCGGCGAATCCGGCCATGGCCGCCGCGCCGCCCCAGACGGTGTTGGCCAGCGCCGCGACCACCAGCGCCGACTGCAGCAGCCCGCAGGGCCAGGCCACCCACAGCAGACCCGCGGCCGAGGCCTTGCCCGGCCCGTGCATGCGCTGCCAACCGGCCGCATCGGCGCGCTGCGGCGCGACGCGGCTGCCGCCGCGCCCCAGATTCTCGAGCCACGCCGGCTGCCGGCCCTGCCACAGCAGCCACAGCCCGAGTCCGAGCGCGGCGCAATGCAGCAGCGTCCACAGCGGACGCAGCACCGGCGACAGCTGGCCGAGCCGAGCCAGCGCGCCGACGCTGGACGCGGCCACGGCGCCGGCCAGCGCGTAACCGAGCACGCGCGCCAGATGAAAAGCCCACGGCGCGGCATGCGGCGCGTGCCGGCTGCAGCCGCGCAGCAGCGCCGTGCTCGCCGGCGCGCACATCGCCGCGCAGTGCGGCGCGCCGGCGGCGCCGAGCATCAGGGCACTGAGGAAAAGCGCGAAGTCCACGGCCGCGGCGCCGATGCGGGTGCTCAGTACGTGCGCAGGTCGGCCACCGGTGCCGTGTCGCGTGCGTCGGCCGGCCGGCTGCTGAGCAGGATCGCGAGCCCCGTGCCGACGGCCGTGATGGCCCAGAAGACGAAGAAGGCCAGCGTGTACACGGCCAGCGGCGACAGGTCGATCGTCTCGCCGCCGAACCAGCGCAGCTGCTGCGGATCAACCAGCGCGAAGACCAGCATCTCCAGCACCGCGGCGCACAGGAAGGCAGCCCACAGCGCGCTCATCCAGCGGTGGCGCAGACTCGTTTGCATGCTGCAGCGCTGCGGTGCGGCTCAGCGCCGGGGCGTGGCCGTGTGGTTGCGCCCCTGCAGCGCGGGCAGCTGCGAGGCTTCTTCGGCGCTCAAGTCCTGCGTCGGGCGGGTCAGCACCTCCTCGGCGCCGGACACGGCCAGCGCGGCAGTGATCAGCGAGGCGATCACCACCACCAGCGGTCCGCCGATCACCAGCCACACCATGCCGATGCGCCACCACGGCATCACCGGCGGCTCGGCGCCGGAGCCCGGATCGATGTTCAGCGTCTTGTTCATGCTTCGGCTCCCTCGAGCGGCATCAGCGCGGCACGACGAAGGTGGATTTTTCCACCGCGCGCACCGCGCTGTCGCCGGGCTGCTGCGGCAGCCGCTCGACCTCGAACTCGATGGCGTGGGCGCCGGGGCCGGCCTGGGCCGCAGCCTCCGGCGCTACGCGCACCGCCGCGGTCACCCAGCGCGCCTCGGCCGGCTGCACCTCGATCGATTCGCCGCCGCCGGCCAGCGCCATGCCGGGCAGTCCCTTGACGGCCACGCGGTAGTGCTGTGTCGCTTCAGTGGCGTTCATGATCTGCAGCCGGTAGACGTTCTCGATCTGCCCTTCGTCGACGATGCGCGCCAGCGACGCGCGGTCGCGCACCACGTCGACGCGGAACGGGCTGCGCAGCGCCATGCTCGCGCCGAGCGCGCCGACCAGCAGCACGAGGATCGCCGAATACACCAGCACGCGCGGGCGGAACACGCGCTTGCGCCGCTGTTCGGGCGTCAGGTGCTGCGTCATCGCGTTCTGCGTGTCGAAGCGGATCAGTCCGCGCGGGTAGCCCATCTTGTCCATCACGCCGTCGCACACGTCGATGCACGCGGTGCAGCTGATGCATTCGTACTGCAGGCCGTTGCGGATGTCGATGCCGGTCGGGCAGACCTGCACGCACAGCGTGCAGTCGATGCAGTCGCCCTTGCCCTGCGCCTTGTAGTCGGCCTTGCGCGAACGCGAGCCGCGCGGCTCGCCGCGCTCGGGGTCGTAGCTGATGATCAGCGTGTCCTTGTCGAACATCACGCTCTGGAAGCGCGCGTACGGACACATGTACTTGCACACCTGCTCGCGCAGGAAGCCGGCGTTGCCGTAGGTGGCCAGGCCGTAGAAGAAGACCCAGAAGCTCTCCCAGGGCCCGAGCGCGAACTGCGACGCCAGTTGCGCCAAGGTGTGGATCGGCGTGAAGTAGCCGACGAAGGTGAAGCCGGTCCACAGCGCGATGGCGATCCACGCCGTCTGCTTGGCCGCCGCGCGCCAGCTGCGGTCGAAGGTCCACGGGCCGGCGTCGCGGCGCATGCGCGCGCTGCGGTCGCCCTGGATCTTGCGCTCGACCCACATGAAGATCTCGGTGTAGACCGTCTGCGGGCAGGCGAAGCCGCACCACAGGCGGCCGGCCACGGCGGTGAACAGGAACAGTGAATAGGCCGAAATCAGCAGCAGCGCCGTCAGGTAGATGAAGTCCTGCGGATACAGCACCATGCCGAAGATGTAGAAGCGCCGTGCGCCCAGGTCGAAGAGCACGGCCTGGCGCCCGTTCCACTGCAGCCACGGCAGGCCGTAGAAGACCAGCTGCGTGGCCCAGACAAAGGCCCAGCGCCAGCCGGCGAACCAGCCGCTGACGGCGCGCGCATAGATCTTCTGCTGCTTGGCGTACAGCGAGATGACCGAGGTCGCGGCGTCGTCGCTGTTCTCGCCGCCGGCCGCACCCGCGCCGCGGGCGGGGGGCACGCGCTTGGCGTCGGTGGCGGCCTGATTCACGGGCAGGCGTCTACTTGGCGGCGACCGCCGCGGTCTGCGACAGGTTCCAGACGTAGGCCGCGAGCACGTGGATCTGCTCGGCGCTCAGGCGCTCGCCGAAGGCCGGCATGACGTTGGTCTTGCCGGTATTGACGATGGACACGATCGCCGCCTCGCCCCAGCCGTGCAGCCAGACCTTGTCGGTGAGGTTCGGCGCGCCCAGCGCCGGGTTGCCCTTGCCGTCGGCCCCGTGGCAGGCTGCGCAGACGCCGAACTTGGCCTTGCCCAGCTGCGCGGCGACGCTGTTGTGCGCGCTGCCGGACAGGCTGAGCACGTAGTGGGCAACGTTGCGCACGTCGTCGGCCGTGCCCACCGCCGCGGCCATCGGCGGCATCACGCCGGTGCGGCCCTTGGTGATGGTCTCGGCGATGGTTTCGGGCGAGCCGCCGTAGATCCAGTCGCTGTCGGTCAGGTTCGGGAAGCCCTTGCTGCCGCGCGCGTCGGAGCCGTGGCACTGCGCGCAGTTGTTGCCGAACAGGCGCTCGCCGATGCCCATGGCTGCGCCGTTCTTGGCCAGTTCGGCGGCGCTCTTGCCCTTGAACTGCGCGAAGATCTGCGCGATCTGTTCGTGCGCGCGCTGCTGCTCGGTCTTGTACTGGCCGACGCTGGTCCAGCCCAGCGTGCCGGGGAACCTGCCCAGCCCCGGGTACAGCACCAGGTAGATGCCCGAGAAGACCACGGTGATGACGAACAGCCACAGCCACCAGCGCGGCAGCGGGTTGTTCATCTCCTTCAGGTCGACGTCCCAGACATGGCCGGTGGAGTTGTCGTCGGCCATGACCTTGCGTTTGCTGGCCACGAACAGCAGCCACAGGCACCAGACCATGCCGAGCACCGTGGCCGCGGCGACGAAGATCCCCCAGCCGCCATGAATGAAGTCGCTCATCGTTGTTCTCCGTGCGAGCCGCCGCGCGGCTCGTCGTCCAGGAAGGGCAAGCGCGCCGCTTCGTCGAAGGCGGCCTTGCGCCTTGAACTCCAGCTCCAGACCCAGATGCCGAGGAACAGCACCAGGCCGAGCAGCATCAGCACGATGCGCGCGTCGTTGACGTCCATCTGCGCTGCTCCTACTTGACGTGGATGCCCAGGCTCTGCAGGTAGGCGATCACCGCCTCCAGCTCGGTCTTGCCCTTGAGATCCTCGGCCGCGCCGTCGATCTCGGCGTCGCTGTAGGGCGCGCCCAGCACGCGCAGCGCCTTCATCCTCGGTGCCGACTCGGCGGGGTCGAGCGTGGACGCCGCCAGCCACGGGTAGGCGGGCATGTTGGATTCGGGCACGACGTCGCGCGGGTTGATCAGATGCACGCGGTGCCACTCGTCGCTGTAGCGTCCGCCGACACGGTGCAGGTCCGGCCCGGTGCGCTTGCTGCCCCACTGGAACGGATGGTCGTAGACGAACTCGCCGGCCAGCGAGAACGCGCCGTAGCGCAGCGTCTCGGAGCGGAACGGCCGCACCATCTGCGAATGGCAGTTGTAGCAGCCCTCGCGGATGTAGATGTCGCGTCCGGCGAGCTGCAGCGCGGTATAGGGCTTCAGGCCCTCGACCGGCTGCGTGGTCGACTTCTGGAAGAACAGCGGCACGATCTCGACGATGCCGCCCACCGCCACGGTGAGCAGGATCAGCACGATCATCAGGAAGTTGTTGGTCTCGATCTTCTCGTGACCGCTGGGGGCGGTGTGTTGCGCCATGGATGCAGTCCTCGCAGGGGGTTCAGGCGCGCGCCGCGGCCACCGGCGGCACCGTGGCGATGGCGACCTTGCCGGCGCGCATCGTCATCACCGTGTTCCAGGCCATGATCAGCATGCCGCTCAGGTACAGCAGCCCGCCGAGCAGGCGGATCACGTAGAACGGATAGGTCGCCTTGACGCTTTCGACGAAGGTGTAGACCAGCGTGCCGTCGGGGTTGATGGCGCGCCACATCAGGCCCTGCATCACGCCGGCGATCCACATCGCGGCGATGTACAGCACGACGCCGAGCGTGGCGATCCAGAAGTGCAGCTCGATGGCGCGCACGCTGTACATCTGCTTGCGGCCGAACAGCCGCGGGATCAGGTAGTACATCGACCCCATGGTGATGAAGCCGACCCAGCCGAGCGCGCCGCTGTGCACGTGGCCGACGGTCCAGTCGGTGTAGTGGCTGAGCGCGTTGACGGTCTTGATCGACATCATCGGGCCTTCGAAGGTGCTCATGCCGTAGAAGGACAGGCTGACGATCAGGAACTTCAGGATCGGGTCGTCGCGCAGCTTGTGCCAGGCGCCGCTCAAGGTCATGATGCCGTTGATCATGCCGCCCCAGCTGGGCGCGAGCAGCACCAGGCTGAACACCATGCCCACGCTTTGCGCCCAGTCGGGCAGCGCGGTGTAGTGCAGGTGGTGCGGGCCGGCCCACATGTAGGTGAAGATCAGCGCCCAGAAGTGCACGATCGACAGCCGGTAGCTGTACACCGGGCGCTCGGCCTGCCGCGGGATGTAGTAGTACATCATCCCGAGGAAGCCGGCGGTGAGGAAGAAGCCCACCGCGTTGTGGCCGTACCACCACTGCACCATCGCGTCCTGCACGCCGGCGTAGACCGAGTACGAGTGCGTCAGGCTGGTCGGGAGCTGGATGTTGTTGAAGATGTGCAGCAGCGCGATGGTCAGGATGTAGGCGCCGAAGAACCAGTTGGCGACGTAGATGTGGCTCACCTTGCGGATGCCGATGGTGCCGAAGAACACCACCGCGTAGGCCACCCAGACGACGGCGATCAGCACGTCGATCGGCCAGATCAGTTCGGCGTACTCGCGGCTTTGCGTCAGGCCCATCGGCAGCGTGATGACGGCGAGCACGATGACCAGTTGCCAGCCGATGAACACCAGCTTGGCCAGCCAGGGCAGGAACAGCGGCGTCTGGCAGGTGCGCTGCACCACGTGCAGGCTGCTGGCGAACAGCGCGCAGCCGCCGAAGGCGAAGATCACCGCGTTGGTGTGCAGCGGGCGCAGCCGCCCGTAGCTGAGCCACGGGATGCCCAGGTTCAGCTGCGGCCAGGCCAGCTGCGCGGCGATGACGACCCCGACGAGCATGCCGACCACGCCCCAGAACACGGTGGCCAACGCGAACCAGCGCACCGATTCATCGGTGTAGGTCGGTGCCGCGGACTTCGAACTTACTGCCATGACGCGCCTCCTCGAGCGGCTTTTTGCATTGTGGATGATGGGTCTGTGGGTTGAAGCGCCCGGGTTTGATCGGCATCAAGGCGCGCCGGCTCGTCCTGAAGGATACGCTGGCCTTCGCGCTCGAGGTCCTCGAACTGGTTGCGGTGCAGCGCCCAGGCGAACACGCCCAGGATCAGCAGCACCAGCGCGGTGGACAGCGGGATCAGCAGATAGAGGATGTCCATCGTGAATCGTGAATCGTGAATCGCTCAGTTCAGCGCGCCGCACGCAGCGCATTCAGGATCACCACCACCGAACTCGTGGCCATGCCCAGTCCTGCAGCCCAGGGCGGCAGCAGACCGAAGAAGGCCAACGGAACACATACCGCGTTATAGGTCAGCGCCCATACGAGATTCTGACGCACGATGCGCATCGCGCGCCGCGCCACGGCGAGCGTGTGCACCACGTCGAGCGGCCGATTGCCGGCCAGCACCGCGTCGGCCTGCGCGCGTGCGACCAGCGCGCCCTGCCCCATGGCCATCGACACGTCGGCGCGGGCCAGCACCGGCGCGTCGTTGACGCCGTCGCCGACCATCGCCACCCGCTCGCCGCGCGCCTGCGCGGCGGCAACTTCGTCCAGCTTGCGTTGCGGCGTCGCGCCGCCGATCGCCTGGTCCAGCCCCAGCAAGCGCGCCAGCCGCTGCGCGCGCGCCGGGCTGTCGCCGGAGAGCAGGCTCAGCCGATAGCCGCGCGCGCGCAACGCGTGCATGGCTTCGGCCGCACCTTCGCGCAGCGCTTCATCGAAGCCGAAGCAGGCGCAGCCGCCGTCGGCGGCGCACAGCCAGACTTCGGCCGGAACCTCGCCGGCGCTGGCGGCGGGCGCGGCGGCCTCGCTCACCGCGCAAGCCCACTCGCGCGCACCGAGGCGCCACGCCATGCCTTCGGCGTCGCGTGCCTCCAGCCCCTGACCCGTCAGCTCCTCGACCTGCGTCCAGCTCCACGGCGCGGCGGGCGCCGCTGCCGCCGCCAGCGCCTGCGACAGCGGGTGCCGCGACCAGGCCGCCAGCGACGCCGCCAACGCCAGCGCCGCGTCGGGCGAGGCCAGCCAGCGGTCAGCCCGCAGCACGCGCGGCCAATGCAGCTGCAGCGACTGCGTCGTCAGCGTGCCGGTCTTGTCGATGAACAGCCGGTCCAGCCGGGCCATGGCCTCCAGCGCGTCGAGGCGCTGCACCAGCACGCCGCGCCGCGCCAGGCCGCCGGCCGCGGCGACCAGCGTCGCCGGCACGGCCAGCGCCAGCGCGCACGGGCAGGTGACGATCAGCACCGACACCGCCACCCACAGCGCGCGCGACGGGTCGATCACGCTCCACACGGCGGCGGACAGCGCGGCCAGGCCCAGCACCACCCACAGGAACGGCCCCGCCAGCCGGTCGGCGGTGCGCGCCAGCGACGGCCGCTGGCTCATGGCGTCGCGCATCAGCGCGACGATGGCCTCGTGGCGCGTGTCGGCGCCGACGCGCTGCACCTGCATCGTCACCGGCGCGCCCAGGTTCAGGCTGCCGGCCACGAGCTCGTCGCCGGGCGCCTTGGGCTGCGGCGCCGATTCGCCGCTGAGCAGCGCCTCGTCGGCGCGGGTGTGGCCGTCCAGCAGCAAGCCGTCCGCCGGGAAGGCCTGGCCCAGCGCCACGCGCACGCGGTCGCCCGGTGCCAGACGCAGCACGCTGACCTGCTCGCTGCTGCCGTCGGCCGCGAGCCGCGCCGCCAACTGCGGCATGCTGTCCAGCGCCGCTTCCAGCGCCTGCTCGGCACGCTGGCGCGCATGCAGTTCCAGCCAGCGCGCAGCGAGCAGGAAGCTGACGAACATGGTCAGCGAATCGAAATACACCTCGTGGCCGAAGACGCCGCCCGGGTCGAAGGTGGCGCCGGTGCTGGCGATGAAGGTCACGGCGATGCCGATGGCCACCGGCGCGTCCATGCCGATGCGGCGCGAGCGCAGGCTGCGCCACAGGCCCGCGAAAAACGGCGCGGCCGAAAACAGCAGCACCGGAATGCTCAGCACCCAGGCGCTCCAGTTGAGCAGTCGGGCCAGATCGGGCTCGAGCTCGCCGCGGCCGGCCACGTAGGACGGCGTGGCCAGCATCATCACCTGCATCATGCAGAAGGCGGCGACGAACAGCCGCCACAGCGCCTTGCGGGCTTCGGCGCGGCGCAGCTCGCGCGCCGGCACGGCAGCGTCGGGCGCGGCGTCGTAGCCGGCGCGGCGCACCGCCGCCACGAGTTCCGACGGCCGCGTGCGCTGCGGATCCCAGCGCACCGCGGCGCGCTGCCCGGCGGCGCTGACCGTCGCCTGGGCCACGCCCGGCACGCCCTGCAAGGCCTGCTCGATGATGCCGGCGCAGGCGGCGCAGTACATGCCCGACAGCCGCAGCGTCGATTCGGCCACGCGCTGGCCGTCCTGCCCGGTGGACCAGCGCGTGAAGCGCTGCTGCTCCAGCGGATCGTCGAGCACCGATGCATCGGCCGGCACCGGCGTGGCGGAGATCGTGCTCATCGGCGGTGCGCCACCCGGCGTGGCCCGATGATCGACAATGCGCGCTGCCCGGAGACCACGTCAGACGATACCGATGCTGAAACGATCACTCAGTCTGCTGGCCGCCCTGCTGGCCTGGGCCGGCAGCGTGGCCGCGCAGGACGCGGCGCAGCCGCCGCTGGATACCGTCACCTTGACCGCCGGCATGCACAACATCCGCGCCGAGGTGGCGCGCACGCCGCTGCAGACGCAGGCCGGCTTGATGTTCCGCACGCAGATGGCGGCGCACGAAGGCATGCTGTTCGTCTTCGACGGCCCGCAGCAGCGCCACTGCTTCTGGATGAAGAACACCGTGCTGCCGCTGACCATCGCCTTCATCGCCGACGACGGACGCATCGTCAACCTGGCCGACATGCAGCCGCAGGCCTTGGAGTCGCACTGCTCGGCCGAGCCGGTGCGCTTTGCGCTGGAGATGAACCAGGGCTGGTTCGCCAAGCGCGGCATCAAACCCGGCTTCAAGCTGAAGGGCGCGCCCTTCGGCACCTGAACGCCGGGCCGGCGCCCGCGCCTCAGCCGAAGTTGCGCTGCGCGAAGTCCCAGTTGACCAGCGAAGCCAGGAAGGTCTCGACGAACTTCGGCCGCAGGTTGCGGTAGTCGATGTAGTACGCGTGCTCCCACACGTCGATGGTCAGCAGCGCCTTGTCGCCGGTGGTCAGCGGCGTGCCGGCAGCGCCCATGTTGACGATGTCGACGCTGCCGTCGGCCTTCTTCACCAGCCAGGTCCAGCCCGAGCCGAAGTTGCCCACCGCCGACTTGGTGAAGGCCTCCTTGAAGGCCGCAACGCTGCCCCACTTGGCGTTGATGGCCGCGGCCAGCGCGCCGCCGGGCTCGCCGCCGCCGCCCGGCTTCAGGCAGTTCCAGAAGAAAGTGTGGTTCCAGACCTGCGCGGCGTTGTTGTAGATGCCGCCGCTGGACTTCTTGACGATGTCCTCCAGCGCCATCGACTCGAACTCGGTGCCCTTTTGCAGGTTGTTCAGGTTAACCACGTAGGCGTTGTGATGCTTGCCGTGGTGGTACTCGAGCGTCTCGCGGCTCATGTGCGGCGCCAGCGCGTCCAGCGCGAAGGGCAAGGCGGGCAAGGTGTGTTCCATCATCGGTCCTTTCGAGGCGTTCGAGGCAGCCGCCGCGCAGCGCTGGCGCACCTGCCGGGTTTGGAGCGGCGCATTGTAGGCACGGAAGCGGCGCGGGTCGCGGCGCTAGGCGATGCCTATGCGGCAGGCGCGGATTCGGCGTCCGGCCGCGGCAGCACCTGTTCCACCCGCACCTGCGCCGCGCCGTCATGCCACACCGCACGCAGCCGATCGCCGCGGGCCACGGCGTGTGCCGTCACCACCGCCTCGCCGTGGACGTCTTCGACCCACGCATAGCCGCGCGCCAGCACCCGCTGCGGGTCCAGCGCCGCCAGCCGCTGCGCCGCCGCCTGCAGGCGCAGCGCGTGCGGCGCGCGCTGCGCCTGGCCGGCGCGCAGCAGCCGCGCCCCCAGCTGCGCGTGTTCGCGCGCGGCCGCGGCCAAAGCCTGTCGCGGCGCCCGGCCCAGGCGTTGCTCCAGCGACAACAGCAGCTGGCGCTGCGCGGCGACGGCGCGCGCCGGCCCGCCCAGGCGCCAGGCCAGCGCGTCCAGCCGCTGCGCCTGCGTATCGAGGTACTGGCGCAGCCGCCACGCCAGCCGCTCGCCCAGCGCGTCCAGCTGCGCCAGCGCGTCGGCGCGTGCCGGCGCCGCCAGTTCGGCCGCGGCGGTGGGCGTGGCCGCGCGCACGTCCGCCGCCAAGTCGGCCAGCGTGACGTCGCTTTCGTGGCCGACGCCGCAGATCACCGGCAGCGGCGACGCGGCGATCGCGCGCACCAGCGCCTCGTCGTTGAAGCACCAGAGATCCTGCAGCGAGCCGCCGCCGCGCACCAGCAGCAGCGCATCGACCTCGCGCCGCGCGGCGGCCAGGCGCAGCGCCGCGACCAGTGCCGCCGCCGCCTCGGACCCCTGCACCGCGCTCGGGTAGACGATCACGCGCAAGTGCGGCGCGCGCCGGCGCAGCGTCACCAGCACGTCGTGCAGCGCCGCCGCGGCGGTGGAGGTAACGATGCCCAGCGCCGCCGGCCAGCGCGGCAGCGCGCGCTTGCGCGCCGCGTCGAACAGCCCGGCCGCGGCCAGCCGCGCCTTCAGCCGCAGGAACTGCTCGTACAACGCGCCGGCGCCCAGGCGCTGCATCGATTCGACGATCAGCTGCAGCTCGCCGCGCGGCTCGTACACCGTCAGGCGGCCGCGCAGCTCGACCTGCTGGCCGTCGGCGGCCTCGAAGTCCAGCAGCTGCGCCGCGCGGCGGAACAGCGCGCAGCGCAACACCGCGCCGCTGCCGGCCAGATCCTTCAACGAGAAGTAGCGGTGGCCGCTGGCGGCGCGCGTCACGCCCGACAGTTCGCCGCGCACGAGCACGGCACCGAAGCGGCCGTGCAGCAGCTCTGCGGTGGCGGCGAGCAGCGCCGCGACGTCCCACACCGGCCGCGGCGGCGCCTGCACGCTGCCTTCAATCATCGGCAGAGCCAGCATCCATGCGGCTCGGGACATCCACAGCCGCGCCAGTGCTCACGCAAACCGGGGGTGCGCTGCGCATGGAACTGAAACAATCATGCAAGTGGTTGAACGGCAATGGAAATTTGCTGATGAAAATTTAAGCAACCCGAAGCCGCACGAGCAACCATGCGCTTCTGCGGCCCGCGCCGGCGGGTTGCCCACATTGTTATCCACAGCGACGGTGGATTAGCGCCTAAGCGGCCGGGCAGACGCGCCTGTCGATTGCCCGCAGTTCGCGGCTTCGAGCGCGGGGTCAGGGTCCATAATCGCGCGTCGTTGCGGCCCCGGCCCTCAGCTTTAAAAAGACCCGTTCGAGACCCCGTTCGAGCACGATGCTGTCGATCATACAAGCGGCCGGCTGGCCGATCTGGCCCCTCATCCTGTGTTCGATCGCGGCGCTGACGATCATCATCGAAAGGCTGATCAGCCTGCGTCCGAGCCGGATCGCGCCGGCCGGCCTGCTCGACGAGGTGCTGGGCGTGACGCGCAGCAGCCTGCCGGGCACCGAGGTCGTCGACAAGCTGGCCGGCAGCTCGCTGCTTGGCGGCGTGTTCGCCACAGGGCTGCGCAGCGTCATCGCCGAGCCGCGCATCACCGAAGAGGCGGTGCGCCAGTCCTTCGAGAACGCCGGGCGCGTCGCGCTGCACCGGCTGGAGCGCTACCTGAACACGCTGGGCACGATCGCTGCGGCGGCACCGCTGCTGGGGCTGTTCGGCACGGTCATCGGCATGATCGAGATCTTCGGCTCGCAGGCGCCCAGCGCCGCCGGCGCCACCAACCCGCAGCAGCTGGCGCACGGCATCTCGATCGCGCTGTACAACACCGCCTTCGGCCTGATGATCGCGATTCCCGCGCTGATGTTCTACCGCTACTTCCGCGGCCGCGTCGACGAATACCAGCTGACCATGGAACTCGCCGCCGAGCGGCTGGTGCCGCACCTGATGCGCTTCGCGGTGCGCACGCCGGCGGCCGGGGCCGCGGCAGCATGAATTTCAGACGCCTGAAGCGCGAGGAACCGGAGATCAATCTGATCCCGTTCATCGACGTGCTGCTGGTGATCCTGATCTTCCTGATGCTGTCGACCACCTATTCGCGCTTCACCGAGCTGCAGCTGAACCTGCCGGCGGCCGATGCCGAGCCGCTGCGCGAGCGGCCGGGCGAGATCGTCGTGGCCATCGGCAGCGACGGGCGCTATCTGCTGAACCGGCGCCCCGTCGACGGGCGCGGCGTCGAACTGCTGGCGGCCGAACTGCAGGCCGCGGCGGCAGGCCGCCCCGACAGCGTGGTGATCATCTCGGCCGACGCGCTGGCCACGCACCAGTCGGTGGTCAACGTGCTCGACGCGGCGCGCCGCGCCGGGCTGACGCGGCTGACCTTCGCGGCGCAGAGCGGCCAAGCCACGCGCTGACGTGGCCGCGGGCCGCTTCGAATCGGCCTTGACGCGCGCCTGGTGGCGCCCGGATCGCAGCGCGCTCGCCTGGCTGCTGTGGCCGCTGAGCGTCTGCTTCCGTGCGCTGAGCGCGCTGCGCCGGCTGGCCTATGCGAGCGGCGTGCTGCGTGCGCAGCGCGCGCCGGTGCCGGTGATCGTCGTCGGCAACCTGGTGGCCGGCGGCGCCGGCAAGACGCCGGCCGTCATCGCGCTGGTGCAGGCCCTGCGCGACGCCGGTCATGTGCCGGGGGTGATCTCGCGCGGCCACGGGCGGCGCGGCGCGCACGCGCTGCCGGTGCTCGGCGACAGCCGCGCCGCTGCGGTCGGCGACGAGCCGCTGCTGATCCGCCGGCGCACGCACGCGCCGGTGTGGGTGGCGCGCCGGCGCATCGAGGCGGCGCGCGGGCTGTGCGCCGCGCAGCCGCAGGTCGACGTGCTGGTCGCCGACGACGGGCTGCAGCATCTGGCGCTGCAGCGCGACGTGCAGTTGATCGTCTTCGACGAGCGCGGCATCGGCAACGGCCTGATGCTGCCGGCCGGGCCGCTGCGCGAGCCGCTGCCGGCACACGTGCCGGTGAACAGCCACGTGCTGTACAACGCCGCGCACCCGAGCACCCATTGGCCCGGCGCTCTGGCGCAGCGCGGCCTGGCCGGCGCGGTACCGCTGCAGGACTGGTGGCGCGGCGCAGCGCCGCAGCTCGAAGCGCTGCAGGCACTGCGCGGCCGGCCGCTGGTCGCCGCCGCCGGCATGGCCGCGCCGCAACGCTTCTTCGCGATGCTGCGCGATGCCGGCCTGCAGTTCGAGGCGCTGCCGCTGGGCGACCACTACGCCTTCGACCGCCTGCCCTGGCCGCCGGGCACGCCCGACGTGCTGGTGACCGAGAAGGACGCGGTCAAGCTGCCGCGCGACGGATTCGCCGGCACGCGCGTCTGGGTGGTGGCGCTAGACTTCCGGCTGCCCGAAGAACTGCGCACCGCCCTGCTCGACAACCTGCGCCGCGTGCGCCGCCGCTGATTCCCTCCATGACGCCAGATCACCGCCTGCTCGACTTGATCGTCTGCCCGGTCTGCAAGGGCCCGCTGCAGCCGCATCGCGATGCCGACAACCGCCTCGTCGAACTGCAGTGCGCGGCCGACCGGCTTGGCTTCCCGCTGCGCGACGGCATTCCGGTGATGCTGGAACATGAAGCGCGCAGCCTGGATGCGGCCGACGAAATCGCAGCTGCGCCCGACTGATGGGCTTTTCGGTGCTCATCCCGGCGCGGCTGGCCTCGACGCGGCTGCCCGGCAAGCCGCTGGCCGACATCGCCGGGCTGCCGATGGTGGTGCGCGTGGCGCGGCAGGCGGCGGCGTCGGGCGCCGAGCAGGTGGTGGTGGCAGCCGATGACGCCACCATCGTCGCTGCCTGCGAAGCGCATGGCGTACGCGCGCTGCTCACCGCCGCCAGCCACGCCAGCGGCAGCGACCGGCTGGCCGAAGCCTGCACGCAGCTGGGCATCGACGGCGAGCGCATCGTGGTCAACGTGCAGGGCGACGAGCCGCTGATCGACCCGCAGCTGATCCGCGAGTGCGCCGCGCTGCTGCAGCAGCGCGGCGACTGCGTGATGAGCACCGCCGCGCATCCGATCGGCGATCTGGCCGACTACCTCGATCCGAACGTCGTCAAGGTGGTGCTGGACGCGCGCGGCCTGGCCTTGTACTTCAGCCGCGCGCCGATCCCCTGGTGGCGCGACGGCGGCGGCCCCGCGCAGCCGGCGCTGCCGCTGCAGCCGCCGCCCTACCGGCACGTGGGGCTGTATGCCTACCGCGCGGCCTTCCTGCGCGGCTTTCCGGCGCTGCCGCCCAGCGAGCTCGAGCGCACCGAGGCGCTGGAGCAGTTGCGCGTGCTGTGGCACGGACAGCGCATCGCGGTGCACGTCAGCGCGTCGGCGCCGGGCAGCGGCGTCGACACGCCCGAGGACCTGGAACGCGTGCGCGCGCTGTTCCGCGAGCGCACTGAAGCCGCAGACCCGCCGGCGGCGTAAGGCTCGCGCCAAAAGCGCGTGATATCTTCCCGCCATCGGCGGCGGCGCTGCGCGGCCACGCTCTTCCATTCCACATTCCACGTTCCACATCTGCCGGCACCCGGCAAAGGCGAAGCATTCGATGAGACTGATTCTTCTGGGCGCCCCCGGCGCCGGCAAGGGCACGCAGGCCACGCAGATCTGCAGCAAGTACGACATCCCGCAGATCTCCACCGGCGACATGCTGCGCGCTGCCGTCAAGGCCGGCACGCCGCTGGGGCTGGCGGCGAAGAAGGTGATGGGCAGCGGCGCGCTGGTCAGCGACGACATCATCATCGGGCTGGTGAAGGAGCGCATCGTGCAGGCCGACTGCGCCAAGGGCTTCCTCTTCGACGGCTTCCCGCGCACGATCCCGCAGGCCGAGGCGATGAAGAGCGCCGGCGTCAAGCTCGACGTGGTGCTGGAGATCGACGTGCCCGACGCAGCCATCATCGAGCGCATGAGCGGACGGCGCGCGCATCTGCCTTCGGGCCGTACCTACCACCTCACCTTCAACCCGCCGAAGGTGGCGGGCAAGGACGACGTCACCGGCGAAGACCTGGTGCAACGCGAGGACGACAAGGAAGAAACGGTACGCAAGCGGCTGCAGGTCTACCAGTCGCAGACGCGCCCGCTGGTCGACTACTACTCGGCCTGGGCCGCCACCGGGGACGCGCAGGCGCCCAAGTACCGGCGCATCGACGGCACCGGTACGGTCGAGCAGATCACTGAACGCGCCTTCGCGGCGCTGGCCTGAACAAGGCGCACAGCATGGACATCGCAGGCAAGGTCTTCATCGTCACCGGCGGCGCATCGGGCCTGGGCGAAGGCACGGCGCGCATGCTGGCCGCGAACGGCGCCAAGGTGGTGGTCGCCGATCTGCAGGTCGAGGCCGGCCAGAAGGTGGCCGCCGAGATCGGCGGCGTCTTCGTCAAATGCGACGTCAGCCAGGAGGCCGACGGCCAGGCGGCCGTGGCCGCGGCCACCGCTGCCGGCAAGCTGATGGGGCTGGTCAACTGCGCCGGCATCGCGCCGGCGACCAAGACCGTGGGCAAGGACGGCGCGCACCCGTTGGGCAGCTTCACCAAGACCCTCATGGTCAACCTGGTGGGCAGCTTCAACATGATCCGCCTGGCCGCCGAAGCGATGTGCAGGAACGCGCCCGAGCCTACCGGCGAGCGCGGCGTGATGATCAGCACCGCCAGCGTCGCCGCCTACGACGGCCAGATCGGCCAGGCCGCCTATGCGGCGAGCAAGGGCGGCGTGGTCGGCATGACGCTGCCGATCGCGCGCGACCTGGCGCGCAACGGCATCCGCAACATGACCATCGCGCCGGGCATCTTCGGCACGCCGATGCTGTTCGGCATGCCCCAGGAAGTGCAGGACGCGCTGGCCGCGAGCGTGCCCTTCCCCAGCCGCCTGGGCACGCCGGCCGATTACGCCAAGCTGGTGCACCAGATCGTCACCAACGACATGCTCAACGGCGAGGTGATCCGCCTCGACGGCGCCATCCGCATGGCGCCGAAGTGAGGCCGCGCGCGCCCAGCTGCACCGCGCGCACGAAACGGCCGCAGCGCTTCAGCGCGGCGTTGGCGGTCAACAGCGTCAGCCCTTCGACCGCCGCCTGCGCGACGAGCATGCGGTCGAACGGGTCGCGGTGCAGCCACGGCAGCGTGACGATGCGGCTGATGTGGGCCGGCGCGATCGGCAGTTCGGCGAAGCCCTCGTCGATGAGCCCGCGCTGCAGTTCGTCGGGCGCAGCCGTGAAATCGGGCCGCTTCAGCTCGAGCCGCTTCAGCGGCGCCTTGATCGCCACTTCCCACATCGACGCCAGGCTGAAGACCAGCCGCTCGTCACGCGACTCGATCAGCTTGGCCACACCTTTCGGCAACCTCGCGGGGTCGTACGCTGCCCGCACGAGCAGATGGGTATCGAGCAGCCACACGTCAGCGATCGCCGTAGAACATGCGTTCGATGTCCGCGGCAAAGTCCTTCTTCAGGTCAGCCGAGACGACTGCCTTGCCGGCCAGAAAGCCCAGGCGGCGCTTGGCCGGCGGCGCCTCGATCGGGATCACCCGCACCATCGGCCTGCCGGCCTTGGCGATCACGAACTCATGCTCCTTCGCCGCCTGCTCGACCAGGCGCGACAGATGCGTCTTCGCTTCGTGGATACTGACGGTGGTGATGGTCATCGGCGGCTCCGGTGAACCTGGTTCTGTGAACTAAGTCCAGCACCGGGATGCGGTCCGCCGCCCCGCCTAGACCTAGAACGTGAGCGTGCCGCTCAGGTAGACGAAACGGCCGCGCGGGTCGTACTGCGAGCTGTCGTAGCCGGACTGGAACTGGCTCAGGTACGCGTTCGAGAAGCTGGCCGGCTGCTTGTCGAACAGGTTGCGCGCGCCCAGCGTCAGCACCAGGTGCTTGATCCCCGAATAAGCCACCTGGAGATCCCACAGCGTCTGGCTGGGCATGCGCACCTGCTCGTCGTTCCAGTCCGCACCCGCGTAGTAGCCGGTCGCGAACTGGTTGCCGATGGTCGTGGCCCAGTCGCCCTGCACCCAGGTGGCAGACAGGTACTGCTTGTAGCGCAGCACCACGCCCATGCCGTCGAGCCCGACCGACGAGCTGATCACCGGCGTCGTGCCGGTCGGATCGGTCATCGTCGCCACCTTGTGCGAGGTGCCGGCACCGGGCGTGCTCTGGTCGTACTTGAAGTAGTAGGTGCCGTTCAGTCCCAGCATCAGCAGGCCGGGCCCGAGCTTTTCGCGGTAGCGCAATTCGAGATCCATGCCCTGCGCCTCGAGCGTGCCGTTGTTGTCCGGCGGGTTGATCACCTGCACGATGGCGCCCGAGGCGTCGCGGACCACCTTGCCGGCATACAGCGGGTTGCCGGCCAGGTTCTGGTCAATCACCTCCTGCGTCGACGGCTGCGAGATGGTGTCGTCGACCTTGATGTTGAACCAGTCCAGTCCCACCGCCAGCGACGGCAGCGGCTGGAACACCAGGCCGACGCCGTACTGCCTCGAGGTCTCGGGCTTCAGCTTCGGGTTGCCGCCGGTCAGCTCGTTGACCTGCCCGACGAAGCAGTCGGTCGGATCGTTCGGGTTGCAGTTGCCGCCGTCCTGGATCGTCACCGAAGTTTGCAGCACGTTCGGCTCGAACAGGTTGTTCAGCGTAGGCGCACGAAAACCGGTGCCGTACGCGCCGCGGATCATCAACTGCTGCGTCGGCTGCCAGCGCAGGTTGCCCTTCCAGTTGGTCGTCGAGCCGACGTCGCTGTAGCCGTCGTAGCGCGTCGCCAGGTTCAGGTCCACGGCCTTGACGACCGGGATGTTCAGTTCGCCGAACACGGCGTTGACGTGGCGGTCGGCGTCGAAGCCCCTGGTCGCACCGCCGAGGCCGGCAATATCGCCGCTGAGCAGCGCCGCGCTCGGCGACAGCTCGAGCTTGTCTTTCCTGAATTGATAGCCGGCCGCGTACTGCATCATGCCGGCGGGCAGCTTCCAGACATCGCCGCTCAAGGTCGCGTCCAGGCTCGACGTGGTCGACTTGGAGCTGAGCGTCGGGCCCGCGTATTCGGCCGTCCTGATCAGATTCTGGAAGGCCGGCGACTGGTTCAGCGACCAGGGATTCCAGTCGCTGTTCGGCGCTTGAGTCGCCTGCGCGTAGCCCAGCTGCGAGAAGTAGCCGCTGGTCACCTGTCCGTCGAGCCGGTTCTGGCCGGTGACCAGCGCCACGTTGTAGAACTGCTCCATGAGCTCGCCGCGCACGCCGACGACGACGCGGCTCTGCGTGCTCGTGTCCTCGGTGATGCGGTTGCCGAAGTCAAATACGCGTGCGGTGATGCCCAGGTCGCTGCCGACCAACTGCCCGAGGCCGACCGAATTCAGGTAGTTGGCGGCGATGCCGTAGTTCGGATTGGTGGTGCGCAGCAGCAGCACGCGGTCAGTGGACCCCGGCTGGCCAGGCACCCCGAACAGGTCATCGGTTTCCATGAAGCTGGTGCGCAGCGGGCTCGGCTGGATCTGGGTGGTCGCTTTGGAGCGCGACCACAGCGCGTCGGCAAAGATTTCCGCCTTGTCGTTGAGCCGGAAACTGAAGTTGCCGGTCAGTGACACGTCTTCGGTCTGCCCGAACAGTGACAGGTAAGCGCCGCTGTCGTAAGCGCAGGACGGTGTTGCGGGATCAGCGAAAACATCGTCTATGTTCTTGACCGAGGCGCATTGGCCGCTGGCGGCCAGCGGATTGCCGTAGGAAGAGCCGACACCGCCAAGAAGGTAGGGAGTATTCGGCAGATGGTTGGGGCCGACCCCCGGGGTCCACGCCCCCTGGATGTTGCCCTGTCCGGTGGCGGTGGGCAGCGTCCACGGGAAGTTGTTGTCGGTCTTCGCATAGCTGCGGCTCTTGGAGAACAGCGCCTGGTTGCGCTGCCACTGGCCGGTGACGGTCAGGTTCCAGTCGTCCTTGCTCTGGTCGCCCCAGCCGCCGATGAAGTTGAGCAGGTATTGCTGACCGCCGCCGTTCGTGGTCGGCGAGCCGGCCGTGGCGCCGAGCTGGTAGCCCTGGAAGTTCTTGGTCATGATGAAGTTCACCACGCCGGCCTCGGCATCGGAGCCGTAGATCGCCGATGCGCCGTCCTTCAGGATCTCGACGCGCTCGATTGCCGCGAGCGGGATGTTGTTGACGTTGACCGCGCCGGAACCATTGGAAAACGGCGCCATGCGCCGGCCGTTCAGCAGCACCAGCGTGCGCTCCTCGCCCAAGCCGCGCAACGACACCGTGGACAGGCCGTAGGTGGCGTTCGTGACGCCGGTCGAGCCCATCGTCTGCCCCGACGACGACATCGCCGAGATGGTCTGCATCAGCTGCTCGGTGGTCTGTACCCCCGTGCGCTCGATGTCGGTGCGCGTCAGCGTCTGCACCGGCAGCGCCCCTTCGGTTTCGACGCGCTTGATCGACGAGCCGGTGATCTCGACCCGCTGCGCCTGCGCCGCAGGCGGTGCAGCGCCCATGACCATCGAACCACCGAAAGCCAGCAGCAAGGCCTTGCTGATGCGTGTCTTCTGGTACATCGTCGTCTCCTCGGGCGGTGATCTGACGCGCTCGCCGCAAACAGGCCTCATGCAGAGCCAATGTTTCCCGGCCTGACGCACCTATCCGATTCTTAGCGCAGCGGCCCGCGCGTTCCCTCGGGGATATCCAGCGACGACCGTCCGGCACGGCCGCGGCACGCCCCGGGGCGAAGCGCCGCAAACCCGCGCCACGCTTGGCTTTGCCGGCGCTGCATGCCTTCGCTCGATACCGTTCTCGCGTCGCCGGCCGGCTTGCGGCTTGCCGTTGTCGCGCAACAACAATCGCGGGTCGCCGCGGCGCACCCGCCCGCTCAGGTCAGCCCGCTCAGGCGTGTTGCAGCCGCGGCACCGCCGCCAGCAGTTCGCGCGTGTAGGCCTGCTGCGGGCGCCCCAGCACCGCGTCGCAGTCGCCCTGCTCGATGATCGCGCCGCCACGCATCACCGCCACCCGGTCAGCGATGTACTCGACGACGCCGAGGTTGTGCGTGATGAACAGGTAGCTCAGGCCCAGGTCGCGCTGCAGCTCGCGCAGCAGGTTCAGGATCTGCGCCTGCACCGACACGTCCAGCGCCGAGGTCGGCTCGTCGCAGACCAGCAGCTTCGGCTGCACCGCCAGCGCGCGGGCGATGGCGATGCGCTGGCGCTGGCCGCCGGAGAACTCATGCGGGTAGCGCTGCAGCGATTCAGGCGCCAGGCCGACGCGTTCGCTGAGCTCATCGATGCGCGCGCGCCGCGCCGCGGCATTCAGTTGCGGGTGCAAGGACAGCAGCCCTTCCTCGAGCAGTTCGAGCACGCGCATGCGCGGGTTCAGCGACGCGAACGGATCCTGGAAGACGATCTGCACGTCGCGCCGCGCGGCCAGCAGCGCCTGGCCCTGCAGCTCGAACAGGTCGCGGCCTTCGAGCAGCGCCTGGCCTGTGATCTGCGCATGGCCGCGCAGCAGTTGCACGATGGCCTTGCCGGTGCTCGTCTTGCCGCAGCCCGATTCACCGACCAGCGCCAGCGTGCGCCCGCGCGCGACCTCGAAGTCGACGCCACGCACGGCGACGAAGCCGCCGCCGGGCCGCTGCCGCACGCCCCGGCTCAGCGGGAAAGTCACGCTCAATCCGCGCACCTGCAGCAGCGGCGCCGCCGCCGTGCGCGGCGCCGCGCCGGCAGCCGGCACCGCGTCGCCGAGCTGCGCGGCTGCGGGCCGCGGCAGGTCGTTCGATGCACTCGGCGGCAAAGACGCGGGCGCATGCAGCAGGCAGCGCACCTCGCGTCGCGCCCCGGCGTGGTAGAGATCCGGCACGGTCGTCGTGCACGCCGGCATCACCACCGCGCAGCGCGGCGCGAAGCGGCAGCCGCTGAATTCGCTCGACAGCGGCGGCACCGTCCCGGCAATGGCCTGCAGCGGCTGGCCGCGCCGCACCGCGTCGGGCAAGGCGCGCAGCAGCGCCTGGGCGTACGGATGCTTGGGCGCGGCGAAGAAGTCGGCCGCTTCGGCCACTTCGACGATCTGCCCGGCGTACATCAGCGCCACGCGCTGCGCCATGCCCGAGACCACGGCCAGGTCGTGCGTGATCAGCATCAAGCCCATCTTCTGTTCGCGCTGCAGCCGGCGCAGCAGCTCGAGGATCTGCGCCTGGATGGTCACGTCCAGCGCCGTGGTCGGCTCGTCGGCGAGCAGGAAGTCGGGTTCGGCAGCCAGCGTCATGGCGATCATCACGCGCTGCTTCTGCCCGCCCGAAAGGCGGAACGGATAGTCGTCGATGCGCCGCTCGGGCTCGGGGATGCCGACGCGCGCCAGCCATTCGACGGCCTTGGCGCGCGCCGCCGTTCCGCGCAGCGGCGTGTGCGTCTCGATGGCCTCGACGATCTGCGCGCCGACGCGCATCACCGGATTCAGGCTGGTGGCCGGCTCCTGGAAGATCATGCCGATGCGCGCGCCGCGCACGCCGCGCATCGCCGCTTCGGGCAGCTCCAGCAGGTCGGCGCCGTCCAGCAGCACGCGGCCGTCGGCGATGCGGGCGTTGTCCGGCAGCAGCCGCATCAGGGCCAGCGCCGTGACGCTCTTGCCGCAGCCGCTCTCGCCGACCAGCGCGAAGGTCTCGCCGCGTTCGATGCTCAGGCGGATGCCGTCGAGCGCGCGCACGATGCCGGCATCGGCGTCGAACTCGACGCGCAGTTGCTGCGCCTGCAGCGCATCGTGCATGTTCATGTGGCCGCCCGGCGCAGCCGCGGCCGGTGCAGCCGCGCGGCGCGCGGATCGAAGGCGTCGCGCACGCCGTCGGCGAACAAATTGGCCGCCAGCACCAGCACCACCATGAACACGAAGGCCGCGGCGAAACTCCACCACACGACCGGGTCGCGGCTCATCTCGCTGCGCGCCAGGTTGATCATGCCGCCGAAGCTGTGCATCGACGGATCGACGCCGACGCCCACGTAGGACAGCACCGCCTCGTACAGGATCAGCGAACTGAAGTCGAGCACGGTGACGATCAGCATCAGGTGCGCGACGTTGGGGAAGACGTGGCGCCGCATGATGCGCGCGCTGCTGACGCCGAAGGCCTGCGCCGCCTGCACGTATTCCAGCTCGCGCAGCTTCAGCGTCTCGGCGCGCAGCAGCCGGCACAGCCCGGCCCAGCCGGTCAGGCCGAGCACTGCGCACAGCAGGAAGAGCTTGACGTCGGCACGTTCGGCGCCGGTCTCGAAGACATCCGGATGCTGGTCGATGAAGACCTGCACCATCAGCACGCAGGCGGCAATGAGCAGCACGTTCGGCACCGACGACAGCACCGTGTACAGGTACTGGATGACTTCGTCGGCCCAGCCGCGCAGGTAGCCGGCGGCGATGCCCAACCCCACCGCCAGCGGCAGCGTGGCCACCGTCGCCAGGCTGCCGATGACGAAAGCGGTGCGGATGCTCTTCAGCGCCTGATAGAGCACGTCGTTGCCGGTCAGGTCGGTGCCGAAGACGTGGTAGTGGCCGGCCCACAGCACCATCGGCCCGGCGAGCAGGCCGATGACGGCCAGGGTCCAGCAAGCCGCGCGCCAGCGGATCGGCGCGTCGTCGCGCCAGGCGGCGGCGATGCCTGCGCGCCACGGCAGGCCACGCGCGCGCGCCACCGCCGCCAGCAGCAGCAGCGACAGCAGCGCCGCCAGCGCCGCGCCCGCCGCCAGCCCGAGCACGCCGCGCCAGGCCAGGTCAGTGAGCCATTCGCGCCCGGGCTCGCGCAGGTGCGCGCCGCCGAACTGCAGCCGCGGCGCGATGCGCCGGATCTCGCCGCCGACTTCGACCGATTCCTTGGTGAAGCCGACGTAGGACAGCGGCCGCGAATAGGTGGCCTCGCGCGAATCGACCAGCCGCACCAGCAGCGCATCGAGCAGCGAACGCGTGCGCGTGTCGTAGGCCGGCGCCTCGTTGCCGGTGGGCTGCAATTGCGGCCGGTAGTGCAGGCTGTCCAGCAGCGTGATGCCCAAACACAGCAGCAGCACCACCGATGCCGACAAGGCCGCCGGATCGGCGAAGACACGCGCCCAGTTGCGGCGCAGCCCCGGCCGCCGCAGCACCAGCACCCCGTAGGCCAGCGTGGCCAGCGCCATGGCCCACATCGCGGCGTCGGTCCAGAGGAGGACGAACTTGGGCATGTCAGGCGAGGCGCACGCGCGGGTCGGCCCAGGTGTAGGCCACGTCGATCAGGATGAAGGACACGATGTACAGCAGCGAACCCAGGAAGACCATGGTGCGCACCACCGCGAAGTCCTGCTTGCCGATGGCCTCGATGACGTAAGCGCCCAGGCCCGGCAGGCCGAAGAAGCTCTCGAACACCAGGCTGCCCAGGAACACGTAGGGCAGGTAGGCACCGGCGCTGGTGATGATCGGGATCAGCGCGTTGCGCAGCACGTGGCGATACAGCACCACCGTCTCCGACAGGCCCTTCGCGCGCGCGGTGCGCACGTAGTCCTTGCCCATCTCCTCGAGCAGCATCGCGCGGTACAGCCGCGCCTCGCCGCCGAGCCGCGCCACCAGCGACAGGGCTATCGGCAGCACCAGGAACTTGATCACCTCCCAGCCGCCGACGTAGCCGGAGATCGGCGCCAGCTTCAGCACGCGCGCGAAGAAGTACTGGCCGACGATGATGTAGAACAGGCTGGAGATCGACAGCATCAGCACGCACGCGACCACGCCCCAGAAATCCAGCCGCGTATGGCGCAACAGCGCCAGCAGCAGCGCGAAGGCCACGCTGGCGATCAGCTGCAGCACGAACAAGGGCAGCGCCAGCTGCACGCTGACCCACATGCGCGTGGCGACTTCATGGCCGATGTCGCCGGCGCTTTCGGCGTCGGCGCGGCCGAAGCGCAGCGCGAACAGCGACACCGAACGCTCCCAGAAGATGGTGTCGGTGTAGCGCTCGGCGCCCTGCTTCGCGTCATTCAAGTACAAGGGCTTGTCGTAGCCGCGCTCGGCCTTCCACTTGTCGATCACTTCCTGGTTGACGCGCTTGCCACCGATGTTCAGCCGCGCCATGTCGTCGGGCGTGTTGACGGTGAAGAACAGGAAGAAGGTCGCCAAGTTCACACCCAGCAGGATCAGCGCGCCGTACAGCGTGCGGCGGACGATGTAGCGGCCCATCAGTCGTCCATGGCCTAACGCGCCACCCGCGACGCATCAAACGCCGGCCAACAGCCTTCACCGCAGAGGCGCAGAGAACGCAGAGGACGCGCAGAGTGCTTCAGGTGTTCTCTGCGGCCCTCTGCGGCCTCCGCGCCTCTGCGGTGAATGAATTCGGGTTTCAGGCGAGCGAGCTTCATCTCAAGGGGTGTTTCATCTCAAGCCACTACCTGGCCTCTGGCGTTGCTGCGTTCCCTGCGCCGCAGGCTGCGCCAGCCCATGCCCGCCAACACCGCCAGCAGCCCCACCAGCAGCCCCAGCGGCCACCACACCGGCCGGTTCCATTCGGCCAGCTTGCGCACGCGCTCGGCCACGTCCAGCCGCAGGTAGCGGCCCTGGTCGCGGATCAGCACGGCGGGCTGGTAGTTGTGCACCCAGGACTGCGCCGCGCCCGAGGCATAGGGGAAGTAGCCGAAGCTCCACGGCGCGTCCTGCTGCACGATCTGCATCAGCCGGTCGATGATCGCCTGCTTCTCGGGCCCGTCGTGCAGCAGCCGCATCTTCGAGAACAGCGCGTCGAACTCGGGGTTCGCATAGTTGGCGGTGTTCTCGCCGTCGTGCTGCGTCTTGCCGTTCGGGCCGTAGAGCTGGAACAGGAAGTTCTCGGCATCGGGATAGTCGGCCAGCCAGCCGAGCCAGAACACCTGGTACTTGCCGCGGCGCACCTTGTCCTGGAACTGGTTGTTGTCGGTGGCACGCACCTCGAGCTGGATGCCCAGCTTGGCGAACTGGCGCACCACCCAGTCGATGCCGGCCTTGTTCTCCGGCGTCGGCGCGGCATAGAAGTCGTAGTTGATGACCAGCGGCTTGCCGGTCCTGGCGTCGCGTCCGTCCGGATAACCGGCTTCGGCCAGCAGTTGCTTCGCTTCGGCGATCGAGCGGCGCACCGGCTTGCCGTCGACCCACCGGTGCGTCACCGGGTTGACGCCTGCGGCCGTGCCGTGGCGCGAGCCGAAGATGCCGGCCGGCAGCGGGCCCATCGCCACCTCGCCGGCGCTCTTCGGGAAGATCTTCGAATACTCCTCCCAGTCGATGGCGATCGAAATCGCCTGGCGCAGCTTGCGGTTGCGTTCGCGCTGCTCGGACGTGTCAGCCCAGCCGATCGCCGGGTCGAGCATGTTGAAGCCCAGGTACCAGCTGGTCACGTCGGCAAAACGCGGCAGGCGAAAGCCCTTGTGCTCGTACTCGCGGCGCACCTCGTCCGAATCCTGCATCCCCACCAGGTAGTCCATGCCGGTGTCGGTGCGCTCGAAGACCTCGATGTCGTAGTAGCCCTGGCGGAACTTGGCGCGCAGCGGCACCGATTCGCGCTCCACGGTGAACAGCAAAGCGTCGATGAAGGGCGTGGTCTTGCCGCAGTCGTCGAGCAGCCCGGCGGCCTTGTCGCCGGGCATGCCCTCACAGGGATAGGGCTCGCCGCGATAGTTGGGGTTGCGCCTCAGCACGTGGCGCCGGTCCTTGATGAGCTCCGTCATCATGTACGGCCCGGTGCCCACCGGCCAGGTGTCCAGGCTCAGACCCGCCGCCGCCATGCCCGGCTGCGCGTAGAAGGCGTCGGCCTCCCACGGCACCGGCGCCATGAAGGTGGTGGTCATCCAGTAGTTCCACTGCGGGTACTTGCCCTGCAGCCGGATGCGCAGCGTGTGCGGGTCGGGTGCGCTGGCGCCGGCCAGCGGCCAGCGGCGAAAGTCCAGGAAGGGCCGGTCCTGGCTGGCCGGGTCCAGCCCCTGGCGCAGCCTGGCGTCCTCGGCCTTGATCAGTTCGCCGTACTCACGCAGGCCCAGCACGTGTTCGGAGAAGATGCCCGAGATCGGCGTGGTGATGCGCGTCGTCGCCTGGCGCTTCAGCGCATAGACATAGTCCTCGGCGACCAGTTCGCGCGTGCCGCTGTGCTCGAAATCCAGCGGCGTGCGCCGCTCGCCCAGCTCACCCGGTTGCAGCGCGTGGTAGCGGTAGCGGCCCGCCTCGTCCCTGGCGAAGGCCGGATGCGGCTGGTACAGGATGCCGGGCTTGAGGCGGATGTCGTAGACGCTCTCGGCCACCTGCTCGCCGGGCGCGTCCTCGGACAACGGCTTGTCGTGCTTGTCCAGATAGATCGGCTTGGCCACCTCGATGGCCGTCTTCGGCTGCAGCTGGAACGGCCGCTTCAGGTAGTGGTAGCCGTAGGGCGGCTCGTAGATCTGGTAGGTGAAGGGCGTGTCGTTGCTCCAGTACGAGGCCACCGGGTCCAGATGCCGCGGCGAGCCTTCGATCATCGCGCTGACCAGGGTGTTGCTCGCCGCCAGGTCGCCGGGCATCGGGTTGTTGTTGCAGCCGGCGAGCAGCAGCAGCGCTGCCGCGGCGCACAGGGCGCGCCGCCACCCGGCTCTACCAGCCAACGAAGACCTCACGCCCCTGCACCGCCAGTTGCACGCGTGCGCCCACCGGCAGCGTCACCTTGGTCGGCACATGACCGAAAGGCAGGCCGCTGAGGATCGGCGTGCGGCACACCGCACGCAGATGCGCCACCACGCCGCGCAGCGAGAAGCCGCGGTCCAGCGGCGACTTCGTCTGCACGGTGAAGTGCCCGAGCAGCACCGCCTTCTGCGCTGCCAGCACCCCCGCCTGGTGCAACTGCAGCAGCATGCGCTCGACGCGGTACGGCTGTTCGTTGACGTCTTCCAGGAACAGGATGCCGCCGCGCACGCGCGGCCAGTGCGGTGTGCCCAGCAGCGAAAGCAGCACCGTCAGGTTGCCGCCCCACAGCCGCCCTTTCAGCTCGAGCCCGTCGAAGCCGGTTTCGCTGCGGAAGCCCACCGCTTCGAGCTCGCCGCTCATCGCTTCGCAGAAGCAGGCGGCGGTGACCTCGTCGACGCCGCCGGCTTCGTCGCTGCGGCCGAAGTCCTCGCTCGCGGTCGGCCCGGCCCAGCTGCCACTGTCGGCGCCGCCATGCGCCAGCAGCCCCAGTTGCAGCGCGGTCACGTCGCTCAGGCCCACCCAGCGCGTGCCGGCTTCGACGCTGCGCACGAGCAGCGGCCAGTCGATGCGGTCGAGCAGCCGTGTCAGCCCGTAGCCGCCGCGCACCGCCATGGCCACCGCGGGCGCGTCGCGCGCGATGCGGTGCAGCGCGGCGAGCCGGGTGTCGTCGTCGCCGCCGAAACGCTGGAAGCGCTTCAGTGCGGCTTCGTCCAGATAGGCGTCGAAGCCCAGCGCACGCAACCGCTGCAGCGCCAGCCGCACCGGCGCGGCCTGCACGCTGACCCCGGAGGGGCTGAACAGGCACAAGCGCTTCACTGGACTGACTGCCCTGCGCACGACGTGCAGCGGGTCGCCGCCAGGCGCACTCACCGCGGCGGCTCCGCGTCGGGCGCTGCTTTCAGCTCCAGCACTTCGCCGGTGGGGATGGGTTCTTCGCCGGCCGCGGCCTGGCGCTCGGCACGCTGCTGCGCGCGCCGTTCGGCGAAGAACTCGCGCAGCAGCTGGCCGCAGGCGCCGGCCAGCACCTGGCCGCGCAGTTCGGTCTGGTGATTCAGTCGGCGCTCAGCGAACAGATTCAACACCGAGCCGGCGGCGCCGGTCTTCGGGTCGGCGGCGCCGAAGACCACGCGTTTGAGGCGCGCATGCAGCAGCGCCATCGAGCACATCGCGCAGGGCTCGAGCGTCACGTACAGCTCGCATTCGGGCAGCCGGTAGTTCTGCAGCAGTTGCGCCGCGTGGCGCAGCGCGACGATCTCGGCATGCGCCGTGGGGTCGTGCGTGGTGACCGGCCGGTTGTAGCCGGTGGCGATGACCTGGGAGCCTTGCTCGGTGCGGCGCAGGATCACCGCGCCGACCGGCACCTCACCCACCAGCAGCGCGTTGTGCGCCTGGTCCAGCGCCAGGCGCATGCCCGCTTCGTCGCGGATCTCGTCGGGGTCCGGATCCCGGGTGGGCGGCTCATCGCTCATGCACGGCGATTGTGCCTCGCCGGCCGCACCCCCGGCTCAATGCACGCGGTCGTGCAGGATCGCGTGCGACACCTGGTCCTGCCGGATGTGCCAGTGCGCCAGCGTGTGGTCGTAGACCATGCGCTCGTCGCTGCTGATGCGGCCGTCGGCGGTGATCGCCGCCGCGCACAGCCTGCACACCAGCAGCCGCAGCGAGTCGTCGTGCACCGCATCGAGCAGCCCGTTGACGTAGATCAGGTCGGTGGTGCGCAGCCACGAGCGCTCGCACAGCCCCGCGCCGACCTCGTCGATGCACTGCTGCGCCAGCTCGACGAAACGCTCGCGGCTGACGCCCAGGCGTTCGAACGCGTCCAGGCTGGACAGCATCGACAGCTCCTGGTCGCCGACGCTGCCGTTGGCCGCGACCAGCAGCGCCAGCACGCGTGCCGGCGCTTCGTTCCTGACAGTCAATGGCGGGTTCATGTGCTCCTCCTTCAGCGTCGACGGGAAAGCCATTCGGCGCGGGCCGATCGGCTGATCGACCGCTGCGAGCGCATAGAGTTCCATGCGCCCGCATGATGCCGATCAATGCCTGATGCACGACAAGGCCGCCCTGGGCGATCTTCAACCCCACAGTCGCCAAGCCCGGCACCCCGTGCGAACATCGCCGCCCCTGTCCCATCACGAAGGAACACACCATGGCCAAGCAAGACAAGAAGCTTGCACCCACCCGTCTGACGACGCAGTTCGGCGCCCCGGTGCCCGACAACCAGAACAGCCTGACGGCAGGCGCGCGCGGCCCGCTGCTGTCGCAGGACGTGTGGCTCAACGAGAAGCTGGCCAACTTCGTGCGCGAAGTGATCCCGGAGCGGCGCATGCATGCCAAGGGCTCGGGCGCCTTCGGCACCTTCACCGTCACCCATGACATCAGCAAGTACACCCGCGCGAAGATCTTCGAGAAGGTCGGCAAGAAGACCGAGATGTTCGCGCGCTTCACCACCGTGGCCGGCGAGCGCGGCGCCGCCGACGCCGAGCGCGACATCCGCGGCTTCGCGCTCAAGTTCTACACCGAGGAAGGCAACTGGGACATGGTGGGCAACAACACCCCCGTGTTCTTCATCCGCGACCCGCGCAAGTTCCCCGACCTGAACAAGGCGGTCAAGCGCGATCCGCGCAGCAACCTGCGCTCGGCCACCTACAACTGGGACTGGTGGAGCCTGCTGCCCGAGGCGCTGCACCAGGTCACCATCGTCATGAGCGACCGCGGCATTCCGGCCAGCTACCGCCACATGCACGGCTTCGGCTCGCACACCTACAGCTTCTGGAACCAGGCCGGCGAGCGCTGGTGGGTCAAGTTCCACTTCCGCACCCAGCAGGGCATCAAGAACCTGACCGACGCCGAAGCCGCCGCCGCCGTCGGCAACGACCGCGAGACGCATCAGCGCGACCTCTACGAGGCCATCGAACGCGGCGACTTCCCGAAATGGAAGATGTACATCCAGGTCATGCCCGAGGCCGACGCCGAGAAGCTGCCGTATCACCCCTTCGACCTGACCAAGGTCTGGCTGAAGAAGGACTATCCGCTGGTCGAAGTCGGCGAGTTCGAGCTCAACAAGAACCCGGAGAATTTCCACGCCGATGTCGAACAGAGCGCGTTCGCGCCGGGCAACCTGGTGCCGGGCATCAGCGCCTCGCCGGACAAGATGTTGCAGGCGCGCCTGTTCAACTACGCCGACGCGCAGCGCTACCGGCTGGGCGTCAACTACCACCAGATCCCCGTCAACGCCGCGCGCTGCCCGGTGCACAGCAACCACCGCGACGGCAGCGGCCGCATGGACGGCAACTACGGCGGCCTGCCGCACTACGAACCCAACAGCTTCAACCAGTGGCAGGAGCAGCCCGAGTTCCGCGAGCCGCCGCTGAAGATCAACGGCAACGCCGACTTCTGGGACTTCCGCCAGGACGACGCCGACTACTTCGACCAACCCGGCCGGCTGTTCCGCGGGATGACGCCCGCGCAGCAGCAGGCGCTGTTCGACAACACCGCCCGCGCGATGGGCGACGCGCCGGACTTCATCAAGCAGCGCCATGTCGCCAACTGCAGCAAGGCCGACCCGGCCTATGGCAAGGGTGTGGCGGCGGCGCTCGAGAAGTTGCGCTGAAGAACCAAACGAGAAGCAAGAGAGGCCGGTTCGCGGCGCCGCGATCGGCGCCGCTGCCTTCGAGGCGATGGAATGCATCGGCGGCAGCGGCGTGATGGAGGACGGCCCGTTCCCGCG
>DAIMFR010000052.1:0-34792 GCA_036724445.1 Rubrivivax sp. | reverse complement strand
AGCGCGAGTGCTCGATCCAGCGCAACCACCAGAAGGTGATCGAGGAGGCGCCGGCAGCCCATCTGCTGGACGCGCAGCGCGAGCAGCTGTACCGGCACGCGCTGGCGGTCGGGCGCGCCATCGGCTACGACAGCACCGGCACGATCGAATTCATCCACGACGCGGGCAGCGGCGACACCTTCTTCCTGGAGATGAACACCCGGCTGCAGGTCGAGCACCCGGTGACCGAGGCCACGGTGGGCATTGACCTGGTCGAATGGCAGTTGCGCGTCGCCGCGGGCGAGCCACTGGCCTTCGAGCAGCAGGACCTGAGCCGCCGCGGCTGGGCGATCGAGGCGCGGGTCTGCGCCGAAGACCCGGGTGCCGGCTTCGCACCCGAGATCGGCGCCATCGTCGGCTACACCGAACCCACCGGCGAAGGCGTGCGCGTCGACAGCGGCGTGCGCGCCGGCGGCCGCGTCACGCCGTACTACGACTCGATGCTGGCCAAGGTCATTGCCTTTGCCGACACCCGCGAGCAGGCCGCACGGCGCCTGGCCACCGCGCTCGACCAGTACCAGCTGCTGGGGGTGCGCAGCAACCTCGGCTTCCTGGCCGACCTGCTGAGGGCACCGGCCTTCGGGCAGATGCTCAGCACCCACTACATCGAGCGCAGCTTCCCCGAAGGCTGGCGCCAGCGCGGCGATGCGGCCGAGGCGCTGGCCACCGCCGCGCTGGGCAGCGCGCTGGCCGCCCACGCGCCGTACGCGGCCTCGCCGTGGCAGGCGCTGGGCGCCTGGCGCGTGACCGGCGACGCCGCACCGGCGGGCGTGCGCGTGCTGCTCGAAGACCCGTCGCGCACGCTTCACGAGGCGCTGGTGCAGGCCCGCGGCAACGCGTGGCAGGTGCAGGTGGGCGAGCGCAGCTTCAGCTTCGCCGCCCGGCTCGACGGTGAATGGCTGGAGGTCGAACACGCGGGCCGCAGCGCGAGCCACCGCTTCCTGCGCGTTCAAGACGCCGGTGCCGAACGCGTGTGGCTGTGCAGCCCGCAAGGCACCCACACCTGGACCCGGGTGGACCGCGTCCGCCACGCGCTCGCCGGTGGCGACGCGGCCGGGGGCGATGCTGGCAACAGCTTGCGCGCGCCGATGCCGGGGCTGGTGACCTCCGTGCCCGTCAGCGTCGGCGCCAGCGTGCGCGCCGGCGACCCGCTGGTGATGCTGGAGGCGATGAAGATGCTGCACACGCTGGCCGCGCCCGCCGACGGCCGCGTGGCCGAACTGCGCTGCCGCGAAGGCGATTCGGTGCGCGGTGGCGATGTGCTGGTGGTGGTCGAACCCGAGGAAAAGACATGAACGAACCGATCTGCTTCACCGAGCAGCACCGCCAGTTCCGCGACAACCTGCGCCGCTACATCGACCAGGAAATCGTGCCGCGCGCCGCGCCCTGGGAAGACGCCGGCATGGTGCCGCGCGCGGTGATGCGCCAGATGGGCGAGCTCGGCTACCTGGGCGTCCGCTACCCCGAGGCCTACGGCGGCTCGGGCCTGGACACCGTGTACAGCGCGATCCTGGCCGAAGAGCTGGGCCGCTCCACCTACGGCGGCTATGCGGTCACGGTCACGGTGCACACCGACATGGCCTCGCCGCACCTGGCCAACTTCGGCACGCCCGAGCAACTGCAGCGCTACCTGCCGTCGCTGATCCGCGGCGAGAAGGTCTGCGCGGTGGCCGTCACCGAGCCCGACGCCGGCTCCGACGTGGCCCGCATCCGCACCCGCGCGGTGCGCGACGGTGACCACTGGGTCATCAACGGCAGCAAGATGTTCATCACCAACGGCGTGCATGGCGACCTGTACTTCGTCGGCGCCAAGACCGACCCGACCGCCAAGGGCTCGCGCGGCATCTCGATCTTCATCGTCGAGAAGGGCACGCCGGGGTTCCGCGTCGGCCGCGCATTGAAGAAAAGCGGCTGGCTGTGCAGCGACACCGCCGAACTCGTGTTCGAGAACTGCCGCATCCCGGCGGCCAACCTGCTGGGGGGCGAGAACAAGGGCTTCTACCAGATCATGCGCAACTTCCAGAACGAACGCATGGTGATCGGCGCAGCAGCCATGGGAGAAGCGGCGCGGGCGATCGAGATGACGGTGGACTACGTGCGCGAGCGCAAGGCCTTCGGTGCGACGCTGTGGGACAAGCAGGCCATCCGCCAGCGCCTGGCGATGCGCGCGGCGCAGGTCGAGGCCGGGCGCGCGCTGGTCTACCACGCCGCCTGGCTGGATGCGCAGGGCAAGGACTGCGTCAAGGAGGTCTCGATGGTCAAGGCCTTGTGCGGCGAACTGGTCAACGAGGTGCTGTACGACTGCCAGCAGTTCCACGGCGGCTTCGGCTACATGCACGAGGCGGCGATCGCCCGCATGGTGCGCGACGCGCGCGTCGAGGCCATCGGCGGCGGCGCCACCGAAGTGATGCTCGAAGAAGTGGCCAAGCGGATGTAAGGCGCGCGGTTGTGCGCACGGAAGGCATGAATGGAAGGAATGTCGATGTCGAAAGAAGATTCGGGACGTGACAAGCGGATGCGCATGTGGCAGCAGATCACCGTGATCTCGCCCTACAGCCGCGAGCTCGACCTACGGCTGCACGAGGTCGAGCCGGAGTGGTGCGTCATCAAGGTGTTGCCCGATGCGCGCCTGGTCGGCAATCCGGTGACGGGTGTGGTCCATGGTGGCGTCATCACCGCCCTGCTCGATAGCTGCTACGGGCTGGCGATCTTTGTGCGGATGGACAAGCTGCGCCCGATGGCAACGCTCGATCTGCGGATTGACTATTTGAAGGCGGCCACCCCAGGGCGGGAGATCTTGGGCGGCGCGGTCTGCTACAAGCTGGGCCACGAACTGGCGTTTGTCCGGGGCTGCGCCTACCACGACACGCCGGACGATCCGATCGCCACCTCGTCGGCCATCTTCATGTTCACCGGGGGCCCGGTGCTCGCGCTCGATGATGCGCTGTCGGCACTGAAGGAGAACCGGCCATGAACGTGAATGCCATCGTTACCGCAGCACGTGCGAGCCGCAACTGGACGCCGATCGTGGAACTGGTGCCCTACGCGTGCTTCCTTGGCGTGCGCCTGGACATCAAGGGCGACCAGTTCACCGCCTGCATGCCGTTCGAGCAGAAGCTCATCGGCAATCCCGCCTTGCCTGCACTGCACGGCGGCGCGACCGCCGGCTTCCTTGAGTGCGCCGGCATGTTCTACCTGCTGTGGCACATGGAAAGCGCCGACTTGCCCAAGACAATCAACTTCACCTTCGAGTACCTGCGTTCCGGTCGACCCGAAGACGTCTACGCCAACGTCTTCATGGTCAAGCAGGGCCAGCGTGTCGCGCACCTCCGCATCGAGGCCTGGCAGTCCAGCCCCGACAAGCCCATCGCCGTGGGCCACGGCAACTTCATGCTGAAGCCGGCGCCAGCCGCCGAAGGAAACCCATGACCACGACCGCCTACCGCTCCATCTACCGCGCGGGCCTGTTCGCCGGACAGACCGTCATTGTCACCGGCGGCGGCAGCGGCATCGGCCGCTGCATTGCGCACGAACTTGCCAGCCTCGGAGCGGCGCTCGCGCTCGTAGGCCGCAAGGTTGAGAAGCTCGAGGCCGTGAAGGCCGAGATCGCCGCAGCCACCCCCGCGGCACATGTCACGATTCACTCCTGCGACATCCGCGACGAGCCAGGCGTCAAGCAGATGGTGGCCGACGTGCTGGCCGCCCATGGACGCATCGACGGGCTGGTCAACAACGCCGGCGGCCAGTACCCTCAACCGGTTCGCGACATCACGCTCAAGGGCTGGGACGCGGTCGTTCGCAACAACCTGCATGGCGGCTTCCTGGTCTCGCGCGAGGCCTACACGCAGTGGATGGAAGGCCAGGGCGGGTCCATCGTCAACATCATCGCCGACATGTGGATGGGCATGCCCGGCATGGCGCACAGTGGCGCGGCGCGTGCCGGCATGCTGTCGTTCACCGAGACGGCGGCCTGCGAGTGGGGCCATGCCGGCGTGCGGGTCAACGCGGTGGCGCCCGGCTTCGTGGCCAGCAGCGGCTTCGACACCTACGGCCCGGAGATGAAGTCCAAGTTCCGCAGCCTGATGAAGACCGCGCCGCTGCAGCGCTACGGCACCGAGGCTGAAGTGTCGTCGGCCGTCGTGTATCTGCTCTCCGAGGGCGCGGCCTATATCACCGGGTCCTTCGTCCGTGTCGATGGCGGCGTTCCGAACGCGCGCCAGACGTGGAAGCTCGAAGAGCACAGCCGCAACCGGCCCTACGAGGGCTTCCCGCTCGCGACGATGCCGGATTGCCTGAAGCCCGGCGCCCAATAAGCAGTACGCACCAGGCCGGCCCCGCCCCATCACACACCAGGAGTGCCCACATGCCCATCGATCCACCCGCCGGCGTGCAGACGGTTCCGTTCAGGACGCACAACCGCACCATCACCGAAACCGACATCGTCACCTTCGTCAATGTGGTGGGCCTGCACGAGCCCTTCTTCATCGACATGGAGTACATCAAGAACAACATGTCGGGCAAGCACCGCAACCGCTTCGCGCCCGGGCCGATGATCATCTCCGTCGGCATGGGTCTGCTGGCGCCCACCGTGGCCGGCATCATCGACAAGGTGCTCGAGGGGCGCGAGCACGGCCCCTTCGGCGGCATGACCAGCGTGGATGCACGTGTCAAGGCGGCGCTGTTCCCGGGCGACACCGTGCATGTGGAAGGCGAGGCCTGGCTGCGCCCGCCCACCTCGCGCGGCTACACGCTGATGGACCTGCGCCACCGCGTCGTCAACCAGCACGGCGAGGTGCTGGTCGAGTTCACCGAGACCATCACCTTCCTGCCCAAGGGCGCGGTCGAGCACTGACGCACGCCTGCCCGTCGAGCGCGAAAGGGCCATGCCATGAGCGAGAGATTCAAGTCGCGCACCGCGGTCGTCACGGCGGCGGGTTCCGGCATCGGCGCCGCCACGGCACGTGCCTTCGCCAGGGAGGGCGCGCGTGTGGCAGTGGCTGACCTGAGCGGCAAGCGCGCCGAGGAAACGGCGGCCGCCATTGCCGCCGCGGGCGGCCAGGCGGTGTGGATTAAGATGGACGCGGCCGAGCCGGACGCGGTGCAGGCCACCCTGCAACTCGCGCTCGACCGCTGGGGCAGCGTCGACGTGCTGGTGAACAACGCCGGCTATGGCGAACCGGGCCTGCTGGCCGACTGCTCGATCGAGTCCTGGAACCGGACGCTGGCGGTCACGCTGACCAGCGTTTTCCTCGGGCTGAAGTATTGCCTGCCGCTGATGCGGCGCCAGGGCCGAGGCGTGGTCGTCAACACCGCGTCGATCTCCGGTACGGCCGGCGACTACGGCATGTCGGCGTACAACGCGGCCAAGGCCGGCGTCATCAACCTCACGCGGTCGGCGGCGCTGGAGTGCGCGCAAGACGGCATTCGCGTCAACTGCGTCTGCCCGGGTGGCATCGACACTCGTGTCACGCAGGTGCTGGCCGGGGCGCGCGCCGACGAGGTGCGCCGCGCGATGGCGGCCGTCCACCCCCTGGGCCGCATGGGCGAGGCCGACGAGATCGCCCACACGATCCTTTTCCTGGCCTCCGACGAGGCCTCGTTCATCACCGGCGCGTCGCTGGTCGCCGACGGCGGCCTGACGGCGCAGACCGGCCTGCCGCCCTTCGTGGCGCGCTGACCCCGTTAGACAGGACCGCCATGGACTTCACCTTCACCGAAGAACAGAACCTGCTGCGCGACAGCGTGCGCGCAATGCTGAACCGTGTCGCCACGCCGGAGTACATCCGCCGCTGCGACACCGAGCCGCGCTACCCCTACGAGCTGTACGACGCCTTCGTCGAGATGGGGCTGCTGCGCATGCCCTTCCCCGAATCGGTGGGCGGCCTGGGCGGCAGCGTGATCGACTTCGCCGTGATCGCCGAAGAGCTCGGCCGCAAGAGCTACGACTTTCTCGGCGCCTACGGCACCTGCGTCTTCAACGGCCTGAACATCCTGCACAACGGCACCGAGGCGCAGCGTGCGCACTGGCTGCCCAAGCTGCTCGACGGCAGCATCCGCATGTCCATCTCCATGACCGAGCCGGGCGCCGGGTCGGATGCCGGCGCGATGCGCACGAGCGCGCGGCGCGACGGCGACGCGTGGGTCATCAACGGCCAGAAGGTGTTCTCGACCGGCGCCGGTGCCGACAAGAACGTCATCAACCTGTACGCCCGCACGCAAGCCGAAGGGCCGCACCAGCAGGCGCTGTCGCTGTTCCTGGTCGACAAGGACACTCCGGGCATCACGTTGCACAAGCTGGACACGCTCGGCCGCCGCTCCCTGGGCACCTACGAGGTGTTCTTCGACGATGTGCGCGTGCCCGCCGACCGCCTGGTGGGCGAGCCGGACAAGGGCTGGGGCTACATGCTGTCGGGCCTGCAGCTCGAACGCCTGATGACCGCGGCGGGTTATGTCGGCGGCGCGCAGTCCGCGGTCGACCTGGCCCTGGCCTACGCCAAGGAGCGCAAGCAGTTCGGCAAGCCGATCGGCACCTTCCAGGCCATTGCCCACATGCTGGCCGACATGCAGACCGCGGTCGAGGCCAGCCGGTTGATGATGTGGCGGGCCGCCTGGCAGCTGTCGCGCGGCGAAGACGCGCTGATGGCCATCTCGCAGGCCAAGCTGTTCGGCTCGGAGGCCTACGCCAACATCGCCAACCAGGGCATGCAGATCATGGGCGGCTACGGCTACATCATGGAATTCGACATGCAGCGCCACTACCGCGACGCGCGTGCCACCACCATCACCGCGGGCACCTCGCAGATGCAGCGCAATCTGATCGCCGGGCTGATGGGCCTGAAAACCAAATGAACCGCCGAGGCCCGCATGGACTTTGATCTGACCGAAGAACAAGTGCAGTTGCGCGATGCCGCGCGCAAGCTGGCGCAGCACGAATTTCGCGACAAGGCTGCGCGCTGGGACCGCGATGAAACCTTCCCGGAAGAGAACAAGCACCGCCTGGCCGAACTCGGCTACCTGGGCCTGAGCGTCGACAGGGAATTCGGCGGCTCCGGCGCCGGGCTGGTCAGCACCTATCTGGTGATCGAGGAACTGGCCAAGGTCGACCTGCTGACGGCGATGATCGTGCACGACCAGAACGTGTCGCCGCGCATCATCGCCAACCACGGGCCTGATGAACTGAAGCGCCGCCTGGTGCCGCGCTTCGTCACCGGCGAGCTCGAATGCAGCATCGCCTGGACCGAACCGCAGGCCGGCTCCGACGGCACCGCCATCCGCACGGCGGCCGTGCGCGACGGCGACGAGGTCCTGATCAATGGCAGCAAGATCTTCACCACCTTCGGCGACCGCGCCGACATGCACCTCGTGTACGCCCGCTTCGGCCCGTCCAGCGGCGCCAAGGGCATCGGCACCATCGTGGTCGAGCGCGACCGGCCGGGGCTGACGGTACGCAAGCTCGAAGGCAAGATGGGCGTGCGCGGCGCGGCCGAGAACGAGCTGTTCTTCGACAACGTGCGCGTGCCGGCAAGCAACATCGTGACCCTGGGCGACCCCGGCAATTCGCGCGGTTTCGTCAAGCCGCTGACCATCTACAACGGCACCCGCGTCGGCATGGGCGTGATGGCGCTGGGCGTGGCCGAGGGCGCGTTCGAGCTGGCGCGCGAGTACATGACGGTGCGCGAGCAGTTCGGCCAGAAGCTCAGCGAGATGCAGGGCCTGCGCTGGATGATGGCTGATTCGCTGATCGAGATCGAGGCCGCGCGCTGCCTTTGCTACAAGGCGCTCGCGCTCATCGACGCCGGCAAGCCCGACCCGCAGCTGTGCTCGATCGCCAAGGTCTTTGCCACCGAAATGGCGCAGCGCGTGACCGTGCAATGCCAGCAGATGTTCGGCGGCTACGGCTACTTCGGATCGCTGCCGCTGGAGCGCATGGTGCGCGACGTGCGCATGCTCACGCTGACCGGCGGCACCACGCAGACGCAGAAGAACGTGATCGCCGGGCACATCTTTCCGAGTTCTTGACCGGCATCTTGAACCCCTTCACCCGATGAACTGAGGCGACTCTGAATGGACTTTTCACTCAACACCGAACAAGTGGCGATGCGCGACATGGCGGCGCGTTTCGCGAAGGAACGGCTGGCGCCCGACTACATGAAGCGCGAGAAGACGAACACCATCGACCGGACCATCCTGAAGGAGATGGGCAGCCTGGGCCTGATCAGCGCGGGGCTGCCCGAGGAATTCGGCGGCATGGGGGTGGACTGCGTCACCTCCGGCGTGATCATCGAGGAGATCGCCACGGGCGACTTCAACATGAGCTACGTGCAGCTGGTGAGCTGGCTGATGGGTCAGATCCTGTGCAAGTACGCCGAGCCCGACGTGGCGAGCGAATGGGTGCCCAAGCTCGCGGCGGGCGAGGCCCTCGTGGCCCTGGGCCTGACCGAACCGCGCGGCGGCTCCGATGCCGCCAACCTGATCCTGCGTGCCGAGCGCAAGGGCGACCACTACATCATCAATGGCGAGAAGACCTCGATCAGCTTCTGCGAGCAGGCCGATGTGATCGTGTCCTTCGCCCGAACCGGCAAGGTCGAGGACGTGGCCAAGGGCATCAGCGCCTTTGTCATCCCTATGAACGCGCCGGGCGTCAGCCGCGCGCGTTTCAACGACGTGGGCACGAAGATCGTCGGCCGCGGCTCGGTGTTCTTCGACAACGTGAAGATCCCGGTGAACCACCGCATGGGCGAGGAGAACCGGGCGTTCTTCCAGATCATGAACGGCTTCGACTACAGCCGGGCGCTGATCGGGCTGCAGTGCCTGGGCGCGGCGCAGGCCTCGTTGAACGAATCCTGGGAGTACATCAAGGAGCGCAAGGCTTTCGGCGCGCCGCTGGCTCAGTACCAGGGCGTGACCTTCCCGCTGGCCGAGGCCGACACGCTGCTCACGGCCGCGCGCGCGCTGTGCTACCGCACACTGTGGCTTCGCGATGCCGGCCTGCCGCACACGGCCGAGGCGGCGATGTGCAAGTGGTGGGTGCCCAAGATCAGCTACGAAGTGATCACGCAGTGCCTGCTGACCCACGGCCACTATGGCTACACCACCGACCTGCCGCACCAGCAGCGCATGCGCGACACCCTGGGCCTGCAGATCGGTGACGGCACGGCGCAGATCATGAAGCTGGTCATCGCCAGAGAGCGCGTCGGTCGCGTGGCCGTGCAGTACGCGCAGGGCAGCAAGCAATGACCCGGGCCTTCGCGGCGCCGCGCCATTCCAGTCGAAGCGGGAGAATTCCATGACGATTCGAATCGAGCGCCACGGCGCGGTTGCGCATGTGGTCCTGGCCCGGCCGGAGCGCTTGAACGCGCTGACGCCGGAGATGATGGAGCAGCTGGCGGAAGCGACCCGAACGCTGCAGCTCGACCGCGACGTGCGCGCCGTGCTGCTGCGCGGCGAGGGTCGCGCGTTTTGCGCCGGTGCCGACGTCGGCACGATGCAGGGGCTGGACGTGCTGTCCGGCCGCCAGCGCATCCAGCGCGCGCACCGCGTCATCGCCGGGCTGGCCAACCTCGACAAGCCGGTGATCGCCGTGGTGCGTGGCGCGACGGTGGGCGTCGGCTGGAGCCTGGCGCTGGCCTGCGACCTGATCCTGGCCTCGGACAACGCCAAGTTCAGCCTGGTGTTCAAGAAGATCGGCCTCGCGCCCGACGGCGCGGCGGCCTACTTCCTGACCCAGTACATCGGCGTGCTGCGGGCGCGCGAGCTGATGATGACGGCGCGCATGGTGCCGGCCGAGGAAGGCCGCCAACTCGGCATGGTCAACGAGGTGCTGCCCGACGAGCAGCTCGACGCGCGGGCCGTCGCGCTGGCCGAGGAACTGGCCGAATCGGCCACCTTCGCGCTTGCGGTCGGCAAGCGCATGTTCCGCAACGCCATGCAGCCCAGCCTGGAAGCCTTCCTCGACTACGAAGCGCAGGCCCAGAACCTGGTGCTGCACAGCGACGACCGCAAGGAAGGTGTGGCGGCCTTCATGGAAAAGCGCAAGCCCAATTTCGTCGGCCATTGACCCCGGAGTGCCCACCATGTTCCAGCTCGCCCCCGATCTCGAAGCCTTCCGCCAGGAAATCCGCAAGACCGCCGAGCGCGCCTTCAGCGCCAAGGCCGCCTACTGGGACGAGAAGGAGGAATTCCCGACCGAGAACCGCGACTTGCTCGCCAAACTCGGCTACCTCGGCATGGTGATACCGGAGGCCTACGGTGGCTCGGGCGCGCCGGTGATCCAGGGCACCATCCTGCTTGAGGAAGTGGCGCGGGTGTGCTTCAACACCGCGCTGGTGGCGCAGATCGCGCTCAACGGGCCGTCGCGCGCGCTGGCGGTGCTGGCATCCGAAGAGCAGAAGCAGCGCTGGCTGCCGGGCTGCGCCAAGGGCGACTACAACTTCGCCATCGGCATCAGCGAGCCCGGCGCCGGCTCGGGCATGACCGACATGATCACCTCGGCCACGCCGGATGGCGACCACATCGTGCTCAACGGGCAGAAGGCCTATTGCACCGGCGGCCACCTGGCCAGCCACATCTTCGTGTTCGCACGCTGGGGCAAGACACAAGGCCCGCGCGGCATCGGCGCACTGGTGGTCGAGCGCGGCATGAAGGGCTTCGAGGTCGGCCACCCGGACCGCAAGATGGGCGGGCGCGGCATGCCCGAGGTCGAGCTCTACTTCGACCATTGCCGCGTGCCGATGCAGAACGTGATCCTGGCCGGCGACCCCGACTCGACGCGCAGCTTCAAGCGCCTGATGAGTTCCTTCGGGCCTGAGCGCGTCGGCAACGCCGCCATGTGCCTGGGCGTGGCGCAGGCCGCCTACGAGGCGGCCAAGAAGTATTCCCAAGAGCGCGAGCAGTTCGGCCGGCCGATCTGCGAGTTCCAGGGCCTGCAGTGGAAGGTGGCCGACATGGCGGTGCAGCTGCACGCCGCCCGCCTGATGATCTACCGCGCCGCGACGAATCTGGTCGACGGCTTCCCCGACCCGCTGGAAGCCGCGATGGCCAAGCTCTACGCCAACGAGATGGTGCAGCGTGTCACCAACGAGGCGCTGCAGATCCACGGCCACGCCGGCTTCACGCGCGCGCTGCCGCTGGAGCGCATGGTGCGCGACTCGCGCGGCTTCGCGCTGGGCGGCGGCACCACCGAGATCCTGCGCAACACGATTGCGTCCATGGTCTACGGTCGGGCATTCGATCAGCGCAGGGGCTGAGCGTGCCGGCTGGTCGACCCGGAAAGGGTTGATCGGAAGGCCGTTCCTCAAATCAGGGGGCGAGTGATCGTGCCATCGGCCTGCAGCGACTCGATGGCGGCGGCGTCATAGCCCAGTTCCGACAGGATGGCGCCGGCATGCTCGCTCAGCCGCGGCGGCAGTGTGTCGGCGCAGCCAGGGTTTGTGGAGAGCTTTACCGGCAGGCCCAGCGAGCGGTGGCCCTGTTGGTCCACCACCATGCCGCGGTGGACCGCGTGCGGCTGTGACAGGGCCTGCGCCACATCGTTCACCGGTCCCGCCGGTACGCCGCGGCGCATCAGATCGTCGCACAGCGCAGCAGCCGGGACGTTGACCAGCGTGCGTTCAATTTCGGCTCGCAGTGCGTCCCGGTTGGTCAGCCGCAACGAGCTCTCGGAGAATCGCGGGTCGCTGGCCAGGTCTGGACGCGACACGCATTCGCAGAAGCGCTTGAACTGGCCGTTGTTGACGACGCCGAGGAAGACCTCGCCGTCAGCCGCCGCGTAACGGTCGTAGGGCGCGATGTTAGGGTGGGCGCTGCCCATGCGCTGTGGGATGCGGCCGGAATAGAACCAGTTCGACGCATGCGGCACCAGCAGCGCCAGGCCGGTGTCGAACAGCGTCGCCTCAACGCGCTGGCCGAGGCTGCTGCGCTCGCGCGCCGCCAGCGCCAGCAGCACGCCGCTGAGTGCGTTGTAGCCGGTGAGGTAGTCGACCACCGGCACACCAAGCCGCAACGGGCCTGAGTCGGGCGTGCCGTTGACGCTCATCAGGCCGCAGATCGCCTGCAGCACGGCGTCATAGCCGGGAAGGCCGCCCAGCGGCCCGTCGGCGCCGAAGCCGCTGACGCTGCAATAGATCAGCCGCGGATGGCGTGCTGCGAGCGTGCCCTCGTAGCCCAGGCCCCACTTCTCCATGGTGCCGGGCAGGAAGTTCTCGATCAGCACGTCGGCACCGGCAAGCAGGCGTTCGAGCACGGCGCGCCCCGCCGGGCGCGACAGGTCGACGGCGATCGATCGTTTGCCGCGGTTCAGCGCACCGAAGTAGGCCACTTCACCGCGCTCGTCCAGGGGCGGGCCGAAACGGCGTGCCTCGTCGCCGTCGGGCGGCTCGACCTTGATGACGCTGGCGCCGTGATCGGCGAGCATCTGCGCGCACAGCGGGCCGGCCAGCACCCGCGAGAGGTCGAGCACGCGCAGGCCGGCCAGCGCGCCGAGTGGGGGCTGGCTCATGTCACGCCCCTGCAAGCAGACGCTGGGCTTCGGCGCGGACGGCAGCCGGCATCGGTACCGACTTGCGCGCCGCCAGGTCGAAGAACAGCGCAGCAACAACGATTGTGGTGATCACTTCACCGCTGGCCGAATCCAGAACGTAGTGCACCAGGTGAAAGACCTTGTCGCTCAGCGCGAGCATGCCGCTGCGGATCTCCACCGCGGTGCCGGACCGCAGCGGCCGGTGATACGCGATGTCGTAGTCGAGCGCCGCCGATCCCAGCCCGCTCGCGAAGAGTTCGGCGCGGTCGATCTTCATCGCCCGGAACAGGTGCGTGATCGCGTCGTTGAAGCGCGCGATGTGCGCGCGCGGCGGCGCCACGCCAGCTGAATCGCACTCCCAGGACTCGACCGAGCCGCGGTACGTCAGCAGCAGGTGCTCGGGCTGCTGTTGCATTGGCAGCACGTCCGCCATCGGTTGGGGCCGCTGCAATTCGGCCAGTTCGCCTGCCAGAGTTGCGGCGGCCGCCGCAACGTCATCGGGCCAGGGCAGGGGCGTCGTGCGGTCTGGTCCGACCCAGCGGAGGCGCGTCTCGAACGCCGCCGATTCGATGCCGGTCTCCTGGTTGACCATGCGGCTGGCGATGTCCAACGTGCCGTCTGCCGCCACGGCGCGAACGCCCGAACGGATGAAATAGATGTGGCCGGCGCGCAATTCGCGCTTGAACAGCGCACGGTCGGTGGCCGGCATCAGGCTGCCCGCGCTGCTGCGCAGGCGCGACGGCATCAAGCCCAGGCGGGCGGCCAGATGGGCCTGCGCATCGCTGGCCTTGGCCAGATAGAACTGCACGTTCAGGTGGCCCCACTGGTCGCACTCCCAGGAGTTGATGGCACCCCGTCCGGTGATGAAAGTGGGCGCGCTCATAGTGCGGTTTCCGGCAGCAGACGTTCCAGCGCTGTGGCCAGGATGGCCGGGTCCAGCAGCGTCGAGCGGCGCCCGTCGAGGTCCATGTTGACGGTGTAGACCTTGGACGTCATCGCCACCTGGCCGGTCTCGACGTTCGTCAGCCGGTGGTAGAAGGTCAGCCGCTTCTCGCTGGCCTCGAGCACACCGCTGTCCATGCGCAGCAGGTCGCCGGCGCGCAGTTCCCTGAGGTAGGCGATCTCCTGCTTGACGGCAGCCGGCGCCTGGCGGCGTTCGCGGATGAACGCCGGCGTGATGCCGATCGAGGCCATCACATGCCAGGCCGCGTCGGAAACCTTGGAGACGTAGAACTGGACGTTCATGTGGCCGAGGTGGTCGCACTCGCCGGGCGCGACTCGGCCGAGGTGGGTTTCGATGAGCAATGCGGCTCCCGGTGAAAGATGCAGCCTCTCAAGCAAATGTGGCTTTGCCACTTTGCGTGATCGCTGGGGGCGGGAATGACGAAGTCATTTCCTGGGGGTGCTCAGTTGGGTTTGAAGTTCGATTCCTTGGCGATGCGCCGCCACTTGGCGAGGTCGGATTCCACCGTGGCGGCCAATTCAGCCGGCGTGCTCCCGGCAGGTTCCTGGTACAGCGTGACCAGGCGCTCGCGCACCTCCGGCAGCGACATGATGCGAGCCACTTCGGCCGACAGGCGAGCGACGATCTCCGGCGGCGTGCCCGCCGGCGCCAGCAGGGCGGTCCAGCTGCCCAGCGTGATGCCTTTGATGCCGCTTTCTTCGAGAGTGGGAACGTCGGGCAGCAGCGGCGAACGGCTGCTCTGCAGCACCGCAAGCGGACGGAGCTTGCCCGCCTTGATGTGCGGAATGGAGACGAAGGGGTCGACCACGGCGTCGACCTCGCCCCCGAGCACGGCATTGAGCTGCGGTCCGGTTCCCTTGTAGGGCACCACCGTGAGGTCCGCTTGCAGCGCCTGCTTCAACTGCTCGCCGATCAGGCGAAGCAGCGAGGTGCCGGCGCCGAAGCTGAAGCGCCCGGGCCGGCTGCGTGCTTCGGAAGCGAAGTCCTGCATGGTGCGCACCGGAAGTGCCGCGTTGACGACCAGGACGCCGTTCAGATTGACCATCAACGAGATCGGTGCGAAGTCCTTGACCGGGTCATAGGGCACTTTTTGCAACGCCGGCGCGAGTGTCAAGGGGCTCGCGGCCGTCATCAGCAGGGTATAGCCGTCGGGCGCTGCTCGTGCCGCCGCGCCGGTGCCGATGGTGCCATCGGCGCCCGGCATTGAATCGACAAAGAAGTTTTGCTTGAACGACTCGGACAGCTTGGGTGCCACCAGTCTCGCCAACACGTCCGTGCTGCCGCCCGCGCCGAAGGGCACGACGATGCGGACCGGCTTCGCCGGATAAGGCTCAGCAGCGAATGTCCAGGATCCCTGAGCGAGCAAGGCGAACAAGGCGAGCGGTCGCAGCGCCTGTCGCAGGAGAGAAAATGTTGGTGCCATGGGGTTCCCCGGTCGCCGTTGTTGATGATCAGCCCGTGGGCGGCTCTACTCGGCCTTGATGCCAGCGGCCTTCACGGTGGCGGCCACCGAAATCATCTCCGCGCGATGAACGGCCGCCAGCGTCTCCGCGCTACCCGGACGCGGGTCAAAGCCGATGGCGCGAATCTTGTCGCTGGTGGCCGGGTCTTTCAGGATCGACAGCAGTTCGTTGCCGAGACGCACGGCGATGTCCTTGGGTGTCCCGGCAGGCGCGAAGAAACCCAGCCAGGCCGAGTAGGCCATGCCCTTGACGCCGGCTTCCGCGGCGGTCTCGAGGTCGGGCGCCAACGGCGAACGCTGGGCGCCGGTCTGCGCCAGCGCGCGCAGCCGGCCCGCGCGGATGTTGGGCAGGCTGGCGGACAGCGGCTCGCAGACGACGTCGATCTGACCCCCGATCAGGTCCGTGAGGCCCTGGGCCGAGGACTTGTACGGGACCTTGAGCAGATCGACCCCGGCAGCGGCCTTGAAGAGCTCGGTGCACAGCAGTGCCGAACTGGTGCCTGAACCGTAGGTGATCTTGCCCGGCGCAGCCTTGGCCGCGCTGACCAGATCGCGCACCGACTTCAACGGGGAGGCTGCTGGAACGACGAAGACGAAGGACGCGTCGGCGGCCAGCGCGAGCGGCACGAAGTCCTTCAGCGGATCGACGGGAAAACTGGCGTAGAGGAAAGCATTGGCCGCCAGCGTGGTGTTCGAGCCGATCAGCAGCGTGTAGCCGTCGGGCGCAGCCTTGGCCGCTGCGGCAACACCCAGCACGCCGCCGGCGCCTGCGCGGTTGTCGATGACGACGGTCTGGCCCAGCCTCTCGCCCAGCGCCTGCCCGACCAGTCTGGCGATGGCGTCCGTGCTGCCGCCGGCCCCCTGCGGAACCACCATCTGCAGGGGCTTCGAGGGCCAGGCCTGGGCCTGGGCCGGTTGCACGAGGCACGACAGGGTCGAGATTGCCAGCGCAAACTTCAGAAGATTCATGCAAGTCTCCAACGAGGTGAAGTTGAGATCGAACAACCGCCGCAGCGGGCGGACCCAGCGAGCAGCGCTGTACCTGTTCGGCGGCGCTGCATAGAATTCTTGCGGGCCGAATCGGCCTGCCCGATGGAGACCCCATGACCGAAGCTGCAGTGCTCGTGAGCCGCCGAGATCTCGTCTGCGAGATCACCCTCAACCGACCCGAGCATCGCAATGCGATGTCGCCGGAGATGCTGGGCCCGTTCCAGCAGGTCATCGACCAGGTCAAGGCCGACCGCGAGATCCGTTGCGTCGTCATTACCGGCAATGGTTCCAGCTTCTGCTCGGGCGCTGATTTCCGCAGCGGCATCCTCGACCGCGGCAACGAACAGCCGCACGACGCGTCCTACGGCATCTATCGCCCGTTCCTGACCATCCTGGAGGTGCAGGTGCCGGTGATCGCGGCGATGAACGGCCATGCCATCGGCGGCGGTTTCGGCCTCGGTCTGGTCTGCGACCTGCGCGTGGCCAACCGCGAGGCCCGCTACGGCGCCAATTTCGCCCGCCTGGGCATCCATTCCGGCATGGCCATCAGCTACCTGCTGCCGCGCATCACCAGCGTGCCGCGCGCGGCCGAACTGCTGTTCACCGGGCGTGTGTTCTCCGGCACCGAGGCGGCCGAGATGGGCATCGCCAACTACGCAGTCGAGCCCGGCCAGGTGCTGGCGAAGTCGCGCGAACTCGCCGCCGAGATCGCAGCCTGCGCGCCGGTGGCCGTGCGCATGATGAAGCGCAGCCTGTACCGTGGACTGAACTGGGACCCCAAGGCGGCCGGCGAGATCGAGGCCTTCGCGCAGTCGCGCACGCTCGAGATGGCCGATGCGAAGGAAGGCGTGGCTGCCCTGCTCGAAAAGCGCCAGCCGCAGTTTCGCGGTGTCTGATCGCAGCGCGGCCGCGGTCATCGTGCGGGGCTTGGTCGAGTGACGTATTTCGGGCACGGGCTCACCATCCGCCGAACGACAGGCCGCCGTTGACGCTGACGGTCTGACCGGTGACCTGCGATGCGGCGTCCGACGCGAGGAACGCGACGACGCCGGCGACCTCGGCGGCATTCGGCGCGCGGCCCTGTGGGAAGCGTTCGAGCGCCTTCGAGAACAAGCGGTTCTCGAAGCCGGGCTTGGAGAAGATGCGGTCCCAGCCCGGTGTGTCGCTGGTCAGCGTGAGGGCGACCGCATTGACGCGGATGTGCCAGCGCGAAAACTCGCGCGCTAGCGCCTTCGTCATCAGCAGGATGGCGGCGCCGGTGGCGCCGATGATGGCCTCGCCCGGGGTCGGGTGGCGCGCCGCGTCGGTCGTCACCATGATCACCGAGCCGGCCCCGCGGGCACGCAGCGCGGGCAGCGCCGCGTGGACCGGAAAGATGCGCGGATAGAGCCGTGCACTGAAGGAAGCCTCGATCTGCGCGGCCGTCATCTCGGCAAATGGCGTCGGGCCGAGCGCACCGGCCGCGCCGGCGCTCACGAGGATGTCGAGTCCGCCGAAGCGCTGAACCGTGCGCTCGACGACGTCGCTCATCGCGGCATGGTCGCCGGCTTCGGCGACCTCGAACGCAGCCTCGGCGCCGAGGCCGCGCAGGCCGACCAAGGCCTCTTCGCCGTGTGCCGGGTCGCGTCCGGTCACGATCACCTGCGCGCCTTCTCGTGCCAGGGCCTGCGCCACCGCGTAGCCGATGCCGCGCGTGCCGCCGGTGACCAGTGCGACCTTGCCCTGCATGCCGTTCTCAGTTCCTGGCGGCGTCGGGCGAGGTGGCGCCCGCCGCAGCCATCGCGGTGATCTCGGCGGGAGCGAATCCGGCCTCTTGCAGGATTTCTCCGCTGTGCTGTCCGAGCCGCGGCGCCAGCCGGCCGATGGCCAGCGGTGTCTTCGACCAGCGCGACGGCGGCCGCAGGCTGACGACGGTGCCCTCGGTCGGGTGCTCGTGGCGCTCGAAGAAGCCAACCGCCTTCAGGTGCTCGTCGTCGAGCAGCGACTCCAGCGAATGCAGCGGGCCGGCGGGCACGTCGGCCTTTTCCAGCAGTTCGAGCCACTGCGCGGTGGTGCGCGTGCGGAAGGTGGTGTCGAGGAAGGCATAGACCTCGGCCGAATGGTCGGTGCGGGCCTGCAGGTTGGCGAAGCGGGGGTCCTTCATGCGCTCGCCTTCGCCGATGCGATCGAGCACTGCGCGCCACTGGCGGTCGTTGATGATGAAGGTGCAGAGGTAGCCGTCGAGCGTGCGGAACGGCCGACGGTCGTGGCTGAGATGGCGCGGGTAGCCGGGCGGCCCCAGCGCGGGCTCGAAGCTGGCGCCCATCAGGTGGTCGCCGAGCACGCCCTGCACCAGCGATTCGAACATCGGCACCTCGACCGCCTGGCCTTCGCCGCTGCGCAGCCTGTGGACCAGCGCCCCGAGCACGGCGTTGACCAGGCACAGGCCCGAGTAGCGGTCGGCCATCGCCATCGGGATGTAGCGCGGCCCCTCGGCGCCGGCGCGCTCGAACAGGCTGGGGATGCCCGCCATGCCCTGCATCAGGTCGTCGAGCGCGGGCTTGGCCGCATAGGGGCCGTCCTGGCCGAAACCGACCCCGCCAACGTAGATGATGGCCGGGTTGGCCGCGGACACGGCTTCGTACGACAGCCCCAGTCGCGCCATCGCGGCCGGCCGCACGTTGTAGATGAAGATGTCGGCGTTCTTGGCCAGCCTGAGCACGGCATCGCGCCCGGCGGGCTGCTTCAGGTCGAGCACGATGCTGCGCTTGTTGCGGTTGTTCTGCTGGAAGATGCCGCCCATGCCGGGGCTGCGCGTCGGGCCGATCCCGCGCACGACGTCGCCTTCGGCGGCTTCGATCTTGATCACGTCGGCACCCATGTCGCCGAGGATCTGGGTGGCGAAGGGGCCCATCAGATAGCCGGTCAGGTCGAGCACCCGGATGCCGTGCAGTGGTGTCAAGTCGGGCTCCTGTCGGCAGCCTGGGGCTGCATCGTCATCGGTTGGTGGCGGCCACGATGGCCTGCCAGGCGCCGGTCGCAGCGGCATCGCGCAAGGCCTGAACCAGTTCGCGCGCCCAGTAGGCCTCGGCGCCGTGTTCGTCGCGCCAGGCCAGCATGCGGCGCGTGCTTTGATGCAGGTGGTGTTCGGCGGTGACGCCCATCGCGCCATGAAGCTGGTGTGCAATGCGCACGCACAAGCCCGCGGCCTCGCCGGCGCGCAGCTTGGCCGCCGCCATCGCCGCCACCGACCAGGGGCCGTCGCCGGTGCTTGCTGCGGCCTGCACCGCGACGCGCACGGCGGCGGTTTCTTCGGCCAGCTGCGCCAGCTGGTGCTGCACGGCCTGAAACTGGCCGATGGCACGGCCGAACTGCACGCGCTCGCCGGTGTAGGCCAGCGTCAGCGCGAGCACCCGGCGGCAGGCACCGGCGATCTGCGCGGCGCGCAGCAACGCGGCACGGCCGAGTACCTCGGCATGGCGCAGCCCCTGCAGGCGCTGGCAGGCCACGCCGGGCGCGGGCAACGCCAGGTCGAGCACCGCAACGCGGTCGCGCGGGTCGCCGGCCGGTGCGCGGTCGCACGTGGTCGTGTACGCACCGTTCGGCAGGTACACCAACCAGGCTTCGGCGCTGGCGTTGGCGTCGGTGCCGACCAGCACGATCCCGGCGCTGCGTGACGCCCATGGCACGTTGCGCGCCTCGATGGCGACGCGCCCTTGTCGGTGCGCTGCGGCCAGGTCGACCGTGGGGCAGGCAAAACTCAGCGGCCCGGCCACGGCCGGCAGGCCGGCGCGGTCGAGCAGCCAGCCGGCGAGCACGGTCTCGGCCACCGGCAGGGGCAGGTTGAATTCGCCAGCGCGTTCGAGCAAAGCGCATGCGTCCAGCCAGTCACCGCCCGCGCCGCCGCGCTCCTCAGATACCAGCAACTGTGCGGGCGTCAGGGCCTCGAGCGCCGACCACAGCGCCTGCGGCCAGGTGCCGGCATCGGCGCTGGCGACGACATCGGTGCCGCAGCGCTGCGCGAACAATCGTTCGGCCGCCTCGGCCAGGGGACGGGCGAGTTCGCTCATTTGCCTTGCAGGTTCTTCGCGATCATGTTGCGCAGCACTTCGTTGGTGCCGCCGCGCAGGTTGTAGGTGGGCGCCAGCGGCAGCGCGTCGGCCATCAACTGCTCCAGCGCGTCGTCGCCGGCCACACGGGGGTCGGCGGTCATTGCCTCGCGCACGATCTCGATCGCGTCGCGCTCGAAGTTCGTGCCCAGGTCCTTGACCATCGCGGCCTCGATCGCCGGCGACTGGCCGGCGCCGAGCGCGCCCCAGACCCCCAGGCTCATGTTGCGCAGCGTCATCAGCCGCGCCAACAGGCGGCCGGCGGCGATGTCGCCCACCGCAGCCGGGCCGGCCAGCACGAGCTGCAGGCAGCGTTCGACCAGCGGCATCGTGCTGAGGAAGCGCTCGGGGCCGCTGCGTTCGTAGGCCAGCTCGCTGCTCACTTGCTTCCAGCCGTCGCCGGCGTTGCCCACCAGACGCTCGGCCGGCACCTGCACGTTGTCGAAGATCACCTCGTTGAAGTGGTGGCTGCCGTCGAGCATGCGGATCGGGCGGATGGTCACGCCCGGGGCCTTGAGGTCGACGATGAGCTGGCTCAGGCCGGCATGGCGCGCCTTGGGGTCGGCCGGCGCGGTGCGGCACAGCACGATGGCGTAGTGGCACAGGTGGGCGCCGCTGGTCCACACCTTGCGGCCGTTGAGCACCCAGCTGCCGCCGGCCAGCTCGGCGCGGCTGCGCACCGAGGCCAGGTCGGAGCCGACATCGGGCTCGCTCATGCCGATGGCGAAGTAGGTGCTGCCGGCGGCGATGCGCGGCAGGAATTCCTGGCGCTGCGCCTCGTTGCCGAAGCGCATCAGCAGCGGGGCGCTCTGGCGCGCCGCGATCCAGTGCGCACCCACAGGCGCGCCGGCGGCGAGCAGTTCCTCGTTGATCGTGAGCGTGTCGAAGGCACTGCCGCCGCGCCCGCCGTACTGGGTGGGCCAGTGGTAGCCGATCCAGCCGCGTTCACCCAGACGGCGGCTGAAGTCCGAGGCAAGGCTCTCGGTCCACGAGTTGCACCGCGGCGTGATGCGGCCGCTGGCGATCTCGTCAGCGACGAAGGCGCGCACGGCACTGCGCAGGCCGGCGGTGCTGGCGCCCACGCAAGGAAGTTCAAAATCGGGTCGGAGGAACAGCATGCGGCAGTGGCGTGAGGCGGGGCCGGAGCCCGGCCCCGGTGAACACGATCAGGCCCGGCGGGCTGGTGCATCATGCACCGGAGAGAGTATCCTGCCAACTGTTAGTTTGAACACTCCGGCGCAACCCGAACCAAGGCCACACCATGTCCAACCGCTCGCTCGACGACCTCAACCCCGGCGACGTCTTCAAGAGTTACGGCCGCACCGTGACCGAGACCGACATCGTCAATTTCACCTGCCTGGCCGGCCTGAAGCTGCCGATCTTCATCAACGAAGAGTTTGCCAAGAAGCACACCGAGTTCGGCGGCCGCATCTGCCCGGGCCTGCTGACGGCCAGCATCGCCGCCGGGATGATGGAGGAGATCCTCGGCCCGGCCACGATCGCCGCGCTCGAGCTGACCGACTTCAAGTTCACGGTGCCGGTGCGCCCCGGCGACACGCTGCGCGCCGAGATCACGGTCGAGGGCAAGAAGAACCTGTCGGACGGCAAGCGCGGCGTGATGAGCGGCCGCGTGCGCGTGTTCAACCAGCGCGCCGAGCAGGTGTTCGAGTTCAGCGAGAAGCTGATGATGCGCCGCGGCCGGGTCGACGACCTGGTCTGACGGCGCCGGTCAGCGCCCGGCGCTCGGCACGATCAGCGCGTCGAGCGCGAGCGCGCCCTGGCCGCGCGGCAGCACGACGAAGGGGTTGATGTCGATGCTCTCGATCGCGGCCTCGTGCCGCGCGGCGTAGACCGACAGCGCGGCAATCGCGGTGGCGAGCGCGTCTTCGTCCGCAGGCGGCTGGCCGCGCAGGCCGGTCAGCAGGATGCGACCCTTGACCTCGTCGATCATCGCGCGCGCCTCGTCGACGCCGAAGGGCGCGACGCGGAAGGCGACGTCCTTGAAGGCTTCGACGAACACGCCGCCCAGGCCGAACATGACGACCGCGCCGAACACCGGGTCGCGCACCACGCCGAGGATGGTCTCGACGCCCTTGCCGGCCATCTGGGCGACGACCACGCCGTCGATCCGCGCCTGCGGCGCATGGGTCTTCGCGCGTTGCAGCAGCGTGCCGAAAGCCGCGCGCACCTGGGCCTCGTCCTGCAGGCCGACGATCACGCCACCGATCTCGCTCTTGTGCGCGATGTCGGCCGAGGCGATCTTCAGCACCACCGGATAGCCGATCTCGGCGGCGCCGCGCGCGGCAGCGTCCGCGGTCGCGGCGACGAGTTCGCGCACCACCGGGATGCCGGCGCTGGCCAGCACGGCCTTGGCCTCGGCCTCGTTGACGGCATGCCGCGGCGGTGCCAACGCCGCCGCCGGCAGATGCGGTGGCGCGGCGCGCGTGCGGGCGCGTTGCGCTTCCTGCGCGAAGTACACCAGCGCCCGCGCGGCGCGCACCGCGCGCGTGGGTTCGTCGAACAGCATCACCCCGGCGGCTTCGTAGACCTTGCGCACCTCCGGCGAGGCCAGCATCGACACGATCACCGTGCGGTCGGGGAAGCGGGCCAGCACCTTCTGCAACTGCAGCAGCAGCGCGCTGCTCAGATCGAGCACCTGGCCGACGCTGGACAGGAAGGCGACGATCAGGTCGTAGCCGCCTTCTTCGAGCATGAGCACGAAATTCTTCTCGAACAGCGTCAGGTCGTTGACCAGTTGGGCCGTCATGTCGACCGGGTTGCGCGGGCCGCAGAAGGGCAGGATCTCCTTCAGGCGACGCTGCGCGTCCTCGGGCATCGGCGCCACGTCGAGCCCGCACTCGGCGGCCACGTCGGCCATCAGCGCGCCGACGCCGCCCGATACGGTCAGCAGCCCCAGGCGGCGGCCCTTCGGTGCCGGCGTGGGCAGCGAGCAGGCATAGGCGACGTCGAAGAGTTCGTCGATGCTGCGCGCGCGATACACGCCGTACTGCCTGAACAGCCCGTCGTAGACCTGGTCCGACCCGGCCAGCGAGGCGGTGTGCGACGCCGCCGCCTGCGCACCGGCTTCCGAGCTGCCGACCTTCATGACGACGATGCGCTTGCCGTTGTCGCGCGCCAGTTCCAGCGCGGCGATCAGCCGGGCCTTGTCGGTGGCGGCCTCGATGTAGCCGACGATGACCTGGGTGCCCTCGTCCTGCGCGAAATGGCTGACGCAGTCCGCGAAGTCGACATCGCTCTGGTTGCCGGTGGTGACCCACAGGTTCAGGCCCAGGCCGCGCTGGCGGATCAGCGACAGGCAATAGCCGCCGAAAGCACCGCTCTGGCTGACCAGGCTGATGCGGCCTGGCACCAGCCCGAAGCCCGCGGCGCTGGGCGTGAAGGTGCCCAGGATGCGGCGCCTGACGTTGATCACGCCCATGCAGTTGGGGCCGACGACGCGCATGCCGCTGCGCCGCGCCAGCGCGCTGATGCCCTGCTGCCACTCGGCACCTGCACCGCCGACTTCGGCAAAGCCCGAGCTCAGCACCACCGCCGCGCCCACGCCCTTGGCGGCGCAGTCCTCCAGCGCTGCCAGCACCGCCGGCGCGGGCACCGCGACGATGGCCAGGTCCACCGGGCCGGGCACCGCCGACACGGTGGCAAACGACGGCAGGCCCTGGATCACGGCCGCCTTGGGGTTGATGGGGTAGAGCGGCCCGTCGAAGCCGCTGCCCTTCAGGAAGTCGAGCGGCCGTCCGCCGATCTTGGTGGGGTCTGACGATGCGCCGTAGACCGCGATGGCGCGCGGCTGGAACAGTGGGTGCAAGGACCCTCGGGGGGCCTCGATGGGGCTGCCCATGGCCGGCGTCAGTGGATCGACATGCCGCCGTCGGCACCGATGAGCTGGCCGGTGACGTAGCTCGCACCCTCCGAGGCCAGAAACACCCACACTGGCGCGATCTCTTCGGGCTCGGCCCAGCGGCCGAGCGGGATGCGATCGAGCGTGCGCTGCTTGAAGCGCTCGTCGGTGCGGATGGTCTCGGTCATCGGCGTGGACGCACCCGGCGCCACGCAGTTGACGATGATGTTGTAGCGCGCCAGCTCGCGTGCCGCCGACTTGGTGAAGCCGATCAGGCCGGCCTTGGCCGAGCCGTAGTTGATCTGGCCGATGGTGCCCAGGATGCCGGCGGTGGAGATGGTGTTGATGATCCAGCCGCGCTGGCGCTCCATCATGCTGCCCACCACCGCCTGCAGGCAGTTGAAGCTGCCGCTCAGGTGCACGGCCAGCACCTGGTCCCACTGGTGCGGCGTCATCTTGTGCAGCATGGCCGTGCGCGTGATGCCGGCGTTGTTGACCAGCACGTCCACCGGGCCGAATTTCGCCACCGTCGCGGCGACCATCGCGTCCACGCCGGCGCGGTCGGCCACGTCGCACTTCAGCGCCACGGCCTGGCCGCCGGCGGCGCGGATCGACTGCGCCACCTGCTCGGCGGTCTCCAGGTTCCAGTCGACCACCGCCACCTTGGCGCCCTGCGCCGCGTAGGCCCGTGCCACCGCCGCGCCGATGCCCTGGCCGGCGCCCGTGACGATGGCGACCTTGTTGTCGAGTGCTTTGCCGTTGAACATGCTGTGATCTCCTGTGTTGAGGCCGGGCCGGCATGGCCGGCCGCTCGTTCGCTCGCTTCTTCGCTGATTGGTGGACCGAACGGCCGTTTGTTAGACTTGCACAATGCCACAGAGACCGCCGGAGCGCCAGCCGTGAACCACCTGACATCCACCATGCAGGCCATCGTCCTTCAAGGCTACGGTGGGCCGGAGCAGTTCGCCGCCGTCGAGCTGCCCGTGCCCGTGCCGCGGGACGGCGAAGTGCTGGTGCAGCTGCGCGCCAGCGGCGTCTGTTACCACGACGTGATGGCGCGCCAGGGCCACTTTCCGCGCACCGCGCTGCCGGGTGTCATCGGCCACGAGATGGCCGGCGAGGTGGCCGCGCTGGGCCGGCGCGCCGCGGGCTTTGCGGCCGGTGACCGCGTGGCCATCCTGATGAAGGACCACTGCGGCCATTGCCGCCATTGCGTGCGCGCCCGCGACCACCTGTGCGAGAACGGCTCCGGGCTGTTCGGCGAGGCCACGCCCGGCGGCTACGCCGAGTACGTGGCGGTGCCGGCCAGCGCCTTGGTGCACATCCCCGCCGGCGTGAGCTACGAGCAGGCGGCGGTGGTGCCTTGCGCGCTGGGCACGGCCTACCACGGCTTGCAGAAAGTGGCGGCGGTGCAACCGGGGGAAGCGGTGTTGATCACCGGCGCCAGCGGCGGCGTGGGCATCCATGCGGTGCAGGTGGCGCGCATGCTGGGGGCACGCACCATCGCCGTCACCACCTCGGAGGCCAAGCGTGCCTTCCTGGTCGAGCATGGCGCCGACGACGTCATCGTCAGCCCCGACCTCGACTTCGCCGCCCAGGCGCGTGCGTTGACCGGCGGTACGGGCGTCGACGTGGTCATCAACATCGTCGGCCAGATGGCCTGGGCCGCGGCGCTGAAGGCCATGGCGCTGGGCGCGCGCCATGTCTTCGTCGGCAACCTGAACGCCGCGCCGGTGTCGCTCCGCCCGGCGCACGCCATCCTCAAGGAGATGTCCTTCCTGGGCACCGACGGCGTCACGCTGGCCGAGGTCGAGACCCTGCTCGAGCTGGTGCGGCTGGGGCGGCTGCGGCCGGTGGTCGGCGGCAGCCTGCCGCTGGCCGAAGCGGCGCGCGCGCACCAGATGATGGAATCGCGCGAGGCCTGCGGGCGCCTCGTGCTCACGATGTGACGGGGGTGGCACGATGATCGACCTGGCCGGCAAGCTCGACGACCTCGGCGACGAGCAGCGCATGCTGCGCGACGCCGGTGCGGATTTCTTCGCCAGCGACGAAGAGGGCCGGCCACTGCGCGACTGGCGTGGCCGCGCGCCGGGTTACGACCGCGCGCGCTGGCGCAAGATGGCTGCGCTGGGCTGGACGGGCCTGTGCCTGCCGGAGGCCTATGGCGGCAGCGGCTGCGGCCTGGCGCAGGCCGCGCTGCTGCTCGAGCAATGCGGGCGTGCGCTGGCGCCCGAGCCGCTGGTCGGCGGTGCGCTGCTGCCGGCCTGGGCGCTGCTGCATGGCGACAACGAGGCGCTGCGCGGGCGCTGGCTGCCGGCGCTGGCGCGAGGCGAACTAACGCTCGCGCTGGCCTGGCAGGAACGCGAGCACGAGCAGTCCCTGCGGCCCGCAAGCCTTCGCGCCACGCCGCGCGGCGACGGCTTCGTGCTCGACGGTGCCAAACGCTTCGTGGCCGCGGCCGAAGGCGCCGGGGCCTTCGTCGTTTCGGCGCTCGCGCCGCAGGGGCCGGTGCTGCTGCTGGTCGAGGCCGGCCAGGCCGGGCTGACGCTGGGCACGCTGGCGCGCGTCGACGGTGGCTTCTGGGGCGAGCTGCAATTCAAGGGCGTCGAAGCGGGCGCGGCGCAACTCGTCGCCGATGCGCCGCGGGCCGACGCCGTGCTGCAGCGCGCGCTCGATCTGGCGCGCATCGCCGCCGCCGCCGAACTGCTGGGCGTGATGGGGCGTGCGCTGGACAGCAGCGTGCAGTACATCGCCGTGCGCGAGCAGTTCGGCCGCCCGGTCGGCAGCTTCCAGGCGCTGCAGCACCGTGCGGCGAACCTGCTGATCCAGGTCGAGCTGACGCGCGCCGTGGTGGCGCAGTCGGCCGCGCTGGCCGATGCCCAGGGCACTGATGCTGGCCGGCTGGCTGCCGCCGCCAGCCAGGCCAAGGCGCGCGCTTCGGCCGCGGCGCTGGAGGTCACCAAGGGCTGCATCCAGCTGCACGGCGGCATCGGCTACACCGACGAATGCGCCATCGGCCTGTACCTGAAGAAGGCCATGGTCGGCGCCGCCTGGCTGGGCACCGCGGCCTGGCACCGGCGGCGCTACAACGACCTGGCACCGGCCGGCGGCGATGAGGCCGCGCCCGAGTTGGTCGTCGGCGGCGAGCAGCCGATCCGGCGCGACGAGTTGCGGCGCTGGTTGGCCGACAACTTCCCGCCGGCGTGGCGCTTTCCGCCCAGCCGGCTGAGCCTGCGCGACACACGCGAGTGGCACCTCAAGCTCAACGCCCGCGGCTGGGCCGCGCCCAACTGGCCGAAGGAGTACGGCGGCATGGGCCTGGGCGCCTACGAGCAGGTGGCGCTGCAGTCGGAATTCGACCGCCACGGCATCCAGATCGCGCCCAACATGGCGGTGGTGATGCTCGGCCCGCTGATCATCCGCTACGGCACCGAAGCGCAGAAGCGCGAGATCCTGCCGCGCATCCTGTCCGGCGAAGTGCGCTGGTGCCAAGGCTATTCCGAGCCCTCGGCCGGATCCGACCTGGCCAACCTGCGCACCTCGGCGGTGGCCGACGGCGACGACTTCATCGTCAACGGCCAGAAGATCTGGACCTCGTTCGCGCACGAGGCCGACATGGTCTTCCTGCTGGTGCGCACGGACCCCCAGGCCAAGAAGCAGCAAGGCATCAGCTTCCTGCTGGCCGACATGCGCAGCCCGGGCATCACCGTCAAGCGCATCCGCAACCTCAGCGGCGGCGCCGAGTTCTGCGAAGTCTTCTTCGACGACGTGCGCGTGCCGCGCGCCAACCTGGTGGGTGGGCTCAACCAGGGCTGGACGATGGCCAAGTCGCTGCTCGGCTCCGAGCGCATCATGATCGGCAACCCGCGCGGCGCGCGTGCGCCGCTGCTGCGGCTGCGCGAACTGGCGCGCGCCAACGGGCTGGACGACGACGCCGCCTGGCGCGCCCGCCACGACGAACTGCGGCTCGACGTCGACGACCTCGACGCGCTGTTCGTGCGCTGCGTCGACGTGCTGCGCCGCGGCCGCGACCTGGGTCCCGAGGTCTCGATGCTGAAGATCTGGGTCACCGAGACGCAGCAGCGCGTGGCCGACCTGATGCTCGAGACCGCCGGCGAGAGCGGCGTCAGCGACCAGTCGCTGGCCTTGGCCGGCGGCGCGCTGCACCCGGCCAACGTCTTCTTCTCGGCGCGGCCGGCCAGCATCTACGGCGGCAGCAACGAGATCCAGCGCAACATCCTGGCCAAGGGCGTGCTTGAACTGCCGGGCTGATTCGGCATGGGGTCCGTGCGCGCGCTGAACATCGAACGCCACTGAATACCGATTCCGAGGAGAACCATGCGATGAGCGAAGCCACGACCGTTTCCGGCTGGACCCAGGGGCCCGGCCCCGACGCGGTGTACGCGCAGCACCTGGCCGCCAACGCGTTCCGCATCCAGCACTGCCGCGCCTGCAGCCGGCATGTGTTCTACCCGCGCCTGGTCTGCAGCCACTGCGGCAGCGTCGAGCTCGACTGGGTGGCCCCCAGCGGCCGTGGCACGGTCTACGCCGTCAGCATCGTCAACCGCAGCGCTCAGAAGGGCGGGCCCTACAACGTGGTGCTGGTCGACCTGAGCGAAGGGCCGCGCATGATGGCGAGCGTCGACGGCGTGGCCAACGACGCGGTGCGCATCGGCATGGCGGTGCAGGCGCGCGTGGCCACCGGCGCGGATGGCACAGCCTGCGTCGTCTTCGATGCCGCCCCCGGGGGCGCAGCATGAGCGCCGGCGCGAAGCACGGCCTGCGCGGCCAGGCCGCGATCGTCGGTGCGGCGCTGGCCGGCCTGGGCGAGGCGCCGGGCCGCAGCTCGGAAGACATCGCAGTCGAGGCCAGCGTCAAGGCGTTGGCCGAAGCAGGGCTCACCACGCGCCACGTCGATGCCGTGTTCGGCTCGCTGCCCGGCAACGCCAACCCGCTGTCGGGCTTGCTGATTTCCGAGATGCTGGGCCTGCAGCCCAAGTTCACCGACAACAACCGCACCGGCGGTTCGACCTTCCTGTCATACACGCAGATGGCGGCGATGGCGCTCAAGGAGGGCCTATGCGAGACCGCGCTCATCTTCTACGGCAGCAATCAGCGCACCTCGTCGGGCAAGCTGATCTCATCGGTGAAGCCGTTCATCTACGAAGCGCCGTATGCGCCGATCTTCCCGGCCACTTCGTACGCGCTGGCGGCCTCGCGCCACATGCACCAGTACGGCACCACGCGCGAGCAACTCGCGGCAGTGGCCGTGGCGGCGCGCGCCTGGGCCAACCTCAACCCGCAGGCCTTCATGCGCGGGCCGCTGAGCGTGGCCGACGTGCTGGCGTCGCGCATGGTGTCCAGCCCGCTGACGGTGCGCGACTGCTGCCTCGTCACCGACGGCGGCGCAGCCCTGGTGATGACCACGGCCGCACGCGCCCGCGACCTGCCCAAGAAGCCGGTCTACCTGCTCGGCGCGGCGGCGGCCACGACGCACATGAACATCGTCGCGATGGCCGACCTGACGCAGACCGCGGCCATCGATTCCGGCCGGCGCGCCTTCGAGATGGCCGGCCTGGCGCCGCGTGACATGGACTTGGTCGAGCTCTACGACGCCTTCACGATCAACACCATCCTGTTCCTCGAAGACCTGGGCTTCTGCAAGAAGGGCGAGGGCGGTGCCTTCGTGGCCAGCGGGGCCATCGCACCCGGTGGCGTGCTGCCGGTCAATACCAACGGCGGTGGCCTGTCCTGCGTGCACCCCGGTATGTACGGCATGTTCACGCTGGTGGAGGCGGTGCAGCAGTTGCGCGGCGAAGCCGGCGCGCGCCAGGTGGCCGGCGCCGAACTGGCGCTGTGCCACGGCAACGGCGGCGTGTTGTCCAGCCAGATCACGAACATCCTGGGAACGGAGTCCACCCTTTGACGCAGCCGCTACCGGAGATCACGCCCGAAGCGCTGTTCCCGGACCTCGAGTTCCAGACCCGGACCGTCGCCGGCGTGGTGGCCCGCGAGGTCGGCCAGGGGCCGACGCTGATCCTGCTGCATGGCGGCACCGGCTCGTGGACGCACTGGGTGAGCAACATCCGGGTGCTGTCGCAGCACTTCCGCCTGGTGCTGCCTGACCTGCCCGGCATGGGTGAGTCGCTCGACGTGCCGGACGATTCCGATCTCGATGGCTACGGCGAGTTCCTGCTGGCCGCCGTGGTGGGCGGCCTGGTGCCGGCCGACGCGCCCTTCCTGGTGGCGGGCTTTTCTTACGGCGGCGTGATGACGGCCTGGCTGGCGGCGCGCCTGCCCGAGCGCGTGGCCGGCATCTGCCTGCTCGCACCGGGCGGATTTCCACCGGGCAGCTGGTCGCGGCCAGCCTTGCGCCCGGTGCCGGCGGGCGCCAGCGAGGCCGAGATCAACGCCGTGCACCGCCGCAATCTCGAGCTGATGATGATCGGCGACCCCAAGCGCATCGACGATCTCACCGTCGCGATGCAGCGCCGCAACCATTCGCTGACGAGGTTCAGGTCGCGTTTCCTCGGCTACCGCGACACGCTGGGTCCGAGCCTGCGCCAGACCCGTTGCCCGGTGCTGGCCATCCTGCCCGAGCGCGATCCGCTGCCGCAACCCGATGCCGCGTCGCGCGCCGCCTATCTGGAAGGCACCGCGCCGCGCATCACCTGCCGCATGGTTCCCGGCGCCAGCCACTGGGTGGCGTTCGAGGCGCCGGACGAAGTCAACCGGCTGATGATCGAATTTCTCGGTGCGCGGGGTCGCCGTGACGAAAGCGGCGCCTTCGTCTGAGAGCGCTACATGCGGAACACGGCGAACTCGGTGGGTTGGGCGGGCGTCCGGCCAGCTACGTCGAGCAGTTGGGCGAGCACGGGGCGCGTCTGCGCCGGCTCGATGATCATGTCGCACCAGAGCTGGCGGGCCCAGTTCAGTGCGCCGGCCACGTCGTCGCTGGCATCGCGCGAGGCGGCAGCGCGGGCGTTGGGCCACATCAGCAGCGCGTTGGGCTTGAAGGCACGGCCGCACAGCGCGTGGTAGGCCGCGCCGGAGGCTTGGCCGACGATGAGGGTGAACTTGGGCACGTCGGCGTTGGCCACGGCGTTGAGCAGCTTGGCGCCGTGCTTGCCGATGCCGCGCTGGTCGCCCTGGTCGCTGTCGGCGAAGCCCGGCGAGTCGACCAGGAACAGCAGCGGGATGTCGCGCTGGCAGCACAGCTCGACGAAGTGCGCGCCCTTGGCCGAGGCCTGCGAGGTGAGCAGGCCGTTGCCGGCCAGGATGCCGACCTCGAAGCCCTCGATGCGGGCGAAGCCGCAGACCAGGGTCTCGCCGTGCAGTTGCTTGAACTCCTGGAACCGGCTGCCGTCCACCAGACGGGCAATGATCTCGCGGCCATCGACGCCGGGCTGGTCGCCGATGCGCACCAGCCCGGTGAGTTCCTGCGGGTCGTACTGCGGCGGCTCGACCGGGGCCGGTGTCCAGCGCAGCCCAGGCGGCTCGCCGAGGTGCGCGACGATCTGGCGCGTGATCTGCAGCGCATGGGCGTCGTCCTCGGCCAGGTGGTCGGTGACGCCGCTCACCCGGCTGTGCATCTCGGCGCCGCCCAGCGGCTCGATGTCGACCACCTCGCCGGTGGCCGCGAACACCAGTTGCGGGCTGCCGAGGAACATCGCGCCGCGGTTGCGGATGATGACCACTTCGTCGCACAGCGCCGGGATGTAGGCGCCGCCGGCGGTCGAGGGCCCGAACACCAGCGCAATCTGCGCGATGCCCTCGGACGACATCTTGACCTGGTTGTACATGACCGAGCCGCCTTGCCCTTCGTCGGGGAAGATGTTCTCGAGGTCGGGCAGGAAGGCGCCGCCGGACTGGACCATGGTGATGCAGGGCAGGCGGTGCTGCCAGGCGAACAACTGTGCGCGCACGTGGCGCTTGGTCGTCATGCCGAACATGGTGCCGCCCTTCACCGTCGGGTCGTTGACGATCAACATGCAGGCCCGGCCGCAGACCTGGCCGACGCCGGTGATGATGGTCGCACCCGGCGGCACGCCCTCGTAGAGATCGGCTGCGGTGAGCTGGCCGATTTCCAGGAACGGCGAGCCCTGGTCGAGCAGGGCGGTGATGCGTTCGCGCGGCAGCATCTGGCCGCGGCTCTTGTGCAGCCTGCGCGCCTTTTCGTTGCCGCCGACCGAGGCTTCCTCGCGCCGCGCCTGCAGGGCCGCCATCATCGACAGGCAGGCGTCGCGCCGGCGCTGGAACGCCACCGTGTCGGTGGCGACCGCGGACGACATCGGGCTCATGGGCGCGGACGCTACATGCGGAAGACGGCGAACTCGGTGGGTTTGGCGGGCGTCCGGCCGGCCACGTCGAGCAACTGGGCGAGGACGGGGCGGGTCTCGGCCGGGTCGATGACCATGTCGCACCACAGATGGCGGGCCCAGTTCAGCGCGCCGGCCACGTCGTCGCTGGCGTCGCGCGAGGCGGCGGCGCGGGCGTTGGGCCACATCAGCAGCGCGTTGGGCTTGAAGGCACGACCGCACAGCGCGTGGTAGGCCGCGCCGTAGGCTTCGCCGACGATGAGGGTGAACTTGGGCACGTCGGCGTTGGCCACGGCGTTGAGCAGCTTGGCGCCGTGCTTGCCGATGCCGCGCTGGTCGCCCTGGTCGCTGTCGGCGAAGCCCGGCGAGTCGACCAGGAACAGCAGCGGGATGTCGCGCTGGCAGCACAGCTCGACGAAGTGCGCGCCCTTGGCCGAGGCCTGCGAGGTGAGCAGGCCGTTGCCGGCCAGGATGCCGACCTCGAAGCCCTCGATGCGGGCGAAGCCGCAGACCAGGGTCTCGCCGTGCAGTTGCTTGAACTCCTGGAAGCGGCTGTCGTCGGCCAGGCGGGCGATGATCTCGCGGCAGTCGCCGGCATGGTCGCCCGTGGGCGCCAGGCCGAGCAATTCATGCGGGTCGTAGCGGGGCGCCTCGACGGCGCTGCGCGTCCAGCGCAGGCGCGGCGCCTCGCCGAGATGGGCGACGATGTTGCGCGTGATTTGCAAGGCATGCGCATCGTCTTCGGCCATGTGGTCGGTGACGCCGCTGAGCCGGCTGTGCATCTCGGCGCCGCCCAGCGGTTCGATGTCGACCACCTCGCCGGTGGCGGCGAACACCAGCTGCGGGCTGCCGAGGAACATCGCACCCTGGTTGCGGATGATGACCACCTCGTCGCACAGCGCCGGGATGTAGGCCCCGCCGGCGGTGGACGGGCCGTGCACCAGCGCGATCTGCGCGATGCCTTCGGCCGACATCTTCACCTGGTTGTACATGATCGAGCCGGCCATGCCTTCGTCAGGAAAGATGTTGGCCAGGTCGGGCAGGAAGCCGCCGCCGGACTGCACCATGGTGATGCAGGGCAGACGGTGCTGCCAGGCGAACAACTGCGCCCGGGTATGGCGCTTGGTCGTCATGCCGTACATGGTGCCGCCCTTCACGGTGGCGTCGTTGACGATCAGCATGCAGGCGCGGCCGCTGACCTGGCCGACGCCGGTGATCATGGTAGCCCCCGGCGGCACGCCGTCGTACAGGTCGGCGCCGGCGAGGTGGCCGATCTCGAGGAAGGGCGAGCCCGGGTCGAGCAGGGCCGCGATGCGCTCACGGGGCAGCATCTGGCCGCGGCTCTTGTGCAGCTTGCGCGACTTCTCGTTGCCGCCCAGCGTGGCCTCGTCGCGGCGCGGCTGCAGCGCCGCCATACGCGATAGGAAGGCGTCGCGCTGGCGCTGGAAGTCGGCACTGTCGGTGGCGATGTCGGATTGGATCGGATGCATGGCGTGTGGTGAGTCGCCCATGGGGCGGCAGGGATTGGCAGCCTAACGAATGTTTGTTATCTTACCGGCCTTGCTGCACCCTCTGCAATCCACGCAACACCCCTTACGATGAAATCCCCGAACCCCGCGGCCCGGCCCGCAACAGGCCGGCAGCGCGCTGGCGGGAGCGCGCGATGAGCGTCGTCAAGTCGGCCCTGTCGGCCAGCCCCGAAGAGTTGCGCGCCAACCGCGAGTTCTACGAAAGCCGCGTGGCCGATCTGCGCTCGCGCCGCGCCGCCGCGGTGGCCGCCGGCAGCGAAGCGGCCCGTGCCGCGCTGCGCGAAGCCGGCCAGTTGCTGGTGCGCGAGCGCGTCAGCGCGCTGCTCGACCCGGGTTCGCCCTTCCTTGAGCTGTGCCAGTTGGCCGGCGAAGGCCTGCACGGCGACATCACGCCGGGCGCCGGCATCGTGGCCGGCGTGGGCATGGTGTCGGGCCGGCCCTGCATGGTGATCGCCAACGACGCCGCGGTGCATGACGGCACCTACAACGCCATCACCAGCAAGAAGCATGTGCGGGCGCTGCGCTTCGCCTGGATGCACCGCCTGCCCTGCCTGACGATGGTGCAGTCGGGCGGGCGCCAGGTCTTGGGCAAGGTTGGCGGCCAGCCTGCCGTGTTCGCCGACGACGGCCAGTTCGGCTCGATCCTGTACAACCAGCTTCGCATGTCGCGCGAGGGCATCGCCCAGATCGCCAGTGTGCACGGCCCGGCCGCCGACAGCGGCGCCTTCGTGCCGGCGGTGTGCGACGAGGTGGTCGTCGTGCGCGACCAGGGCGCACTGGCCTTCGGCAGCCACGCGGTGCCGGTGCCCGCCGATGCCGACCGCGCCAACCGTGAGGACGGCAATACCGACCGCCGGGCCGAGAGCGACGCGCATGCGATCGCGATCCTGCGCGACGTCGTGGCCCACCTCGGCGACGTGCCACGCCAGCGCCGCGACGTGGCCGAGGTCGTCGAGCCGCTGCACGACCCCGCGGAGATCAACGCCATCATCAGCGCCGACCCGCGCATCCCCACCAACAACCGCG
>DAIMFR010000051.1:0-35499 GCA_036724445.1 Rubrivivax sp. | reverse complement strand
TTCACGCCGCAGGGCACGCTGGCCGAGAAGCTGCGCGCCGGCGGCGCCGGCATCCCGGCCTTCTTCACGCGCACCGGCGTCGGCACGCTGGTCGCCGAAGGCAAGGAAACGCGCGACTTCGACGGCCACACCTACGTGATGGAACGCAGCCTGGTGCCGGACGTGTCGCTGGGCAAGGCCTGGAAGGCGGATGAGTCCGGCAACCTGATCTTCCGCCGCACCGCGCGCAACTTCAATCCGGCGGTGATCATGGCCGGCAAGGTGAGCGTGGTCGAGGTCGAGCAGATCGTGCCCACCGGCAGCCTGGACCCGGATGCGATCCACCTGCCCGGCATCTACGTGCATCGGCTGGTGCTGAACGCGACGCCCGAGAAGCGCATCGAGAAGCGCACCACCAAGCAAAACCCGAAGGGATGAATATGATGCCCCCACGCTCACTTCGTTCACTGCCCCCCAAGGGGGCGCAAGCCGCCTTTGAGGCGGCTCGGCAGGAGGCTTGACATGCCCTGGACCCACGATCAGATGGCCGCGCGCGCGGCCAAGGAACTGCAGGACGGCTTCTACGTCAACCTGGGCATCGGGTTGCCGACGCTGGTGGCCAACTTCGTGGCGCCCGACATCGAGGTCTGGCTGCAGAGCGAGAACGGCATGCTCGGCATCGGCCCCTTCCCCGACGACAGCGAGGTCGATGCCGACCTGATCAACGCCGGCAAGCAGACCGTGACCACGCTGCCGGGCAGCAGCATCTTCGGCAGCCACGACAGCTTCGCGATGATCCGCGGCGGCAAGATCAACCTGTCGATCCTGGGCGCGATGCAGGTCAGCGAACACGGCGACCTGGCCAACTGGATGATCCCCGGCAAGATGGTCAAGGGCATGGGCGGCGCGATGGACCTGGTCGGCGGCGTGAAGAACGTGGTCGTGCTGATGGAGCACGTGGCCAGGAAGAAGGACGGCGGCTTCGACCTGAAGATCCTGCCCAAGTGCACGCTGCCGCTGACCGGTGTCGGCGTGGTCGACCGCATCATCACCGACCTGGCCGTGCTCGACGTCACGCCTCACGGTCTGAGGGTCGTGGAGATGGCGCCCGGCGTGACGCGCGAGGAACTGCAGACCAAGACCGGCGTGCCGTTGCACTAGCCCGAAGTTCCACCAGTCGCTGCCCGCATTTATCCATAAGCGACAGCCAGTTGGGGTGACGGCGGGGTTCGCGCTGCTGCCTACAACTGGATTTTCTGGAGCAACTCGAAGGCGCGCTGCTGCTTCGCGCTGGGAGTGGTGAGGACGTGGAAGGTTCGCGCCTCGGGCCCGGCATGGGGTGTGCGGCAGGTATTGCGCACGATGCCGGCGAGGTCTGCAAGCAAGGTCGAGAAGCTGTGCGCAGGCGTGCCGTCGGGCAGCGTGCGGCTGGCTGCCTTGGCCTGCGCGGCGCGGGAGCGTTCGGCCGGTGCCACTGGATCGCGCACGGCCTTGGCCGCCTGGTCGGTGTCGGCGAACATCAGTTCACGCCAGGCCTCGCGCATATGCCACTCGACATAGAACGCCAGCATGCACAACAGGATGTGCGCACGCACGCGATCGGCATTGCGGTGGTGGATCGGGCGCACCTTCAGGTCCACCGTCTTGAGCGAGCGGAACGCACGCTCGACCTGGGCCAGCGACTTGTAGTTGCGCACGCAGGACGGCGCGTCCATCTGGGCCGCGGGTACCGAGGTGCGGATGATGTAGATGCCGTCCAACGCGCCTTCAGCGGCGATGGCGTCGAGCTTGCGCGCGTAGCTGAACGCGTGGTCGGCGATGCTCAGCTCGAAGTGCTTGGCCACCTTGTAGCGGTTGATGAGCTTGCCCACCCGCACGCCGATCTCGTCGCTGCCCACGAGCCGGCCCGCGTCCACGCGGGCCTTGATCTTGTCCAGGCCGGCTTCAGTGGCCGCGAGCAACTCGGCGCGCTTGTGCGCACGCAGCTTGGCAAGCTCGGGATTGCGGCACGCCACCAGCCGCTCGCCGGGGTACTGCGGTGAACTCAGCTCGACGAGATTGCGTTCGTCGAACAGACCCAGCTGCAACTGGCCTTGCTCGACCAGCGCGCGGATCGACACGCTTTTCAGCGCGGTGATCCAGCCGATGCCGTCGTTGTCGCGCAGCTCGGCGATGGCCTTGCTGCCGATCATGCCGCGGTCGCCCACCAGCACGAAGCGCTCGATGCCGAAGTTTTCGCGCAGCCGCTTGACCTCGGGCATCAAGGTCTTGCTGTCGCTGACATTGCCCTCGTACACCGACACGGCCACCGGGCAGCCGCGCGCATCGGTGAGCAAGCCGTAGTTGACCTGCAGCAGCCCGGACTTGCCGTCGCGGTTGTGGCCCAGCTTGGCCAGTGGGCAGGTGGTGCCTTCGAAGTAGCTGGAGGACAGGTCGTACAGCACCAGGCCGCCCTCGCTGAGGTGGCGCGCGGCGAGCTTGCCCTGGATGGCGTCCTGGCGCGCGAGCAGCCAGTCCATCGCCGCGTACAGGTCATCCTCGTCGGCATCGGCCACACCGAACTCCTCGGCCAGCGTGGTCGTGTGCCACCAGCGCGTGGTGGCCAGCTTGGTATGGGGCGCCAGGATGCGCGCGCCCAGCATCGCCAGCACCAGCTCGCGCTCGCGGCAAGGCTTGGATGCCAACAAGCCGGCCATGCCCAGGCGTTGCAGCGCCAGGGCGACGGCCTGCACATGGCCATGCGCAGGCGAGGCGATGACCTCGAAGGGCTGCGCGAGGGGCTGCGCGCGTGCCTGCGCCGCCGGCTGCAAGGGCTGGCCCAGAAGGGTGGAGCGGATGGCATCGATCTGCGCACTGGACAAGCTCGACAGGTTGGCCAGCGTGCGCTTGCGCACCTTCGAGCCCTCGCGGTAGGACTCGCGCAGCAGCACCGTAGGCGGCGAGCCGCGGTTCGGAACGACATGGATATGCATGCCTACAAATGTATGTCAATTGCAAATTAAAAACAAATCAATTACATGCCTACATTATGAACAACGCAACATCACTCAACACGTTGATTCCACAGGTGTTCAGCCGATCAAAACGCCACTGCAGTGGCGGAACTTCGGACTAGCGCGTCACACCCGGCAGCGGCGCCGCGGCGGCGTCGCCGTTCCGTCACAGCGCCGATGCACAATGGCTGCCGGCCCGTGCGCTAGCTCACGGCGCAAGCTCCGGCCGCCGGGCTCGGGGTTGCGCGCCCGACGCAGGCGTGCGAGCCTGGGAGTCGAGCGGAACACCAAGCGCAGGGCGGGCACGACATGGGCGAACTCGGTGACAGTCTGGAGCGCATGGGTTTCATGCAGCTGCTGGCGCTGTTCGGCTTCGTCACCTGTTACATGCTGGCCCTCGGCGGGCTGTTCGGCAGCGCCGTGCGGCTGCGCGCCGCGCTGGCCGCGCTGGCCCAGGCCGTGGCCTTCGTCGCGCTGACGGAACCTTGGGTGCACGGCGCGCTGCTGATCGCCTTCGTCGTCGCCGGGCTAGGGTTGTTCGTCGTGCTCAGCTGGCTGCTCGCGCGTACGCTCGGGCCGCGCCAGCCTCTTGCGTTGGCAGCCGAATCCGCGTCCGACAACGTCGACACGTCTGCGCCGCAGACCAGCGGTTTCGGCGATGGACGTGCGCCGGCGCCGAAGCTGGTGCGCCGCGCGCGCGCCGCGCGTTAGTCGCGCGGCCCATCGACTTCGGCGCCGGCTTCGTTGCGGCCGCCGCGGTCGCGCCGGCGCGCCGGCGCAGCAGCCACGCAGCCAAGAAGCTGCGAGGGCCCGCGAAGGTGCTCGCGCGCCGTCGCAGCGGCTCGCGTCAACCCCTGACGAACAGCGTCACCAGCGGTGCGTCGCCGACCTGCCTGCTGCAGTGGCCGTGCAGCTGGCCGTCGAAAACCGCGCCCGCGGGCAGCGTGTCGGCCGAATAGAAGTGCTGGCCGGGATCGAAGAGGCGCGAGCTGCCGTCCTGCAGGCCGATTTCCATGCGCCCCGACAGGATGAACACCCACTGCGGCGACGGCGTGCAATGGAAGCTGCTGCGAAAACCGACCGGGCTCTCGCGCAGCTGATAGCCGCCGCTGGCGAACAGCGCCGAGAGCCGCGTCTGCGGCGTGCCCTGATCCAGCGTGACCGCCTCCTCGCGGAAGCGCGCGCGGCCGTCGCCGCCGGTGTAGAGAACGATCTTGTGGAATTCGGCCATTGCCGCCTCCTTGATTCGCGCCGTCAACGTCCGCGCCAGACCGGTGCGCGCTTGTCCAGGAAGGCGGCGATGCCTTCGCGGCTGTCGTCGGAGGTGCGCACGCGCGCCGCCGCTTCGCCGCTGAGCTGCCAGGCCAGCTGGTCGGCCGCCTCGATGGCCTGGTTGAGCACGCCCAGGCTCTCGCGTACCGCCACCGGGCTGTTGGCGCAGATCGCGGCTGCGAGCTCGAGCGCCGTGTCCACGGCCTGGCCGTCGGCGCACAGCCGGTTGACGAGGCCGAGCGCATGCGCGCGTTCGGCGGCGATCGGCTCGCCGGTCATCACCAGTTCGCGCGCCAGGTTGGGCGGCAGCGCGCGTGCGGCGCGGAACACGCCGCCGTAGAGCGCGAGCAGCCCGCGCTTGACCTCCGGCAGCGCGAAGCGGGCACGCGTCGAGGCCACGACCAGGTCGCAGGCCAGCACCATCTCGAAACCGCCGCCGTAGGCGATGCCGTCGACCGCGGCAATCAGCGGCTTGCGCCGCGCGCGGCGGATCAGGCCGTAGGGGCCACCGCGTTCGGTGCTGTTGCGGTCGGGATCGGCGAGGTCGCTGCCGGCGCTGAAGGCGCGGCCGTGGCCGCTGAGCACGCCGACCCAGAGCGCGTCGTCGTCCTCGAGCCGGTTCATCGCCGCGTCCAGGCCCAGCGTCATCGCATGGTCCATGGCGTTGAGCTTGGCATCGCGGTCCAGGCAGATCAGCAGCACGCGGCCGCGGACTTCGGTGGTCACGCCCATGTCAGTACCGCCCGGCCGTTCCGAAGGTATAGAGCGCCCCCCTTGGGGGCAGCGAACGAAGTGAGCGTGGCAGCCTCATTTCAGTACCCCGGCGGCGGCTGGTAGCCACCGATCAACCGGGCCAGCGCGCCGGCCAGCCAGATCGTGCTCAGGTCGGCAAACTCCGGTCCGACGATCTGCAGGCCCGCCGGCAGGCCTTCGCCGGTCAGGCCCACCGGCGCCACGGTCGATGGCAGGAAGGGCGCGGTCGCCAGACCGGCCCAGAACAGCTGCGCGAAGTACGGATGCTCGGCGCCGTTGATGCGCATGGTGCGCGCCGGCATCGGCTCGCTCTGGTCGTGCGGGAACGCGGCGGTGGCGGTGATCGGCATCAGCATCGCGTCGAAGCGCTCGAAGAAGTCGTGCCAGGCCCAGCGTAGCTGCTCGCGCTGCTGGTTGGCGTCGAACACCTCCTTGAAGCTGGCGGTGGAGGCGCGCAGCACGATGGCGTGGTCGCTGGCGTCGTCGTCGCGCAGCCGCGCGCGTGCCGCGATCAGCTCGGCGAAGTCGCTGCGCCGCGCCGCCATGTTGGCATGCAGCAGCATCAGGTAGACGCGGTGCGCGTGCAGCGGGTCGAAGGCCGGCCGCGCCTTGTAGTCCAGCTTCGCGCCGGCCTTGGCCAGCGCGCGCGCCGCCGCCTCGATGCGCTGCTTGACGCCGTCGTCCACCGGCGCGATGGCGGGCTCGTCCAGCCACACGGCGACGCGCAGGCCTTTGACGCTCTTCGGCGGCGCCGGCAGGCGGTAGAGCATGCCGCGCGCGTTCAGCTCATCGGCGCCGACGGTCAGCTTCAGCGCCAGCGCGAGGTCGGCGGCGCTGCGCGCCAGCGGGCCGATCACCGACAGGTCGGCCTCGGCGCCGGGTTTGTCGGCCAGGCTGTGGCCGCGCTTGGGCACGATGCCCCAGGTGGATTTGTGGCCGTAGACGCCGCAGTAGGCCGCGGGGTTGCGGATGCTGCCGCCGATGTCGCTGCCGTATTCGAGCGCGCTCAAGCCCGCGGCGACCATCGCCGCGCTGCCGCCCGACGAGCCGCCCGGCGCGCGGCTCAGGTCCCAGGGGTTGTTGCTGGTGCCGTAGACCGCGTTGTAGCTCTGGAAGTCGGCCAGATTCAGCGGCACGTTGCTCTTGCCGAAGACCACCGCGCCTGCCGCCTTCAGCCGCTGCACCGCCAGCGCGTCCTGTCCGGCCACGTGGCCTTTTCGCGGCACGTTGCCCCAGGTGGTCGGCTGGCCGGTGAGGTCGAAGGATTCCTTGACCGTGATCGGCAATCCGTGCAGCGGCCCCCAGACTTCGCCTTTGGCCAAGGCGCGATCGGCGGCGCGCGCACGCTGCAGTGCCGCCTTGCGGTCGTCGACGACCAACGCGTTCAGGGCAGGGTTGAAGCGGTCGACGCGTTCGAGGTAGGCCTTCAGCAGCTCGACGCTGCTGACCTGGCCGCGGCGCAGCGCAGCGGCCTGCGCGGTGGCCGAGCCGAAGGGGAAGGCTTTTATCGTCATGGTCATCGCGTCACCTGTGGGTCCAAGGGATAGATCGGGCGGCGTAGTCGTTCGAACTCGTGCTGGCTGTAGTCGGAAGTGCACACGCCGACGCCGGCGCATTCGACCACGGCTTTGGCCAAGTGCGCCATGCCGGCGCGCCAGTGGATGCGGCTCTTCAGCATCACATAGCGCTTTTGCAGCGGGTCGATGCCGACGGCGAGCAGCGTGTTGATGTCGAAGGGTTCCACGTGGCGCGAGAACAGCACGATCTCGACGCGGCCGGTGTCCAGCACCACCGCATGGCCCATGTCCTGCTGCGTGCCGGCGGACATCGGACCCTTGGCGCGGTACTTGCCGTCGAAGAGGGTCTTGACGCGGCCCGTGACCTGCAGCGGCTCGCTGGGCTCGGGGCACATCGGCATCTTCAGCTTGCCGCCGATGCTCGAGGTAAGCGTCGCACCGATGCCGGCGGCGATGCACTGCTGCACCGCGGCGGGATCGAAGATGCCGAAGGCGGCCACGTCGTCCAGTTGCTGGCGCATGATTTCGGCCAGCACGCGCGTCGTGTCCATCGGCCCGCCCGAGGCGGCGTTGTCGTAGTGGTCGAGCAGGAACACGGGCCCGCCGGTCATGGCCTTGGCGCGCGCCACCGACTGTTCCAGCGGCTCCAGCTTGTAGACAAAGGCTTCGCGCTGTGTCCAGGCCGCGTTCAGCAGCTCGTCGCGGTAGGCTTCAGCCCGCTTCATGTCGTTGTCGGTGGTGATGACCACACTCAGGCCGGCGTTCGAGATGTCCGCATGCGGGAAGCCGACGAACAGGCTGGCGCACAACGCGCCTTCGGCTTCCATCGCCTGGCAGCGTGCCTGCAGCGAGCGGTTCGGTTCGTCGGCCGTGCCCTGGCGCATCACGTGCGGCAGCATCGGCAGTCGGCCCCAGGCGGTGGTCGGCTTGACCTGGCCCTTGATCATGCGCATCAACGCATTGCCGGCGCGCAAGCCGGTGCCGTGCATGTCGACATGCGGATAGGTCTGGTAGCCGGCGACCACGTCCGCATGTTCGACCATCTCGGCGTAGACGTTGGCATGCATGTCGTAGCCGACGGCGATGGGCGTCTTCGGATCGATGGCGCGGATGCGCGCGAGCAGCGTGCCTTCGCCGTCCTCGTGGCTGCGCGTGACCATCGCGCCGTGCAGGTCGAGCAGGATGCCGTCCCAGCCGCCGCGCCGCACGGCGGCCAGGATCGCCGCGCAGATCGCCTCGTAGGCCTCGTCCTCCACCGGCCCGCTGGGCCAGGCCTCGGCGGCGATGACCAGCTCGTACTCGGCGCCTTCGCGTTCGGCGATTTCGATGTACGCGCCGGTGACCGTGCCGGTGCCGCGATAGGCGGCCACGGCCGCGGCGCCGCGCTCGGGTTCGCTGCCGCCGGCGCCCGCGAAGCGGGCCAGGTCGGTGAGCACCGGCGAGAAGGTGTTGGTCTCGTGCTTCATCATCGCGAGCAGCAGCCGCATGGTGTTTCCTCTGGTGGTGCCGCTCAGGCGGCGGCCTTGGCGAAATCGAAATGCCGCCCGGGCGCGGCCTCGAACAGCGCCTTGGTGTAGCTGTGCTGCGGCGCGCCGAAGACCTGCTTCACCGGGCCGTATTCGACGATCCGGCCCTTGGACATCACCGCCACGTCGTCGCAGACCTGCGCCGCGACGCGCAGGTCGTGGGTGATGAACAGCATCGCCAGGTTCAGCTTGTCGCGGATGTCGGCCAGCAGCATCAGCACCTGCGCCTGCACCGACACGTCCAGCGCCGACACCGCCTCGTCGGCGATCAGCAGTTCGGGCTCCATGGCCAGCGCGCGCGCGATGCAGATGCGCTGGCGCTGGCCGCCGCTGAACTGGTGCGGGAAGCGGTCCAGCGCCTGCGGGTCGAGCCGCACCAGCTCCATCAGCTTGCGTGCGCGCGCCAGCGCCTCGGCTTCCGAGGCGCCGTAGTTCATCGGCCCTTCGACGATCGACTGGCCGACGCTGCGGCGCGGGTTGAGCGAGCGGTACGGGTCCTGGAAGATGATCTGGATCTTGCGGCGCAGCTCGCGCAGCCGGCTGTTGGGCATGGTGGCGATGTCGGTGCCGGCGAGCAGGATGCGGCCTTCGCTGGGGTCGATCAGCCGCGCGATGCAGCGCGCGACGGTGGACTTGCCCGAGCCCGATTCGCCGACGATGCCCAGCGTCTCTCCGCGGCGGATTTCGAAGCCCACGTCCTGCACGGCAGCCACCTGGTGGCCGCCGAACAGCCCGCGCTGGCCGTAGGTCTTGGCCAGCTGGTCGGCGCGCAGCACCACCGGCTGGCCGGTGGCGGCAGGGCGCGTGCGCTCCGGCGGCTCGTGGCTCGGCACCGCATCGATCAGCATGCGCGTGTACTCGTGCTGCGGATGCTTCAGCACCTGCTCGGTGGGGCCCATCTCCACCAGCACGCCGTGCTTCAACACCGCCACGCGGTCGGCGATCTCGGCGACGACGCCGAAGTCGTGGGTGATGAAGAGCACGCCGGTGCCGCGTTGCGTCTGCAGCTCCTTGATCAGCTTCAGCGTCTGCGCCTGCGTGGTCACGTCGAGCGCGGTGGTCGGCTCGTCGGCGATCAGCAGCGCCGGCTCGAGGATCAGCGCCATCGCGATCATGATGCGCTGGCGCTGCCCGCCCGACAGCTGGTGCGGGTAGGAGTCGAACATGCGCTCGGGATCGGGCAGGTGCACCTGCCCGATCATCTCCAGGATGCGCTTGCGCCGTTCGGCGGGCGCGAGCTTCGTGTGCTCGGCCAGCACCTCGTCGATCTGGGCGCCGCAGCGCATCACCGGGTTCAGCGCGGTCATCGGCTCCTGGAAGATCATGCCCATGCGCGTGCAGCGCAACTCGCGCAGCCGGTCTTCGGAAATGCCGACCAGGTTCTCGCCCTGCAGCGCGATGCGGCTGCCCGCGCGCACCGGCAGACTCTTCGGCAGCAGGCCCATGGTCGAGAAGGCGATCACCGACTTGCCCGAGCCCGATTCGCCGACCAGGCAGACGATTTCGCCCGGCGCCACCGACAGCGACACGTCGTTGACGGCGTTGTCGCGGTCGCCGCCCTTGGGCAGGCCGATGCTCAGGTGCTTCAGCTCGAGGACGGGCGCGCTGCTCATCTCGAGCTCAAGATCTTTTGGCCATGCGCGGATCGAGGGTGTCGCGCAGCCCGTCGCCCAGCATGTTGACCGCCAGCACCGTCAGCGTCAGGAAGACCGCCGGGTAGAGGATGTTGTGCGGCAGGAACTGGAACACGCTGCGGCCCTCGGCCATGATGTTGCCCCAGGTGGGGATCTCGGGCGGGATGCCCACGCCCAGGAAGGACAGCGCCGCTTCGAGCAGGATGGCAGAGCCGGCGATGAAGGTGGCCTGCACGATCAGCGGCGCGATGGTGTTGGGCAGCACGTGGCGCCACAGCACCTTCAGCGTCGGCGTGCCCACCGAAATGGCGGCCTCGACATAGGGCTCCTCGCGGATCGACAGCACGATCGCGCGCACCAGCCGCACCACGCGCGGTATTTCGGGGATGGTCACGGCGATGATCACCGTCAACAGGCTGGCGCCGGACAGCGCCACCAGCGCGATGGCCACCAGGATCGCCGGCACCGCCATCAGGCCGTCCATGACGCGCATGACCACGCCGTCGAGCGCGCGGAAGTAGCCGGCCACCAAGCCGATGGCCAGGCCGATGGCCACCGACAGCACGGCCACCGCGACGCCCACCGTCAGCGACACGCGCGCGCCCCAGACCACGCGCGTGTAGATGTCGCGGCCCAGGCTGTCGGTGCCCATGCGCGCCACCTGCGTGACCTTCTTGCCGTCGTCGTCGCGCATCGTCGTTTCGAAGCCGGGCAGTTTGTTGCGGTTGCTCGGGTTGATGGCCGCCGGGTCGATGCTCGACAGCCACGGCGCGGCCAGGCCCATCAGCGCGATCAGGATCAGCAGCGCGCCGCCGATGAGCACGCTGGGGTTGCGCAGCAGCCGCTTCCAGACGCCGGGCTTGGCCGCCTTGACGTCGGGCGCTTCGATGGCCGGGGCGGTCGCGGCGGACATGGCTTCAGTAGCGGATGCGCGGATCGAGCAGCGTGTACAGCACGTCGATCACCAGGTTGATGAACACGTAGGCCAGCGAGAACAGCAGGATCACCGCCTGCACCGTCGGGTAGTCGCGCGCCAGCACCGCATCCACGGTCAGCCGGCCGAGGCCGGGGATGTTGAACACGCTTTCGGTGACGACCACGCCGCCGAGCAGCGTGGCGATGCTGATGCCGATGACGGTGACGATCGGCACCGCGGCATTGCGCAGCGCGTGGAACATCAGCACCTTCAGGTTCGGCAGGCCCTTGGCGCGCGCGGTGCGCACGTAGTCCTCGTTCAGCACCTCGAGCACGCTGGTGCGCGTCATGCGCGCCAGCAGCGCGATGAACACCACCGCCAGCGTCAGCGCCGGCAGCAGCAGCCGGTGCAGGAAGCCCCAGAAGCCGTCGGCCAGGCGCTGGTAGCCCTGCACCGGAAACCAGCCGAGCTTCAGCGAGAAGACGTAGATCAGCACGTAGCCGATGACGAACACCGGCACCGAGAAGCCGGCCACCGACAGGCCCATCACGCCGCGGTCCAGCCACGAGCCCTGCTTGTACGCGGCGATCGTTCCCAGCGGCACGGCGATCAGCGTGGCCAGGACGATGGTCAGCAGCGACAGCGCCAGCGTCGGCTCCAGCCGGTCGGCGATCAGCGCCGACACCGTCTTCTTGTAGAAGAAGGATTCGCCGAAGTCGCCCTGCAGCGCATGCCCGGCCCAGATGAAGAACTGCGTGACGATCGAGCCCGACAGCCCGAGCTTTTCGCGGATCTCGGCGATCTGCGCGCTGGTGGCGGCTTCGCCGGCGATCACCGCTGCCGGATCGCCCGGCGTCAGCCGCAGCATCAGGAAGATGAGCACGGCGACGATCAGCACCACCGGCACGGTGGCCAGCAGGCGGCGGCCCAGGTAGACCCACATCGGCGGTGCGCGGTGCGCCGGTCGTTCAGCTTCAGCTTCAGCGTACAGCGCGGCGGCGCCGGGCCGCCGCGCCGCCGGGCCTCACTTCTTCTCGATGTTCCAGAAGATGACCACCGGCGCGATGACCATGCCGTCGATGTTCTTGCGCATCGAGATCGGCTTGTACCACTGGCCGATGTGCACGTGCGTCGGCACTTCGAAGTAGCGCAACTGCACCTGTTCGGCGAGAGCCTTCTGCTTGGCCGGATCGGTCTCGCGCGCGAAGGCGTCGCGCAGCTGTTCCATCTTCTCGTCGCAGGGCCAGCCGAAGGACGCCTTGTCGCAGCTGGAGTTGAGGAACGCGGTGCCCACCGGATTCATCACGTCGGCGGCGACCCATGAGGTGATCATCGCGTTCCAGCCGCCGGCGCTGGGCGGCTCCTTCTTGACGCGGCGCGCGACCACGCTCTGCCAGTCCATCGACTGCATGTCGACCTTGAAGCCGCCGCGCTCGAGCAGCGACTTGGCCACCGGCGCCAGGTTGGTCAGCACCTCCAGGTCGGTGGAATGCAGCAGCACCACCGGCGTGCCGTCGTACTTGGCTTCGGCCAGCAGCTCGCGCGACTTCTTGAAGTTCGATTCCAGCAGCCCGGCAGTGCCCTTGTCGCTGGCCAGCGGCGTGCCGCAGATGAACAGCGCCTTGCACACCTTGTAGTACTTCGCATCGCCGTGCACCGCCTTCAGGAAGTCTTCCTGGTTCAGCGCGTAGAACACCGCCTGGCGGATCTTCGGGTTGTCGAAGGGCTTGTGCAGCGCGTTGAAGCGCAGCACGTACTGGTTGCCCAGCGGGTTCTGGTCGAGCATCTTGATGTTCGGATCCTTGGCCAGCACCGGCAGCAGGTCGCTCTTCGCGTCCTCGACCATGTCGACCTCGCCGGCGATCAGCGCGTTGGCGGCGGTCTGCGGGTCGGGGATGGTGCGCCATTCGACGCGCTCGACCTTGGCCACCTTGCCGCCGGCCATGCCCGACGGCGGCTCGGCGCGCGGCTTGTACTTGGCGAACCGGGTGTAGACCACCTTCTCGCCGGGCTTCCATTCGTCGGTCTTCATGACGAAGGGGCCGGAGCCGATGTATTCCTTGATCTGCTCGGTCGGCGGCGTCTCGGCGATGCGCTTGGGTATGATGAAGGGCACGTTCGACGACGGCTTGCCCAGCGACAGCAGCATCAGCCCGGTGGGCGAGTTCAGCGTCGCGGTGAAGGTCTTGGCGTCGACGGCCTTCCACTCCTTGACGAAGGAGTTCAGCGTCTGGCCCATCGCGTCGCGCGCCGCCCAGCGCTTGATCGAGGCCGCCGCGTCCTCGGCGGTGACCGGCTTGTCGTCGTGGAACAGCAGCCCGTCGCGCAGCGTGAAGGTCCAGGTCAGGTGGTCGGCGCTGACGCTGTACTTGTCGATCATCTGCGGCTTGATCTCGCCCTTGGCGTCGGTCGAGAACAGCGTGTCGTAGATCAGGTAGCCGTGGTTGCGCGTGATGTACGCGGTGGTCCAGATCGGGTCGACGATCTTCAGGTCGGAGTGCGGCACGACCCTGAGCGTGTTCTGCTGCGCCTGCACCGGCGCGGCGGCCAGCGCGGCCGCCAGCAGCGGCGCGGCGAGCAGGCTGCCTTTCGCGAACCTGGCGAACGGGGCAAATGACTTCAAGCTCATATGCGATTCCTTGGAAACGGGATCGAACATCGGGACGGCATGCAGCGCCGCCGGCCCGCCGGCAGGCGCCGAGCATGCACCAGATCGAGCGCGCCTCGCCCCGGCGCTGCATGGGGCTTTCCCCAATCCGCGCCTCGCGCCGCGCCGCGCACGGTGGGTATAGTGAAGCGCACAGCGGGCGGAGGGCGGCGTCAGCGCCCGCGCTTTCAACAAGACGTACAGGAGGCTGGTCGATGGATGCGGGCCCGGTGGTGCTGGTGGGCGGCGGCCATGCAGCCGCGGCCTTCGTCAACAGCGTGCGCCGCGCCGGCTTCGCCGGCCCGCTGGTGTTGATCAGCGACGAGCCGCTGCCGCCGTACCACCGCCCGCCGTTGTCGAAGAAGTACCTGGCCGAGGGCCTGGCACCGGCGCAGATCCTGATCCGCGCCGCCGCCTGGTACGACGAGCAGCAGGTCACGCTGCGCCTGGGCACGCGCGTTGCACGCATCGACCGCGCCGCGCGCCGCGTCGAGCTCGGCGACGGCAGCCGCGTGGCCTACGGCCGGCTGGTGCTGCTGACCGGCGCGCGCCCGCTCCGGCTGCCGGCAGAGATCGGCGGCGAGCTGCCCGGCGTGCTGCAGATGCGCAGCCTGGCCGATGCCGATGCGCTGGCGCCGCATCTGGCTGCCGGCAAGCGGCTGCTGGTCGTCGGCGGCGGCTACATCGGCCTGGAGGCCGCCGCCGTCGCCGCGGGCAAGGGGCTGCAGGTGACGCTGCTCGAAGCCGCGCCGCGCATCCTGCAGCGCGTCGCGGCGCCGGCCACGGCCGAGTATTTCCGCACGCTGCACCGTGCGCACGGCGTCGAGTTGTGCGAAGCCGCGGCGCTGCGCCGGCTGCTCGCCGACGGCGCGCGGGTGTGCGGTGCCGAGCTGCAGGACGGCCGCACGCTGGCCGCCGACGCGGTGCTGGTGGGCATCGGCATTCAACCCAACGTCGAGCTGGCGCAGCAGGCCGGGCTGGCCATCGACAACGGCATCGCCGTCGACGAGTTCTGCCGTACCTCGGACCCGGCGATCTACGCGGCCGGCGACTGCTGCAGCTTCCCCTACCGCGGACAGCGCATCCGGCTCGAATCGGTGCAGAACGCCAACGACCAGGCGGCAGCGGCGGCGCACCACGTCGCCGGCCAGCCGAAGGCCTATGCGGCGCTGCCCTGGTTCTGGTCGGACCAGTACGACTGCAAGCTGCAGATCGCCGGGCTGAACCTGGGCTGGGACGAAGCCATCGCGCGGCCGGGCAAGAGCGGGCGCAGCCTGTCGGTGTGGTACTTCCAGGGCGAGACGCTGATCGCCGCCGACGCGATCAACGACGCCGCTGCCTACGTCACCGCGAAGAAGCTGCTCGAGCGCGGTGCCGGCGTGTCGAAGGCGGCGGTGCGCGACCCGGCGTCGGAGTTCAAAGCCTGGCTCGAAGGCGCATGAGCACGCCGGGCCGCTCCCAAGTGCTCATCCCGGAGCACGAAGTGCGCAGGGTAGTCCAGTGAGCGCGACGACCGAAGCGGGCGGCGGGGCATCGCCGATGAACACGCACATGAACGCGCACCTGCCCGGCATCGGCGACATCCACGCCGCCGCGGCGCGCATCGCCGGCCAGGTGGTCGAGACGCCGTGCCTGCATTCGCGCACGCTGTCGCAGCTGTGCGGCTGCGAGCTCTACCTGAAGTTCGAGAACCTGCAGTTCACCGCCTCGTTCAAGGAACGCGGCGCATTGAACCGCATGGTGCAGCTGAGCAGCGGCGAACGCGCGCGCGGCGTGCTCGCGGTGTCGGCCGGCAACCACGCGCAGGGCGTGGCCTACCACGCGCAGCGCATGGGCGTGCCGGCGACCATCGTCATGCCGCGCTTCGCGCCGGCGGTGAAGGTCGACAACACGCGCCGCTTCGGCGTCGAGGTGGTGCTGCACGGCGACACCTTCGACGAGGCGCGCGTGTTTGGCCTGGCGCTGGCCGAAGCGCGCGGCCTGACGCTGGTGCACCCCTATGACGATGCGGCGGTGATCGCCGGCCAGGGCACGATCGCGCTGGAGATGCTGGCGCAGGCGCCGCAGCTCGACACCTTGGTCGCGCCCATCGGCGGCGGCGGCCTGCTCGCCGGCATCGCGCTGGCGGCGCACGCGCTGCGGCCCGAGCTGCGGCTCTACGGCGTGCAGGCCGAACGCTTCCCGCCGGTGTGGAACGCGCTGCATGGCGGCGCTCTGGAATGCGCGCAAGCCACGGTCGCCGACGGCATCGCGGTCAAGTCGCCGGGCGGCTTGACCTTGCCTGTGCTGCGCAGCCGCCTGAGCGACGTGCTGCTGGTGGGCGAAGACGCGATCGAGCAGTCGATCCTGATGCTGCTGGAGATCGAGAAGACGGTGGTCGAAGGCGCCGGCGCAGTGGGCCTGGCGGCCCTGCGGCGCAGCCCGGAACTCTTTGCCGGGCGCCATGTGGGGCTGGTGCTCAGCGGCGGCAACATCGAGCCGCTGGTGCTGTCCGAGATCATCCACCGCGGCATGGTCAAGTCGGGCCGGCTGGTGCGGCTGCGCTTCGACGTGCGCGACGTGCCCGGCACGCTGGCCGAGGTGGCGACGGCGTTGGCGCAGGCCGGGGCGAACATCGACGAAGTGCAGCACCAGCGCATCTTCAGCTCGCTGTCGGTGGAGCGCGCGCAGATCGAGGTGGTGGTGCAGACGCGCGGCGATGAGCACGTGGCGCAGCTGCTGCAGCAGCTGCGCGCCGGCGGCTATGGCGTCGAGCGTGTGGCCTGAAAGAGCAGCGGACATGGGCCATCGGATCACGCGGCGCGATGTCGCTGCCAACGGCATCCGGCTGCACATCGCCGAGGCGGGGCAGGGGCCGCTGGTGCTGCTGTGCCACGGCTGGCCGGAACTGGGTTACTCATGGCGCCACCAGATGGCGCCGCTGGCGGCGGCCGGCTACCGCGTCGTTGCACCCGACATGCGCGGCTACGGCGGCAGTTCGGCGCCGCCGGAGGTCGACGCCTACGCGATCACCGATCTGGTCGGCGACATGGTGGCGCTGGTGGCGGCCTTGGGCGAGACGCGCGCCGCGATCGTCGGCCACGACTGGGGTGCGATGGTGGCGTGGAGCGCGGCGCTGATGCGGCCCGACCTGTTCAGCGCCGTGGCCGGCATGAGCGTGCCCTTCCGCCAGCGCCACCCGGACGCGCCGCCGCTGGCGCTGCTGCGCGCCGGCGGCCGCGATGACTTCTACTGGTTCTACTTCAACCGCGAAGGCGTGCCCGAGGCCGAGTTCGAGCGCGACATCCCGGCCGCCATGCGCCGCGTGCTGGTCTGCGGCTCGGGCGACGCCCCCGCCGGCCGCGCGCTCGGCCTGATGGTCGCGCCCGGCGGCGGCTTCCTCGACGGCTGCGGCGACCCGCAGCAACTGCCGCCGTGGCTGAGCGCGGCCGACATCGAAAGCTACGCCGCGGCCTTCCGCAAGAGCGGCTTCCGCGGCGGCTTCAACTGGTATCGCAACCTCGACCGCAACTGGGCGCTGACCGCGCCGCTGCAGGGCGCGAAGGTGCAGCCGCCGGCGCTGTTCATCGCCGGCACGCGCGACGGCGTGATCGCGTCGAAGATGGGCCGAAGGCACCTGGAGCAGATGGATGCCGAGGTGCCGCAGCTGCGCGCCAAGGTGTTGATTGATGGCGCCGGCCACTGGGTCCAGCAGGAGCGCCCGGCCGAGGTGAATGCGGCGCTGCTGCGCTTCCTGGCGGCGGAGTATCCGGCGTAGGCGTGCGGATCAAGTTCCTTCGCAGTAGACTGCCATCTGGTCAACCAATTTGGGTAACAGGATGACCATCAGGGAAGTACCGGTGTTCGAAGCCAAGACGCGGCTGTCGGAGTTGCTCGATGCTGTGGCGCAGGGCGAGCAGGTCACCATCACCCGCCGTGGCGTGGCCGTGGCGCGGCTCGTGCCCCCAGCGGCACCTCGTCGCGCCGCAGCGAGCCAGCGCCAACGCGTGGCCGAAACGTTCGCGCAACTGCGCGCTCAGCGCGCCGGCGTCAAGCTGGAGGGCCCGTTGCGCGATTTGATCAGCGAAGGCCGCGACTGACTCATGCCCTTCGTCCTCGACAATTCGGTGTGCTGCGGCTGGTTTCTTGATAACCAGGCTTCGCCCTACACCGAGGCGATCGCACGACGACTGGAAGAGGACCAGGCCGTCGTGCCCCCGCTGTGGGAGCTGGAGTTGACCAACGTGCTGCGCACAGGCTGCCTGAAGGGCCTCTTCGATGCGCAGGCGGCGCAGCAGGTGCTGGCGCGCATCCTGTCGCTGCCGATCCAGCCGGACCGCCGACCCGCACGCGCCGGTGAGGTCCTGGCGCTGGCGTTGCGCTTCGGGCTGAGCAGCTGTGACGCGGTCTATCTGGAGCTTGCGCTGCGCCTGCAGCTCCCGATTGCCACCACAGATGGGCCGCTGCGCGAGGCGGCGCTCGCCAGCGGCGTGGGGCTGGTTCCGGCCGATTGAGTTCACGCGATGTCCACCTTGCCGATCGCGCGCGGCGTGCTGGTCAACGCGGTGCTGCACAACCCCGGGCCGATCGGGCTGCACGACAAGCGCATGGAACCCGAGCCGGGCCGGGTGTTCCTCGACACGCTGCGACTGGGCTGATCAACCCGGAATGCGCACCCTCAGTTCGCTGATGCCGCGCACGAAGTTCGACAGCAGCCGCTTCGGCGGGCCGACGACCTCGATCGCCGGGAAACGCTTCAGGATCTCTTCCCACAGGATCTTCAGCTGCAGCTCGGCCAGGCGGTTGCCGACGCAGCGGTGGATGCCGAAGCCGAAGCTCAGGTGCTGTCGCGGCCGCGGCCGGTCGATGATGAAGGCCTCGGCGTCAGCGATGGCGTCCTCGTCGCGGTTGCCCGACAGGTACCACATCACGACCTTGTCGCCCTCGAGGATCTTCTTGCCGCCGAGTTCGGCGTCCTGCAGCGCGGTGCGGCGCATCATCGGCAGCGGCGTCTGCCAGCGGATGATCTCCGGCACCATGCTGTCCACCAGCGCCGGATTCGCGCGCAGCTTGGCCCATTCGCCGGGATGGCGGCTCATCGCCAGCACACCGCCGGTCATGCTGTTGCGCGTGGTGTCGTTGCCGCCGACGATCAGCAGCACCAGGTTGCCCATGTACTCCAGCGGCGGCATGTGGCGCGTGGCAGGGTTGTGCGCGAGCATCGACACCAGATCGTTCTTCGGGGACGCGTTGACGCGCTCGTTCCACAACCGCGTGAAGTACTGGAACATCTTGCCCAGCTCGGCCAGCCGCGCTTCCTGCGATTCGACGATGTGGTCGACCTCGGGCACCGAGGTCGAGACGTCGGACCACCAGGTCAGCAGCCTGCGGTCCTCGAAGGGGAAGTCGAACAGCGTGGCCAGCATCTGCGTGGTCAGCTCGATCGACACGCGCTGCACCCAGTTGAAGTCCTCGTTGCGCGGCAGCTCGTCCAGCACCTTGGCGGTGCGCGCGCGGATCGTGCCTTCCATCGACGCCAGGTTGTGCGGCGCGACAATCGGGCTCACCGCCTTGCGCTGCTCGTCGTGCTTGGGCGGGTCCATGGCGATGAACATGTGCAGCCGCTGCTCGAGCGACGGCGCGTTCCACAGCGCGATGCCGCCCTGCGTGTAGTCGGACGAATAGACGCCGTGGTGGGTGTCCACGGTCATGATGTCCTTGTACTTGGTCACCGACCAGAAGCGGCCGTAGAAGGGGCTGTCGTTGAAGTGCACCGGGTCGTCGCGGCGCAGCCGCGCGAAGTAGTGGCCGACGGTGTCTTCCTGGAACAGCCGCGGCTTGCTGACATCGATCTGCTCGATCGGCATCGAGAAGGCCTCTTCGCGGGCCAGCGCCTGCAGCTCGGCATCGTGGCGGATCGGTGCGTTCATCGTCGCTCCTGTTCGGTGCTGGGCTCAGTGCTGACCATCCGGCAGCCGCAGCACGATGCCGTCCAGCGCCTCGTGCATGTCGATCTGGCACGCCAGGCGCGAGTTCTGCTGCGTCGTCGCGGCGAAGCCGAGCATGCTCTCTTCCATCTCGGTGCGCGTGCCGGTGCGCGCCAGCCAGTTCGGGTCGACGTAGACGTGGCAGGTGGCGCAGGCGCAGGCGCCGCCGCAGTCGGCGTCGATGCCGGGCACGTTGTGGTCGACGGCGGCGCGCATCAGCGACACCCCGTTGGTGGCGTCCACCTCGTGGCGTGTGCCGTCGTGTTCGAAGAAGATGACGGTGGGCATGGAAACTGCTGAGGCGGTGGCGACGCCGCATTATCGAACTCAGTTCGAGTTTCGCGCCCAGCCGTCATGCCGCGCCGCTGCAAGGCCGGGGGCCCGATGGATCTCGGGCGCTGCCGGCGCTGCCGGCAGCACTGCGGGCGCTTTCGCCCGCGGGCTTGTCGGTGCGGGGGGTCAACCGGATTCTGTGGACCCGTTCAAGGGCGCCGTCCCTCAGCGCGCATTGGCGCGCCGCTTCGCCACGGACGGGCCGGCCGCTTCTGATTCCGGACGGACGATGCGATCGCCCTGGGCGTCGCGGATGCGGCTCACCAGGCCCATCTTGTTCATCAGCGCGATGAAGGGGTTCGGGTCGAGCTCCTCCACGTTGACCATCCTGCCCACGTCCCAGGTGCCGGCGGCAATCAGCATCGCCGACGCGACCGCCGGCACCCCGGCCGTGTAGGAGATCGCCTGGCTGCCCACCTCGTCAAAACACGCCTCGTGGTCGCTGACGTTGTAGATCAGCACTTCTTGTGGCTGCCCGTCCCGGGTGCCCTTGACGAGGTCGCCGATACAGGTCTTGCCGCTGTAGCCGGGCGCCAGCGAGGCCGGATCGGGCAGCACCGCCTTGACCACTTCCAGCGGCACCACCTCCACACCCCGGGCCGTGCGCACGGGCTTTTCGGACAGCAGCCCCAGCTTGTTCAGGACGGTGAAGACGTTGATGTAGTGGTCGCTGAACCCCATCCAGAAGCGGATGTCGGGCACGCCCAGGTGCTGCGACAGCGAGTGCAGTTCATCGTGCCCGGTCAGGTAGGTGCTGCTCTTGCCGGTCACCGGCATGTCCCAGTCCTTGCGGTGCTCGAACATGGCGTTGGCTTTCCAGGCGCTGTTCTCCCAGGACCAGGCGGTCGCGGTGAATTCCCGGAAGTTGATCTCCGGATCGAAGTTGGTCGCAAAGTAGCGCCCGTGGCTGCCGGCATTGACGTCGATGATGTCGATCGAGTCCACCGTGTCGAAACAGGTGTCCACCGCATACCGGGCGTAGGCGTTGACCACGCCCGGGTCGAAGCCCGCCCCCAGCACCGCCGTCACCCCCGCGTCCCGGCAGGCCTGGCGGCGCTTCCACTCGTGGTTGGCGTACCAGGGCGGGGGTTCGCACACCTTGTCCGGGTCCTCGTGGATGGCGGTGTCCAGATAGGCGGCGCCCGTTTCGATGCACGCAGCCAGCACCGACATGTTCAGGAACGGCGAACCGGCGTTGATCACGATGCGGCTGCGCGTGGCGCGGATCAGGAACTTGGTGGCCTCGACGTTCATGGCGTCCAGCGCGTGGGCTTGCAGCACGCCCGGTTGCTGCAGGCTGCCCTTGTCGCGGATCGAGTCGATGATGGCCCGGCATTTGGACAGCGTGCGCGAAGCGATATGGATATCGCCGAGCAGGGCGTTGTTCTGGGCGCATTTGTGCGCCGCCACATGGGCCACTCCGCCCGCACCCACGATCAGTACATTGCGCTTCATTGCATCAGCTCCTTCAGTCGGGACATCCTTCTCAGGACAGGCTGTTGACGTAGTCGTCAAAGGAAAACTCGCGCACCAGGCGCACCGTGCCGTCGGGCGCCTTGACGGCAATGGACGGCATGTGAATGCCGTTGAACCAGTTCTTCTTGACCATCGTGTAGCCGCCGGCATCGCCGATGGAAATGCGGTCGCCCACCTGCAGCGGCTGTTCGAAACGGGCCTCGCCGAAGATGTCGCCGGCCAGGCAGGTCTTGCCGCAGATCTGGTAGCGGTGCTCACCTGCGCCCGGGCCGATGGGGGCGGTTTCGCGGTAGATCAGCAGGTCGAGCATGTGGGCCTCGGTCGAACTGTCCACCACGGCCAGGTTCTTGCCGTTGAAGCCGACGTCCAGCACGCTGACTTCCAGCGTGGTGGTGTGGCGCACGGCGGCCTCGCCCGGCTCCAGATAGACCTGGACGCCATGCGTGTGTGTGAAGCGGCGCAGGCGTTCGCAGAACGCATCGAGCGCATAACCAGGCTCGGTGAAGCTGATGCCGCCACCCAGGCTCACCCACTGCAGGCGGCCCAGGATGCCGCCATAGCGCTGCTCGACCGCGGCGAGCAGCGCATCGAAACGCTCGAAGTCCTCGTTCTCGCAGTTGTTGTGGATCATCACGCCGTCGAGGCGGTCGACGATGGACAGGATGCGCGCCGGGTCGGACTCGCCCAGCCGGCTGAAGGGCCGGGCCGGGTCGGCGAGATCGAAGCCCGCGCAGCTGACACCGGGGTTCAGGCGCAGGCCCTTGGGTTTGGCACCCGCAAACGACTCGAAACGCTCGAACTGGGAGATCGAGTTGAAGATGATCTTGTCGCAGTGGGCCACCACCTCTTCGATTTCATGGTCGGCGAAGGCGACGCTGTAGGCGTGGGTTTCGCCGCCGAACTTCTGCCGGCCCAGCTTGACCTCGTACAGCGACGAGGAGGTGGTGCCGTCCATGTACGGCCGCATCAGGCCGAACACCGACCAGGCGGCAAAACACTTCAGGGCCAGCAGCAGCTTGGCGCCGGACTTCTCGCGCACCTGCTCGATGATCTTCAGGTTGCGCAGCAGGGCCGACTGGTCGATCAGGTAATGGGGCGTCGGGATCATGCGGGGGACTCCGAGATCTGGGGTGGGTGGTGGACGGCGGCGCTGCGGCTGCGGCGGCCCTTCGGAGCGTCGTGCTTCTTCTTCGCCTTCTTCGCGCCCGGGAGGTCGATGATCACGGGCCCGCGGTCGGGAAACGCCGCCACCAGCGCCAGCTGGCCGCCCACGCTTTCGACGTAGTGCCGCAAGGTCGACATCAACATGTCGCTGCGCTTTTCCAGCCGCGAGATGGCGTCCTGGCCCACGTCGAGGGCAGCGGCCAGGTCTTCCTGGGTCAGGTTGGCGGCCTTCCTCAAGCCCTTCAAGCTGACCCGCGGCAGGGTGTCGGCGGCATCTCGTGCCATGGCCTTGTCCTCGTTCTTCTTCGCCATGCTGCGCATCCCCGGGGTTTCGGCGGGACCTGCATTATGCATGTAAAAACATATGTAGTCAATGCCATACTCAATGAAGACGGCTGGCGACTGCGTGCCGCAGTCGCAGGTGTCGCGGACTTCGAGTGCGCTCGAGTCCCGGCGCGCGCCTTCAAGCTTGCTCGGCGGCCCCGGCAGCCCGGCCTCGAACGTGTGAATCGCTTCCAGGCCCAGGCCGGCGAAGCCCGCCGCCTTGGCCTGCTTGACGGCCTTGGCGCCGCCCGGCAGGCCGCACCAGACCTACACTGTGCCGACAACACACGGCAGGCCCGAGACGATGCATCCTTCGATCCACGCGCGCACCACGCCCGACCAGCCGGCCTACGTGATGGCCGGCAGCGGTCAGAGCGTCAGCTGCCGGCAGCTCGACGAAGCCTCGAACCGCCTGGCGCACCTGTTGCGCCGTCTTGGCGTCGGCTGTGGCGACCGCATCGCGCTGATGCTGGAGAACCACCCGCGCTACTTCGAGATCTGCTGGGCGGCGCAGCGCGCCGGCATCATCTACACGGCGATGAGCAGCCGGCTCACCGCCGGCGAGGCGGCCTACATCGTCGGCGACTGCGGCGCCAAGGTCTTCATCACCTCGATGGCGCTGGCCGGCCAGGCCGCGGAACTGCAGCAGCGCATGCCCGGTGTGCAGACGCGGCTGATGCTCGATGGCGCCATCGACGGCTATGCACCTTACGAATCGGCCGTCGCCGACTGCCCGGCCACGCCGATCGCCGACGAGTCGGCCGGCGGCGACATGCTGTATTCGTCGGGCACGACCGGCCGGCCCAAGGGCGTGTACGTGCCGCCGGAGTCCACCGACATCGCCTTCGCCAACTCGCTGGTCAAGGTCTGCATGGGCCCGTTCGGCATGGGGGCGGACACCGTCTACCTGTCGCCGGGGCCGCTGTACCACGCGGCGCCGCTGCGCTTCGCGATGACGGTGATGCGCCTGGGCGGCACGGTGGTGGTGATGGAGCACTTCGACGCCGCCGAATTCCTGGCGCTGGTGCAGCGGCACCGCGTCACGCATACGCAGCTGGTGCCGACGATGTTCGTGCGCATGCTCAAGCTGCCGGATGCCCAGCGCCTGGCGCACGACCTGTCGTCCTTGCGCATCGCGATCCACGCCGCGGCGCCGTGCCCGGTGCCGGTGAAGCGGCAGATGATCGGCTGGTGGGGCCCGATCATCTGGGAGTACTACGCCGGCACCGAAGGCATGGGCATGACGCTGGTCGGCTCGCCCGACTGGCTGGCGCACGAGGGCACGGTCGGCCGCGCGGTGGTCGGCGTGCTGCACATCTGCGGCGACGACGGCCGGGAGCTGCCGGTAGGCCAGACCGGCACGGTGTATTTCTCGGACGGCAAGGTCTTCGAGTACCACAACGATCCGCAGAAGACCGGGCAGAGCCGCAATGCCCAGGGCTGGACCACGCTCGGCGACGTCGGCCACATGGACGCCGACGGCTACCTGTACCTGAGCGACCGCAAGGCCAACATGATCATCTCCGGCGGCGTGAACATCTACCCGCAGGAGGCCGAGAACCTGCTGGTCACCCACCCCAAGGTGTTCGACGTCGCGGTCTTCGGCGTGCCGAACGAGGAATTCGGCGAAGAGGTCAAGGCGGTAGTGCAGCCGCGCGACATGGCCGAGGCCGGCCCCGCGCTGGAGCAGGAGGTGATCGCCTTCTGCCGCCGGCATCTGTCGGCCATCAAGTGCCCGCGCTCGGTGGACTTCGCGGCCGAACTGCCGCGCCACCCCACAGGCAAGCTCTACAAGCGGCTGCTGCGCGACCCGTACTGGGCCGGCCATGGCAGCAAGCTCGTCTGAGCACCCCCCCCAGGAAATGACTTCGTCATTCCCGCCCCCAGGGGTCAAGCAAAGTGGCAAAGCCACATTTGCTTGAGAGACCATGGTGCACAAACGCCGCATCGGCGTCATGGGCGCCGGCGCGGTCGGCAGCTTCTACGGCGCGATGCTGGCGCGCGCCGGGCATCAGGTGACGCTGGTCGGCCGGCCGGCGCACGTGCAGGCGATCCGGCGCGACGGCCTGAAGCTGCAGATGGGCGGTGCGGCGCACACCGTGCCGCTGCAGGCCGACAGCGACGCGGCTGCACTGCGCGGCAGCGAGCTGGTGCTGTGCTGCGTCAAGTCCGGCGACAGCGAAGCCGCGGCGCGGCAGATGGCGCCGCATCTGGATGCATCGGCCTGGGTCATGAGCCTGCAGAACGGCGTCGACAACGCCGAGATCCTGGCGAAGCATCTGCCGTGCCGGGTCATCGCGGCGGTGGTCTACGTGGCGGTGGCACTCGGCGGTCCGGGTGTGGTGCGGCACTTCGGCCGTGGCGACCTGGCGGTGGGTGCGCTGCCCGGCGGCACGGCGTCGTCAGTGCCCGAATGGCCAAGGCTGCAGGCGCTGGTCGATCTGTTCGCCGATGCGCAGCTGCCGGTGCGCATCGTGCCCGATGTCGCGGTCGAGCTGTGGGCCAAGCTGCTGGTCAACTGCGCCTACAACGCGATCTCGGCGCTGGCACAGATGCCCTATGCGGCGCTGGCGGCGCTGCCGCAGATCCGCGAGGTGCAGGAGCTGGTCGTGCAGGAGGTGATCGCGGTGGCCGCGGCCTGCGGCGTGACGCTGCCGCTCCAGGCTTCGCGCGAGGCGGTGGCGAAGATCGCAGCGGGCATGCCGCAGCAGCTGTCGTCGACCGCGCAGGACGTGGCGCGGCGCAAGCCGAGCGAGATCGACCATCTGAACGGCTTCGTCGCGCGCCGCGGCCGCGAGCTGGGCGTGCCCGCGCCGGTGAACCAGACGCTGCACGCGCTGGTCAAGCTGGTCGAGTCGGGCTATGGCGCGCCCTCGTGAGCAGGACCATGCCGGCCGTTCCCGAAGCCTTTGCGCAGGGGCTGCGCGAGCTCGGCCGAGGAAGCCCTGCAGCCCTTCGCGCGCTTCACCGTGGCTTGCCGCGGCGCAACAACCGGTCCAGCAGCTTGCCCTCGGACTGCGCGGCCGGGTGGCTGCGCATGACCATCAGCGCCGAACACAGGTACAGCGCGTTCAGCAGCCGGCTGGCGCGCTCGGTGCTCATGCCGGGCCAGCCGGCGATGTCGCGCAGCGTGGCCGCGTCGGCGCGCAGCCGGTCGGCCGCCGGGCCCAGCGCGCCCGGTGCCAGCAGGCGGTCTTCGCGCGACAGCGTCACGCGGTAGGCGACGTTGCCGGCGATTTCGTTCAGACGCACGCCGCGCGGTCCGTGCAGCGCCATCTGCCACAGCAGCGGCTTCAGCGGGTGATAGTGCTCGAGGCGGCCGACGCGTTCATGCATCCAGTGGCCGGGCGGGCGCATGCCGGGCGCGTCGCAGGACAGCACCTTCAGCGCGGCCAGGCCGTCGCGCAGCGCCAGCGACATGTCGCGCGGCGAGTGATAGGCCAACTCGGACGGAAACACCGTGATCGGCCAGACCAGGCCTTCGTATTCCAAGCACAGCAGGGCCGACTGGCGATGGCGCATGCACGCGGCCAGAATCTCGAGCACGTCGCTGTCTTCGTTGCGCGCTTCCAGGTGGCGCAGGTCGGCGAGCAGCGTCGTCGGCAGCATCGTGTTCTCGCCGAGCTGCGCGAAGGCGCTCGAGCCGCGCTGCAGGCGAAGGCGCTCATAGGCGCTGATGCGCCATAGCGTCGAATCCTGGAAGTCACGCATCGCCTGCCTCCAGCCCTGCGGGCCGCGCTCCGATTCTGCCGCCGCCTCCGGAAGAAGGCGTATCCGAAGGTATCACTTCGCCGCCTGCGCGCCAATCGCTGGGTGTCACGCCGGTCCACTGCCGGAAGCCGCGCGCGAAGCTTTTTTCGCTGCGAAAGCCCAGCAGGCGGGCGATCTGCTTGACCGGCTGCCGCGTGCGGCGCAGCAGTTCCTGCGCGCGGCTGCAGCGCACCTCGTCCTTCAGCGACTGCACCGATGCACCCTGCTGGCGCAGGTGACGGTGCAGCGTACGCAGCGACACGTTCAGCGCGCGTGCCAGGCCCTCGGCATGCAAGGTGTCGGCCGACGGATGCTGCAGCAGCTCGCGCACACGCTGCACCAGCAGCCGGTCGCGCCGGTACTGCAGCACGGTCAGCGGCAGCGCATGCTGCAGCATGCTGCGCAGCGCGCGCTCGTCGCGGCGCAGCGGCAGCCCCAGATAGTGCGCGTCGAAGCTGAAACCGGCCTGCGGCGCGCCGAAGCGCACCGGTCCCGGGAACAGCAGCGGGTAGACCGCGGCATGCGCCGGCGCGTCGATCGGGAACGCGGCTTCGTGCAGCGCGATGCGCGAATCCACCGCCCAGCAGGCGTAGCCGTGCACGTAGCGCAGGCTGGTCAGCAGGCAGAACTCGCGCAGCGCGCCGAGATCGCGGCGTTCTTCGATCGCCAGCGTCGCGACACCGCCGTCTTCGTCGAGCCGCAGCACGATGTCGTCGACCAGCAGCCGGTGGTGGCGGCACCAGCGCTTCAGCGCCACGCCCAGGTTCGGTGCACCCAGCGAGGCGCGGCACAGCATGCCGTAGCTGCCCCAGGGCAGGCGCCGCGAGAACCAGCCCAGCGCCTCGTCGTCCAGTTGCTGCATCGCCGCGCCGCACAGCTGCTCGAACTGCGCGGCGGTGACGCGCGCCTGCGGCTGGCGCAGCAGCGCAGGCGCGATTTGCGCCCTGCGCAGCGCCTGCGCCGGGTCGGCGCCCCAGCGCTCGAAGCCCATCAACACCGCCTGCACGAACGCAATGGGCGTGGCCGCCTGCCGCGGGCCACTGCGCAGGACGCTGGAGGGGGTAGCCTGCATCAACGGCAGTGTCGCGTGCGTTGGCACGAAATGCAACCCATCTGGCGCCACAGGCGAAGCCGCTGGGCTTAAGCTTCGCGCTCGGGGCGGGGGCACCCAGCCGCGGCGACCAAGGAGACAAACGATGGCAGCAGCAGACGCAGGCCGCAGCATGATCGCGCCGGTGAACGGCTTGTCGCAGGTGCGCGGCGACAGCGGCGCCGCGCTGTCCGAGCAGACCATCCCGGCGCTGCTGGGCGACACGGTGGCCCGCTTCGGCGAGCGGCCGGCGGTGTTGTTCCGCGAGCAGGGCGTGCGCTGGACCTGGCGCGAGTTCGCCGCAGTGGTCGACGAGCTGGCGGCCGGCCTGCTGGATCTGGGCTTGCAGCGCGGCGACCGCCTGGGCATCTGGTCGCCGAACCGCGCCGAATGGCTGGTGACGCAGTTCGCCACCGCGCGCATCGGCGTGATCCTGGTGAACATCAATCCGGCCTACCGCTTGGCGGAGCTGGAATATGCGCTCGAGGTCGCCGGTTGCCGCGCCATCGTCAGCGCCGAGCGGCTGAAGACTTCGATGTACCTGCAGATGCTGCAGACGCTGGCGCCGGAGTTGGCGCATGGCGAGCCGGGCACGCTGAAGGCCGCGAAGCTGCCGTCGTTGCAGTGGGTGATCCGCATGGGCGGCGAGCGCACGCCCGGCATGCTGAACTACGACGACGTCCTGCAGCGCGGCCGTGCCGCCGGGCAGCGGCAGCAGCTGGATGCGCTGAGCGCGCAGCTGGACTGCCGCGACGCCATCAACATCCAGTTCACCAGCGGCACCACCGGCAACCCGAAGGGCGCGACGCTGACGCACCACAACGTGGTCAACAACGCGCGCTTCATCGCCCAGTGCATGCGTTTTTCCGAGGCCGATTCGCTGTGCATCCCGGTGCCGCTGTACCACTGCTTCGGCATGGTGCTGGCGGTGCTGGCCTGCGTCTCCACCGGCGCGCGCATGGTCTTCCCCGGCGAGGCCTTCGAGCCGCTGGCCACGCTGCAGGCGGTGGCCGAGGAGCGCTGCACCGCGCTGCACGGCGTGCCGACGATGTTCATCGCCGAACTGGACCATCCGCAGTTCGCGCAGTTCGATCTGAGCTGCCTGCGCACCGGCATCATGGCCGGCTCGCCGTGCCCGATCGAGACCATGAAGCGCGTGGTTGCGCAGATGCACATGAGCGAAGTCACCATCGCCTACGGCATGACCGAGACCTCGCCGGTGTCGTTCCAGAGCGCGACCACCGACCCGCTGGAGCGCCGCGTGTCCACCGTCGGCCGCGTGCAACCGCACCTGGAGGTGAAGATCGTCGACGCCGAAGGCCGCGTGGTGCCGGTGGGCGAGAAGGGCGAGCTGTGCACCAAGGGCTATTCGGTGATGCAGGGCTACTGGGGCGACCCGGCGCGCACGGCCGAGGCGGTGCGTGACGGCTGGATGCACACCGGCGACCTGGCGACGCTGGACGCCGACGGTTACTGCAACATCGTCGGCCGCGTCAAGGACATGCTGATCCGCGGCGGCGAGAACGTCTACCCGCGCGAGATCGAGGAGTTCCTGTTCCGCCACCCGAAGGTGCAGTCGGTGCAGGTCTTCGGCGTGCCCGACCCGAAGTACGTCGAGGAGGTCTGCGCCTGGATCACGCTGAAACCCGGCGAACAGTGCAGCGAGCAGGAGATCCGCGACTTCTGCCGCGACCAGATCGCGCACTACAAGGTGCCGCGGCACATCCGCTTCGTGAACGAGATGCCGATGACCATCACCGGCAAGGTGCAGAAGTTCGTGATGCGCGAGAAGATGATCGAAGAACTCGGTCTGTCCGTTGCGAAGACCGCCTGAAACCCGGAGCCCCAGATGACTTCATTGACCACCGGCCTGAGCTTCGCGCTCGGCGAAACCATCGACATGCTGCGCGACAGCGTGCAGGCCTTCGCCGCCGAGCAGATTGCGCCGCGCGCCGCAGCCATCGACCGCGACAACCAGTTCCCGCCCGACCTGTGGAAGAAGCTCGGCGACCTGGGCCTGCACGGCATGACGGTGAGCGAAGAGTACGGCGGAACCCGGATGGGCTATCTGGCGCACATCGTCGCGCTGGAGGAGGTCTCGCGCGCTTCGGCCGCGGTGGGCCTGAGCTACGGCGCGCATTCCAACCTGTGCGTCAACCAGATCCACCGCAACGGCAGCGCGGCGCAGAAGGCGAAGTACCTGCCCAAGCTGGTCAGCGGCGAGCACGTCGGCGCGCTGGCAATGAGCGAGCCCAACGCCGGCTCCGACGTGGTCAGCATGAAGCTGCGTGCGCAGCTGAAGGGCGACCGCTACGTGCTCAACGGCAGCAAGATGTGGATCACCAACGGCGGCGATGCCGACACGCTGGTGATCTACGCCAAGACCGACCCCAACGCCGGCGCAGGCGGCATGACCGCCTTCATCGTCGAGAAGGGCTTCAAGGGGCTGAGCTGCGGCACGAAGCTGGACAAGCTCGGCATGCGCGGCAGCAACACCTGGCCGCTGTTCTTCGACGACTGCGAGGTGCCGGCGGAGAACGTGCTCGGCGGCGAAGGCAAGGGCGTCAAGGTGCTGATGAGCGGCCTGGACTACGAGCGTGCGGTGCTTTCCGGCGGGCCGCTGGGCATCATGGCGGCCTGCATGGACGTGGTGCTGCCCTACGTGCACGAGCGCAAGCAGTTCGGCCAGAGCATCGGCGAGTTCCAGCTGATGCAGGGCAAGATCGCCGACATGTACAGCACCTGGTCGGCCTGCCGCGCCTATGTGTACGCGGTGGGCCAGGCCTGCGACCGCGGCGACCATGCGCGCACGCTGCGCAAGGACGCGGCGGGCGCGATCCTGTATTCGGCCGAAAAGGCCACCTGGATGGCCGGCGAGGTGATCCAGGCGCTGGGCGGCAACGGCTACATCAACGAATTCCCGGCGGGGAGGCTGTGGCGCGACGCCAAGCTGTACGAGATCGGCGCCGGGACTTCGGAGATCCGCCGCATGCTGATCGGCCGCGAGCTTTATTCGGAGTCCATGTAATGGACTCCGTTCGGACAACAAGCCCACCGGGCGCAGTTGCGGTGAAGGCTCGTGTCCGTGCAGCGGACCTGAAGCCGCGCAGCGGCGGCCGTGACCAAGCGATGTAGCCATGTGCAGCCTCGACGGGCTCTTTTCCAACAACCGCGCCTGGGCCAACCAGCGCGTGTCGCAGGACCCGCAGTTCTTCACCCGGCTGGCCACGCAGCAGGCGCCGAAGTACCTGTGGATCGGCTGCTCCGACAGCCGCGTGCCGGCCAACGAGATCATCGGTCTCGACCCGGGCGAGGTCTTCGTGCACCGCAACGTCGCCAACCTGGTGGTGCACTCGGACCTCAACTGCCTGTCGGTGCTGCAGTACGCGGTCGACGTGCTGCAGGTCGAGCACGTGATGGTCGTCGGCCACTACGGCTGCGGTGGCGTGCAGGCGGTGATCGAGCGGCGCTCGGTCGGCCTGGCCGACAACTGGCTGCGCCATGTCGCCGACGTCGCCTTCAAGCACCTGCACCGCTTCGACCCGAGAGAGCACCCGGTCGCGCTCGGCCGCAAGCTGGTCGAACTGAACGTGCTCGAGCAGGTCGGTAACGTCTGCCGCACGACGATCTTGCGCGACGCGTGGAAGCGCGGCCAGAAGGTCGAGGTGCACGGGCTGGTCTACGGGCTGAACGATGGCCTGCTCAGGCCGCTGGGCGTCACCATCGACGGGCGCGGCCAGTGGGAAGAGAGCCATGAAGAATCGATCCAGGCGCTGGCGTCGATGAACGAGATCGAGGGCGGTTGAAATGCAGGCACTGAAGAGTCAGATCGATACGCGCTCGGAGGAATTCCGGGCCAATGCCGCGCGCATGCGCGAGACCGTCGCCGACCTGCGCGTGCAGGCCGAGCGCGTGGCGCAGGGCGGCGGCGAGCAGGCGCGCGCGCGGCATGAGGCGCGCGGCAAGCTGCTGCCGCGCGACCGCGTCGCGCATCTGCTCGACCCGGGCACGCCTTTCCTGGAGGTGGGCCAGCTGGCCGCGCTCGGCATGTACGGCGGCGACGCGCCTTCGGCCGGCGTCATCACCGGCATCGGCAGCGTGATGGGCCGCGAATGCATGATCGTCGCCAACGACGCCACGGTGAAGGGCGGCACCTACTATCCGATGACGGTGAAGAAGCACCTGCGCGCGCAGGAGATCGCGCTGCAGAACCACCTGCCGTGCATCTACCTGGTCGATTCGGGCGGTGCCTTCCTGCCCAAGCAGGACGAGGTTTTTCCCGACCGCGAGCACTTCGGCCGCATCTTCTACAACCAGGCCAACATGTCGGCGCTGGGCATTCCGCAGGTGGCGGTGGTAATGGGCTCGTGCACCGCGGGCGGCGCCTACGTGCCGGCGATGAGCGACGAGACGGTGATCGTGCGCAACCAGGGCACGATCTTCCTCGGCGGGCCGCCGCTGGTGAAGGCCGCCACCGGCGAAGTGGTCAGCGCCGAGGACTTAGGGGGCGGCGACGTGCACACGCGGCTGTCGGGCGTGGCCGACCACCTGGCCGAAAACGACAGCCACGCCCTCTTCATCGCGCGGCGCATCGTCTCCAGCTTCAACCGCGCCAAGCCGCAGACGGTGATGCTGCAGCCCAGCGAGGAGCCGCTGTACGACCCGCAGGAGATCTACGGCGTCATTCCCGCCGACACGCGCAAGCCCTACGACGTGCGCGAGATCATCGCGCGCGTGGTCGACGGCTCGCGCTTTGACGAATTCAAGGCGCGCTACGGCGCGACGCTGGTCACCGGTTTCGCGCGGCTGCACGGCATGCCGATCGGCATCGTCGCCAACAACGGCATTCTGTTCGGCGAGTCGGCGCAGAAGGGCGCGCACTTCATCGAGTTGTGCGCGCAGCGCGGCGTGCCGCTGCTGTTCCTGCAGAACATCACTGGCTTCATGGTCGGACGCAAGTACGAAAACGCCGGCATCGCCAAGGACGGCGCGAAGATGGTCACTGCCGTGTCCACCGTGCAGGTGCCGAAGCTGACGGTACTGATCGGCGGCAGCTTCGGCGCCGGCAACTACGGCATGTGCGGCCGCGCCTATTCGCCGCGCTTCCTGTGGATGTGGCCCAACGCGCGCATCAGCGTGATGGGCGGCGAGCAGGCGGCCAGCGTGCTGGCCACCGTGCGCCGCGACGGCGTCGAAGCCAAGGGCGGCCAGTGGTCGGCCGAGGAAGAGGCGGCGTTCAAGAAGCCGCTGCTCGAGCAGTACGAGCACCAGGGCCATCCGTACTACGCCAGCGCGCGGCTGTGGGACGACGGCGTGGTCGACCCGGCGCAGACGCGCCGCGTGCTCGGCTTGTCGCTGGCCGCGGCGTTGAACGCGCCGATCGTGCCGACGAAGTTCGGCTTGTTCCGCATGTAGTGTATGATGTGTTGTTAGTAGGAAAATTGTACACATCATGCGCACCAACATCGACATCGACGACGCCTTGATGGCCGAGGCCATGAAGGCCGGCCCGTTCAAGACGAAGAAGGACGCGGTCGAGGCCGGCTTGAAGCTGCTCGCGCGGCAGGCCGCGTACCGCGAGATCCTCAAATGGCGCGGCAAGCTTCAGTGGGAAGGCGACGAGTCCATCGACTGGACTCAAGCCGCCGGGCTGGCGGTGAACGAGCCGCGCCCGCGCGCGCCGGTGGGGAAGGGCACTCGCCGTGCTGGTCGTTGATTCGTCGGTGTGGATCGACTTCTTCAACGGCGCGGACGCGCCGGCTGCGGAGCTGCTGTCGCACCTGCTCGACCACGGCGAGGTACGCCTCGTCGTGCCCGACCTGGTGCTGTTCGAGGTGTTGCGCGGCTTCAGGCTCGAGCGCGAACTGCGCACCGCGCGGCAGTTGATGCAAGGCTTGGAGGTCGAAAGTTCGCTCGACCCCGAGCTGGCCGTTGCCGCGGCCGAGCACTATCGCCACCTGCGCGGACGCGGCCACACGGTGCGCAGCGCGGTCGACGTTCTGGTGGCGGCGTTCTGCATCGAGCGGGACTACGCGCTGCTGCACGACGACCGCGATTTCGATGCCTTCGAGCTGCATCGCGGGCTGCGCGTGTGGCGGCATTGACGGAGATTTTTCGCATGTTCAGCAAGATCCTTGTTGCCAATCGGGGCGAGATCGCCTGCCGGGTGATCAAGACGGCGCGCCGCATGGGCATCGCCACCGTGGCCGTGTACTCCGAGGCCGACGCCAACGCGCGCCACGTGCGCCTGGCCGACGAGGCGGTGCTGATCGGGCCGCCTGCGGTGCGCCAGTCCTACCTGCTGGCGGACAAGATCCTCGATGCCGCCAGGGCCACCGGCGCGCAGGCCGTGCATCCGGGTTACGGCTTCCTGTCCGAGAACGACAGCTTCGCCGAGGCCTGCGCCGCGGCCGGCATCGTCTTCATCGGCCCGCCGGCAGCGGCCATTCGCGCGATGGGCAGCAAGTCCGCCGCCAAGGCGCTGATGAGCAAGGCTGGCGTGCCGTTGACCCCCGGCTACCACGGCGACGAGCAGGACGCGGCCTTCCTCGAAGCGCAGGCGCGCGACATCGGTTTCCCGGTGCTGATCAAGGCCAGTGCCGGCGGCGGCGGCAAGGGCATGCGCCGCGTCGACCAGGCCGAGGACTTCGCCGCCGCGCTGGCCTCGTGCCAGCGCGAGGCGAAGAACGCCTTCGGCGACCAGCATGTGCTGGTGGAGAAATACGTGCAACGCCCGCGGCACATCGAGATCCAGGTCTTCGGCGACACGCACGGCGACTGCGTCTACCTGTTCGAGCGCGACTGCTCGGTGCAGCGCCGCCACCAGAAGGTGCTGGAAGAAGCCCCTGCGCCGGGCATGACGCGCGAGCGCCGCGCGGCCATGGGCCAGGCGGCGGTCGATGCCGCCAAGGCGGTGGGCTACGTCGGTGCCGGCACCGTGGAGTTCATCGCCAACCAGGACGGCTCGTTCTACTTCATGGAGATGAACACGCGGCTGCAGGTCGAGCATCCGGTGACCGAGATGATCACCGGGCTCGACCTGGTGGAATGGCAGCTGCGCGTCGCGGCCGGCGAGCCGCTGCCGCTGCGCCAGGACCAGCTGGCCATCGACGGCCACGCGATCGAGGCGCGCATCTACGCCGAGGACCCCGACAAGGGCTTCCTGCCGTCCACCGGCAAGCTCGTGCATCTGGCGCCGCCGCCGGAAAGCGAACACGTGCGCGTCGACACCGGCGTCGAACAGGGCGACGCCATCACGCCGCACTACGACCCGATGATCGCCAAGCTGATCGTCTGGGACCGCACGCGCGAGGCCGCGCTGGCGCGCATGCGCCAGGCGCTGGCCCAGTACCGCGTGGTCGGCGTGGCCAACAACGTCGAGTTCCTGTCGCGGCTGGTCAGCGTGCCGTCCTTCGCCCACGCCGACCTGGACACCGCGCTGATCGAACGCGAGCAGGCCAACCTGTTCCCCGACAAGACCGCGGTGCCCGACGCGGTGTGGATGCTGGCGGCGCTGGCCGAACTACAGCGCGAGGCGTCGCTGGCGGCGCGCGCCAGCGACCACGATTCGCCGTGGCGCATGCTCGACGGCTGGCGGCTCAACGGCCAGGCGTCGCGGGCCATCACGCTGCGCCACGGCGACACCGTGCAGCCGGTGTCGGCGTGCGTCGTGGCCGGCGGCCACGAACTCGGCGTGGGCCCGCGCACCGTGTTCGCGCGCGGCAAGGCCGGAGCCAACGGCCAGATGGATGCGCAACTCGGCGAGCGCCGCGTGCACGCCACGGTGGTGCTGACTGGCGAGCGCCGCCATGTGTTCTTCGAGGGGCGCTCGTGGCCGCTGGCGATGGTCGACACGCTCAATACCGGCGGCGGCGGCGAGGATCTGGAAGGCGGGCTGAAGGCGCCGATGCCGGGCAAGGTGATCGCGCTCATCGCCGAGGTGGGGGCCACCGTGGACAAGGGCGCGCCGCTGCTGGTGCTGGAGGCGATGAAGATGGAGCACACCATCAGTGCGCCCAAGCGCGGCACCGTCAAGGCTTTCCGCTATGCGGTCGGCGACCAGGTGGTCGACGGCGTCGACCTGGTCGAATTCGAGGCGGCGGCATGAGCACGCCGGGCCGCTCCCAAGTGCTCATCCCGGAGCACGAAGTGCGCAGGGT
>DAIMFR010000050.1:0-36593 GCA_036724445.1 Rubrivivax sp. | reverse complement strand
ATGTTGATCGCCGCGTCGTGGCCGTCGAACAGCGACGCCGCGGTGACGAAGCGCACTTTGTGCTTCGGGCGGTATTCGGACAGGGCCTTGTATTCGGCGGACAGGTCGGTCATGGTCTTGGCCTCGTCAAAGTGCGGCAATCAGTTCGGGCACTGCCGTGAACAGGTCGGCCTCGAGGCCATAGTCGGCGACGCTGAAGATCGGCGCCTCCGGATCCTTGTTGATGGCCACGATGACCTTGCTGTCCTTCATGCCCGCCAGGTGTTGGATCGCGCCGGAGATGCCGCAGGCGATGTACAGCTGCGGCGCGACGATCTTGCCGGTCTGCCCGACCTGCCAGTCGTTGGGCGCATAGCCGGCGTCCACCGCGGCGCGGCTGGCGCCGAGCGCGGCCCCCAGCTTGTCGGCCAGCGGCGTCAGCACTTCGTTGAACTTCTCGCTGCTGCCCAGCGCGCGTCCGCCCGAGACGATGATCTTGGCGGCGGTCAGCTCGGGCCGGTCGTTCTTGGCGATCTCGGCGCCGACGAAGCTGGACAGCCCGCTGTCGGCGGCGGCGGCGATGCTTTCCACCGCCGCGCTGCCGCCGCTGGCGGCCGCGGCGTCGAAGCCGGTGGTGCGCACCGTCAGCACCTTGACGGCGTCGCTGCTTTGCACGGTGGCGATGGCGTTGCCGGCGTAGATCGGGCGCTCGAAGGTATCGGCGCTGACCACCTTGGTGGCGTCGGAGATCTGGCCGACATCGAGCTTGGCGGCGACGCGCGGGGCCACGTTCTTGCCGTGCGCGGTGGCAGGAAAGAGGATGTGGCTGTAGTCCTTGGCGATGGCCAGCACCTGCGCGGCGACGTTCTCCGCGAGTTGCTCGGCCAGGCTGGCCGCGTCGGCGTGCAGCACCTTGGCTACGCCCGGGATGGCGGCGGCGGCCTGCGCGGCGCCGGCGGCGTTGTGGCCGGCCACCAGCACGTGCACGCCGCCGCCGCAGGCGATGGCTGCGGTGACGGTGTTGAGGGTGGCGCCCTTCAGGGTGCCGTGGTCGTGTTCAGCCACCACCAGAATGTTCGCGAGTGCGCTCATGATCAGATCACCTTCGCTACGTTCTTCAGCTTGTCCACCAGCGTGGCGACATCGGGCACCTTGATGCCGGCGCCGCGCTTCGGCGGCTCGGCGACCTTCAGCGTCTTCAGCTTCGAGGCCACGTCGACGCCCAGGTCAGCCGGCTTGACGACTTCCAGCGGCTTCTTCTTGGCCTTCATGATGTTAGGCAGCGTGACGTAGCGCGGCTCGTTCAGGCGCAGGTCGGTGGTGACGATGGCCGGCAGCTGCAGCTTGACGGTCTCCAGCCCGCCGTCGACTTCGCGCGTGACCTTGGCTGCGCCGTCGGCCACTTCGACCTTGCTGGCGAAGGTGCCCTGCGGGCGGTCGAGCAGTGCGGCGAGCATCTGGCCGGTCTGGTTGCAGTCGTCGTCGATGGCTTGCTTGCCGAGGATCACCAAGCCGGGCTGCTCCTTGTCGACCAGCGCCTTGAGCAGCTTGGCCACGGCCAGCGGCTGCAGCTCGTCGCTGCTCTCGACCAGGATCGCGCGGTCGGCGCCGATGGCCATGGCGGTGCGCAAGGTTTCCTGGCACTGCGTGACGCCGCAGGACACGGCGATGACCTCGGTGGCGGCGCCCTTTTCCTTCAGCCGCACCGCCTCTTCGACGGCGATCTCGTCGAAGGGGTTCATGCTCATCTTCACGTTGGCGATGTCCACGCCGGTGCCGTCGTTCTTGACGCGCACCTTGACGTTGTAGTCGACGACCCGTTTCACGGGGACCAGTATCTTCATGGGTTCCTCTCCTCGTTCAGGCGCTGCCGCAGCTGACGGCGCAGCAGCTTGCCGGTGGGCGAGCGCGGCAGTGCGTCCACCAGGTACAGGTTTTGGGGCTGTTTGAAGCGGCCCAGGCGCGCCGCGCAGGCGCCGCGCACGGCAGCCTCCAGCGCCGCGGGCGATTGATCTCGTTGCGGCACGACGAAGGCCACCGGCCGCTCGCCGAAGCGTTGATCCTCGATGCCGACGACCGCACATTCCCAGACGCCGGGCACTTCGGCGATGACCGCTTCGATTTCCTGCGGGTAGATGTTCACGCCGCCGGAGATGATCATGTCATCGAGACGGTCGCTGAGGTAGAGCCAGCCCTCGCCATCGGCATGGCCGACGTCGCCGAAGGTCTGCAGTCCGCCGGGCAGCGTGCGCAATGCGGTCTTGTCGGGTGCCTTGTGGTAGGCAAAGGGCGCGATACCCGAGAAGCACACCAGGCCGACGGTGCCGGCCGGCACGTCTTGGCCTGCCTCGTCGACGATGTGCAGCGTTCCCTTGCGCGCGCGGCCGACCGAACCGGGGTGGGCCAGCCAATCGTGCGAATCGATCAATGTCAGGCCCACGCCTTCGCTGCCCGAGTAGTACTCCAGCAGGATAGGGCCCCACCACTCGATCATCGCGCGCTTCAACGGCACCGGGCAGGGCGCAGCGCCGTGGATCGCGCGCCGATGCTGCGGCGCGTGGAAGGCGGCACGCGCCTCGGCAGGCAATGCCAGCAGCCGCTGGAACATGGTGGGCACCCACTGGCTGTGCGTGATCGCCTCGCGTTCGAGCATCGCCAACGCCGTCCGAGCGTCAAAGCGCTCCATCACGTGCACGGTGCCGCCGCCTGCCGTGACCGCCAGCGCTACCCGCAGCGGAGCGGCGTGATAGAGCGGCGCGGTGGACAGGTAGCGCACGTCCGTGCCGCCTACGCCGAAGAGCTCAATCAAGTCTGCCGCAAATGGAGGGGTGCCGCGCCAATCCGCGGGCAGCAGTGGGCGCATGACGCCCTTTGGCGCACCGGTGGTGCCGGAGGTGTACATCATCAGCGCGCCGGGTGGCTCCTCGGCAGCGGGCGTCGGCGAGGCCGCGGCCAGCAGCGGCTCGATCGGCTGGAAGCCGGGCAGACTGCACTGCAGCGACAGCCAGCTCACCGGCCCGGAAACGGAGGCGGCGAGTTGCTTCGCGAGGTTGACCGCGCCGGGCAGCGCGGCGTCGACCAGCACGATGCGGGCGCCGCTGTCCTTCACCATCGCCGCCAGCTCCGGCGCAGTCAGCGTCGTCGACATCGGCGTCAGATAGACGCCGCAGCGCCAGGCGGCCCAGGCAGCGGCCAGGGTCTCGGGGATGTTGCCCAGCAGCATGGCCACGTGGTCGCCATGCTGCACACCCTGGTCGCGCCAGACGGCAGCCATGCGGTTGGCCAGCGCCTCCAGCTCGCCATAGCTCAGGCGGCGGGAACCGCAGACCACGGCAGGATGTTCCGGCGCGCGCGCCGCCTGCACGCGCAGATCCATGACGTCAGGCGTAGACGCCACCACGGGCTGGCGACCCATGAGACTCAACCCGTCGAGCGCTGGCTCTTTTCCTGCTCGGCCTTGCCGCGCACCAGGGCCTTGGCCTCGGCCCAGTCTTCGGGCGTGAGCTTGCCGAGCGCGGCGAAGGTGGAGGGCGCTGCGAGGTGGTGGCCGCCGTCGATGGCGATGTTCTGTCCGGTCAGGTATTCGCAGCCATCGGCCTGCAGGAAGGTCAGCAGGTTGCACAACTCGTGCATGCGGCCGAAGCGGCCCATCGGCACCTCGTCGGCCGACGCCGCACCGACATTGGCCTTCGGGATAGGCGCGAGCTTCTCCCACGCACTCTCCGTGGGGAAGGGGCCAGGTGCGACCGCATTGACGCGAATGTTGTGCTTACCCCATTCCACCGCCAGCGACATCGTCATGGCATGCACCGCTGTCTTCGCCATCGTCGATGGCAGCACATAGGCCGACCCGGTCCAGACCCAGGTGACCAGCATGCTCACCACCGAGCCGGGCAGGCCCTGCGCAATCCAGCGCCGGCCGCAGGCCAGCGTGGAGAACAGCGCGCCGTCCATCACCGTGGAGCGCACGGCGGCGAAACCGCGCGGACTGATTTCGGTGGAGGGCGCGATGAAGTTGGCCGCGGCGTTGTTGACCAGCCCGGTCAGAGGGCCACCGGCCCAGATGCGTTCCACCATGGCTTCGATCTGCTCGGCCTCGCGCACGTCGCAGATGTGGTACTCGGCACTGCCGCCATGCTGCGCGGCGGCGCGCAGTTCTTCGACCGCGCCCTGCAGCACCGCTTCGCGCCGGCCGCAGATGTGGACCGACGCACCGTGCGCGACGAAGTGGCGCGCCAGCTCCTTGCCCAGGCCGGTGCCGCCGCCGGTGATCAGGATGCGCTTGCCGGCCAGCACGTCCGGGCGGAAGTTGGATGTCGTCATCGTTGAGTCTCCCGATCTGCAGTTGAATCACACAGGGTTCACGCCGGCGACGCGCTCACGCCGCGCCAGGTGGCCGGCGAACAGTTGGCGGCCGATGATGTGCTTCATCACCTCGATCGAGCCGCCGGCAATCTTGACGACGCGCGCATCGGCATAGGCGCGGGCGATCGGGTATTCCCACATGTAGCCCCAGCCGCCGAACAGCTGCAGGCATTCGTCGACGATCCTGCAGTGCAGGTTCGACAGCCACATCTTGGCCATCGCCGCGTCCACGGCGTCGAGCTCGCCCTTCATGAAGTTGGCGATGCACTTGTCGGTGAACTGGCGGCCGACCACGGCCTCGGTCTTCAGCTCGGCGAGCTTGAACTGCGTGTTCTGGAAGTCGCCGATGGTCCTGCCGAAGGCCTTGCGGCCGGCGGTGTATTCCACCGTCCAGTCGACCACGGTCTCGCACACCGTGGCCGAGCGGATGGCCTGCGCCAGCCGCTCCTGCGCGAGCTTGGTCATCATCAGCTCGAAGCCCTTGCCTTCCTCACCCAGCATGGCCGAGGCCGGCACGCGCACTTCGTCGAAGAACAGCTCCGAGGTGTCCTGCGCCTTCATGCCCAGCTTGTGCAGGTTCTTGCCGCGGCGGAAACCGGGCAGGCTGGTGTCCACCAGGAACAGGGTCACCCCCTTGGCGCCGGCACTGCTGTCGGTCTTGGTGGCCAGCACGATCACGTCGCAGAGCTGGCCGTTGGAGATGAAGACCTTCTGGCCGGAGATGACGAAGTCGTCGCCGTCGCGCACCGCCTTCGTGCGGATCGCCTTCAGGTCGGAGCCGGCGTGCGGCTCGGTCATGCCCAGCGAGCCGATGGCCTCGCCGCGCACCATCTTCGGCAGCCACATCTTCTTCTGCGCCTCGGTGCCGAAGCTCATGATGTAGGTCGCGACCAGGTCGCAATGGATCATGAAGCCCGGGCCGGTGAAGCCGGAGCGGGCCATCTCCTCGAAGACGACGACGTCGAACAGATAGTCGGCACCGGCGCCGCCGTACTGTTCGGGCACGGTGCAGCACAACAACCCGGCGGCACCGGCCTTCAGCCACAACTCCCGCGGCACCACGCCGTCGTCCTCCCACTTGGTGTGATGCGGAGCGATCTCGTGCTCGATGAATCGCCGGACGGTGTCGCGGAAGGCCTCGTGGTCTTCGTTGAAAAGCTCGCGCTTGAACATGATGGTTGGCCCTTCCGGCTCGATCTCAATAGGACTTGGGAAGATCCAGCACCTTCTCGGCGATGAAGGACAGGATCAGTTGTTCGGTGACCGGTGCGATGCGCGTGACGGTCACTTCGCGCAGCAGCCGCTCGACGTGATATTCCTTCGCATAGCCGAAGCCGCCGTGCGTCAGCACGGCCTGCATGCAGGCGTCGTGTCCGGCTCTGGCACCGAGGAACTTCGCGGTGTTGGCCTCGGCCCCGCAGGGCTGATGGTTGTCGTACAGCCAGGCGCCTTTCATCACCATGGCCCAGGCCGCCTCCAGCGCCATCCAGCGCTCGGCCAGCGGATGCTGGATGCCCTGGTTCTGGCCGATGGGCCGGTCGAAGACGATGCGCTCGCGTGCGTACTGCGTGGCGCGGCGCAGCGCGTCCTGCCCGATGCCGATCGCCTCAGAGGCCACCAGCAGCCGCTCGGGGTTCAGGCTGTGCAGGATGTAGGAAAAGCCCTTGCCTTCCTCGCCGATGCGGTCGCTCTCCGGGATGAACAGGCCGTCGATGAAGATGGCGTTGCTGTCCACGGCCTTGCGGCCCATCTTCGGAATGCGCCGCACCTCGATCTTGCTGCGGTCCAGGTCGGTGTAGAAGATCGTGATGCCGTCGGTCGGGCGCTTGCAGTCCTCGAGCTTGGTGGTGCGCGTCAGCAGCATGATCTTGCTCGCCACCTGCGCCGTCGAGGTCCAGACCTTCTGGCCGTGCACCAGGTAGCCGCCCGGCACCTTCTGCGCAAAGGTCTTGATCGCCGTGGTGTTGAGGCCGGCGTCGGGCTCGGTGAAGCCGAAGGCGCATTGGTCCTCGCCCGCGACCAGGCGCGGGATCCAGCGCGCCTTCTGCTCGGGCGTGCCGAAGACCACGATCGGGTGCGGCCCGAACAGATTGATGTGCACCGTGCTCGCCGCCGCCATGCCGCCGCCGTGGCTGGCGACCTCGTGCATCATGATCGCCGCCTCGGCCACGCCTAGACCGGAACCGCCGTAGTCGGTGGGCATGGTGATGCCCAGCCATCCGGCCTCGGCCATCGCGCGGTGGAACTCACGGGGGAACTCGCCATCGTCGTCGCGCGCGAGCCAGTATTCGTCGTCGAAGCGCTTGACCACGGCCGCCACGCCGTCGCGGATGGCGCGGTGGTCGTCACTGATCGAAAAATCCATCGCTCTGGTCTCCTATCGCGCGGCGCCCAAGGTGCTGAGCGTCGCCATGGCCTGGGTGAGGTGGGGCTTGTCGAGCATCACGCCGTCGATCGACAGCGTGCCGGCCTCGGGCTGGGCGGCGAAGGCGTCGACGATGCGCCGCGCATGCGCGATCTCCGCCTCGCTCGGGGTGTAGGCCGCGTTGATGGTCTCGACCTGGTCGGGGTGGATCGCGATGCGGCCGCGAAAGCCGCGGCGGCGCGAGGCGCGGCAAGCCGCGGCCAGCCCGGCGGCGTCGCGGAAGTCGGCATGCAGCGTGTCGATCGGCGGCACACCGGCCGCCGCGGCCGCCGTCAGGCACAGCGAGGCGGCCCACTGATAGAGCGGCGAAAAAGCGCCGTCCTCGTCGCGATTGGCGACCGCACCGATGGCCGCGGACAGATCCTCCGCACCCCAGGTCACGCCGGCCAGGCGCAGCATCGGCTTGCAGAAGCCCTGCATGTTCAGCAGTGCCTGTGGCGTCTCGGTGGCTACCGGAACGATCTTCACGCTGCCTTGCTCGAGCCCGGCGCGCGCTTCGAGCGCGTCCAGGCCGTGGCCCAGCTGCAGCAAGTCGGCGGCGCTGCGCGTCTTCGGCAGCAGGATGCCCGCCAGGCCGGGCGCCACCACCGCCGCCAGGTCCGGCATGGCCAGCGGCGTGTCCAGCGGATTGATGCGCACGAACAGGCGCGGACCGATCGCGCCGGCCTGCGCGGCGATGAACTCCGCGGCCATCGCGCGTGCGACGGGCTTGCGCGCTTCGGCGACAGCGTCTTCCAGATCGAGGATCAGCACGTCGGCCGGACTCGAACGCGACTTGTCGAGCTTGCGCTCGCTGTCGGCCGGCACGAAGAGCAGCGAGCGCAGCTTCATGTATTGACCCCCTTGGCGCTGCGCGCCTTCCCCCGCGGCACCTCGAGGGGCCGCTTCGCAGCCCTGGGGAGCGAGCGCCTTGGGAGCGGCCCGGCGGCGCTCATTGCGGCTTCCTCAACATCAGCGCCTGGCGGGTGCAGGTGCAGACCTCCTCGCCATGCTGGTTGAAGCCCTGGTGCAGGAAGGTCACGATGCCGGCGTTCGGCCGCGACTTGCTGTCGCGCAGTTCCTTGACCGTGGTGCGCGAACGGATCGTGTCGCCATGGAACACCGGCTTCGGGAAGCGCGTGTCGGTCATGCCGAGATTGGCGACCGTCGTGCCCAGCGTCGTGTCCTGCACCGACAGTCCGATCACTAGGCCGAGCGTGAAGATGCTGTTGACCAGCGGCCGGCCGAACTCGGTGGTCTTGCAGTATTCGAAGTCGATGTGGATCTGCGCCGGGTTGTAGGTGGCGCTGCTGAACCATATGTTGTCCGCTTCGGTCACGGTGCGCCGGATCTCGTGGTCAAAGACCTGTCCGACTTCCAACTCCTCGAGCCATCGGCCTGCCATCGGTGTTTACCCCTTCATCAGATTGGTGGATCAGCGTATGGACGTGGACGGTACGCATGTGTACTATATCAAAAGAGCCGCAAATGCAACTCGGGTCCAACCTTGATAGGGAGCGCTTCGTTGAGCAGCACGCAGACGCAACGCCAGGTGATCTTGGCCAGCCGGCCCGACGGCATTCCGCAGGCGCATCACTTTCGCGTCGTCGAGGCGCCGGCGCCGTTGCCGGGGCCGGGCCAGCTGCGGGTGCGCAACCGCTGGCTGTCGGTGGAGCCGGCGATGCGCGGCTGGGTCAACGCCGCGGCCAACTATGCGCAGCCGGTGCCGGTGGGCGGCGTGATGCGCGCCTTCGCGGCGGGACACGTGGAGATGTCGAACCATCCGGACTGGCCGGCGGGCACGCCGGTGACCGGCCTGTTCGGCTGGCAAGAGTTGGCGGTGGTGGACCCTGGGCAAATCCAACGTCGCGTCGGCGACGCTGACCTGCCGCTGTCCACCGCGCTCGGCGTCATGGGCATCAATGGCGTCACCGCCCACTACGGGCTGCTCGAGATCGGCCTGCCGCGGCCGGGCGACACCGTGGTCGTGTCCACCGCCGCGGGGGCGGTCGGATCGGTGGTCGGGCAGATCGCGAAGATCCACGGCTGCCGCACGATCGGCATCACCGGAGGCGAGACCAAGCGGCAGCTGTGCCTGGAGCGCTTCGGCTACGACGCGGCGCTGGACTACAAGGCGCCTGGCTTCGAGCAGGCGCTGCAGCAAGCCTGCGAAGGCGGCGTGAACGTCTATTTCGACAACACCGCCGGCGCGATCAGCGACGCGGTGCTGGCGTGCCTGGCCATCGGCGCGCGCGTGGTGGTCTGCGGCACGGCGTCGGTGGCGAGCTGGGAGCCGCCGGTGCTCGGGCCGCGCGTGGAACGCCACCTGCTCGTCAAGCGTGCGCGCATGCAGGGCTTCGTGATCTTCGATCACCCGCAGCACGGCGACGTGGCGCGCGCCGATCTGGGCCGCTGGATCCGCGACGGGCGCCTGCAGTACGTGGAAGAGGTGCTCGACGGACTGGATGCGGCGCCCGATGCCATCGCCGGGCTCTACCGCGGCGAGAACCTCGGCAAGCGCCTGATCCGCATCTAGCCGACATCCAGCCGACCAGCCGCGGGAGCATGCTTGAAATGACCGACACGCCGAGCGCCATGCTCGTTGCCGGCCAAGGCTCGCCGCTCGTGCTGCTGCATGGCCTGGGCGGCACCTGGGAAATCTGGAAGCCGGTGTTGCCGGCACTCGAGGCGCGGCACCGGGTGGTCGCGCTGACGCTGCCCGGCCATCATGGCGGCCCCGACTACGCCGACCGCGGCGATGCGACGGTCGCCGGCCTCGCCGACCAGTTGATCGCGACCTTGCGCAGCGAAGGCATCGACCAGGCGCATGTCGCCGGCAATTCGCTCGGCGGGTGGCTCGCGATCGAGCTTGCCCGGCGCGGCTTCGCGCGCTCGGTGACGGCGTTCTCGCCGGCCGGCGGCTGGCGCACCGAGGCCGACTACCGCGCCGTCGCGACGCCGTTCCGAATCTTCTACGCGGTCGTCGGCGTGATCGTCCTCGTCGCCCGACTGTTCGCCGGCGCGACCTGGCTGCGCAAGGCGCTGACGAAGCAGATGATGGAGCACGGCGAGCGCTTGTCGGCCGCCGACTTCCTCGGCATGCTGCGCGCGATGGCGAAGACCCGGATCCTGCGCGGCCTGTTGCGGACGATGGGGCGCGACGGCCCCGTCGCGCCGCTGGCCGCCGGCACGGTGCCGATCCGCATCGCCTGGGGCGGGCGCGATGCCGTCATTCCCTACCCGCGCTATGGCGAGCCCTTCGTCGAGCGCATCGACGGCGCCGAGGCAATCACGCTGCCCGGCGTCGGCCACGTGCCGATGGTTGACGACCCGGCGCGCATCGCGAGCAGCATCCTCGAAGTCACGCAGCGGGCCGAGCGGGCGAGCGCACGCGAGAACGATGCGCGCGAAACGGTCGTTGTCCCGATCGTTGTCGGCGGGGGGGCCGCATGACCGCCACCGTCGGCGCGATGCTGAGTTCGCGCAAGCGCAACGCGAACGCCGTGCTCGCCACCGAGCGCTTTCGCAGCCAGGTCGCACTGCTCGCCGAGCGGTTGAAACGGCCGCTGGAGGAGGTGACCAAGGAAGCCAGCGAGGGCATGCACGAGATCGCGAGCGTGCAGCACCCGGCCTTCGCGGCGATGTTCGATCACGGGCTGGGGCCGATGCATACCCGTGCCTTCACGATCGATGTCGACCAGAAGGGCATGAAGGCGATCAAGCGTCTGGACAAGGACCACGCGCTGGTGTTCCTGCCGACGCACCGCAGCTACGCCGACGCCTTCATCCTGACGCAGACGCTGCGCGAAGCCGGCATGCCGCGCAACTTCATCCTCGGCGGCAACAACCTCGGCTTCTTTCCGCTGGGCACGATCATCCGCCGCTCGGGCGGCGTGCTGATGCGGCGCAGCTTCCAGGACGACGAGGTCTACAAGTTCGTCGTGCGCGAATACCTCGGCTACCTCGCCGCGCAGGGCCACAACCTCGAGTGGTACATGGAAGGCGGCCGCTCGCGCACCGGCAAGCTGCGGCCGCCGAAGTACGGGCTGCTGCGCTACCTGGTCGACGCCATCGAGAGCGGCGTGGCCGACGACATGCTGCTCGTGCCGGTGGCGATCACCTACGACCAGCTGCACGAGATCGGCATGATGGCCGCCGAGGAGGCCGGCGCGCAGAAGGCCAAGGAGGGCCTGCGCTGGCTCGCCGACTACGCGCGCATGCAGCGCAAGTGGATCGGCACCGCCTACGTGCGCTTCGGCGAGCCGCTGTCGCTGAAGGAGGCGCTGCGGCGCGCCGACGCCGAGCGCGGCAGCGGCCGCTGGACGGTCGAGAAGATCGCCTTCGAGGTCTTCTCGCGCATCAACGGCGCGACACCGGTGACCGCGCCGGCGCTGGTCACGCTGGCGCTGCTGGGCGTCGGCGACCGCGGGCTGACGCTGGGCGAGGCTCATCGCTCGAGCGGCCACCGGCGAAGGCCCACCGGCCGCGCCGGCATCGAGGGCGCCAGCCGCGAAGAAGGCAGCCGTCGGGCGCAAGAGCGCCACGCGCGCACCGGCCGCGAAGGTGGCCCGCACCATTTCCTCCAAACCGAAAGGCAAGCAACCGTGACCACCGAGACCATCATGCAGGGCGCCGAGCCCTTCTTCTACAAGGGCAACGACATCGGCGTGCTCGTCTGCCACGGCTTTACCGGCACGACGCAGAGCATGCGCGGCCTGGGCCAGCGGCTGAACGCGGCCGGCTACACGACGATCGGGCCGCGGCTGAAGGGCCACGGCGTGTCGCCGCAGGCGATGGCCCGGGCGACGGCGAGCGACTGGATCGCCTCGGTCGACGAGGCTCTTGCCGAGCTGCGCAAGACCTGCGCGCAGGTCTTCATGACCGGGCTGTCGATGGGCGGCACGTTGACGCTGTATGCGGCGGCCAAGTATGCCGACGTGCTCAAGGGCGCGATCACGATCAACGCGCCGGTGCAGCTCGACGTGCCCGACCTCGCGGGGCTGGCGCTCGAATCGGCCGTGCCCGAGATGATCCCCGGCGTCGGCTCCGACATCAAGGCGCCGGGCGTCACCGAGCTGGCGTACGCCGAAGTGCCGGTCGCCGCGCTGCGGCAGATCTACGCGCTGTGCGCCGTGACACGCGACCTGCTGCCGCGCGTCAAGTGCCCGACGCTGGTGATGCAGTCGCGCGACGACCACATCGTCAACCCGAGCAACGGGCCGCGCATCGTCGAGCTGCTCGGCAAGGACAAGGCGGAGCTGCTCTGGCTCGACAACTCGTTCCATGTCGCGACGCTGGACAACGACAAGGACCTGATCGGCGAGCGCGCCGCCGCGTGCATCAAGGGGATCGCCGGGCGCTGAAGCGGCGGTGGAGCGCCGCCAGCGCACGCCTAGCGCGGCGGCATGCCCGGCAGCTGCAGCCGATGATCGCTTTCGCTGTCGGGCAGCAACGGGCCGCGGCGGAACACGCCGCTGGCGCGGGCCACCGTCTTGCCGCCGCAGTGGATCACGCCCTGCGAGAACACCAGCTTCTTCGTCACTTCCAGGATGTCGGCCTCGCCCTGCACCCAGCGGCCGAGCGGCGCGCCGTTCATGAAGTCCAGTTGCAGGCTGATGGTCGGCAGGAACTGGCGCGGAATGTCGGTCTGGTATTGCGCGGCGGAGGACAGCACGATGTCGGCCAGCAGGCTCAGCATGCCGCCGTGGCAACGGTCGCCGGGGTTCACCTGGTGCGGCTGCACGACGAAGCCGACCTGCAGGTGGTCTTGATGCCAGCGCGCGTACAGCTCGGCGCTGTGCGTGGCGAAGCGGCTGCCGAGCTTGGCGGGCACGAAGCCGTGCGGAATCGGATCGGGCATGGTGTGCTCAAAGTCTTGCGGCCATCGTGTCCCAGGCCTCGGCCAGGGCCGGTCGGTGCGCCGGGTCGGCGATGGCGATCAGCGCCTGCGCACGCGCGTGCAGCGACAGCCCGCGCAACTCGGCCACGCCGTGTTCGGTGGCCACCGCGTCGGCCAGCTGCCGCGGCAACGTGACCAGGCTCTGCGCGCCGAGCGCGGGCACGATGCGCGAGACTGTGCCGCGCTTGGCCGAGGCCGGCAGCGCGATCACCAGGCGGCCGCCGGGCGAGGCCAAGGCCCCTTGGGCGAAGGCGGGCAGACCGCCGGCCCCGGCCTGGATGACACCGCCGGCGCGCTCGGCATTGACCTGGCCGAACAGGTCCACTTCGACCGCACCGTTGACCGCGACGAAACGCGGGATCGTGGCGATGCGCGCCGGGTCGTGGGTGAAGCCCACGTCCTGCAGCACCAGCCGCGGCAGCGTCGCCGCCAGTGCACGCAGATCGGGGCCGCCGAGGATCACGCCGGTGTGCACCGGCGCGTCGCGGTCCATCGCGCCGGCCTGCCACAGCGCATCGAACGCGCCGGACAACATGCCGCCATGAAAGCGCAAGCGACGGTGGTTGCCCAGCGCATGCGCCATCGACATCGGCACGCCGCCGATGCCGAACTGCAGCGTGTCGCCATCGCGAACCAGCCCGGCCACATGGGCGCCGATGCGCGTTTCGAGCTCGCCCAGCGGCGGCTCGGCGAAATCGTTCAGCGGCACATCGGCTTCGACCGCGAGCTCGATCTCCGAGCGGTGTACGCGAAACGGGGAGGGCAAGCGCGGCAGGCGCGGGTTGATGTGGGCCACGCGCCGCCGGGCGCGCTTCCACAGCAGCGGCGGAAAGTCCGCTGCCAGGCCCGGCGAACACCAGCCCTGCGCGTCCGGCAGGCTCAGCTGGGCGATCACCACGTCGTAGGGGTCGTCGTCGCGCAGATGGCGGGCGATGCCCAGGTAGTCCTGGCTCGGCAGTTCGGCGCGGCCCTCGGCCAGACCACGACGCATGGCGGCCGACATGAACCAGCCGCGCAGCCGTGCGCGCGGATGCACGGCCAGGTAGTCGGTCTTGTCGATGCCGGGAAACTGCACGCCGGCGAAGGTGACGCCGTCTGCCCGCTGCGGGTCGCGGCGCAGTTCCTCGGCTAGCAGCGCCGATTCGTTGGACAGCGTCGGCACCCATGCCTTCAGGCCGGGAGCCAGAGCGTCGGTCAGCTTGGCGCTCATCGTGTGCGCCGCAACTGTGCTTCGCCGCTGAGGACCTCGGCCCGTTCGGTCGAGGCCCGCAGCAGGTAGTGCGCCGCCTGCTCGTCGGCCTCGTGCAGCGTGGCCACCAGATCCAGCGACTCGCCGACCCGCGCCACGCCGATGAAGCGCGTGTGCAGCCGGGTGAAGGCCTGCGGCCCGAACTCGCGCGTGAACAAGCGTGCGGCCAGGGCCATGCTCAGCATGCCGTGCACCACCGGCTTGTCGAAGCCGGCGCGGCGCGCCACATCGGAGTCCAGGTGCAGCGGGTTGTGGTCGCCGGAGGCCGCAGCGAAGAGCGCCAGTTGCAGCGGTGTCACCGCCGGCGTGCGCAGGCGCAGTTCGGCGGGCCAGTTCATGCTGCGATCTGGTTGCGCACCAGGATGGTCTGCGTGCTGCGCGCCACGGCCCGGCCGCCGACGCGGTAGTCGGTGTCGACGACGATGAAGCTCAGGGCACCGTCCTTCTTGTCGAAGATGCGGTCGACGCGGCGGCTCAGCTCGACCGTGTCGCCGACGTGCACCGGCGCGAGGTAGTCGAACTGTTGTTCGGCATGCAGCACGCCGTGCAGCGGCACCTGCAGCAGCTGCATCAGGGCGGCACTGCTGAAGTGCTCGCCTTCCACCGCCTTCAGAAAGGTCGGCGGCAGCGGGCAGGCGGAATGGCCAGCCCGCTTGGCAGCGGCCGGGTCCCAGTAGCGCGCATCGTCTTCGCCGATCGCCTCGCAGAACAGCTTGACGCGCCACGCGTCGATCGCCACCTGCGTCGGTGTCGTCTGGAAGCCGATCTTCGCGCGGTCGATCATCGATCGGCAGACCAGGTCAGCGGTCCGCCGCTCCAGGCCGGCGAGACGCCGGCCAGACAGGCGGCCACGTCGATGAAGGCCGGGTCAGCGTCCTGCCGCCAGGCCTTCGCCTGTTCGGCCTGTTCTTCCAGCGTGCGTCCACCGAGCAGCGCCAACCGGCTGACCGGACCGGGCGTGCGCCATGGCAAGGACCACAGCCGCGTGGCCAGCGCCGCGAACGCAGCGCTTTGGGCTTCGTCGACGCCGGCCATCTCGACCACGCGGCCATAGGGCCCGAGGGGCGAGAGCACCAGCTGCGCGTCGGTCAACGCCACAGGCGCTTCTGCGCTGACGCGCAGCGCCGCGCGGTGCGCCTTGCCGGAACGGTCGACCACCTCGATCGTGTCGGCGGGCAGCGACGCGTCCTGCTGCTGTGGCAGCTTCAGGCGGGCCAATGCGGCCTGCCAAGCCTTGCGGCTTTCGCTGATAGTGCCGTAGCGCAGGCTTTCCACCGCCGCGCCGCCGGGCGGCGCCAGTTCCCGCTCGGCGCGCAGCCGCTCCAGGAACAGCGTACGCACCATCCGGCCCGCCACCGGGTTGAACATCAGACGCAGGAAGTGGTTCATCTCCACGGTCGTGGCCTCGTCCAGCGGCAGGCGGGCGCCATGGAGCACGGCATCGACGATGGCAGCGTAGGCCGGGTAGAGATCGAAGTCCGTGCCGGATACGCCATGCTTGGCCGCGATGGCCGCCGACACGCCGTCGCCGGGGGCGGGCACATCGGTCTGCGCCAGATGCTTGAATTTCAGCGCCGGCTCGTAGGCCGTGCCCTGCAATGCGCGGGCGGCGGCCTTGGCTTCGTCGAGCAGCTTGGCGGCGGGCACCACGGCCGATACGACGCCCAGCTTCAGCGCCGCAGCGGGGTCCACGGGCTGGCCGCTCAGCAGCATCTTCATCGCCGGCTCGAAACCGGCCAGCCGCGGCAGCCGCTGCGTGCCGCCCGCGCCGGGCAGCAGGCCCCAGCGGACCTCGGGAACGCCCAACTGCAGCCGCGGATCGTCGGCCACCAGCCGCACGCGGCAGGCCAGGCCCAGTTCCAGGCCGCCGCCGAGCGCGAGCCCGTTGAGCGCGGCGACATAGGGCTTGGCAGAGGCCTCCAGGCGGACGAACTGGCGCCCGAGCCGGCCGCACATCTCGAACATCTGGGCTGCGGTGGCGCTGCGTGCGGCGTCGCAGTAGCCGCGCACCATCGTCAGGTCGGCACCGGCCAGGAAGCTGCTCTTGCCGGAGGTGATGACGCAGCTGCGCACCGCTGGATCGCTGTCGACGCGGTCCATCAGTGTGTCGAGCGCGTCCATCAACTCGGCCGAGAACACGTTCATCGTGCGCTCGGCCATGTCGATGGTCGCGAGCAGGACGCCGTCGGCGTCCAGCGTGGTGCTGATCGGCGCAGCCATGCCGTCAGCTCGCGAACTTCTTGAAGTCGGCCTTGCGCCGTTCGTTGAACGCGTTCACGCCTTCCTTGCTCTCGTCGGTCTGGTAGAAGTGCTTGACCGTCTGGATGCCCTGGAAGCTGATGCCGCGGATGGTCTCGGTGTCGGCGTTGAAGCTGCGCTTGGCGATGGTCAGCGCGGTCGGGCTCATCTCGTTGATCATCGCGCACCACTTGTCGACTTCGGCGTCGAGCTGGTCATGCGGCACCACCTTGTTCACCAGGCCCATTTCCTTGGCCTCTTGCGCGCTGTAGCGCTGGCAGGTGAACCAGATCTCGCGCGCCTTCTTCTCGCCGACGATGCGTGCCAGATAGGCGGTGCCCCAGCCCGGATCCGCCGACCCCACCTTCGGGCCGACCTGGCCGAAGGTGGCCTTCTCGCTGGCCAGCGTGATGTCGCAGAGCGTCGCGAACACGTTGCCGCCGCCGATGGCGAAACCCTGCACCCGGGCGATCGAGACCTTGCGCAGGTCGCGCAACGCGGTCTGCATCTCCTCGATCGGCATGCCGACGGTGCCGCGCGGGCCATAGAGCCCCGTCTCGTTCTGATGGATCTTCTGGTCGCCGCCGGTGCAGAAGGCCTTGTCGCCGGCGCCGGCGAGCACCATCACGTTCGCGCTCTTTTCTTCATCGGCACGGCGCAGCGCGTCGATCAGCTCTTCCAGCGTCTGGTTGCGAAAGGCGTTGTAGACCTCGGGACGGTTGAGGGTGATGCGCACCACGCCGTCACGCACTTCGTACAGGATGTCCTTGTAGGTCATGACAGCCCCTCGTCCGACGAGTACGTCGGCCGGTCCCCCGAGGGGACGCGGGCCGGCTTGGGAGCGGCCCGGCGCTCGGCCCGCTTGTCGCGTTGAACTTTCATCGTGTTTCTCCTAACCATGCATCGTCAAACCGCCGGAGACGCTGATCGTCTGCCCGGTCATGAAGGCGGCGTCGTCGCTCGCCAGGAAGGCCACCAGCCCCGGATAGTCGTCGGGCAGGCCGATGCGCCCGAGCGGCACGCCCTTGACCATCGCGTCGCGGATCTTCTGGCCCTGCTCGCCGGTGCCGACGAAGGCGCTCATCGCCGGCGTGTCGGTCGGCCCCGGGCAGACGGTGTTGATGGTCACGTTGGCCCGCGCCAGCTCGCGCGCCAGGGCCTTGCTGAAGGCGATCGTCGCACCCTTGCAGCCGGAGTACACCACTTCGCCGGTGCTGCCGACGCGCCCGGCGTCCGAGGCGATCTGCACGATGCGGCCGCTCTTGCGCGAGGCCATGCCCTGGGCCACCGCATGCGTCATGTGCAGCGGGCCGAACCAGTTGATTGCCGTGACCTTGGCCCAGAAGTCGGGCGTGGTCTTCAGGAAGGGCATCGGCGCGTCCCAGCCGGCGTTGTTGACCAGCACGTCGGTGCCGCGGCCGGCCTGCTGTTCGAAGGTGGCGACCGCGGCGGTGACCGCGGCGTAGTCGGTGATGTCGCACTTCACCGCCAGGGCCTTGCCGCCGGCGGCTTCGATGGCGCTCACGGTCTCGGCGGCGCCGGCCTCGTTGATGTCGAAGGCACCGACCACGCAGCCTTCGGCGGCCAGTCGCACGGCAATGGCGCGGCCGATGCCGCTGCCGGCACCGGTGACGATGGCAATCTTGCTTTCCAGTCCTCGCATTCGGGTTTGCTCCTTGAAAGAGAAAAGAGAAGGGTAAGGTGGGGGATCAGGCGCCCTGCCGGCCGACGATGGCCACGGCGCAGACGTTCTGGTGCGGATGGCCACCCAGGTTGTGGGTCAACCCCAGGTCGACGCGCGGCAGTTGGCGCTGGCCGGCGCGGCCGTGCACCTGCAGCCAGATCTCGTAGACCATGCGCAGGCCCGAGGCGCCGATCGGGTGGCCGAAGCACTTCAGCCCGCCGTCGGGCTGTACCGGCAGCGCGCCGCCGCGGTCGAAGACACCGTCGAGCACGTCGTGGATCGCGCGCCCCGGCGCGCTGAACTGCAGGTCTTCCATCAGCACCGTTTCGGTGATGGAAAAGCAGTCGTGCACCTCGGCCATCTGGATCTGCCGCCGCGGATCGCTGACGCCGGCCGACGCAAAGGCGCGCGCGCCGGCTTCGCGCGCGGTCTGGATGCTGGCGCCGTCCCAGGCCTTCGGGCCGCTGAAGCTCTGTTCCTCGCCGTTGCTGACCGAGACTTCGAGCGCCTTGATCGTCACCACCTCGCGCTGCGGATGCAGCGCCTTCGCAATCTCGGGCGTGGTGAGAATCGCGCAGGCGGCGCCGTCGCTGACGCCGCAGCAGTCGTACAGGCCGAGCGGCGCCGCAATCGTCGCGGCCTTGAGCACGTCTTCTTCGGTGATGGCATTGCGCAGGTGCGCCTTCGGGTTGAGCGCGGCGTTGGCGTGGCTCTTGACCGAGACATGGGCCATCGCGCGCTTCAGGTCCTTGGCGTCGACCCGGTGCTTGGCCGCATAGGCAGACGCCAGCTGGGCGAAGGCGCCGGGCGCCGTGCTGTTGGGCAGCCACAGGTCGTTGGCGACACCACGGGTGCGCACGGGCAGGCCGCCGTAGCCGGTGTCCTTCAGCTTCTCGACGCCCAGCGCCAGCACGAAGTCGTAGGCGCCGGACGCGACCGCATAGGCGGCGCCGCGCAGCGCCTCGGTGCCGGTGGCACAGGCGTTCTCCACGCGCGTCGCGGCGATGCGCGGCAGGCGCAGCGCCGCGGCCAGCGGACCGGCGGTCTTGCCGACGTTGTTCTCTTCCAGGCACACGCCGAGCCAGGCGGCCTGCAGCTGCTTGGCGTCGATGCCGGCGTCGGCCCGCGCCTCGTTGAAGGCCTCGAGCATCAGCTCGTCGGCGCCCATGTCCCAGCGCTCGCCGAAGCGCGAGCAACCCATGCCGAGGATCGCGACCTTGTCGCGGATGCCGCTGGCCATCAGATCTTCTCCTTTGCGGCCTGGCCCGGTGCCGCGTCGCGCACCGGGGTGGCCTTCCAGAAATAGCGGCGGAAGCCGCGTTGCCGGTCGAATTCCTTGATGCGATAGACCATGCGCAGCGGCAGGCCCACCTTCAACTCGCCGGCGTCGGTGTCGGCGAACTCCATCAGCACCCGGCCGCCGCCGTCGAAGTCCACGTGCCCGAACTGGAACGGCGGGTGCGGTGTGTAGGCCAGGAAGTCGCTGGTGTGCGACAGCACGCGCGCAGGGGTGTCCGCCAGGCTCAGCGGCTGCTGCGTGCCCTCGGCGCGGCATTCGGGGTTGACGCACAGCGCCGTGCGTGGGAACTGCACCGTGCCGCAGGCGCTGCAGCGGCCGCCCTCGAAGCGCGCCATGCGCGGCCGGTCGCGCCACGCGGCGGTGAGCGCGGTCTTGTTGTCCATCTCGGCGCGCATGCCCCATTCGAGCTCGATCTGGCCGGTGAAGGACAGGTACTTCAGGTAGCTGGTCTCGGCCTTGCCGGCGTCCGGCTCCTGCCCGGCGCAGCGCACATCGGTACGCCGCAGCAGCAGTGCATCGCAGCCGCTGGAGAACGCGCCGACCAGGATCAGCGCGCCGGGCCGGGCTGCGCGCAGCGCCACGTCGAGCATGGCCAGCGCCTGCGCGCTGCCGAGGTCGCCGCCGTCCTCGTGGCCGGCGGACACGACCGACGCCGGCGGCAGCCCGAGCTTCTTCGCCACCGCGTCGTTCACCTTGGGCAGCGGCGCGGGCATGACGAAGTGCGCGATGTCGGCGGCGGCGGCGCCGGCGTCGTCCAGGCAGCGCTTGAAGGTGGCCACGGCGAGCTTCAGGTAGCCCTCGTCGCGCACCCAGCGTTCTTCCCAGCCGTAGTCGTGTTCGTGGCCGCTTTCGCGGAAGTGGTCGACGAAGTCGGCATGCAGCGAGACCGAAGCGACCCAGGTCGCCAAGGCCTCACCCTGTCCGACGGCGATGCCGGCGGCCCCGTCGCCGCAGATCATCTCCTGCGCGCTGGCCGGGCGCGGCACGCGCCGCTCGGAGGCCAGCACCAGCCGCGTCGACCCAGTCGGCTGGCGCAGCGCTGCCGCCAGTTCGGTAAGGGCGCAGCGGGTGCTGCCGGCAACGTCGCGCACCGCTGCGTGCTCGGGCAGGCCGAGCGCGGCCGCGACGATGCCGGCGTTCAGCCGGTCGGCGAAGGGCAGCGTGGTCGAGGCCAGCGTCAGCTCCTGCGGCGCCGCGCCGGGCAGCGCCTGCAGCAGGCGGCGCCCGGCTTCGACGGCCATGGTCACGCCGTCCTCGTCCCAGCCGGCGATGCTGCGCCGGCCCTTGGCCAGCCCGCGCAGGCCGGGTGCCATCCATTGATGCTGAGCCAGCAGCGCACTGCGCTCCAGACGCAGCCGCGGCAGATAGCGTGTGCTCGCGAGCACGCCGAATTCAGGGGCAGGACTAGGGGTCGTCATGGATGGAAGTCCTTCGTGATGTGCCGCATGATACGCTAGTGAACGATCAGTCAACCCCGGGGGATCCCGGATACGCGCCGCCCGCGGCGGCAGATGCACAACCGAGAGGAGTCAACAGATGAGTGATGGACAGCTTCTGCAGGGCAAGGTCGCCCTGGTCACCGGCGGCGGGCGCGGCGTGGGCCGCGGCATCTGCCTGGCCCTGGCCGCGGCCGGCGCCAAGGTAGTGGTCAATGACCTCGGCGCCGCGTTGGACGGGCAGGCGAGCGGCGAGCAGCCCGGCGACGAGGTAGTGTCGGCGATCCGTGCCGCGGGCGGCGAGGCGGTGGCCGACGGTGGCTCGGTCGCGGACTGGAATGCCGCGCATCGCATGGTGACGACGGCGGTCGAGACCTTCGGCCGCATCGACATCGTCGTCAACAATGCCGGCATCCTGCGCGATGTGATGTTCCACCGCATGAGCGAGGCCGAGTTCGATGCGGTGGTCGCCGTGCATCTGAAGGGCAGCTTCAACGTCAGCCGGGCGGCCGCGCCGCACTTCAAGTCCCAGGGCAGCGGCGTGTACGTGCACATGACTTCCACGTCGGGGCTGATCGGCAACTTCGGGCAGGCCAACTACTCGGCCGCCAAGCTGGGGGTGATGGCATTGTCGAAGAGCATCGCGCTGGACATGCAGAAGTTCGGCGTGCGCTCGAATGCGGTGGCACCGTTCGCGTGGACGCGCATGATCGACAGCATCCCGGCGCAGACGCCGGAGCAGAAGAAGCGCGTCGAGGGATTGAAAAAACTGGTGCCCGAGAAGGTGGCGCCGTTCGTCGTGGCGCTGTGCGCCGACGCGGCGAAGGACGTGAGCGGGCAGGTGTTCGGTGTGCGCAACAACGAGATCTACCTGTTCAGCCAGCCGCGGCCGGTGCGCAACGCCCATCGCGGCGAAGGCTGGACGCCCGAGTCGATCCTGGACACGGCGCTGCCGATGATGCGTGCGGATTTCTACCGGTTGGACCGGTCCGCGGACGTGTTCAGCTGGGATCCTGTCTAGCCCCACAATATACGCAGGTATATTGTTCAAGGTCGGCTCCCGACCTGGAGAGGAATTCGCCGCATGCCTGCTGCCAACACCAACGAATCACAAGCCATCGACTGGGAACTGCGGCTCGGTTTCCTGATCCATGACGTCTCGCGCCTGCGGCGCAGCGCCTTCGACCGATGCTTCAAGCCGATGAACGTCACGCGTTCGCAGTGGTGGGTGCTGGCCTATCTGTCGCGCGAGGACGGAATGACGCAGAGCCGGCTGGCCGAAGAACTCGACCTGGGCAAGGTGGCGGTCGGCGGATTGATCGACCGCCTGGAGAAGTCGGGGCTGGTTCGCCGCGAGGCCGATGCCGCCGATCGGCGCGTGAACAGAATCTTTCTGGAGCCGAAGAGCAGACAACTGTTCAATCGCATGCGCAAGGTGACCCATCGCATGAACGAGAAGATCCTCGCTGGCCTGCCCGACGCCAAGCTCGAAGACGCCGCACTCACGCTGAACGCGATGAAGCACAACCTGCTGGACTACCTGCAAGGCGGCGCCACCTGACCCCCGATGTCCTCGGGTTCTCCCTAGATCCGATCGGGTTCGCAGTTAGTACACTAGCGTACTAGATGTGACAACGTAGTGCGGCGACGTGTTGGTCGTCCGCTGCTCGGGAGGAGTGGACATGACGACTGGCCGGTTCGACCCCGCGGCCCATGCACGCGCGATGCGCGGCAATGGTTACTGGCAGGACACCGCGTTCGATGAGCTGTTGATCAAGACCATCGAAGCCAAGCCCGACAAGCCGGCGCTGGTGGCCTACCGCGCCGATCGCGGCGACGTGGGCCGCTTCAGCTGGCGTCAATTCGGCGACCTGATCGCGCGCTGCGCCGGCGGGTTGAAGGATCTGGGCGTCGGCCCGGGCGACATCGTCGCGGTCCAACTGCCGAACTGGTGGGAATTCGTGGTCGTCTCGTTCGCCGCCAACCGCATCGGCGCGATCGTCAACCCGCTGATGCCGATCTTCCGCGAGCGCGAACTGGCCTACATGCTCGGCTTTGCGGAGGCCAAGGTGCTGGTGGTGCCGAAGCTGTTTCGCGGCTTCGACCATGCGGCGATGGGCCGGGCGCTGCAGCGCGAACTGCCGGCGCTGAAGCACGTGATCGTCGTCGACGAAGACGGTGCGCAGGGCTTCGAACAGGCGTTGCTCTCGGGTCCGTCCCGCGTCGAGGCCGCCCAGCCGCCGCGGCTCGCGCCCGATGCGATGGCCGTGGTGATGTTCACGTCCGGAACGACCGGTTCACCCAAGGGCGTGATGCACAGCCACAACACCATGTTCGCGTGCAACCGCGCGCTGGCCGGCCGCTTCGGCCTCGACGGCGACGACGTGCTGCTGGCGTGTTCGCCGCTCGGGCATATGACGGGCTATGCCGCGGTGATGCTGCTGGGCATCAGCCTGGGGGCGACGGTGGTGCTCCAGGACGTTTGGGACGGCAAGCGCGGCGCGAGCATCATGGCCGCCGAAGGCGTCAGCTTCACGGCCGCCTCGACGCCTTTCCTGTCGGACATCTGCGAGGCCGTCGCCGCGGGCGCGCCCCGGCCGACGCGGCTGCGCAGCTTCCTGTGCGGCGGCGCGCCGATTCCGCCGGTGCTGATCGAACGTGCCCTGCGCGAACTGGAGCTCAAGGTGTGCTCGCTCTGGGGCATGACCGAGTCGCTGTCAAGCACGCTCACCGAACCGTCGCGCGCCATCGAGAAGTCGGCCAAGACCGACGGACGCGCCCTGGACGGTGTGGAGGTCAAGGTCGTCGATTTAGACGGCCAGCCGCTGCCTGACGGGCAGACAGGCAGGCTGCTGGTGCGCGGCGCGCAGATGCTGCTCGGCTACTACAAGCGCCCGGACATCGAAACCTTCGACGCCGACGGCTGGTTCGACACCGGCGACCTGGCCTACGCGGACGACGAAGGCTATATCCGCATCAATGGCCGCACCAAGGACGTGCTGATCCGCGGCGGCGAGAACGTGCCGGTGTTCGAGATCGAAGCGCTGCTGTACCAGCATCCTTCGGTGGCGGCGGCCGCGCTGGTGGGTTATCCCGACGCGCGGCTCGGCGAGCGCGGCTGTGCCTTCGTGGTCTTGCGGCCCGGGGCCGCGCTGTCGTTGGAGGCGCTGCAGGCCTACATGGCCGAGAGCAAGGTGGCCAAGCAGTACTGGCCCGAGCGGATCGAGATCGTGGACGACCTGCCGCGCACATCCAGCGGCAAGATCCAGAAGTTCAAGCTGCGCGAAGCGGCTGCCGGCGGGGCGGCCGGCGTGGCATGAGCGGAACATGAGCGACGCCGGCTCGCTGCCGCTGACTTGGCCCGAACCGGGCATCGCGCTGCTGACGCTGAGCCGGCCACGGGCCCTGAACGCGCTGTCCGACGCGATGGTCGCCGAGCTGTCGGCGCGCCTCGATGCGCTGGTGGCGCAGCGCGAGCTGCGCGTGTTGATCCTCACGGGCGCAGGCCGCGCGTTCTGCGCCGGCTTCGACTTGTCGTTGGCCGCCAGTGCGCCCGGCGAGGACGAGGAGGGCGCCGCCGCCGCGTGGTCGCTGCGCCAGGAGCGCTTCGCGGCGCTGGTCACCAAGCTGCGCGGCCTGCGCGCGCCGGTGATCGCGGCCGTCAACGGCAGCGCCCACGGCGCCGGCCTGGCGCTGGCCCTGGGCGCGGAGATTCGGCTTGCCGCACGATCGGCGCGCTTCAACGCCGCCTTCGTCAAGGTCGGCATGACCGGCTGCGACATGGGCGTGAGCTGGCTGCTGCCGCGCTGCGTGGGCAGTTCGCGCTCCTTCGAGATCCTGCTCACCGGCCGCATGGTCGATGCCGGCGAGGCCGAGCGCATCGGGCTGGTCAGCGCCACCGTGCCCGACGACGAACTGCTGCCGCGGGCGGTGGCCGCCGCGCGCGAGATCCTGGCGAACGACGCCTTCGCGGTGTGGATGACCAAGCGAGGCGCCTGGGCCAACCTCGAGGCGCCCAGCCTCGCGCAGGCCATCGAGCTGGAGAATCGCTCGCAGATCCTGGCGCGCAGCACCGGCGCGCTTCAGCGCGCGGCCGAGGCGCTGCTCACGCGCAGGCGCAACAGCGCGTAGACGGCGTCGATGGTCGGCGCCGGCACGCCGGCGAGTTCGGCCATCGCCTCGATCGAATCGGCCAGCACGTCGATCTCCAGCGGCCGCCCGCGCTCCCAGTCCTGCAGCATCGACATGCGGTGCGCGCCGGCGTTGCGCGCGGCGGCGATGCGCTCGTCCAGCGTGATCGGCCAGCGGGTGACGCCCAGCGACTCGGCCACGGCCTCGGCTTCGCGCATCATGCGCCGCACCAGTTCGAGCACGCCTGGCGTCGCCGTCAGCCTGTCGAGCGTCGCCCCGCTCAGGACGGCCACCGGGTTCCAGCACAGGCTGCTGATCATCTTGGCCCAGATCCAGGCGCGGATGTCGGGCACGATCGGCGCGTTCAGCCCGGCCGCGTTCATGGCGTCGGCCAGCGCCTGCAGGCGCGGCGTGCTGCGGCCACCGGGCTCGCCGACCGGGAAGCGCAGCAGCTTGCCGTCATGCTGCACGACACCGGGCTCGACGACCTCCGTCGCCACCCAGTAGACGCAGCCGATCGCCCGCTCCGGCCCCAGCGTGCGCCATTGCGCAGCGCCAGGGTCGAGTCGCTCGATCCGGCGCCCGGCGTGCGGCCCCGGCAGGTCGTGGAAGTACCAGTAGGGGATACCGGTCGTCGGCGGCACGACGGCAGTCTGCGGGCCGAGCAGCGTGGCCAGCGAAGGCAGCGCGGCGGCTACCTGATGCTGCTTCAGCGCGATGAAGACCACGTCCTGCGGCCCGAGCTCTGCGGCATGGTCGGTCGCATGCGGCCGGGCCACGCGTTCGCCCTGCGGCGAGCGCAGCCGCAGCCCGTGCTCGCGGATCGCCTGCAGGTGCGCACCGCGCGCGACCACGCTGACCTGCAGCCCGCTGACCTGCGCCAGGTGTGCGGCGACGAAGCCGCCGATCGCGCCGGCGCCGAAAACGCAGACCTTCATCCCGCAAGCTCCTCCGTCAATCCCGTCAATCCCGCACGCCGGCCACACCGCGGTCGAGCAGGCGCACGCCACGCTCCACCGCGCTGGCGCGGAACTGCAGCGTCGCGGCATCGCGCCTGAAGATCTCGACACGCACCGTGTCGCCCGGCAGGCCGGGGGCGACGAAGCGTGCCGCCAGCGAGCGCAGACGCTCGGGCCGATCGAGCCCCAGCGTCTTCAGCAGCGCGCGGCAGGCGATGCCCAGGTTGTTCAGCCCGTGCGAGATCGGCCGCTCGAAGCCGGCCTCGCGGGCGATCGCCGGATCGGCGTGGATCGGCATCCAGTCGCGGCTGGCGACGCGGTACAGCAGCGCGGCATCCGGCGGCGTGGGCAGATCGAAACTGGCCAGCGGCTCGGTATCGTCGGGGATGGCCGGCAGCGCGGGCGTCGCGGCTTGGGCGTCGCCCCAGTCGCCGCAGCCGCCGTCGCCGCGAAGGAAGTGCAGGGCCTGCAGGCTGGCCAAGTGCGTGCCTTGCTCGCGCTCGAACAGTTCGGTGTCCATCTGCAGCAGCGCGCCGCGGCCGGCTCCCTTGTCCTGCACGCGCACCAGCCGGTGTTCGGTGCGCACGCGGCCGGCCGCCGGCAGCGGCGCATGCAGCTGCAGGTGCTGCTCGCCATGCACGATGCGTTTCCAGTCGATCGCCGCGGCCGGGTCGTCTTGCCAGAAGGGCTGCCAGCCGAGCACCATGGCCATCGACGGCACCACCTGCTGCGGCCGGCCCGGCAGCCCCTCGTAGACGTAGGGCAGCGCGTCGAGGTCCGTCGGGTCCCTGCCGAAGCCCAGCGACAGCGCGTAGAGCAGGCTGTCGCGCCACTCGTAGTCATGGTTCGTCGGCGCAAAGTGCCTGCCGCTCACATGATCCAGGTTCATGCCGGCACCGTGACGACGAGTTTGCCGAACTGCTCGCCGGCGTGCAGCCGGTCGAAGGCAGCATGCACCTGATCCAACGGATACTGCCGGTCGACCACCGGCCGGATCTCGCCGCGGGCGAAAAGCGCAACCACCTGGCGGAACTCCTCGACGCTGCCGCCGGTGGAACCGTAGACCTCGAGCTGCCGGATGAACAGGCGCTGCAGGTCCGCGCCGGGGTTCGAGCCGGTGGTGGCGCCGCAGGTCACCAGCCGCCCGCCGCGGCGCAGGCTCTTCAGCGAATCGGCCCAGCTGGCCTGGCCGACGCTGTCGATCACCATGTCCACGCCTTCGCCGCCGGTCAGCTCGAGCACGCGCGCGGCGACCTTCGCCGTGCGGTAGTTGACGCCGCCGCTGGCACCGAGCTCGATGGCGCGCGCGATCTTGGCGTCGCTGCTGCTCGTCACCAGCACGCGTGCGCCGGCCCGCAGCGCCAACTGCAGGCAGGCGACCGCCGCGCCGCCGCCGATGCCGACGATCAGCACCGTCTCGCCGGCACGCAAGGCGCGCTTGCCGAACAACATGCGCCAGGCGGTGAGGTGGCAGGCCATCAGCGCTCCGGCGGCCACCAGGTCGGCGTCGTCTGGCAGCGGGAAGAAGCAGCGCACCGGCATCGCGACGAACTCCGCCAGCGAGCCGTTGCGGTGCTCGCCCATGATGTGGGCATGCAGGCACAGCGGCTGCTCGCCCGCCAGACAGTAGCGGCAGTGACCGCAGAACGCGTTGCTGTAGAGCACGGCCTTCTGGCCTACGCGCAGGCCGCTGCCTGCGGGCGCTTGCGCGACGATGCCCGCGGCCTCGACGCCCTGCACGATCGGCAGCGTGTGCGTGATGCCGACGCCGACGTCGCGCATGTACAGGTCGACGCGGTTCAGCCCGACGGCATGCACGCGCAGCAGCGCCTCGCCGGGGGCGGGCACGGGCTTCGGAATGTCGCGCAGCGTCAGGCCGTCGCGGCCGCGGGACTCGAGGACAGCAGCTTGCATCGTGGCTCGCTTCAATGGTCTTCAATGGGGAGTGAGCACCGCCCCGCCGCAGACCGAGAGCACCTGCCCGGTGACGTACTGCGACAAGTCGGTGACGAGGAATTCGAGGACGCCGGCGCAGTCCTCGACCTGGCCGAAGCGGCGCAGCGGGATCTGCGCCAGTTCGTCGTCGCTGCCGATGCCGCGCGCGGCCACCGCCTGGGCGACGCGCGCGGTCATCATCACCCCCGGCGCCAGGCAGTTGGCGCGGATGCCGTGCGGCCCGAGTTCGCTGGCGAGGTAGCGCGTATAGGTGGCGACCGCCGCCTTGCTCGCCGCATAGGCGGCGAGCAGGCCCTGCTTGTAGGTCGCGATGCCCGATTGGGAGCCGATGTTGACGATGACGCCGCGCCCCTGGCGCTTCATCACCGGCACCGCGGCCTGGCAGCAGAACTGCATGCTCATGAAGTTGAGGTCGAACAGCAGCCGCGTGTCCTCCTCGGGCGAGGTCGAAGCGAAGCTGCGCTCGGCCGGCGTGATCGCGCCGCCGGCGTTGTTGACCAGGATGTCGAGCCGGCCGAAGTGCTCGACCGCGCGCTGCACCGCCGCCGTCGCGGCCTCGCGCCGCGCGAGGTCGGCCTCGATGCCGATAGCGCGCCGGCCCAGCGCCTCGATCTCGGCAGGCACGCTCGCGGCGCCGAGCGCTTCGCCGTAACGCGCGGCGCCCGCGAGGTCGATGTCGAGCACCGCGACGTCGGCGCCCAGTGTTGCGAGCCGCAGCGCGTAGGCGCGGCCGAGGCCGCGTGCGGCGCCGGTGACGAGCGCGACCTGGCCGGCGAGTTTCAGAGTCATCCTGGCTTCTTCCGATGTCGGTTCACGCGGCGGCGGCGCCGGCGCCGAGGTAGGCGCGGCGGATCAACTCGCCGCCCTGCAGCTCGCGCGCCGCGCCATGGCCGATCACGCGGCCGTTCTGCATCACGTAGGCGGTGTCGGCGATCTGCAGCGCGCGCTCGACCATCTGCTCGACCAGCAGCACCGTCGTGCCGCCCTCGCGCAGGCGCTGCACGGCATCGAGCAGCTGATCGATCACCGCCGGCGCGAGGCCGAGCGAGGGCTCGTCGAGCATCAGCAGCTTCGGCCGCTGCATCAGTGCCTGAGCGACCGCCAGCATCTGCTGCTGGCCGCCCGACAGGATGCCGGCGCGCACCGGCTGGCGCTCGAGCAGCACCGGGAACAGCTCGAACACCGCGTCCAACCGCGCCGCCGCCTCCCCCTTCGCGAGCGGCACGCCCCACAGGCCGAGCTCGAGGTTGTCGCGCGCGCTCTGACTGCGGAACAGGCGCCGGCCTTCGGCGACATGCTGCAGCCCGAGCGCGACGATCGCCGGCGGCGCCAGGCCCGCGATCGCCGTGCCGGCGAAGACGATCTCGCCGGCCGTCGGCCGGATCAGCCCTGACAGCGTGCGCAGCAGCGTCGACTTGCCGGCACCGTTGCTGCCGACCAGCGCGACGAGCGCGCCCTGCGGCACCATGAGCGACACGCCCTCGAGCACGCGCACGTGGCCGTAGCCGGCGTGCAGGCCGCGCACGTCGAGCAGCGTTGCCGTGGTTGTCGTCGGTTTGGCGCTCATGAACCGGCCACCGCGGTACGCTCGCGGCCCATGTATGCGCGCTCGACCTCGGGGTGGCGGAACACCTCGGCCGGCGTGCCGGCGGCCAACACCTTGCCACGGTCGAGCACGGTCACGCGCTGGCTGATGCGCGCGATCAGCTCCAAGTGATGCTCGACGATCAGTACCGTCGTGCCGCGATCGGCGATCGCCGACACCAGCGCCCCCAGGCGATCGAGCTCATCCATCGACAGCCCGGCGGCCGGCTCGTCGAGCAGCAGCAGCGTGGGTTGGCGGGCGATCGCGCGCGCGATCTCGAGCAGCCGCTGCTGGCCGTGCGGCAGGTCGCCCGCCAAGTCGTGCGCACGCTCGGCGAGCCCGACGAAGTGCAGCAGTGTCAAAGCCTGCGCGGTGGCTGCAACGCGATCGTGGCGAGCGCGCGGCAGGCGCAGCGCGACCTCGAGCGCGTTCGCCCTCTCGCCCAGGTAGCCGCCGAGGCGCACGTTGTCGAGCACCGACAGCTCGGCGAGCAGCTTCGGCGTCTGGAACGTGCGGCCGACGCCGAGGCGCGCGATGCGGTGCGGCGCGAGGCCGCCGATCTCGGTGTTGCCCAGGCGCACGCGGCCGGCGTCGGCGCGCACGAAGCCGCTGATCACGTTCAGCGTCGTCGTCTTGCCAGAGCCGTTGGGACCGACCAGCGCGTGCGTGCGGCCGGCCTCGGCGATGAGCGCGCTGCCGCCGAGCGCGGTGACGCCGCCGAATTGCTTGTGCAGCGCCTCGACGGCCAGCGGCAGCGCCTGCACCGGAGGCAGCGCGGCCGCGCCGGCGCCGTCGGTCGCAGCAGCGGTCGAGGCCATCGGCGCATCCGGCCGCCGCCGCCAGCGCCGCCACAACGCCATGCCGGCGATGCCGTGCGGTGCGAACACCATCAGCGCCAGCAGCAGTGCGCCGTAGATCAGCAGCCGCCAGCTTTGCAGCGAGCCCATCAGCTCGGGCAGCATGAAGAACACCAGCGTGCCGACCACCGGCCCCCACAGCCGGCCGAGGCCGCCGACGACGATCATCAGCAGGAAAAAGATTGAGAAGTCGGCCGAGAAGTCCTCCGGCGTGATCACCGTCTTCTGCACGGCGAAGAATGCGCCGGCCAGGCCGGCCAGCGCCGCGCTGACCGCGAACGCGAACAGCTTGATGCGCCACAGCGAGACGCCGGCCGCCGCCGCGGCGAGCGGGTTGTCGCGCGCGGCAACCAGGCCAAGCCCGAAGCGCGAGCGCACCAGGTTGGCGGTGAGCCAGAACGCGGCGACGACGCTCGCGGCCACCGCGACGTAAACCTCGGCCGGCGACAACGCACGGCCGAACAGGGCCGGTGGCGGGATGCCGACGACGCCCGAGAAGCCGCGCGTCAGCCCGCGCCACTCAACGGCGAGATCGGTGACGACCTGCGCGAAGGTCAGCGTCACCAGCGCGAAGTACCAGGTCGAAAGCCGCAGAGCCGGCAGCGCCATCAGCAGCCCGACCACGGTCGACAACACCATGCCGGCGACGCTGGCGAGCCAGAACGACCAGTGTGCGTCGATCATCAGCAGCGCGGTCGTGTAGGCGCCGATGGCGACCAGCGCGCCGTGGCCGAGCGAGACCTGGCCGGCATAGCCGGTGAGGAAGTTGAGCCCGATCGCGACGAGCATCATCACCCCCGCCTGGGTGGCGAGGAAGAGGCCGAAACTTCCCGGCAGCGCCAACGGCGCGGCGAGCACAGCGACCAGCAGCAGCGCCCTCAGCAGCAGCGCGAGGCGGGTGCCAGCCGATGCTGCAGATGCGGCGGCTACGGAGGGCGTGGTCGTCTTCGCTGACATCGTCGTCATACCGTGCGCGCCTCGAGCGAACTGAAGAAGCCGCCCGGCCGCACGAGCAGGATCCCCAGCACCAGCGCCAGCATCACCGCGTTGTGATAGCCCGGCGACAGCCACAGCGCCGCGAAGGCTTCGGCGAGGCCGATCGTCCAGCCGGCGAGCAGCGCGCCGCGGTTGCTGCCGAGGCCGCCGATCGCCGCGGCGGCGAAGCCTTTGAGCAGCAGCGCCGCGCCGAGCCCGGTCGACGCGTTGAGCACCGGCACGGCGAGCACGCCGGTGAGCGCCGCGAAGGCACCGCCCAGCGCCCACGACCAGCGGCTGATGCGCGCCGGGTCGATGCCGCGCAGCAGCGCCGCCTCGCGGTCCTCGGCGACCGCCAGCGCCGCCTTGCCCCACAGGCTGCGGTACAGCCGCTCGACGCCGAGCACCAGCAGCACGCTGCCGGCGACGAGCGCGAGTTGCCAACTCGAGACGCTGACGCCATCCAGCGGCAGCGTCTCGGTTGACAGCGGCCATGGCGCCGGCACGACGATCGGGTCGGTGCCGACCCACCTGCCGACCGCGTTGGCAATGATCATCGACACCGCCAGCGTCGTGATGATCCATGCCGTGCCGCCGGTGCTGCGCGCGAGCACCGGCCTCACCGCGACGCGCTCCTCGACGAGCGCGATCAGCGCCACCGCACTGGCTGCGGCCAGCAGCGCCAGCCCCCACGGCCAGCCGGCCTGCGTCAGCAGCAGCGCGGCGACCAACGCGCCGATCATCACGAGGTCGCCCTGCGCGAAGTTGAAGACTTTTGTCGGCCGGTACAGGATGTTGAAGCTCACGGCGACGAGGCCGTACAGGCTGCCCGCGGTGAGGCCGGAAACGACGGTGTCGAGCAGCATCGCGGGCGCGTGTCGGTGTCGAACCCGTCAGACGCGCTCGCGGAACACGCCCAGTGACTGCGCGTCCTTGCCCGAGGCGACCTTCACCATCACCAGCGCGTCGACGTCGACGGCGCAGTGGTTCTCCGGTGTGAAGCTGATGGGGCCGATCATGCCGGCATAGTTGCGTGTCGCGTCGAAGGCCTTCTTCACGCTCTCCGAGTCGTATTTGCGCTCGGCATCGACGGTGCGCTTGAGCAGGTGCACGAAGTCGTAGAACGGGCTGATCGCGGCGTTGATCTCCCAGGTCTTGGCCTCCGGGTAGGTCAACACCTTCTTCACGTACGCCACCTGGCGCGGTGCCGGCGGCTCGGTGGCGCTGTAGGTCATCGTGCGCAGCAGCGTCGCGTAGGCGTTCTTCAGCACCTCGGGGTCGGCGCTGGTCTGCACCGTGTTGGAGTACATGCCGTTGCCGCCCAGCAGCGGCGGATACCACTTCATCGACTGCAGCGCCGCTGCCGTCAGCACCATGCCCTGCGCTGCCGCGTTCCACAGCACGACGACCTCGGCGCCTGCCGAGCGCAGCTTGTTGACGTAGACCTTCATGTCGGTCGCGTTCAGCGGATAGGCCTCGACCGCTACCGGCTCAACGCCACGCTTCTTCAGGTTGCGCACCGTGGAGGCGGTCGCCGACTCGCCGAAGCCGGTCATCTCGTGCAGCACGCCGACCTTCTTCAGCTTCAGCGTGTCGAGCGCGAAGCGCGCGACGAGCTCGCCCTGCTGGCCGGCGTTGTAGGTGAACTGGTAGTGGTAGGGGTACTTCGCGCCGTCGGCGAGTTCCTCGGTGAACCCGCCAGAGGCGTGGATCACCTTCGCCGGCCCGGTCGTCGCGACGGCCGACAGCGCGTGCGAGCTGCCGACCGGGCCGACGATGACCATCGCGCCGCCGTCGAGCAGCTTGCGCACGACGGCGGGCTCCTTGGCCGGCGAGCTCTCGTCGTCGGCCTCGATCAGCTCGACCTGCCGGCCCATGATCCCGCCGGCGGCGTTGACCTCGTCGATCGCGATCTTCAGCCCGACGTACAGCGGCGCGAACGAGGACGCGACGAGGCCGGTCATCGCGCGCGCCGAGCCGATCTTGAAGGTGTCGCCACGCTGCTGGGCAAGCGCCGGCAGTGCACCAGGTAGCAGCGAAGCGGCGCCAAGCTGCAGCAGGGAACGGCGCGAGAAGGTACCGCGGTGGATCATGGTCGCCTCCAACTTGCTTTCGTAGTTGGTGAGGATACAGATAGTGCGCATGTGTACGATACATGGAAAACACCTAGCTGAACGGCTGTGCTGCGCGCGTCCGGTCCGACATAATCCAATTAGTACGCCAGCGAACTATATCGGGTCGCGGCGGCTGTGTTGCATGTTTTCGATGCGGGGGGAGACTTCATGAAAGACACCGAATTCGACCGCGCGGCGCACGCCGCGCGCATGCGCCGCGACGGCTGGTGGATCGACCGCACGACCGACGCGCTGTTCGCCGAGGCGGCGCAGCGGCATCCGGACAAGAATGCGGTCGTTGCCTACCGCGCCGACCGGCCCGGGGCCGAGCCGGTGCGGCGCATCCGCTACGGCGAGCTCGACGAGATGGTCGGCCGCAGCGCCGCCGCGCTGCAGGCGATGGGCGTCGCGCCGGGTGACGTGGTCGCGGTGCAGTTGCCAAACTGGTGGGAGTTCGTCGTCGCCGCGCTGGCCGCGGCGCGCCTGGGCGCGGTCGTCAACCCGCTGATGCCGATCTTCCGCGAGCGCGAGCTGCGCTTCATGCTCGGCTTCTGCGACGCCAAGGTGCTGGTCGTGCCGAAGAGCTTCCGCGGCTTCGACCACGAGCAGATGGCCGAGTCGCTGCGCGCGAGCTGCCCGGCGCTGCAGCACGTGCTGGTCGCCGGCGGCAGCGGCGACAACGCGTTCGAGCACGCGCTGCTCGGCGGCAGCACCCGGCTGCCCGCTGCGGGCGCGCAGCGCGCCGCGCCGCGCAACGCCGATGAATTGGCGGTGCTGATGTTCACCTCCGGCACCACCGGCGAGCCCAAGGGCGTGATGCACAACTGCAACACGATCGTCGCCGGCGTGCGCGGCCTGGCCGAGCGCTTCGGCTTGACCGGCGACGACGTGCTGCTCGCCTGCTCGCCCTTCGGCCACATGACCGGCTACACGGCGGTGATGCACCAGGCGCTGTGCCTCGGCTGCACGGTCGTGCTCCAGGACGTGTGGGATCCGGCGCGCGGCGTCGCGATCATGGCCGCCGAAGGCGTCACCCACACCGCCGCGGCGACGCCGTTCCTGGTCGACATCTGCGACGCGGTGGCCGCCGGAGGCCCGAAGCCGGCGCTGCGCACGTTCCTCTGCGGCGGCGCGCCGATTCCGCCGGTGGTGGTGCAGCGTGCAGCGAGCGAGCTGGGGCTGAACGTCTCCAGCCTGTGGGGCATGACCGAGTCGCTCGCCAGCACGCTGACCGAGCCCGAGCGCGCGCACGAGAAGTCGGCCACGACCGACGGCCGGCCGCTGCACGGAACGCAGATTCAGGTCGTCGGCGACGACGGCCGGCCGCTCCCGGTCGGCCAGACCGGGCGGCTGATGGTGCGCGGCGCGCAGATGTTCATGGGCTACTACAAACGGCCCGACATCCGCACCTTCGACGCCGACGGCTGGTTCGACACCGGCGACCTCGCCTACCTGGATGACGAGGGCTACGTGCGCATCAACGGCCGCACCAAGGACGTGCTGATCCGCGGCGGCGAGAACGTGCCGGTGATGGAGATCGAGAACCTGCTGCTGCGCCACCCGGCGGTCAGCGGCGCGGCGCTGGTCGGCATTCCCGACGAGCGGCTCGGCGAGCGCGGTTGCGTCTACGTCACGCTTCGTCCCGGCCAGGCCTTCGACCTCGATGCGCTGCGCGCCTACCTCGCCGAGTGCAAGATGGCCAAGCAGTACTGGCCCGAGCGCGTCGAGGTCGTCGCCGACCTGCCGCGCACGCCGAGCGGAAAGATCCAGAAGTTCGTGCTGCGCGACAAGGCCAAGGCCTTCGCCGCGCCGTGAACGCGGCAGGCACCGTGAGTACGGCCACGCTGCGGCGCTTCGACGGCACGGTCTGCGTCGTCACCGGCGCGGCGCGCGGCATCGGCCTCGCCATCGCCGAGCGGCTGGCCGGGGAGGGTGGCCGCGTCGCCTGCTGGGACGTGAGCGAGCGGCGCCTCGCGCCGGCCGTCGAGGCGCTGCGCGCGCGCGGCCTCGACGCCGACGGCTTCGTCTGCGACGTCGGCGCGCGCAGCGCGGTCGCCGACACGATGGCGGCGGTCGAACGCCGCTTCGGCGCGCCGGTCGGCGTGCTCGTCAACAACGCGGTCTGGGCGCGCTTCGGGCCGCTGGCGACGATCGACGACGAGGCGGCCGATCGCACCTTCGCCGTGGGCCTGAAGGCGCTGATGTGGACGATGCAGGCCGCGGTGCCGCAGATGCAGCGCCGCGGCGGCGGCGCGATCGTCAACCTCAGTTCGACCTCGGCGCTGCATCCGCAGGCCGACTCCATCGTCTACGCGGCGATGAAGGGCGGCGTGCTCGGCTTGACGCGCGCCGCGGCGGTCGAGCTGAGTCCGCAGCGCATCCGCGTCAACGCGATCATTCCCGGCATGGTCGGCACGCCGGCGTCGAAGGCGCAGTTCGATGACGCGACGCTGGCCGTGCGCGAGGCGGCGATGCCGCTCGCGCGCTTCGGCGAGCCGGCGGAGATCGCCGCCGCGGTCGCCTTCCTCGCCAGCGCGGACGGCGCCTACGTGCAGGGTACGCAACTGATCGTCGACGGCGGCTGGACCGTCGGCACCCACTGAAGGGACCTTGCCATGAGACGCCTGGAAGGCAAGCGCTGCGTGATCACCGGTGCCGGCAGCGGCATCGGCCGCGCCAGCGCGCTGCGCTTCGCGCAGGAGGGCGGTGCCGTGCTCGCGGTCGGCCGCAGCGCCTACAACATCGAGGAGACCGCCGCGCTGGTGCGCGCCGCCGGCGGCCGCGCGGCGGCGATGCAGGCGGACGCGACGGTCGAGGCCGAGGTCGCGGCGATGGTCGCGCGCTGCCTGGCCGAGTTCGGCGGCCTCGACGTGTTCTTCGCCAACGCCGGCACGCCGGGCACGAACGCAGCGATGCTCGAGCAGACGGTCGAGGAATGGAACGAGGTCTGGCGCGTCAACGTCGTCAGCTGCATGCTCGCCGTCAAGCACGCCGGGCGCGTGATGGTCGAGCAGCGCGGCGGCTCGATCATCCTCACCTCGTCGGCGGCGTCGCTGCGTGCGAACGCCGGCGCGATCTCGTACAGCGCCAGCAAGGCGGCGGTGAACAACCTGGCGCAGACGGCGGCCAACGCCTTCGCCGGCACCGGCGTGCGCGTCAACGCGGTGCTGCCCGGGCTGGTCGAGACGAAGATGACGAAGAAGGTCTTCGACTACGCGCGCGAGCGCGGCAGGGAAGGCCGCATCGGCCACATGACGCCGCTGCAGCGCGCCGGCCGGCCGGAAGAGATCGCGGCGATGGCGGCCTTCCTCGCCAGCGACGACGCGTCCTTCGTCACCGGCCAGCTCTACGCCGTGGACGGCGGCGTCAGCAGTACGCATCCGCACGGGCGCATTCCGGTTTAGGGTGAATGGCGCTTACTTTGGCCGGATCGGCCGGCCGTGAAGAATGATGTCGGTGCGA
>DAIMFR010000049.1:0-37876 GCA_036724445.1 Rubrivivax sp. | reverse complement strand
TGCACCGCGGGAGGCTCAGCCGTGCGCGCGCCGCGGCGAGCTTTCACGGTAACGCCTCAACTGGGTCATTGCGATCATGATCGCGTCGATCTTTTCGTGCAGCGCGGCCACCTGTTCGCCCAGCTCGCCGATGCCGGCCTGCAGATCGTCCGGCGCGGACGCTTCGGCGGTGGCCTGATCGTCCTCGGGCGGGCCCAGCTCCAGGCGCATCTGGTGCAGCTCCCAGCCGATCCAGGCCAGCGCGCAGACCATCGCGGCGCGCCACAGCCATTCGGCGATCTGTCTTGTCATGCGCACTCCTCGTCGATGCAAACTAAAAAAATGGTGGCTGACGGCGATGTCAGATCCCTGACTTTAATGTGGACGTCTTCCATGCCTCGGGGCGCTCGACGCGGGGGTGCGATTCAAAGTGATGTGCGACAGTGCGCCAGCGGATGAACCAGGAGGATGCGGTGCTGCGAGCGCCGCAAGACCATCAGGAGCCCGCCGCCGTGGCCGAGGACGATGCGCCCGCGCGCAAATGCTGGCGCTGCTCGAGCCACACGCAAGATCAGCTCGACTACGAGCGTGCCATCGCCCAGGGTCTGCCCATCGGATGGGGCGAGATCGAGAGCGCGCACCGCTGCATCATCCGGAAGCGCCTGAAGCTGCCCGGCGCCTGGCGGCAAGCGGCCAATGCCGGGCACATGCTCGTCCTGCGCTTGAACCGGGCCAACGGCGAACGGCACTCGTACTGGGACCGCGACCTGCTGTACGCCGCCTGAGATCCCGTCGACGCCCGCTGCGCAGCCGCGGAGGCAGGCGCCTGAGCCCGTCCCGCAGGTCAAGCCGGCCGAGCTGGGGCCGCGCCGCTGAAGCGGCGCCAACACCTTCTGCGTCTGCGTTGCTGCCTTGTACTCAGACGCCGGCCGCCAAGTCCAGGCGGATGGTTCGCGATCGGCGATCACCTCGCGCGGGCCCTGCGGCTGGGCCGTCCCGTCCAGCCCGGGCGGGACGATGAACAGCAGCGGGCCGGGGCTGCCCATGCCGGTCAGCGTGGCCGTCGCCAGCCAGGGATTGGCCGCGGCGCAGGGTGCAGCGCAGGCGGCCATCTGCTCGGCCAGGGCCTTCCGCCGCTGATGTTCGGGCCTGTTGAAGCCTGACCCTTCACATGCTTCGCAGCTCGGCACCCAGGGGCACCCGTGGTTCCCCTTCGGTCAGCCGGGCCAGCGAGCGAGGCGTCGTCGCGCCCGGGCAGGTTCGTCAACAGAGGCTCGAGGACATCGACAAGGCCTACGCCGCGTTTCATCGCCAGAGCGACGGCGCGATGAAGACGCTGATCCGTCCTTGATGGCGATTCCGGTTTCGCTGCAAGCCGCCGCGGCTCACTGGACTACCCTGCGCGCTGCGCGCTCCGGGATGAGCACTTGGGAGCGGCCCGGCGTGCTCATGCCGCCCTGGCCTGCGACTGCTGCCTGACGATGTCCAGCGTCAGCCGCACATGGGCCTCCAGCGCCAGCGCCGCGCGGGCTTCCTGGCGGGCCATCGCGGCGCGGAAGATCTCCTCGTGTTCGCGGTGCACGTTGCGGTCGGAGGCATGCGCGGCGGTCAGACGCAGGTTGATGTTGCGATAGCGCTCGGCGTGGCGATAGAGGATGCCGAGCATGTACTTGCTCCAGGCCGAGTCGTGCGCGCCTATCAGCACCTCGTGGAAAGCCTTGTTGCGCCGTTCGTAGGTGTCGGGGTCGATGCCGGCCGGCTGCGTCTCGGCCTGGGTCAGCAGGTGGAAGGACGCCACCAGTTCGGCTTCCCATGACGCGCCGCCGCGGCGGATCGACTGGCGCAGCGCTTCGGTCTCGATCAGCACGCGCAGGTTGGTCACGTCCTCGAGGTCGGCGAGCGAGATCGGCGCGACGCGGAAGCCGCGCTGCCCTTCGGCGGTGACCAGCGCGTCCGACAGCAGCAGCGACAGCGCCTCGCGCAGCGTGCCCGCGCCGACCTGGTACTGGTCCTTCAGGTGCTCGACGCGCAGCCGCTCGCCGGGCGCCAGCCGGCCGCCGACGATGTCGTGGCGCAGCCGCAGGTAGGCACGCTCGACCAGCGTGCGCGGCGCGTCGGCCTGCGGCATCTGGTAGGCGGCACTGAACTTGTCCGACGGCAGCATCAGCACGCCCCTTCGTCGTTGTCGCCGGCGCCGCCCGCGTGGCGGCGCTTCAGCCGGTAGGCCAGCTGCGGCCGCGTCATGCCGAGCAGCCGCGCCGCGCCCGACAGGTTGCCGCGGCTGCGCTCGACCGCCAACTCGAGCACCTGTTTTTCCAGCGCCTCCAGCGCGATGCCGCTGTCGAGGATGCGCGCACACAGCTCCTGCTGCTGCGGTGGCACCAGCTCGGCCAGTTGGCCGCGATGGTCGACGCCGGCCTGCGGCGCTTCGGGCTGGTTGGGGAACAGGTGTTCGAGTTCCACGGTGCCGCCTTGACTGGCAAGAATCACGCCACGCTCGACCAGGTTCTCCAGTTCGCGTACGTTGCCGGGCCAGTCGTGGCGCTGCAGCGCCTGCAGCGCACGGTCGCCGAAGCCGGCCAGGCGCTTGCCGTGCAGCGCCGTGAAGCGCGCCAGCATGTGCTGCGCCAGCGGCTCGATGTCGGTCTGGCGCTCGCGCAGCGGCGGGATGCAGATCGGGTAGACATTCAGCCGGTACATCAGGTCGCGGCGGAAGCGGCCGTGCTTCACCGCTTCGTCGAGCTCGACGTTGGTCGCCGCGACCAGGCGCACGTCGAGCTTGCGCGTGCGCTCGGCGCCCAGGCGCTCGATCTCGCCTTCCTGCAGCACGCGCAGCAGCTTGGCCTGCGCCGGCAGCGGCAACTCGCCAACTTCGTCGAGGAACAGCGTGCCACCGTCGGCGCGCTCGAAGCGGCCGGCGCGGCTGGCGTGGGCGCCGGTGTAGGCGCCGCGCTCGACGCCGAAGAGCTCGGCCTCGATCAGCTCGGCCGGCAGCGCGGCGCAGTTGACGGCGACGAACGGCGCCTGAGCGCGCTCCGACATCCGGTGCAGCGCGCGCGCGAAGCGCTCCTTGCCGACCCCGGTCTCGCCGGTGAGCAGCACCGTGACCTGGGTCTTTGCCGCGCGCTGCATCAGCTGCTGCGCGTGGCGGAAGGCCTTGGACGCGCCGATCAGCGCGCCGCCGGTTTCGGCCGGTTCGAGCGTGGACTTCAGTGCCTCGACCTGCAGGCTCAGGCTCTGCAATGTGTCGAGCAGCGAGTCGTCCTCGAAATAGCTGCGGTGCGCCTCGCCGTCGGGCCAGTCCTCGATCGGCTTGCCGACGATGCGGCAATGGTCGGCGCCGCAGGCGGCGCAGGCCACCTCCTTGAACAGGATCAGCCGGCCCATGAAGGCGCTGGTGTAGCCGCTGGCGTAGCCGAGCAGCGTCCAGCAGGCCGGCTCCTCGACCACGCCGTAGGTCTGCCGGTGGGCATGGGCCTCCCAGGAGTCGTCCCAGCGGAACTCGCCGTCGAAATGCCCGGCATCGACGTCGAACTCCATCTGCAGCGGCGTGACGCGGGCCGCGCCTTCGAGCATGTGCAGCTGCGGGCCGACCAGGAACATCTGGTCCAGCGTGCGTTCGCCGCGCGCCTTCTTCGCGAATTCGGCATCGCGCAGGCCGCTGGCGTAGCCCATGCGCGTCAGCAGGCGCCGCGCATGCTGCTCGCCCACCGAGCCGATCAGGTCCTGGCGCAGCGCTGTCAGCGCCGCGGTGTGCAGCAGCACCATGCGCCGCTCGCCGAGCCAGATGGCGCCGTTGTCCGGCGTGAAGCGCAGCAGGCGGCGCAGGTCGGCGTCGGGTGGGTATTTGAGCTTGGCGTTCAATCGGTCTCCGTTGGGCAACGGCGAATCTCGATATTTCAAGTACGCCACCGAGATGCGCGCTTTGATCAATTGATCAAGACATCATCGGCCGGTTGCCGCATTTGGTCAATTTCCTACGGCTGACTTGGGACACTCGCGCCTCTTCGCCTGAAGGCGGGCGCCGATCGCGGGTTGCCAATTTAAGTGTTTACCCTGCTTTTATCGAGATTTTTGTCGCGCTCCGAGATTCTGGCAAGGCGCTTGCGTTAAGGGCCAGGCCATGACCGAAACCACCGCCGTCGACACCTCGCTGCGCTTCGTGCGCGTCATCGAAACCCGCCCCAACGGCCTGGTGGCCTTCGAGTTCTCGATCGGCTGGCCGGACTTGGCCGTCGAACTGCTGCTGCCGCCGGCCGCCTTCGCCGAGTTCTGCGCCGCCAACCGCGTGCAGCGGCTCGACACCCCGACCGAATCCGATCCCCGTTGAACAGAGGAGACAAAGGCATGAACATCGACCTGCAGGCGCGCGAGATCCAGCCGCTGCGCCACACCTTCGCGCATGTCGCGAAGTACATCGGCAACGACAAGGTCGCCTCGCGCTACCAGGAGGCGACGCTGGGCGCGCAGCCGGCGGTGAACTTCCACTATCGGCCCACCTGGGACCCGAAGCATGAGTTGTTCGATGCGTCGCGCAGTGCAATCGTGCTTGCCGACTGGTACGTGCTGAAGGATCCGCGCCAGTTCTATTACGCCAGCTGGACGATGACCCGCGCGCGCCAGCAGGACACGATGGAAGCCAACTTCCAGTTCGTCGACCAGCGCGGCATGGTCGACAAGATTCCCGACGCCATCCGCCACCAGGTGCTGAAGGTGCTGCTGCCGCTGCGCCACGCGGCCTGGGGCGGCAACATGAACAACGCGTCGATCTGCGCCTACGGCTACGGCACCGCGTTCACCGCGCCGGCGATGTTCCATGCGATGGACCACCTGGGCGTCGCGCAGTACCTGACGCGGCTGGGCCTGGCGCTGGACGACCCGTCGGTGCTCGACGAAGGCAAGCGCGACTGGCTCGAGGAGCCAAGCTGGCAGCCGCTGCGGCGCTATGTCGAGGACAGCTTCGTGCTGCAGGACCCGTTCGAGCTGTTCGTCGCGCAGAACCTGGCGCTGGACGGCCTGCTGTACCCGCTGATCTACGGCAGCTTCGTCGACGACCACGTCGCGCTGCAGGGCGGCACCGCGGTGGCGATGCTCACCGCCTTCATGCCCGAATGGCACGACGAGAGCGCGCGCTGGGTCGACGCGGTAGTCAAGGCCGCCGCCGCCGAATCCGCCGCCAACCGTCAGCTGCTGGCGCAGTGGGTGCAGGCCTGGACCGAGCGTGCCGCCGCCGCGCTGGCGCCGGTGGCCGAGCTGGCGCTCGGCGACCACGGCGCCATCGCGCTGGCCGACGCGCGCGCCAAGCTCGAGGCGCGCTGCCGCAAGTCCGGCATCGGCGCCTGAACCCATCCGCACGACAGGAGACACCCGATGTCCAAGGTATTCATCGCCTTCCAGCACAACGAGGAGTCGCGCCCGGTGGTCGACGCCATCGTTGCCGACAACCCCGCCGCCCAGGTCGTGCATTCGCCCGGCCTGGTGAAGATCGACGCGCCGAACTCGCTGACGATCCGCCGCGCGACCATCGAGGAACAGACCGGCCGCCCCTACGACCTGCAGCAGATCCACGTGAATCTGGTGACGCTGTCGGGCCACATCGACGAAGACGACGACCAGCTCACGCTGAGCTGGCAGCACTGACCCCCGCGAGGAGACAAGCATGGACACCCGTGTCGTGAAGAAGAAGCTCGGCCTGAAGGACCGCTACGCAGCGATGACGCGCGGCCTGGGCTGGCAGACCAGCTACCAGCCGATGGACAAGGTGTTCCCGTACGACAAGTACGAGGGCATCAAGATCCACGACTGGAACAAGTGGGAAGACCCGTTCCGCCTGACGATGGACGCCTACTGGAAATACCAGGGCGAGAAGGAGAAGAAGCTCTACGCGGTGATCGAGGCCTTCGCGCAGAACAACGGCCAGCTCGGCGTCACCGACGCGCGCTACGTCAACGCGCTGAAGCTGTTCCTCCAGGGCGTGACGCCGCTCGAATACTGCGCGCACCGCGGCTTCGCGCACATCGGCCGGCAGTTCACCGGCGAGGGCGCGCGCGTGGCCGCGCAGATGCAGAGCATCGACGAGCTGCGCCACTACCAGACCGAGACGCACGCGATCAGCCACTACAACAAGTACTTCAACGGCATGCACCACTCGAACCACTGGTTCGACCGGGTGTGGTACCTGAGCGTGCCCAAGTCCTTCTTCGAGGACGCGCTCAGCGCCGGGCCCTTCGAGTTCCTGACCGCGGTCAGCTTCTCCTTCGAGTACGTGCTGACCAACCTGCTGTTCGTGCCCTTCATGAGCGGCGCGGCGCACAACGGCGACATGTCCACCGTGACCTTCGGCTTCAGTGCGCAGAGCGACGAGTCGCGCCACATGACGCTGGGCATCGAGTGCATCAAGTTCATGCTCGAGCAGGACCCGGGCAACGTGCCGATCGTGCAGCGCTGGATCGACAAGTGGCTGTGGCGCGGCTACCGGCTGCTGACCCTGGTGGCGATGATGCAGGACTACATGCTGCCCAAGCGCGTGATGAGCTGGAAGGAAGCCTGGGAGATGTACGCCGAGGAAAACGGCGGCGCGCTGTTCAAGGACCTGGCGCGCTACGGCATCCGCGAGCCGCTGGGCTGGAAGGACGCCTGCGAAGGCAAGGACCACATCAGCCACCAGGCCTGGAACACCTTCTACAACTACAGCGCCGCCGCGCCCTTCCACACCTGGGTGCCGAACGACGACGAGATGGCCTGGCTGAGCGGGAAGTACCCGGCGAGCTTCGACAAGTACCACCGGCCGCGGCTGGAGTACTTCCGCGAGCAGCAGCGCGCCGGCAACCGCTTCTACAACAAGACGCTGCCGATGCTGTGCACCACCTGCCAGATCCCGATGCTCTTCACCGAGCCGGGCGACGCCAGCAAGATCTGCTACCGCGAGAGCGACTACCTGGGCGACAAGTACCACTTCTGCAGCGACCACTGCAAGGGCATCTTCGACTTCGAGCCCGAGAAGTACGTGCAGAGCTGGCTGCCGGTGCACCAGATCTACCAGGGCCACTGCTTCAAGCCCGGCACCGACCCGACGAAGGAAGGTTTCGACCCGCTGCTCGCCGTGCTCGATTACTACGAGCTGGAAGTCGGCCGCGACAACCTCGACTTCGAAGGCTCGGAAGACCAGAAGAACTTTGCCGCCTGGCGCGGCGATCCGCCGCCCGCGGCCGCGCAAGCCCAAGCCGCCGCGCAAGGAGAGTCCAAATGAGCGTCGTCGCCCTCGAACCCTATGACTTCCCGGCCAGGGACGTGCGCGAGAACTTCCCCGCGCCGCTGCTGTACATCGGCTGGGAGGACCACCTGCTGTTCTGCGCGCCGTTCTGCCTGCCGCTGCCGCCCGACACGCCTTTCGGCGCGCTGGCCAGCGCGGTGTTGCCCGGCATCTACGGTTACCACCCCGACTTCGCGAAGATCGACTGGTCGCAGGTGCAGTGGTTGAAGTCCGGCCAGCCATGGACGCCCGATCCGGCCAAGTCGCTGGCCGACAACGGGCTGAAGCACAAGGACGCGATCCGCTTCCGTACGCCGGAATTGACCGGCATCAAAGGCAGCTTCAGCTGAACGTTCAGGATCGAGCACCTCACGATGAGCTACCAACTGACCATCGACCCGCTCGGCGCCACCATCGAGGTGGAAGAGGGCCAGACCGTGCTCGACGCCGCGCTGCGTCAGGGCATCTACCTGCCGCACGCCTGCTGCCACGGGCTGTGCGGCACCTGCAAGGTGCAGGTCAGCGACGGCGAGGTCGACCACGGCGCCGCCAATCCCTTCGCGCTGATGGACTTCGAGCGCGACGAGGGCAAGGCGCTGGCCTGCTGCTGCACGCTGCAGAGCGATGCGACCATCGAGGCCGACATCGACGAGGAGCCGGACGCCGAGGTCATCCCGGTGCGTGATTTCGCCGCCAGCGTGACGCGCATCGTCGAACTGACGCCGACGATCAAGGCGCTGCATCTGCAGCTGGACCGGCCGATTCATTTCCAGGCCGGGCAGTACGTGCAGCTGGAGATCCCGGGCCTGGGGCAAAGCCGCGCCTTCTCGATCGCCAACGCGCCGGCCGAGGTCGAGCGCACCCGCGAGATCGAGCTGAACGTGCGCATCGTCGCCGGCGGCGCCGGCACCGGCTACCTGCACCAGACGCTGCAGGTCGGCGAGCGGCTGCGCCTGGCCGGCCCCTACGGCCGCTTCTTCGTGCGCAAGTCGGCGGCAGCGCCGATGCTCTTCATGGCCGGCGGCTCGGGGCTGTCGAGCCCACGCTCGATGATCCTCGACCTGCTCGACGCCGGCAGCACGCAGCCGATCACATTGGTCTACGGCCAGCGCACGCGTGCCGAGCTGTACTACGACGACGAATTCCGCGCGCTGGCGGCGAAGCACCCGAACTTCTGCTACGTGCCGGCGCTGTCCGACGAGCCCGCGGATTCGGGCTGGGCCGGCGCGCGCGGCTTCGTGCACGAAGCGGCGAAGGCGCATGTCGGCGCGAGCTTCGCCGGCAATCCCGAAAAGGCCAGCTTCGCGGGGTACAAAGCCTACCTGTGCGGGCCGCCGCCGATGGTCGAGGCCTGCATCGCCACGCTGATGCAGGGCCGGCTGTTCGAGCGCGACATCTACACCGAGAAGTTCCTGTCGGCGGCCGATGCCGGGGCGACGCGCAGTCCGCTGTTCAAACGGGTCTGAATCGGCGATGCTCTTCGATACCCGGCCCAAAGTCAGCGTGCACGTCGAGAACACCGGCGAGACCTACCCCTGCGCGATCGGCGAGAGCCTGCTGCAGGGCATGCTCAAGCTCGGCCGCCGCGGCATCCCGGTGGGCTGCGTCAACGGCGGCTGCGGCGTGTGCAAGGTGCGCATCGTCGAGGGCCAGGTGCGTGCGCTCGGGCCGGTGAGCCGCGCCCACGTCAGCGCCGACGAGGAGGCCTGCGGCGTCACGCTCGCCTGCCGCGTCGCGCCTGTTACGGCGCTGCGGCTGCAGGCGCTGGGCCGGCTGGCCAAACCACTTTCCAAGGGGTGCGCCGACGCGGCGAACCCTGGTTGTTCCACGCTGCAAGCGCAGCACACACAAGGAGATTGATGATGGGTGTACTGAGAATCGGCCACGCCAGCCTGCGCGTGATGGACATGGCCGCGGCCGTCAAGCACTACGAAAACGTGCTCGGCCTGAAGACGATGATGCAGGACAAGGCCGGCAACGTCTACCTGAAGTGCTGGGACGAGTGGGACAAGTACTCGCTGATCCTGACGCCTTCGGACCGCGCCGGAATCAACCACGTGGCCTTCAAGGTGAAGGACGACGCCGACCTCGACGCGCTGCAGAAGAAGGTCGAAGCCTGCGGCGTGAAGACGACGATGCTGCCCGAAGGCACGCTGCCGGCCACCGGCCGCATGCTGCAGTTCAACCTGCCCAGCGGCCACGAGATGCGCCTGTATGCGATGAAGGAATACGTCGGCACCGAGGTCGGCACCACCAACCCCGACCCCTGGCCCGACAACATCAAGGGCGCCGGCGCGCACTGGCTCGACCACCTGCTGCTGATGTGCGAACTGAACCCCGAGACCGGCGTCAACAAGGTCGCCGAGAACACCCAGTTCATGAAGGACGCGCTGGGCTTCTTCCTCACCGAGCAGATCGTCGTCGGCCCCGACGGGAAGATCCAGCTGGCGGCGTGGATGGCGCGCACCAGCACGCCGCACGACATCGCCTTCGTCGGCGGCCCGACCAACGGCCTGCACCACATCGCCTTCTTCCTCGACTCGTGGCACGACGTGCTGAAGGCGGCCGACGTGATGGCCAAGAACAAGGTGCGCATCGACGTCGCGCCGACGCGCCACGGCGTCACGCGCGGCGAGACGATCTACTTCTTCGACCCGAGCGGCAACCGCAACGAAACCTTCGCCGGCCTGGGCTACCTGGCGCAGCCCGACCGCCCGGTGACCACCTGGACCGAAGACCAGCTGGGCAGCGGCATCTTCTATCACACCGGTGCACTGGTGCCCTCGTTCACCGAGGTCTATACCTGAGCGGCCGGCGATGAGCATCCCGCAGCACAGCGTGGCGCAGCGCGCCATCACCGCCGAGGCGGCCGCGGCCGCGCTGCAGGCGGCGGTGGCGCATGCAGCCACGTTGGGTATCCGCATCAACGTGGCGCTGACCGATGCCTCGGGCGTGCTCGCCGGTTTTCTGCGCATGCCCGGCGCCTACCTGCATTCGGTGGACATCGCCATCGACAAGGCCTACACCGCGGCGAGCTTCGGCTTCCCGACCGCGCAGTGGATGTCGATCCTGGCGCAGGACGAGGGCCTGCGCATCGGCCTTTCGGAGCGGCCGCGGCTGGTGATCATCGGCGGCGGGCTGCCGATCCGCGAAGACGGCGTGCTGATCGGCGGCATCGGCGTGTCGGGCGGCTCGGCCGAGCAGGACGCGGCCTGCGCGCAGGCCGGCATCGAGGCGCTGGGCCTGGATCGGGCCTGACCCGGACCCGGTGCGCCGCGCCACACACAACCCGAGGGAAAAGAAGGATGAGCAATCCGGAGATCGGCACGCGCATTCGCACCGGCGCCTTCGACAGCAACGTGCTGCAGGCCGGGCAGGGCGCGCCGCTGCTGTTGATCCACGGCTCCGGCCCGGGCGTCAGCGCCTGGGCCAACTGGCGGCTGGTGCTGCCGGCGCTGGCACGCACGCGGCGCGTGCTCGCGCCGGACATGGTCGGCTTCGGCTTCAGCGAGCGGCCGGCCGGCATCGCCTACGGCATGGACACCTGGGTGCAGCAGGCGCTGGACCTGCTCGACGCGCTGGGCATCGAACGCTGCGACCTGGTCGGCAATTCCTTCGGCGGCGCGCTGGCGCTGGCGCTGGCGATCCGCCATCCGCAGCGCGTGCGCCGGCTGGTGCTGATGGGCTCGGTCGGCGTGCCCTTCGAGATCACGCGCGGCCTCGACGCGGTCTGGGGCTACCAGCCGTCAGCGCAGAACATGCGCGCGCTGCTCGACATCTTTGCCTACGACCGCACGCTGGCCAACGACGAGCTGGCGCAGTTGCGCTACGAGGCCAGCATCCGCCCCGGCTTCCAGGAGTCCTTCGCGGCCATGTTCCCGGCGCCGCGCCAGCGATGGGTGGACGCAATGGCCAGCGCCGAGGCCGACATCCGCGCGCTGCCGCACGAGACGCTGGTGATCCACGGCCGCGAGGACCAGGTGATTCCGCTGGCGAATTCGCTGACGCTGAGCCGGTGGATTCCGAACAGCCAGCTGCATGTCTTCGGCCACTGCGGCCACTGGACGCAGATCGAACACAGTGCGCGCTTCAACCGCCTGGTCGAGGACTTCCTCGCCGAAGCCGACGCGCAACAAGGGCGCTGACGCCGGCCTGCGGCTCGGCGGCTCTCACTGCGGCCGGTGCGTCGGCCGCTGGCGCGCGAATTCCTGCACCACGTCCAGGAAGGCGGCCAACACCGGCGAGGCGTCGCCCTTGCGGTAGACGCAGGCCAGCTCGATGTCGCGCAGCGCGTCGCAGTCCAGCGGGCGATAGCTGACGCCCGGCAGGTGCAGGCTGGTCGCCGACTCGGTGGTGATGCACAGGCCGAAGCCGCTGGCCACCAGCGCCGTGGCCGTGAGTACGTCCTCGACCTCCTGCTCGACGCGCAGGCGCAGGCCCTCGCGCGCGAAGGCGCCGGCCACGCGCTGCGCCAGGCCGGGCAGCGGCAGGTTGGGGTACAGGATCATCGGCTGGTCGTCCAGGTCGGGCAGCGTCAGGCGCCTGCGCTCGCTCAGGCGGTGCTGGCGCGGCAGCGCGACGACCATGCGCTCGCGCAAGACCGTCTGCACCACCAGGTCGCTTTCCGGCGGCACCAGGCGGTTGAAGCCGATGGCGATGCGCCGCTCGCGCAGCGCGTCGATCTGTTCGGCCTTGGTCTGGTTGTGCAGCACGATGCGCACCCCGGGCCGCTGCGCATGAAAGCGCGCCAGCATGCGCGGGATCGCATCCAGCACGCCCGAGCCGAAGATGCCCACGTCCAGCCGTCCGGCGCGCCCCTGGCCGGCGAGCAGCGTGCGCTCGCGCGCGCGCTGTGCCAGCGCCAGCACGTGGGGCACCTCCTCGAGCAGCGCCGCGCCGGCTTCCGTCAGCTCCACGCCCTTGGCCGTGCGCACGAACAGCGCCGTGCCCAGTTCGTCCTCCAGCGCGCGGATCTGACGCGTCAGCGGCGGCTGCGCGATGTGCAGCCTTGCGGCGGCGCGGGTGAAGTTGCGTTCCTCGGCCACGGCCAGAAACTGGCGCATCTGCTTCAGCTCCATGCGCTGGTCCTCCTGTGCTTGCCCTCGCCATACCACGCGAGTATCGAGCCGGGATTATTCGGTATTGGACGGTATCGGTCGACCCGCCTATCGTTGCGGCATTCGGCGCCGTTCCCGCACAGCTTCAAAGACCATGAAACAGTTCCACAACTTCATCAACGGCGAGTTCGTCGCCACCGCCAAGACCTTCGACAAACGCGCGCCGGTGGACAACCGCGTCATCGGCCAGGTGCACGAAGCCGGCCGCGCCGAGGTCGACGCGGCCGTGCAGGCCGCGCGCAAGGCGCTGAAGGGCGAGTGGGGCCGCATGAGCGTGCAAAAGCGCGTCGAGTTGCTGTACGCGGTGGCCGACGAGATCAACCGCCGCTTCGACGACTTTCTCGCCGCCGAGATCGCCGACACCGGCAAGCCGGCATCGCTGGCCTCGCACGTGGACATTCCGCGCGGCGCGGCCAACTTCAAGGTCTTTGCCGACATCGTCAAGAACGTGCCCACCGAAAGCTTCGAGATGGCCACGCCCGACGGCGGCACCGCGCTGAGCTACGCGCTGCGCTCTCCGGTCGGCGTGGTGGCGGTGGTCTGCCCGTGGAACCTGCCGCTGCTGCTGATGACCTGGAAGGTGGGCCCGGCGCTGGCCTGCGGCAACACGGTGATCGTCAAGCCCTCGGAAGAAACCCCGGCCACGGCCACGCTGCTGGGCGAGGTGATGAAGACCGTCGGGGTGCCCGACGGCGTGTACAACGTCGTGCACGGCTTCGGGCCGGATTCGGCCGGCGCCTTCCTGACCCAGCATCCGGGCATCGACGCCATCACCTTCACCGGCGAGACGCGCACCGGCGAGGCCATCATGGCCGCCGCGGCCAAGGGCGTGCGCCCGGTGAGCTTCGAGCTCGGCGGCAAGAACGCGGCAATAGTCTTCGCCGACGCCGACTTCGACAAGGCGGTCGCCGGCATCACGCGCAGCGCCTTCGAGAACTGCGGCCAGGTCTGCCTGGGCACCGAGCGCGTCTACGTGCAGCGGCCGATCTTCGACCAGTTCGTCGCCGCGCTGAAAGCCAGCGCCGAGTCGCTGAAGGTCGGGCCGTCCGAGCAGGCCGGCGTCACGCTTGGCCCGCTGATTTCGGCCGAGCACAAACGCAAGGTGATGAGCTACTACGCCCGCGCCAAGGCCGACGGCGCGACGGTGGTCACCGGCGGCGGCGAGCCGCAGATGCCCGGCGCGCTGGCCGAGGGCCACTGGGTGCAGCCGACCATCTGGACCGGCCTGCCCGAGTCCGCCAGCGTGGTGCGCGAGGAGATCTTCGGCCCCTGCTGCCACATCGCGCCCTTCGACACCGTCGACGAGGCCATCGCGCTGGCCAACGCCACCGACTACGGCCTGGCGACGACGGTGTGGACGCGCGACCTCGGCACCGCGCACCGCATGGCGCGCGAGATCGAGGTCGGCCTGTGCTGGATCAACAGCTGGTTCCTGCGCGACCTGCGCACTGCCTTCGGCGGCGCCGGGGCTTCGGGCATCGGCCGCGAAGGCGGCGTGCACTCGCTGGAGTTCTATACCGAGCTGCGCAACGTGATGGTCAAGCTGTGATGGAGAAGCCCGCGATGTCCCCCGACAAGATCCAGCACTACGGCGACGAGCTGTACCAGGCGCTGCTGACGCGCCAGCCGGTGGCGCCGCTGACCGAGCGCGAGCCCGGCATCAGCATCGACGACGCCTACGGCATCCAGCTGCGCTTCATCCAGCGGCGGCTGGACGCCGGCGAGCGTGTGGTCGGCAAGAAGATCGGCGTCACCAGCCAGGTGGTGATGGACATGCTGGGCGTGGACCAGCCCGATTTCGGCCAGCTGCTGTCGGGCATGGTGGTGCACGAGGGCGAGGCGATCCGCGTCGACTCGATGATCGCGCCCAAGGCCGAGGCCGAAGTGGCCTTCGTGCTGAACAGCGACCTGCAGGGCCCCGGCGTCACCGCCGCCGACGTGCTGCGCGCCACCGCCTTCGTGATGCCCTGCTTCGAGATCGTCGACTCGCGCATCCGCGACTGGAAAATCAAGATCCAGGACACCGTCGCCGACAACGCCAGCTGCGGCGTGCTGGTGCTCGGCGGCACGCGCCGCGACCCGCGCGACATCGACCTGGCGCTGGCCGGCATGGTGCTGGAAAAGAACGGCGAGGTGATCAGCACCTCGACCGGCGCCGCGGTGCAGGGCTCGCCGGTCAACGCCGTGGCCTGGCTGGCCAACACCCTGGGCCGGCTGGGCATCGCGCTGAAGGCCGGCGAGGTGATCCTGTCGGGATCGCAGTCGCCGCTGGTGCCGGTGGTCGCGGGCGACAGCCTGCACTGCAGCGTCGGCGGCCTGGGCAGCGCGCGCGTGCGCTTCATCTGAGGAAAGCGAGCGATGAAACTCGACAAAGCCACCATCGCCGGCCTGGCCGAGCATCTGGAAGCCGCCGAACTGAACGCGCGCGACGTGTTGAAGATCACCGACGACCATCCGCACATGGACTGGGACGACGCCTACGCCATCCAGGACGAGATCCGCCGCCGCAAGGAAGCGCGCGGCCAGCGCACGGTGGGCCTGAAGGCCGGGCTCACCTCCTTCGCGAAGATGAAGCAGATGGGCGTGGACACGCCGGTATTCGGCTTCGTCAGCGACTACATGGCGCGCCCCGACGGCGGCGAGATCCGCAGCAGCGAATTGATCCACCCGAAGGTCGAGGCCGAGATCTGCATCGTCACCAAGGCGCCGCTGCGCGGGCCCGGCTGCCACGCCGGCGACGTGCTGGCGGCCACCGACTTCGTGCTGCCGGCAGTGGAAATCATCGACAGCCGCTACCGCGACTTCAAGTTCGACCTGAAGAGCGTGATCGCCGACAACACCTCGGCCGCGCGCTTCGTCGCCGGCTCGCGCATGCGCGCGGTCGACGAGCTCGACCTGCGCACGCTGGGCGTGGTGCTGGAGAAGAACGGACGCATCGTGGCCATGGCCGCCGGCGCCGCCGTGCTCGGCCATCCGCTGACCGCGGTGGCCATGCTCGCCAACCACCTGGGCGCGCGCGGTCAGGAGATCGCGGCCGGCACCTTCATCATGACCGGCGGCGTCACCGAAGCCATCGCCGTGCAGGCCGGCGACCACGTGGCGGTGCGCTTCCAGGACCTGGGCACGGTGTCGATGCGCATCGTCTGAGCGCCCCGCCTGCCTATCAACATTTCGCAGAACCCTAGCTACAGAGAGAGACGACCATGAGCAACAAGCGTGTTTTCCTGAAGAGCAGCCTGGCGGCCAGCCTGGCATTCGCCGGCCTGGTGCTCGCCGCCGGCCCCGCGCTGGCCGCCGCCGACGACTACCCGAACAAGCCGATCAGGCTGATCGTGCCCTTCCCGCCGGGCGGGCCCACCGACGTGATGGGCCGCGTCATCGGCAAGGCCCTCGGCGAGAAGCTCGGCCAGACGGTGGTCGTCGAGAACAAGCCCGGCGCCGGCGGCAACCTCGGCACCGATGCCGTCGCCAAGTCGCCGGCCGACGGCTACACCATCGCGCTGTCGGCAGTGTCGAGCCTGGCGATCGCGCCGAGCCTGTACAAGAAGCTGCCTTACAACGTGAGCAAGGACTTGACGCCGATCGCGCGCGTGGGCATCACCAAGGGCGCGATCGTCGCGCACCCGAGCGCGCCCTTCAACGACCTGAAGGGGCTGGTGGCCTACGCCAAGGCCAACCCCGGCAAGCTGTCCTACGGCAGCTCGGGCATCGGCACGGCCAACCACCTGGCCGGCGAGATGCTCGCGTCGGTGGCCGGCATCGACATCGTGCACATCCCCTACAAGGGCACCGCGCCGCTGACGCAGGATCTGCTGGGCGGCCAGCTGCCGCTGTCGATCGAAAGCTCGCTCACCGCTGCCGGGCCCAACGTCAAGGAAGGCAAGCTGAAGGCCATCGCCATCATCTCCGCCACGCGCTCGCCGCTGCTGCCGAACGTGCCGACGGTGGCCGAACAGGGCTATCCCGGCTTCGACGTGCCGATCTGGTTCGGCCTGGTCGGCCCGGCCGGCCTGCCGAAGGAAGTGGTCGCCAAGCTGAACCAGGCGACCGTCGAGGCGCTGAAGTCGCCCGAGGTGATCGACCGCTTCGCGCAGATCGGTGCCGAACCGGCGCCGTCCACGCCGCAGGGCTTCGGCGACTACATCCGCAGCGAGAACGAGCGCTGGGGCAAGGTCATCCGCGACGCCAAGATCACGCTCGAATAACGGAAAAGGAGGCAGGCCATGACGAAGAAGATCAAGTGCGCGCTGATCGGTCCCGGCAACATCGGCACCGATCTGCTCGCCAAGCTGCAGCGCAGCGAGGTGCTCGAGCCGGTGTGGATGGTCGGCATCGACCACTACAGCGACGGCCTGAAGCGCGCGCGCGAGATGGGCATCAAGACCACCGCCGAAGGCGTCGACGGCCTGGTGCCGCACCTGCGCGCCGACGGCGTGCAGATCGTCTTCGACGCCACCAGCGCCTACGTGCACGCCGAGAACTCGCGCAAGGTCAACGCCGAGGGCGCGATGATGATCGACCTGACGCCGGCGGCGATCGGCCCGTACTGCGTGCCGCCGGTCAACTTGCGCGAGCACGTCGGCCGGCGCGAGATGAACGTCAACATGGTCACCTGCGGCGGCCAGGCGACGATCCCGATGGTGTATGCCGTCAGCCGCGTGCAGCCGGTGAGCTACGGCGAGATCGTCGCCACCGTGTCCAGCCGCTCGGTCGGCCCGGGCACGCGCAAGAACATCGACGAATTCACCCGCACCACGGCCGGCGCGGTCGAGAAGGTCGGCGGCGCGCAGCAGGGCAAGGCGATCATCATCATCAACCCGGCCGACCCGCCGCTGATCATGCGCGACACGATCCACTGCCTGACCGTGGACGAACCGAAGGCGGCCGAGATCGAGGCCAGCGTGCAGGCGATGATCAAGGAAGTGCAGAAGTACGTGCCTGGCTACCGGCTGGTCAACGGCCCGGTGTTCGACGGCAAGCGCGTGTCGGTCTATCTGGAAGTCGAGGGCCTGGGCGACTACCTGCCCAAGTACGCCGGCAACCTGGACATCATGACCGCGGCCGCGGCGCGCACCGCCGAGATGTTCGCCGCAGAGATGCTCGCCGGCAGCCTGGTGCTCGAACCGGCGGCGGCGTGAAGGAGGACGAGATGAACCTGCAAGGCAAGAAGATCACGCTGCACGACATGACGCTGCGCGACGGCATGCACCCGAAGCGCCACCTGATGACGCTGGAGCAGATGCGCCACATCGCCACCGGGCTGGACGAGGCCGGCATGCCGCTGATCGAAGTCACCCACGGCGACGGCCTGGGCGGCGCATCGGTCAACTACGGCTTTCCGGCGCACAGCGACGAGGAATATCTGGGCGCGGTGATCCCGCTGATGAAGCGCAGCAAGGTCTCGGCGCTGCTGATTCCCGGCATCGGCACCGTCGACCACCTGAAGATGGCGCGCGAACTGGGCGTGCACACCATCCGCGTGGCCACGCACTGCACCGAGGCCGATGTCAGCGAGCAGCACATCAGCCTGGCGCGCAAGCTGGACATGGACACGGTGGGCTTCCTGATGATGGCGCACATGAACAGCCCCGAAGGGCTGGTCGCGCAGGCCAAGCTGATGGAGGGCTACGGCGCCAACTGCATCTACGTCACCGACTCGGCCGGCTACATGCTGCCCGACGACGTCAAGGCGCGCTTAAGCGCGGTGCGCGACGCGCTGAAGCCCGAAACCGAACTCGGCTTTCACGGCCACCACAACCTGGCGATGGGCGTGGCCAACAGCATCGCCGCGATCGAGGTCGGCGCGACGCGCATCGACGCCGCCAGCGCGGGCCTGGGCGCCGGCGCCGGCAACACGCCGATGGAAGTGCTGGTGGCGGTGCTCGACCGCATGGGCGCGGAGACCGGCGTGGACGTGTTCAAGATCCAGGACGTGGCCGAAGACCGCGTGGTGCCGATCATGGACCACGCGATCCGCATCGACCGCGACGCGCTGACGCTGGGCTACGCGGGGGTCTACGGCTCCTTCCTGCTGTTTGCCAAGCGGGCCGAGAAGAAGTACGGCGTGCCGGCGCGCGAGCTGCTGCTCGAACTCGGCCGGCGCAAGCTGGTCGGCGGGCAGGAGGACATGATCGAGGACGCCGCGCTGACGCTGTCCCGCGCCCGCGCGGCGCAGGCGGCGGCATGACACGCAGCGCGACGCGACACCATCATCATTCGAGGAGACCGCCATGCCGTTCGCACAGATCTACATGATCGAGGGCCGCTCGCCCGAGCAGAAGAAGGCCGTGATCGAGAAGGTCACGCAGGCGCTGGTCGAGGCGGTCGGTGCGCCGAAGGAAACGGTGCGCGTCTGGATCCACGAGATGCCCAAGGAGAACTGGGGCATCGCCGGCGTCAGCGCGAAGGACCTGGGGCGCTGAGGCTGCTGCCGGCCAGCCGGCCAGCGGGCTGCTGCTAATCAGCGCCGATCGGGTAAAGCCAGAAGGCGAGCAAGCGCACGAGGACGGGCATGACCAGCCAGGTCATGGCCAGCGTGATCGCGCCGGTCACCAGCAGCGTCGTCGGCAGCGGCGGCAGCGCGCGGCCGAGCAGCGGCGTCAGCGTGTGCGACATCAGCCACACGAGCGGGAAGATGCCGGCCCAGGTGACCAGTGCCATCTTCCAGCGCGGCGGCGGCGCCTTCGTGCGTGCCGCCGGCAGCGCGAACCAGGTTTCCAGCCCGGACAGCACGCGCATCGCGTCGTCGCCGTGCGTCACCTCGGCCACTTGCTGCAACAGCTGCCGGCGCTCGGGGCTTTCGGACCAGGCCTGTTGGTGGGCCTGCGTGTCGAAGGCGTGGAGCATGTGCCAGCAGCCGTCCTCGCTGCGCTGCGGCGGGATCAGGAATCCGCCCATGTGGCCCGGGAATGCCGCCGCGGCCGTCTGCATCCGGCTCATCAAGCTCTGGAACTGCGGCTCCAGACCGGGCCGCACCCGGCGCGTGATCATCACCGTCACCGGGTTGGTCGCAGGGTCGCTCATGCGGTGCCCGCGCTCTCACGCACTCGCCTGCTGCGCAGCGCGCCCCGCGCCGGCCGCCGCCTGACCCTGCGCAGGCGGGTTCTGGAAGGCCGCCAGGCGCTGCTCGCGCAGCGGCTGGGCGTCGGCGATGCTCTTGTCCTTCACATGGCCGTAGCCGCGGATCTCATCCGGCACGCTGGCCAGCGCGACCGCGGCCGTGTGGTTCGCGGCCGAGAGCCTGGCGCAGATGGCATCCAGCTCCTTGACGTAGTCGTCGATCATCTGCCGCTCTTGCCGGCGCTCGGCGGTCTTGCCGAAGATGTCCAGACCCCCGCCGCGCAGGCCCTTGAACTTCGTCAGCCAGCCGAAGGCGCTGCGCATCCACGGGCCGAACTGCTGCTTGATCAAATGCCCAGTGACCGGATCCTTCTTCGAGATCGTCGGCGGCGCGAGGTTGTACTTGACGCTGTAGCCGTTCGGGAACATCGCGTCGAGCTGGGCCAGGAAGGCCGGGTCGGTGTGCAGCCGCGCCACCTCGTACTCGTCCTTGTAGGCCATCAGCTTGTACAGCCAGCGTGCGGCGGCCTCGGCCAGCCCGGTCCGGCCCGGCGCCGCCTTGGCTTCGGCCGCGGCGACACGGTTGACCACGTCGGCATAACGCTTCGCGTAAGCCTCGTCCTGGTAGGCGATCAGCTCCGGCACGCGCACCTCGAGCAGGCGTTTGGTTTCGCCCTGCGCGCCGACGCCATCGACGATCGCGCGTGCCGCGCCCGACAGCTGCGGGGCAACGACCTTCGGCGCGTATTTGGCGATCTCCGCCACCACGTAGGCCCGGTCGACCACCGCCATGCGGCCCCAGCGGAAGGCCGCCAGGCTCTGCTCGACGCCGACCCCCGAGGCCTTGATCGCCGCCTCGATCGACTCGGCCTTGAGCGGAATTGTCCCGGCCTGGAACGCCACGCCGACCATGAAGTTGTTGGTCGCCATGGCGTCGCCGAACAGGCCTTCGGCCAGCGCCTGGCCGTCGAGGTAGACGTTGTGCTCCTTGCGCGTGACGCGGTCGATGCCCGCGGTCAGATCGGGCACGATCGGGAACATCAGCTTGCGGTTGGCGATCATCTGTCCGGTCGGCGTGGCTGTGGTCGACACCACGGCGATGGTGCGCTCGGGCAGGCACTTATCGAGGTTCTTCGGGTCGGTCGCGTTGAGGATGTCGAAGCCGAGGTACAGGTCGGTGCGGCCGTCGGAGATCTTGTTGGCGCCGCTGAACGGGTCGTGGGTGATCTTGATGTCGGAGATCACCGCGCCGCCCTTTTGCGCCAGCCCGGTCTGGTCCAGCCCGATCACATGCTTGCCTTCCAGACGCGCGGCACTGGCAATGGTGGCCACCACCGTGACCGAGCCGGTGCCGCCGATGCCCATCACGTGGATGCCGAAGCCCAAGCTCGCATCGACCTTGTTCACCGGCGCCGGCAGTTCGCGCTCGAGCGCCGGGATGCGGCCCTTCTTTTTCTTCTTGCCGTCGCCCGCGGCGGGCGCGGCATTCGGCGTGATCGTCAGGAACGACGGGCAGAAGCCCTTGACGCAGGAGAAGTCCTTGTTGCACGACGACTGGTGGATGCGCGTCTTGCGGCCGAACTCGGTTTGCACCGGCTCGACGCTGATGCAGTTGCTCTTCACGCCGCAGTCGCCACAGCCTTCGCACACGCGCTCGTTGATGACCGTGACCTCGGCCGGCTCTTCGGCCTTGCCGCGGTTGCGCGAGCGGCGCAACTCGGCAGCGCATTCCTGGTCGTGCACCAGCACGGTGGTGCCGGGCACCGCGGCGAGCACGCGCTGCGCCTCGTCGAGCCGGTCCCGGTGCCAGGCTTCGGTGCCGCCGGGCAGCCCGCTGATCCGCTCCGGCCGGTCGCTGGTGACGATGACCTTCTTCACGCCGTTGGCCAGCAGGTCCGACACCATCAGGTTCAGCGGCTCCTCGCCCTGGATCGCCTGGCCGCCGGTCATCGAGGTGTGGAAGTTGCGCAGCACCTTGAAGGTGATGTTGACGCCGGTGCTGGCGCAATAGCGGATCGCCAGACTGCCCGAGTGGGCGTAGGTGCCGTCGCCCATGTTCTGGAAGATGTGCTTGGTGTCGGTGAACGGCGCCATGCCGATCCACTGCGTGCCTTCGGCGCCCATGTGCGTGCCCATCACGACGTTGCGGTTCATCCACATCGCCATGGTGTGGCAGCCGATGCCGGCCGAGACGATCGAGCCATCGGGCGCGACGGTCGAGCTGTTGTGCGGGCAGCCCGAGCAGAACCAGGCGGTGCGGCCGGAGGTGGGCAGCTTGTCGCGCACGTGGATTTCGTCCAGGCGCTTCAGCCAGGCTTCGGCCGATTCGACGCGCGCCTTCTGCGACAGCCGCCGCGTCAGCGCGCGGCCGATGATGTCGGACTCGAATTCGCCGTAGTGCGGCAGCAGTTCCTTCTCGTGCTCGTCGAACTTGCCGACGATGCGCGGCGCGTTGCTCATGCCGTAGAGCACGTTCTTGGCGAACATCTCGAGGAAGGGGCGCTTCTCCTCGATGACGAAGATCTCTTCCAGCCCGCGCGCGAAGTCGCGCACGACGCTGGGTTCCATCGGAAACAGCATGCCCATCTTCAGGATGCGGATGCCGTAGCGGCGCAGCGCCGCAGCGTCGAGGCCCAACTCGAGGAAGGCCTGGTTCAGGTCGTTGTAGGTCTTGCCGGCGGTGATGATGCCCAGCCACGCGTCGGGGTTGTCGAACACCACCCGGTTCAGACCGTTGGCCGCGGCGTAGCGCTTGGCGACTTCGAGCCGCCGCGTGTACAGCGACTGCTCCATCTCCAGCGCCTCGGCGCGCACGTTCATGCCCAGGTTCATGTTCGGCGTGAAGGCCTTGCCGTCGAACATCAGGTCGGGCGTGACGAAGCTCAGCCGCGCCGGATCGACATTGGCGCTGCCGCTGCCGTCGGCGACGTTGGTGACGATCTTCATGCCGATCCACAGCCCCGACAGGCGCGACATCAGGTAGCCGTGCAGGCCGAAGTCGAGGATCTCCTGCACGTTGCCCGGAAACAGCGACGGCATGCCGACGTGCATCAGCATCGGCTCGGACTGGCTGCACAGCGACGACGACTTGCAGCTCGGGTCGTCGCCGGCGATGGCGAGCACGCCGCCGTTCTTGGCCGTCCCGGTGTAGTTGGCGTGCTTGAGCGCGTCGCCGCTGCGGTCCACGCCCGGCGCCTTGCCGTACCACATGCCGGTGACGCCGTCGAACTTCTGCTTGCCCACCGTGTGCAGCATCTGCGTGCCCCACACCGCGGTGGCGGCGAGGTCTTCGTTCAGGCCGTCGACGAAGTGGATGTGGTTGGGCAGCAGCGTCTTCTCGTGCTTCAGGAAGGTGGCGTCGAGCATGCCCAACGGCGAGCCGCGGTAGCCCGAAACGAACAGGCCCGTCTTCAGCCCGCGCCGCGCATCGGCGCGCACCTGGTCCAGCGTCAGCCGCACCAGCGCTTCGATGCCGCCGAGGTGCACGACGCCGTCTTCCTGGGTCAATGCGTTGCGCGTGTCCTGCTTCGATGACATGGGTTTTCCTTTGGGTTCGGCGGGGTGCTCAGACGAAGCGCATCGACACGGTGCCCAGATCCTGGAAGCGCACCGCCACGTTGTCGCCGGCCTTCACCGTGATCGCCTCGGTGACGCCGCCGGTCATGACGAAGCTGCCGGCCGGGATCTGCTGGCCGCGCGCGCCCAGGTGGTTGGCCAGCATCGCCACCGCCGCCAGCGGATGGCCGAGCACCGCCGCGCCGGCGGCCATGGCTTTGACCTCGCCGTTGATCTCGAGCACCACGCCGAGGGTACGCAGGTCGAGCTCATCCAGGTCGCGCGGGCGCCCGCCGATGACGAAGCGCGACGACGAGGTGTTGTCGGCGATCACGCTCTTCAGGTCGAACTTGAAGTCGCGGTAGCGCGAGTCGATGACCTCGACCGCCGGCAGCACCAGCTCGGTCGCCGCCATGACCGCGGCGACGTGACAGCCCGGGCCCTTCAGCGGCGCCTTGGTGACGATGCAGATTTCGGCCTCGACCTTCGGGTGGATCAGTTCGCCGATCTTGATCTCGCCGCCGTCGGGCCGCGCCATGTAGTCGCTGACGAAGCCGAACACCGGCGTCTCCACGCCCATCTGCTTCATCTTCGCGAACGAGGTCAGCCCGCACTTGAGGCCTGCCGTCTTGTTGCCGCGCGCCTCCTTGCGCCGACGGATCTCGTCCTGGATCGCGTAGGCGTCGTCCCAGTCCATCTGCGCATGGTCGTCGGTGATCTTGGTGACGTCGCGCGCCTGCAGTTCCGCGTTCTCGAGGTGTTCGGCAAGAGCGAGGATCGTCTTCTGGTCGAGTTTCATGGTTCGTGTCCTTCAGATGAAGCGCACCGAGGTCGCGCCGAGGCCGCCGACGCTGCACACCAGGCTGTCGCCGGGCTTCACCGGCACCAGCGGCGACTGCGAGCCGGACAGGATCACCTCCCCGGCCTTCAGCCCGATGCCCAGCCGGCCCAGGGTGTTGGCCAGCCAGGCCACCGCATTCACCGGCGAGCCCTGCACGGCGGCGCCGGTGGAGGTGCTGATGACTTCGCCGTTCTTCTCCAGCACCATGCCGGCCAGCGCCAGGTCGATGCGGCGCGGATCCTTGCGCAGCCCGCCGAGGGTGAGCACGCCGCACGAGGCGTTGTCGGCCACCGTGTCCTGGATCGTGATCTTCCAGTCCTTGATGCGCGAATCGACGATCTCGAAGCACGGCATCACGCAGTCGGTGGCGCGCAAGACGTCGGCCGCGGTGACGCCGGGGCCCATCAGGTCGCGCTTGAGCAGGAAGGCGACCTCGGCCTCGGCCTTCGGCGCGATCATCGTGTCGCAGCGGATGGCCTCGCCTTCGTTGAAGACCATGCCCGAGGTCATCTGCCCGAAGTCGGGCTGGTTGACCTTCAGCATGTCCATCACCACCTGGCTGGTGACGCCGATCTTCTTGCCGACGATGGTCTCGCCGGTGTCGAGCCGGCGCTGGATCATGCGCAGCTGGATCTGGTAGGCGTCTTCGATGGTGATCGACGCTTCGCGGTCGGTCAACGGCTCGACCGCCTTGCGCTCGACGAGCGCGGTGTACAGCTCGTCGCCGTAGTGTTGGATCTTGGCTTTGTCCATGGTGGTCAATGCTCCAGCCTCGTTTTGCAATTCAGGGTTAAGGACGCAGCGGCGTCATGCCGCCTTCTTCATAAAAGAAACCTTCGCGCTTGCGCTCACAGCCACGTGCCCCCCTGGCGCTCGGTCGGCACCTGCGTCGCCGGGTCGAATTCATGGATCCACCCCAGATGGTGGTGGATGCCCTCGTAGGTCGCGAAGCGCGCGTTGCGCTTGTCGGCCGCCGGTCCATCCGGCAGGTGCAGCAGATCGGCCGTCGAGATCGACGCGTACTGGACCTTGCGCGTGCGCCCGCGGCGCAGCCCTTCGTAGCGCTCCTGCGCCTGGGCGAAGTCGGCCGGCCCGCTTTCCGCAAGGCAGCGCGCGAGCACGACGACGTCCTCGATCGACTGATTCGCCCCCTGCCCGTGATGCGGCACCAGCGCGTGCGCGGCATCGCCGATCAGCGTGACGCGCCCCTTGCTCCAGCGGCTCAGCGGCGGGCGGTGAAAGAGCCCCCAGCGCGGGCTGATCGGCACCGCCTTGATCATCTGCACGAGCGCCGGATGCCACTTCTCGAAACGTGCGAGCTGCTCGCCCTCGTGCGCCCGCATCGTCCATTCGCGCGCCGGCCACGGCGACGGGTGGCGCTCGACGAGAAAGAAGTTCTGGTCGCCATTGCCGATCGGGTAGTGCAGCAGGTGCCCGCCCGGTCCCATCCAGAACTGGATCGCCGCCGGGTCGGGCAGTTGGTCCAGCAAGTCGGGGGGCACGATGCCGCGAAACGCCGAACATCCCGAGTACAAGGCATCGTCGTAGCCCAGCATCCACTGGCGCACGGTCGAGCGCGCGCCGTCGCCGCCGACGACGAAATTGGCCGCCGCCGTGCTGCCGTCCTTGAAGCCGAGCGTGACTTCGCCGCCGCGCTCGTGCAGGCCGACGACGCGCTTGCCGAGATGGATGCGCTGCATGCCCAGCGCCTTCGACAGGATCGCCTGCAGGTCCGCCCGGTGCACGCCCCAGTAGGGCGCGCCGAACTGCGCGCGATAGCTGGGCCTGCCGCTGTGCCTGCCGATCATCTGGCCCGAGCGGGCGTCGCGATAGATCAGGCTCTGGATCTCGAAAGCGAGGCCCTCGAACCTGGGCCCGAGGCCGATGCGCTCGTAGAAACGCGTGGCATTGGCAGACAGCGCCACCGCCGCCCCGACTTCGCGCAGCTCTTCGGCGGCCTCGTAGATGTCGGCCTCGATGCCCTGCTCGCGCAGCGCCAGGCCGAGCGTCAGCCCGCCGACGCCTGCGCCGACGATCGCGATTTTCCAGCCCTGGTCTGCCACGGGCATGCTCTCGAGCGCCAGCCGCCGATCAGTACTTGACCATCACGTTGCGCAGCTCGGTGTAGAACTCCAGCGAATGCAGTCCGCCTTCGCGGCCGATGCCCGATTGCTTCGAGCCGCCGAAGGAGGTGCGCAGGTCGCGCAGGAACCAGCTGTTGACCCAGCACAGCCCCACCTCGATGGCCGCCGCCAGGCGCATCGCGCGGCCGATGTCCTGGGTGTGGATCGAGGTCGCCAGCCCGTAGCGGTTGGCGTTGACCAGACCGAGCACCTCGTCCTCGGTGTCGAAGGGGCGGATGTGGCAGCAGGGACCGAAGATCTCCTCGGTGACCACGGTCGCGGTCTCGGGCAGTCCGGTCCAGATCGTCGGCTGGATCCAGCAGCCGTCCTTCAGCTCGTCCGGCATGTCGGGGATGCCGCCGCCGGTGACGATGGTCGCGCCCTCGTCCTTGGCCGCCTTGTACATGCGCAGCACCTTCTGCTGGTGCACCTTGCTGACCAGCGGTCCGATCAGCGTGTCCTTGTCGAAGGGCCGTCCGGGCTTCATGGTTTCGGCCTTGGCCTTCAGCGCGGCGACGAACTTGTCGAAGATCGGCCGCTCCACGTAGACGCGCTCGGTGCCCAGGCACACCTGGCCGGCGTTCTCGAAGCACGAACGCGTCACCGTGGCCAGCGCGTTGTCGAAGTCGCAGTCGGCGAACACCAGCGCGGCGTTCTTGCCGCCGAGCTCGAGCGACACCGGGCGGATGCCGTCGGCGCCGGCCTTCATGATCGCCGTGCCGGTCTTGGTCTCGCCGGTGAAGGTGATGCCGTTGACGTCCTTGTGCGCGGTCAAGAAGGAGCCGGCGGAGTCGACGCCGAAGCCGTTGACGACGTTGTAGACGCCCTTGGGGATGCCGACCTTGTTCATCACCTCGCCGAGCATCGTCGCCGTGCTGGGCGTGGCCTCCGACGGCTTGACGACCACCGTGTTGCCGCAGGCCAGCGCCGGGCCGCATTTCCAGGTCATCAGCAGCAGCGGCAGGTTCCACGGGCAGATGATGGCGATCACGCCGCGCGGCACGCGCACGCCGTAGCTGCGTGCGGTCTTGCCGTCGGGGGTGCGCATCTCGAACGATTCGGTCGAGGCGTTCTTGATCGTGTCGGTGAAGATCTTGAAGTTGGCCGCGCCGCGCGGGATGTCGACGTGCGAGGCCAGATGGGCCGGCTTGCCGGTGTCGGCGATCTCGGCCTGCAGGAAGTCGTCGAAGCGGCGGTTGATCTCGTCGACCAGTTCGTCGAGCAGGTTGCAGCGCTCGACCACCGACAGCTTGCCCCACGGGCCGTGCAGCGCCGCCTTGGCCGCCGCGACGGCCGCGTCGACCTCGGGCCGGCCGGCCTCGTGGACCATGCCGATCAACGAGTTGTCGACCGGGTTGCGCTTTTCGTAGGTCTTGCCGCTGGCGTTCTTGACGTACTCGCCGTTGATGAAATTCAGGATGTCTTTGCTCATGGTTGTCCTTTCAGCTTTCAGATGTCCCGTCCCGGGCGCGCGCCACGCGCCTTCGCGCAGTCTTCGTCCTCAACCTCCGTGGCGCCGGCCACGCGCCATGCGCGTGTCAGCGGCGCGGCGCCGCCGACGCGGGGCACCGCGGCCGCTGGCGCCGCCCCAGCTCCCGTGCCGCAGCCAGCCTCATCAGGTGAACACCGAGAGGAAGGCTTCGTTGAGCTTGCGGTCGTGATAGAAGATCGCCGGCCCCAGCTCGGCCTCGGTCCAGGTGATCACCGGCTTGTCGGGGTACCACGCGTAGCCGCCGGCGAAGACCTCGTTGCGGTTGCCTGAAGGGTCGAAGAAGTAGATCGTCTCGCCGCGCGTGATGCCGTGCCGCGTCGGCCCGATGTCGATCGAGACCTTGTTGCGCGACAGGATGTCGCCCCCGCGCAGCACCTGTTCCCAGCTGCCGAGCAGGAACGACGCGTGGTGGAACTTGCCCTTGACCGGCTGGCGGATGAAGGCGATGTCGTGGGCCTTGTTGGAGCAGCTCAGGAAGGCGCCGATCATGAACTTGCCGTCGGGGCCGCCCAGCACCTGCTCGCTCAGGCCGAAGCCCAGCACTTGCGTCAGCAGCTTGACCGTGCCGTCGAGGTCGTCGCCGTAGAGCAGGCAGTGGTCGAAGCGGTGCGGCGAAATGCCCGTCCTGCCGTCGGGCCAGGGGTTCGGGTTGATGTCGGGCCCGTCGGTGCCGCAGTCGTTGCCGACCATCTTGCGGTACGCGTACAACTCGAACATGTGGCCGGTGGGGATGGTGAAGCGAAAGCGTTCGCCGGTTTCCGGATGCTCGCCCGCGGGGATCCACTCCAGGTCCTGGCACAGGCCCGAGGCCTCGATGTCCTTGGCCAGCTTCTTCAGCGTGGCCTCGGAGTCGACCTTCCAGCCCATGTAGTCCATGCCCGCCTCGTCGGCCTCGCGCAGCACCACGCTGTGGTGATCGTGCTCGTCCCAGCCCTTGAAGAACACGCGCTTCTTCTTGTCGTCGCGCGCCATCTCCATCAGGCCGAGCACGTCGCGATAGTGCTTCACCGCAGGCTCGAGTTCGAGCACGCGAATCTGCACGTGGCCGGGGCGCAATACGCCTGTGATTGCCATTTCTAAGTCTCCTTGTCGGTCAGCGGGGTCACGATCGCCGCAGAGAACGCGAAGCTGAACGACGTGCTCTGCGGCGGCCTGGCATGCTGCCACACTCGGCCCAGCGCGCGCACGCCCAGGTCTTCCCGCGGGAAGAGCTTGCAGGCCAGGGCGCAGCCCTGCGCCTGCTCTTCCGCACTGACGACGGCGCGGTTCATCTTGCCCGTGTGGTAGCTGCCGGAGAGGATGCGCACCTTGCAGGCGCCGCAGCCGCCGTTGCGGCAACCGACCGGAATGCCGCGGCAACGGGCGCGCTCCATGGCGGCGAGGACATTCATGTCCTCGCCGCAGCGAAAGCTCTCGTCCCGACCATCGATGGTCACCAGAAAACTTGTCATGGCACCGTCCGGATAAGCGCTGCAGCGCCATCAGCACCGCGAGGATCGCTGCGCATCATCATGCTACTACCGAGTTTGGCGAGCTTGGCCGGGCTGCGCCGACTCGGCCCGACCCAGAGCGGCCGGGCATCGGCGGCCTCGCTTCGCGGCGGCGAACTCCCTAGTTGTAGGTATGTCTGCTTGGTCCGCGGCGCGCGACATTGGGCCTTCACTACAGGTGCAAGCCTTGGCCCATCAGATCTTCCTCGTCAGCCTGCAGACCAGCCGCTGCCACAGCGACGCGGTGCGCGAGGACATCGCGCAGATGGTGCATGCGGTGGGCGGCTTCGTGCTGATGGCTGCGGGCAGCGAAGCGCTGATCACGGCCTTCGACGAGCAATGGCTGCCGCTGTTCCGGCGCCACGAGGCGGTGGCCTTTTGCGGCGGCCTGAGCCTGGACCCCAGGGGCTCGGCGGCCAACAAGCTGCGCCATCTGTTTGCTGCGAACGTCGCCGCGCAACTGGCCGCGCGCGAGCCTGCAGCTTCTTCGGCGCAGGCGGCGGGCCCGCGCCATCGTCCTCTGGTCTGGCACCGGCCAGCGCTTCACGACCCCGCCCGCGCCACCGGCGTGAGCATCAGCACCCAACCCCTTCGCAGAGGTGAATCATGAGCATCGGTCAGGAACTGCTGGACGTCCCCTTCCCGGACATGATCTACAAGATGGCGAACGCCATCGCCCAGGGCCAGCGCAAGCTGGACAAGGCCTCGCTCGATACGGCGCGCGCACTGGCCAAGGCCAAGGTGAAGGTCATCCCGGACATCTACGAGATCGTGGAGAAGAAGAAGATTTCCGACATGCTGGAAGCCGGCGTCTCGCTGCCCGGCGCCGACACCGGCGACGTGGAAACCATCGCGGTGCGCACCGAAACCGCCAAGGCGGTCGACATGACCCTGATGCAGGCCGGCCTGCTGCCCACCTTCTACCAGTTCACCGAGTCGCTGATCGAGGTGCGCATCTCCATCAGCCACCGCAGTTCGTCATCGCGCGAGTTCGAGGCGGGTGCCGACTTCGAGATCAGCACCGAGGCCGAAGCGCACGGTGGCCTGTTCGGCTTTGGCGCGTCGGCGTCGGTGAGCACGACCTTCGCATCGCACGTCAACTACAAGAGCAGCTCGACTTACGACTACTCGGCCGAAGGCTCCAGCCTGCTGCGCACCACCTTGAAGCCCGTGCCGCCGCCGCCGCGCATCATCCCGCGCATCGTGACCGTGGACGCGACGGTGACACCGCCGAAGGTGAGCTTCGGCGCCTGACGCCGCATCCGGCGGCCGCCATGGCCAAGCCCCGTTCAGCGCGGACGCTGCAGGCGCTGCAGCAACGTGCGCGCGAGCGGCTGATGCAGCGCCAGCGGGAACTCGCGCGTGAGCGCGAAGCGGCGCGCGAGACCGGGCGTGGGCGCGAACGCGAAGCGCCCGGCCGCGCCCGCCCGGCGCCGTCCCGGCCGCCGCTGGACAGTGCGCCACGCAAGCCGCTGGTGTCGGTGGTGCGCGCATCGGCGCCGCGGCAGACCCTGCAGCGACCGTCGGCCGCAAGCCAAGTGGCGGTGCAGCGTTCGCCCGAGGCGGCGGCGCGCCGCCGCGCGATCAGCCACCGGCCCGCCTTGCCCGGCGCCCCCGCGCAACTCGAGCGCGGTGACCGAGCGGAGCGCATCAAAGGGTCGAAGCCTCGCGTGCAACCTCTGCGACCTCTGCGATCCGAGCGGCCCGAGCGGCCCGAGCGGCCCGAGCGGCCTGAGCGGCCTGAGCAGTCAGCGTCGCGGGATCGCCCTGACCGGACGAAGCCCCCCGCCGACCGTCTGCCAGCACCCCGTGCGTCCTGTCTCCGCCTCTCGCTGCCGCCGCGCGACAAGCCTGCCCCCATGCGTGTGCCCGGTGAGAAGCCTCGTCTGCGGCCCGCCGCCGCTCGGGCCGGCGCCGCGCCAGCGCCTCGGTCCGGCGTGACGGAACGCGGCCTGCGCAGCGCCCGCCCACCCCGCACATCCCGCCCGGAGCGGCCGGCGCGGGCCGCGGCGCGCGCGCGCGTGCGCCTGCATGAGACCAGCCTGGCGCCCGCGCGGCCGATTGCGAAACCGGCCGTCGCGAAACGAGCTGTCCGGCTGGCGCACGCAGCGCGACCGGTGGCGCTGCGTGCGCCGATGGCTGCCGCGGCCTCGCCGGCACCTGGTGCAGCGAGCCGCCGCGGCGCGGCGTCCGCGTCGGCCTCGACACTGCCTTGGCTGTCGATCCGTGCCGGTGCGCTGGTCGACAGCAGCGGCCGGCCGCTGCGCCTCATCGGCCTGCGCAGCGAAGGCGGCGACCCTGGCCGCGAGCTCGGCGAGTTGCAGGCGTTGCTGGCCGACGTACCCGCAGGCCAGCGTTGCGTGTCGCTGCCGCTGCGCGTGGTGGCGCAGCTGAAGCCGGCAGCACTGGCGAGCTTGGACGAGCACATCGCCGCGTGGGCCGGTGCCGGTGCCTACACCCTGCTGCGTTTGGACGCGCGTTTGTGGCTGCACGGCCACCATCTCCGGCTGGCGCGCCGCTATGCCGGCCACAGCGCGGTGATGTTTGCATTGCTGGGCCGCGAGAGCTTGGCCGACAAGCTGCTGAAGGCCACTTTGGCGCTGCGCGAGTTGCACCCAGGCGCCTGCGTGTGGCTGCCGCTGGAGTCCGCCCGCAGTGCCTGCACGCTGCTGCCTGATCCTCGCATCGGCCTGCTGTGGGACGCCGCGCGCCCGCAGGCCCCGCGCGCGCCTGGCCTGGCCGGTGGCTTGCGCGCGCCGATGCTGCTGGACGGCTGGCAACCCAACCCGCAGCACCCTCTGGCCGACGACCGCCTGATGCGTCTGTGCAATCAGGGCAGCATCGGCTGGCTGGCGCAGCTGGGGCCGGCCTCGGCGCTGCCCGGGTCCGTGACGGCCGCGGCGCGTCGCGGCGCCAGCCCCTTCCCCCAGCGGTGGCGGCTGGCCTTGCAGCGCGCCCTGTTCCACAGCCTGCAGCCGCTGCACGGCAGCGGGCCGCGGGTTGCCTGACCCAGCCGCATCTGTATTCCCGCCTCCATCCGCAGCATTCCAAGGAGCATGCATGGCTATCGGACAAGAACTGCTGGACGTCCCCATCGCCGACATGGTGCGGGATCTGGCCGGCGCCGTGGCCGAGGGCCAGCTGGCGCTGGACCGCGCGTCCATCGACACGCTGAAGTTCCTGGCCGACCAGGCCAATGCCATCGACCTGATCCCCGAGGTGGTGGAAGTGATCGCGCCCAGCAACAGCAACGTCAGCGTCAACGGGCAGAACGTGGCGGTGGCCGGGGTCAGCGTGACCCAGCAGCCCGCCACCCCGGTCAAGACCACGCTGCTGCAGGCCGGGCTGCTGCCCACCTTCTACCAGTTCACCGAGGCGCTGATCGAGGTCAAGCTCTCGGTCACGCTCAAGGAGGCCGGTACGGTGCAGACCAGCGCGCGCCCCGGCTTCAGCAAGCGCAGCATCATCGCCTTCGCTGCGCCGGTGAACTTTCGCAACGCCAGCACCTACACCCACACCGCCGAAGGCTCCAGCCTGCTGCGCGTGACCATGAAGCCGGTGCCTGCGCCAGTGCGCTTGGCGCCCGACGTGGTGACGGTGAATGCCACCGTCAATCCACCGGTGGTGACGCGCACCGAGCGTTAGCGTCAACCCGATGCGGCCCGTCCGTCAGAGCGCACCCCGAAGCAGGAGCCCCCATGGACACCGATGTGAACATGAGCGAAGTGCTGATCTCGCCATTGGCCGCCATGGTGCGCGAGATCGGCGCCAGCGTGGCCGAGGCGCAGCGCGCGCTGGACGCCGCCGCCATCGACAACCAGGCGCGCCTGGCCGCCGAGCACCCCGAGCTGCAGGCGCTGGGCTACCAGGTCACCTGGTACCAGATCCCGGAGGCCAGCGTGGAAATGAAGATGACGCTGCACTTCGAGAAAAAGCAGCCCGCCGGCCCCGCGAAGATGTACCTTGCGCCCTTCAACACCAAGTACCGCAACGTGCTCGGCTTCGCTGCCGAAGGCAGCAGCACCCTCAAGCTGCGCATCGTGCCCGTTCCGCCGCACACTGGCGCCTGAAGAAGCCAAGCCGTATCCACGAGGAGAGGACCCCATGGCCACTTTCGTGCCGTTCGACCCGGGCAGGCTGGACGACGAGACGCTGAAGAAGCCCGATCTGGTGCGCAGCAAGCTCAATGAAGCGGTGTCGGCGGTGAAGGTGCGCGACAGCGAGATTGATCGCCTGGGCAGCCTCAACACGGATCTGTCGCAGCGCGCCGCCGAGGCGCAAACTGCGCTGGTCGAGCGCAGCACCGAACTGGACGCGGTGCGCAAGGAACTGGCCGCCCAGGCCGGCCGTGCGCAGGACCTGGCCGAGAAGCTGAAGCTGCTGCAAACCAGCCCGCCCAAGATCGGCGTGCAGGACCTGGTCAGCCAGTTCAAGCTCAACGTCGACCGCATCAATGCCGACGTCATCAGCCGGAAGACCAGCGGCATGCTGGTGGACAACGTGGAGGTGGAAGTGCGCGGCGGCATCGACGTGCAGGACGGCCTGCACATCACCCAACTGCCGGCCAGCGCGCTGGGCGTGCAAAGCGTGAGCGTGCTGAAGTTCAACCTCAAGCCTGCGTCCGTGCTGAAGATCGTGGACGACGACTCGGGCTGACGCTGACGCCGCACCCGCGTCCGCAGCAGCAGCGGCGCGGCATGGCCGCGCCGCTGCTGGATGACACTATCGCATTGAAGCTCACGGCAACCCGGCAACCCGGCAACCCTATGGCATTGGTCTATTCCACCGACGGCGGCCGCATGTGCCCGCGCTGCCGGCGCCCGCTGGCCTCTTGCAGCTGCAAGGCAGCGTCTGCGTCTGCGTCTGCGTCTGCGCCCGCGGCCGGCGGCGGCATCGTGCGCGTCAGCCGCGAGACCAAGGGCCGCGGCGGCAAGGCGGTGACGCTGGTGCGCGGCCTGCCGCTGCCGGCCGGCGAACTGGCGGCGCTGGGCAAGCAGCTGCGCGCGGCCTGCGGCGCCGGCGGCACGGTCAAGGACGGCGTGCTCGAAGTGCAGGGCGACCACGTCGAGCGCCTGATGTCGCTGCTGCAGCAGCAGGGCTGGAAGCCCGAGCGCGCCGGCGGCTGAGCCGGGCAGGGCACGCGGCAGACTGGCCGCGTCCGCTTCAATGCTCGCGCAAGGACCTGCGCATGGCATTGACCAGCGGCTCGAGCAGGAAGTCCAGCGTCGTGCGGTCGCGGGTGCGCACGAAGACTTCGGCGCCCATGCCCGGCGAGGCCACCAGATTGCCCGCCTTGGCCAGCGAGTCCCGGTCGAGTTCCACGTGCACGGCGAAGTACGGGATCCCGCTGTGGCGGTCGACCAGCGAGTCGGCGGACACGTAGACCACGCGCGCGTTGATCAGCGGCGTCTCGCGCTGCTTGTAGGGCGTCAGCCGCACGTCGGCCGGCAGGCCGATGCGCAGGTCGGCGATGGCGTCGACCGGCACGTGCGCCTCCACCAGCAGCGGCGCGTCGTCGGGCACGATGTCCAGCACCGGGTCGCGCGGCCCCAGCGCGCCGCCGGCCGTGGTCACGCGCAGGTCCACCACGCGGCCGGCGACCGGCGCCGTGATCAGCTTGCGCGCGGAGGCGTCGCGCGCGGCGCCGAGCTGCTCCTCCAGGTCGATGATCTTCGAGTTGACGTCCCGCAGCTCGGTGCTCGCTTCCTGGGCGTAGCCGTCGCGCAGCGCGCTGATGCGCAGCGCCAGCTCGGACGCCGTGCGCCGCGCCTGCGACAGCTCCGCGGCGTTGTCGCCTTCCTTGATCTGGTATTCGGCCACCGACCGCTTCAGTGCCAGCACGCGCGTCTTGTTGATGAAGTTGTCCTTCAGCAGCGCTTCGTTGGCCGCCACCTCCTCCTGCATGTGCTGCAGCGCCAGGCGCACCGACGCGCTCTCGCGCTGGCGGGCCGCGATCTCGCGTGCGGCCTCGTCCGCCTGCTGCCCGAGCTGGCGGATCTGCGAGTCGAGCGCGCTGCGGCGCACCGTGAACAGGCCTTCTTCGCGTGCCACGGTTTCCGCCAGCCGCGGGTCCGACGGGCGGCGCAGCGCTTCGGGCGCGGTCCAGCTCGCCTTGAACTCGCGTTCCGCGGCCAGGCGCGACTGCCGCACGCGCATCGCGTCGAGCTGGCTGCTGGTCTGGTTGAGCGCCGCGTCGATGCGGCTGTCGTCGAGTTCGACCAGCGGCTGGCCGGCGGTCACGTGCTCGCCCTCGCGTACGAAGATCGTGCGCACGATGCCGCCGTCCCGGTGCTGCACGGTCTTGCGGTTGGTGTCGACCTTGACCGCGCCCATGGCAATGACCGATCCGGACAGCGGCGCCAGCACCAGCCAGGCGATCAGCGTGCCGGCGGCGATGGCGATGGCGGCCAGCCCGCAGCGGATGGCCGAGCGCGCCATCGCGTGCCATTCGCGCGCCGGATCGGCGCCGCCGGCTGCGTGCATGGCCGGCGCAATGGCGGAGGTCGAGGCGTTCATGCGTTCAGGCTCCGGTCGCGCGCGTGCCGTGGATCGAGGCGATGCTGGGTGCCGGCGAGAGCGGCTGCTCGGGCTGCGCCTCGGCTTGCTTGTCCTGCCGCACGCCGATGCGCTCGACCGCGCCGTCGCGCATCACCATGATGCGGTCGGCCAGGCTCAGCACCTGCGTGCGCTGGGTGATGACCACCACCGTGCTGCCGCGCTGGCGCAGCAGGCCGATGGCGCGCCCCAGGGCCAGCTCGCCGTCGTGGTCCAGGTACGCGTTCGGTTCGTCCAGCACCACGACGCGCGGGTTGCCGTACAGCGCTCTGGCCAGGCCCACGCGCTGGCGCTGGCCGCCGGACAGGAAACGCCCGCCGTCGCCGACCTGGGTGTCGTAGCCCTTGGGCAGGTTGACGATCAATTCGTGCGCCTGCGCGAGCTGCGCGGCCTCGGTGATGAGGGCCTCGGGCCGCGAATCGTCGAAGCGCGCGATGTTCTCGGCGATGCTGCCGGAGAACAGCGCCACTTCCTGCGGCAGGTATCCCAGCTGCGCGCCCAGCCGGTCGGGATCCCATTGCGACAGCGCTGCGCCGTCCATGCTCACCTGGCCGGCGCCGGGCTGGATCACGCCGAGCATCAGCCGCGCCAGCGTTGATTTGCCGGAGCCGCTGGGCCCGATGATCGCGAGCACCTCGCCGCGGGCGATCTCGACGCTGACGTTGCGTACCGTGGCATGCTGCGCGCGCGGCGGTGCATAGCTGACGCCGCTGACCGCGAGCGCGCCGCTCAGCTGCGGCAGCGCGGCGAAGCGGCTTTCCCCCGGAGTGGCATCGAGCGCACGCAGCCGCCGCCAGGCGGCACGCGCCTCGACCAGCGACTTCCAGTGGGCAATCAATGATTCCACCGGCGCCAGCGCGCGGCCGAGGATGATGGTGACGGCGATCATCACCCCGGCGGTGGCCTGCTGCTGGATTACCATCCAGCCGGCGGTGCCCATCATCACCACCTGCACTGACTGGCGGAAGAAGCGTGTTCCCGAGCCGATCCAGCCGGCCACGCGCTGGATCGCCAGCTGCTGCGTCTGGATCGCGCTGCTGCGCGCCTCCCAGCGCCGTCCCAGGGCCGGCGCCATGCCCAGCGCGCGCACCACCTCGGGGCTGCGCAGCGCGGCGTCGACGAACTGGCCGAGGTCGCGCTGCGACTGCTGCGCCTGCTCGAGCGCCTTGCGCGTGGCGCCCTCGTTGAGCCAGGCCAGCACCACCAGCACCACGCAGCTGGCCAGCGCCAGCATGCCGAGCAGGGGGCTGAACGCCGCGATCAGCGCGACGTAGACGACCATCCACGGCGCATCGAACAGCGACACGATGCCCGCGCCCGACAGGAAGGCACGCACGACGCCGACGTCGCGCAGCGCGTAGGCCTGCTGCGCCGGCTCCAGCGTCGCGGCGTCGTCGAGCACGCGCTGCAGCACGCGCCGCCCTTCGCTGCGCTCGAACAGCCCGCCCAGCAGCGCCAGCAGGCGCCCGCGCAGCCCGTCCAGCGCGAACATCAGCAGCAGCGCCAGCGCCGTGACGAGGCTCAGCATCACCAGCGTCTCCGGGCTGCGCGTGGACAGCACGCGGTCGAAGACCTGCAGCATGAACAGCGACGGCGCCAGCAGCGCCAGGTTGATGAGCAGGCTGAAGCCCGCCGCCGCGGCGATGTAGCCGGCATGGGTGCGGACGAAGCTGTTCATCGCCCTCTATTGTGTCGCCTGCGGCGGGCAGGATCCGGAGAATCAAGTCACGGATCCCGCCGCGACCGCGGGTAGGCGGGATCGCCTGCGGTGGCCGCGCGTCGGGCCAGGACGCTCAGGCCGAGAACACGTAGTCCGAAGCCACCGTCGAGGTGCCGTTGAAGGTGGCGAGCAGCGTCAGTTCGGAGGCCGACACCTGCGCGTTCGCCGACGACGAGGTAAACAGGAAGATCCCCGAATCGGCGCCGTTGTCGACCACGAACAGCCGGGTGTCGCCGGCGGCGAAGCTGTTCGACGCCGAGCCGATGACCTTGGCCGCGCCGGCGGCCGTCAGGCTGGCTGCGTTGGGCGTGAAGACCACCACCTCGGTGGCCGCAGAGAAGCCGCCGCTGACGTTGCGCACGGCAAAGCCATCGACAGTGGTGTCGCCATCGCCGATGCGGATGCCCGCCTGGCTGAAGCGGAAGGTGTCGTCCACCGACTTGAAGTCGGTGATGGTGTCGCTGCCGCTCTTGCTGTCGAAATGGAAGATGTCCTTGCCGGCACCGCCGCTGAGGCGGTCGTTGCCGGCGCCGCCGATCAGTACGTCGTTGCCGGCGCCGCCGCTGAGCGTGTCGTTGCCGGCGCCGCCGCTGAGCTTGTTGGCTGCGGCGTTGCCGGTGATCTGGTTGTTCAGCGCATTGCCGCTGCCGTTGATCGCCGCGCTGCCGGTCAGCACCAGGTTCTCGACGTTGG
>DAIMFR010000048.1:0-38639 GCA_036724445.1 Rubrivivax sp. | reverse complement strand
CGCCGCCAGAGCTTTCATGCTCGGGGGCGAGCCGGCCGGATCATGAATGGTTAGTCCAGCAGCGCCGACAGCTGCGACACGAAGCTGCCCGGCGCGCTCTGTGCGAGCGCGCCTTGCAGCGTGGCCAGCACCGCGCCGGCGATGCCACGCGCGGCGCCGGCGTCGCTGGCCATCGTGCGGTAGTAGTCCAGGTCCTTGGCGGCGTTGGCGATCGAGAACTTCAGTCCGGCCGGGTCGCCGGCCAGGAGCCAGGGCTTCAGCCGCTCCAGCGCCGTGCCGCCGCCCCCGCCCTTGGCCAGCACGTCGACGAAGACTTCGGGCGCGACGCCATGGCGGTGCGCGCAGGCGGCGGCTTCGGAAATCAGCGCCACCGTGCCCAGCGACACGTAGTTGTGCAAGAGCTTCATGCCGTGGCCGGCGGACACCGGGCCGGCGTGGGTGATGTTCTCGGCAAAACACTGCAGCAGCGGGCGGCATTCTTCGAGCAGCGCGGCGTCGCCGCCGACCAGCAGGTTCAGCCGGCCTTCGGCGGCCTCCTTCGGCGTGCGCGTCATCGGCGCGTCGAGGAAACGGCCGCCCGCCGCGTGCACCGCCTGCGCCATGCGCAGCGTGCACGACGGGATCGAGGTCGAGCAGTCGATGACCACGGCGCCCGGCCGCAGCCCTTCGAGCACGCCGCCGGGGCCGGTGAGCACCGCCTCGACCTGCGGCGCGCCGGTCAGCACCAGGATCACCACCTCCGACCGCGCGGCCACCGCGGCGGCCTTCGGCAGCGCCACGGCGCCGGCCGCCTGCAGCGCATCCAGCGGCTGGTTGCCCGGGTGTTCGAGCATCGCCAGCGCATGCCCGTGCTTGACGAGGTTGCTGGCGATGCCGTGGCCCATCAGGCCGATGCCGGCCATGCCGACGGCTTGTTTCATGCGTTGCTCCATGCGCCGGTCAACACCGGCGAGATGTCGTGAATGAAGGAGTCATAGGTTGAAGGCTCAGCCGGCTGCGGCGGCACCGAGTCATGCGGGCACGCTCCCGAGGGCGTGGGCGAAGCGTTGACAGGGGTACGCACGGGCCGGGTATCGAGCCGCGCAAATCATGCCCCCGGACTTCGGTGCTGGGGTGGTCGGGGTGCCGAGGTGGTGGAGCCGCACCGAACGCCGCACTGGTGCAGCCGCAGTGGTTGCCACCTCCACACATCTGCCGTCCCTGCCCGCCCGCGCCTGATCGCCGCCACCCGAGGCAAGAGCCGTGTGCGGCAGCTCCGCGTGCACGGATCCATGGCGGGGGTGCTGGGGGCTGGCATTCCGAGTCCGACTCCTACTCCGACTGGTGGCGGCGGGTCTTGCGGAGACGATCGCCCGCCGCAGGCGTCCGGCGCGCAAGCTGCTCGACGACAGCCCCGTGCTCAGCCCGACACGGCAGCGTAGCCGGCGAAGGAGGCCTTCAACGTCGCGTGATTCAGCAGCACCTCGGCCTTGAGCCGGGTGCCGGCGGCGTCGAAGATGCGCGTGCGCACCCAGTACGACTCGGTGCGCTTGCTTTCGGACAGCGCGACGATCTCGCGCCGCAGCAGGTAGGGCTCGCCGACGAACAGCGGCCCTTCGGCCATGCGGATCTGCTGGTCGGCGAACAGCCCCACCGCGGGCCCTTTGACCGGGAAGCCCGCCTGCGCGCTGCTGTGCTCGGCCAACACGCTGACCATCTCCAGCGGAATGATCGCACGGCCCCAGGGGCTGGCGGCCGCGTCGTGGTACCACGGCGAAGGCTCGGTGATCTTCGCCAGCTTCTGCCGCAGCGTGAACGGATAGAGCGCGCCCATGTGCTGGTCGGACTCCATGCACACGTGCTCGTCGGCCCGGCCGCTCATGCCCACGCGCAGATCGGCCAGGATCAGCAGCTGCTGCGGCGGCCGCAGTTGCGCCAGGCGCGCTTCCAGCAGCGTGGGGCCGGCGCCCAGGCTGGCGCCGGCTTCGAGCACCGGCGTGCCGTCGGCCTTTTCGGCCCAGGCGCGCACCCGGGTGGCGCCGGCCGCCGGGAACTCGACGAAGGCGCGCACCGATTCGCCCTCCACCACCATGTTCTGGTAGTGCGCCGAGAAGCACCCGCGCTCGAACCACTCGCGCCCCCACAGCTGCGCCAACAGCGGCGCGAACTGGCTGAAATGCGTGGGCCCCTCGATCGGCCCGGCGCGAAAGCCCAGCTTCGAGGCCACCGCGTCGTCGTGGAGCGACGCATGGCCGCCGTACTCCTGGCCGGCCAGCATCTGCTGCGGCTGGCGCAGCGGACCACTCAGGGTCAGGGGGGTGTCGAAGGCAGTCATCACGCGTTCCTCAGCGGGGCCACTGCACCCGGTGGCGCTCGCCGGCCATCAGCCCGCGGCAGGCTCGGCGACGAAGATGTCCACGCGCCGGTTGCGCGCGCGGCCCGCTTCGGTGGCGTTGTCGGCGATCGGCTCGCGCGCGCCGCGGCCGTCTATGGCGATGCGCTGCGCCGCCACCCCATGCGCAACCAGCGAGTTGCGCACCGACGACGCGCGGTTGACCGACAGCGGGTCGTTGATGGCGTCGCTGCCGGTGCTGTCGGTATGGCCGACGATGCGCACCGTGGTCTTCGGGTTCTCGCCCAGCGTCTGCGCGAAGCGGCTCAGGATCGGTTCCAGCCCCGGCGCGATCTGCGCGCTGCCGGTGGCGAACGAGATGTCGCTCGGCACTTCGAGCTTCAGCTGGTTGTCGGCGGTCTGCGTGACCTGCACGCCGGTGCCCTGGGTGGCGGCCTCCATCTGCTGCTTCTGCTTGGCCATCTGGCTGGACCAGATGTAGCCGCCCAGTGCGCCGACCGCGGCGCCGGCCAGCGCGCCGTGCGTGCGGTTGCTGCCGTGCGCCGCGGCGCCGACGGCCGCGCCGACGCCGGCGCCGATGGCGGCGTCGCGCGTCGGGTTCGGGTTGTAGGACTGCGACGCGCAGCCGGCCAGCGCCACGGCGCAAGCCGCGGCGAGCGCGGCAAGCGGGAGGGATCGGGAGGAATTCGGGTGGAGGTTCGGTTTCAGCATGGGCTGCATGTTGCCATACCGCGCACCGGGCAGCCTGCAGGACGGCGCCGGGTCAGTAGTGCAGCACCGAGCGGATCGATTTGCCTTCGTGCATCAGCTCGAAAGCCCGGTTGATGTCGGCAAGCGGCATGGTGTGCGTGACGAAGGGCGCCAGCTGGATCTCGCCGCGCATCGCCTGCTGCACCATGCCCGGCAGCTCGCTGCGGCCCTTGACGCCGCCGAAGGCCGTGCCCAGCCAGCGCCGGCCGGTGACCAGCTGGAACGGCCGCGTGCTGATCTCCTGCCCCGCGCCGGCCACGCCGATGATCACGCTCTGGCCCCAGCCGCGGTGCGCGCATTCGAGCGCGGCGCGCATCACCTGCACGTTGCCGATGCACTCGAAGCTGTGGTCCACGCCCCAGCCGGTCATCTCGACGATCACCTGCTGGATCGGCTTGTCGTGATCCTTCGGGTTGACGCAGTCGGTGGCGCCGAAGACTCGGGCCAGGTCGAACTTGGCCGGGTTGGTGTCGATGGCGATGATGCGCCCGGCCTGCGCCAGCTTCGCTCCCTGGATCGCCGCCAGCCCGATGCCGCCCAGCCCGAACACAGCCACCGTGTCGCCGGGCTGCACCTTGGCGGTGTTCTTCACCGCGCCCAGCCCGGTGGTCACGCCGCAGCCGAGCAGGCACACCTGCTCGGGGTTGGCCTGCGGGTCGATCTTCGCCAGCGAGACCTCGGCCACCACCGTGTACTCGCTGAAGGTGGAGCAGCCCATGTAGTGATGCACCGGCTGCCCGTTGTAGGAAAAGCGCGACGTGCCGTCGGGCATCACGCCCTTGCCCTGCGTGGCGCGCACGGCGACGCACAGGTTGGTCTTGCCGCTCCTGCAGAACAGGCATTCGCCGCATTCGGCGGTATAGAGCGGGATCACGTGGTCGCCGGGCTTGACGCTGCCCACGCCCTCGCCCACCTCGACGACGATGCCCGCGCCTTCGTGGCCCAGCACCGCGGGGAACAGGCCCTCGGGATCGTCGCCGCTGAGCGTGAAGGCGTCGGTGTGGCACACGCCGGTGTGCGTGATGCGGATCAGCACCTCGCCCTTCTTCGGCGGGGCGACGTCGATGTCGACGATGCGCAGCGGCTGGCCGGCCTCGAAGGCCACGGCGGCACGGGATTTCATGTGGCGGCTCCCCAGGTGATCGGTGATGGCGGCTCAGGCGAGTGTACGCATGCCTGCCGCGGCGGCGTCACGCGGCGGCGTCAATACGAAAGCGTTCGCAGATCTTCAGGATCGCGCTGCGGATCTCGCGGTGCTCGGGGGAGCGCTCGATGGTGCGCATGCTTCACGCCCTCGCAGCAAACGATGCCGGCCCCTGCGCCGCCCCATTCGACTCTCAGCACCGGAAAACACGAAGGGCCTGGCGGCACCGCCAGGCCCTTGACTTCTTGGTAGGCGCGATTGGACTCGAACCAACGACCCCCACCATGTCAAGGTGGTGCTCTAACCAGCTGAGCTACGCGCCTGCGAAGCCGGCATTCTAGCAGCGCCCGGGCGGCCTACTTGCGCCGCGCGCGGCGTACGCCACGGATGCGGCTCAGCTGCGCCAACACCTGAGGCAGCCGCGTGGTGTCGCCGAGCTCGACGGTGAAGGTCATCCATGCGGCGCCGCCGCGCGCGCCCTTGGCCGACTGCGCGTGTACGCCGACAACGTTCATCTTCTCCTTGGCCAGCAGCTCCGACACGTCGCGCACCAGGCCAGGCCGTTCTTCGGCTTCGAGCAGCAGGTCCACCGCGTAGACCGCGCTCGCATCGGCGCGGCGCGCGCCCCAGGCGACGGTGATCAGCCGCTCGGGCGCACGCTCGACCATATGACGCAGATTGCTGCAGTCGGCGCGGTGGATGGCCACGCCCCTGCCGCGCGTGACGAAGCCGCCGATGGCATCGGGCGGTGCCGGACGGCAGCAGCGCGCCAGCGTCGTCAGCAGCGACTCCACGCCCACCACCAGCACCGTGCCCTTGCCGGGGCCGCCCTGCGCGCGCGGCCGGCGCAGCACCGCCAGCTCGTCCGGCGTCGGCGCCGGCGCGGGCGGGCGCAGCAGGTTCTCGATCTGGTGCAGCGAGTACTCGTCCTTGCCCACGGCCTCGAACAGCGCGTCGGACTGCTTGAAGCCCAGCTGCGCCGCCAGGTCCTCGAGCTTGATCGCGGTGCGTCCTTCGCGCTGCAGCAGCTTGTCGACCAGCTCGCGGCCGCGCGCGATGGTCTCGGCCTGCTGCCGCGCGTTGAACCAGGCGCGCACCTTGGCGCGCGCGCGCGGGCTCTTCAGCACGACCGGTTCGGCGTTGAGCCAGTCGCGCGACGGGCCGCCGTCCTTGGCGGCGATGATCTCCACCGTCTGCCCGTTGCGCAACGGCGTGTGCAGCGGCACCAGCGTGCCGTCGACGCGCGCGCCGCGGCAGCGGTGGCCGACGCTGGTGTGCAGCGCGTAGGCGAAGTCCACCGGCGTCGCGCCGGCCGTCAACTCGATCACCGCGGCCTGCGGCGTGAACACGTAGATGCGGTCGTCGAACATGCCGCCTTCAGCGGCGGCGTCCCGCTCGGCGACCTCGCGCTCCCAGGCCAGCAGCTCGCGCAGCACCGCGCGCCGCGCCTCGGCGACGCGCTCCTCGAACTGGCCGGCGGCGCTGACGCCGGCATAGCCGCGCGCGCCCGCCTCCTTGTAGGCCCAGTGCGCGGCCACGCCGTGCTCGGCATGTTCGTGCATCGCGTGCGTGCGGATCTGCACCTCCAGCGCGGCGCCGTCGCGCCCGCGAACCACGGTGTGCAGCGACTGGTAGCCGTTGGGCTTGGGCTTGGCGATGTAGTCGTCGAACTCGCCGGGCACGGGCGTGTACAGCTCGTGCACGCGCGCCAGCGCCGCATAGCAGGCCGGCACGCCGCCGACGATGACGCGCAGCGCGCGCAGGTCGAAGATGCGCGCCACGTCCAGACCCTTGCCGCGCATCTTCTTCCATACGCTGTACAGGTGCTTGGGACGGCCGTGCACTTCGCATTCCAGCCCCGCGCCGGCGAGCTCGGCCGCGAGTTGCTGCCGCGCCTGCTCCACGGCGGCTTCGCGCTGCAGGCGGCTGCCGTCCATCAGCGCAGCGACGCGGTGATATTCATCGGGCTGCAGGAAGCGGAAGGCCAGGTCCTCGAGCTCCCATTTGATCTGCCAGATGCCCAGCCGGTTGGCCAGCGGCGCGAACACGTCCAGCGCCTCCTGCGCCAGCGCCTGCGGGCACGCGCCGCGGCTGGCCGCGAACCAGCGCAGCGTCTGCAGCCGCGAGGCCAGGCGCAGCAGCACCACGCGCAGGTCGCTGGCGAAGGCCAGCAGCATCTTGCGCACGCGCTCGGTCTGCAGCGCGCGGCGCTGCGCCTCCACCTGCGCGCCGCGCACCGAACGCTGGATCTGCATCAGCTTGCGCGTGCCGCTCACCAGGCCGGCATAGGATGCGCCGAAGGCCTTGTCCACCACCTCCTCGGGGTGCTGCAGGTAGTCGCCGGCATACACCAGGTAGGCGGCGGCGCGCATCGACGGTGCGGCGCCGATGCCCTGCAGGATCGCGGCCACGCCGTCGGCATGCGCCATCGCCTGCTCGCCGGTATCGAGCCGTTGCCCGGCGAGCAGCGGTTCGGCGAAGGCGCGCGCGCGGCGCAGCGCGCCGGCATCGTCGCCGCCGCGGCCTTCGCCGGTTTCGCGACCCTCGGCCAGGCGCACGATCGGCGACGCCGGCTGCGCCGCGGCCGTTGTGCACGTGGCCAGCGTCTTCATGGCTACAGCAGGAAGCGGCGCAGCACTTCGATCTGCTGCGGGTCGTGCCACTGCAGCTCGGTCATCGCATGCTCCGGCTGTCCATGCGGGGCATGCTATCAACGTGCCGGCCACACGGCCGGAGAAGCCTATTTCTGCATCTGCACCGAGCCGCTGACGACGACGCTGACCTCCGAGTTGCCCGCCGCCACCGGCAGCGCCGCGGGCATCGCGGCTTCGGCGCCGGCTGCGCGCAAGCGCGGCATCGGCGGCCCCGAGGCACTGGTGCTGATCTCCACCGCACGCAGCGTCACGGCGTTGAAGCCGAAGGCCCGCGCATGGGCCTCGGCCTGGGCGCGGAAGCGGGCGATGGCCTGCGCGCCGACCTCGGCCTCGGCCTTCTCGCGCGCCTCGCGCGACAGCCGGTAGCCGACCTGCGCCACGCTCAGGCTCTGGATGCGACCGACCAGCTGGGTCAGCGCATCGAAGTCCCGGCCCTCGGCGCGCAGTTCGACCGTGCCTTGCCAGCGCGTGGGCTCGCCCTTGGGCATGTAGCGCGGCTGCACCGAGAAGTTGCCGGTGCTGATGTCCACCTGCCCGGGCCGCGCCGCCTTGCGCGCCTCGGCCAGCGCGGTGCTCAGCGCCTGGTTCAGCTGCGCCTGCACGGCGGCCGGATCGCTGCCTTCACGCTGTGTCGAGAAGACGATGGACAGCACGTCGTTGAGCACTTCGGCCGTCGCCGAAGCCGACAGCGACAACTGGTTGGCCACCGGCGCGCCGCCCGGCTCGGCACGTGCCGCCGGCAGCGCCAGCGCGAGGCACGACACCACCAGCGCCAAGGGAAATCGCAGCGTCCAACGCGTGTGTCGTGTGATCATTTGCCGTACCGGATTGCAGTAGCCTCAGCTTAGCGCGTGGCATCGGTCACGGGTTGACGCAAGCAAACGAAACACCCTGCAAAAAGAACTGTAACCGCCGGTCAATCGCGCCGAAGAGGCCCGCTGAAGACCTGCACAATCCCCTTTGTTACAAATTTGGAGTCCGCAATGACCCAAACACCGAACGCACGGCCCAACCGCGTGGTGATCGTGGATGACGATGCGCGCATCCGCGACCTGCTGCGCCGCTATCTGACGCAGGAAGGCTTCGACGTGCTGCTGGCCGAAGACGCCAAGGCGCTGAACCGGCTGCTGACGCGCGAGACCGTGGACCTGATCGTGCTCGACCTGATGCTGCCCGGCGAAGACGGCTTGTCGATCTGCCGCCGGCTGCGCGCGGCCAAGGACAGCACGCCGATCATCATGCTCACCGCCAAGGTCGAGGACGTGGACCGCATCGTCGGCCTCGAGGTCGGCGCCGACGACTACCTGCCCAAGCCCTTCAACCCGCGCGAGCTGCTGGCGCGCATCCACGCCGTGCTGCGCCGCCGGCCGGTGCCCGAGGCGCCGGGCGCGCCGTCCAAGGACGCGCAGACGGTGAGCTTCGGCCCCTTCGAGTTCGACCTGTCGCTGCGCCGGCTGTCCAAGGAAGGCCAGCAGATCTCGCTGACCACCGGCGAGTTCTCGATGCTCAAGGCGCTGGTGAGGCATCCGCGCCAGCCTTTGAGCCGCGACAAGCTGGCGCAGCTGGCGCGCGGCCGCGAGTTCGAGCCCTTCGACCGCAGCCTGGACGTGCAGATCTCGCGGCTGCGCAAGATGCTCGAGCCCGACCCGGCGCAGCCGCGCTACATCCAGACGGTGTGGGGCGTGGGCTACGTGTTCGTGCCCGACGGCGCGCAGAACTGAGGGCCGCACCGGGCAGCGACCGCGCGGCTGAAGCGCGCGGGCGCTCGGTCAGAATACGCCGGTGGCCCGCCAACCCGTCGAACTGAGCCTGTTCTGGCGCACCTTCTTCCTGCTGGCGCTGCTGCTGACGGGAGGCATCTTCGCCTGGGTGCAGACGCTGCGCGCGCTGGAGTTCGAGCCGCGCGCGGTACAGGCGGCGCAGCAGACCGCCGACCTGGTGAACCTGTCGCGCACCGCGTTGCGCACGGTCGATGCCATCAACCGCGTGGCGCTGGTCAAGACCATGGGCGGGCAGCACACGGTGCGCGTGGTGCCGCGCGAGCCCGGCGACACCTGGGAGAGCTACGCCACCGACCGCTTCAGCCGCAACGTCACCAACCAGCTGATGTCGCGGCTGGGCGCCGACGCGGTGGTGGCGCGCAGCGTCAACGGCAAGCCCGGCATGTGGGTCGGCTTCTCGATCGACAACGACCGCTACTGGCTGCAGTCGGAGCCCGCGCATGCCGGGCCGCTGACCAGCGGCACCTGGTTCGTGTGGGTCGGCATCGCGCTGCTGGCGATGCTGGTCGGCTCGGTGGTCATCGCGCGGCTGATCAACCGCCCGCTGCGCGACCTGTCCTTCGCCGCCAGCCGCATTCGCGAGGGCGACCTCGATTCGCGCCTGGACGAGAACACGCTGACCAGCGAGATCCGCGAGGTCAACCGCGGCTTCAACCGCATGGCGCGCGAGCTGGCCAAGGTCGAGGAAGACCGCGCGGTGATGCTCGCCGGCATCAGCCACGACCTGCGCACGCCGCTGGCGCGGCTGCGGCTGGAAACGGAAATGAGCGTGTCCAACGACGAGGCCAAGCGCAACATGGCGCTGGACATCGAGCAGCTCGACGCGATCATCGACAAGTTCATGGACTACGCGCGCCCCGGCGATACCGAGATGCGCCCGGTGCTGCTGGCGCAGCTGATCGACCGCGAGGCGCTGCCCTTCCGCGACCCGAACGAGATCCGCATCCAATCGCGCGTGGCCATCGACCTGCGCGTGATGGCCGACGAGACCGAACTCGGCCGCGTCTTCGCCAACCTGTTCGAGAACGCGCGGCGCTACGGCCGCAGCGCCGACTCCGGCATCGCGATGATCGCGGTCAGCTACGCGAAGGCCGGGCCGTGGGCGGTAATCACGGTGCGCGACCAAGGTCCGGGCGTGCCGCCGGAGCGCCTCGCGCAGCTGACCACGCCCTTCTTCCGCGGCGACGCGGCGCGCACCGCCGCCACCGGCGCCGGGTTGGGGCTGGCCATCGTCGAGAAGTCGCTGCAGCGCATGGGCGGCACGCTGGAGCTGGACAACACGCCCGGCGGCGGGCTGATGCTGCGGCTGCGGCTGAAGCTCGCGCCATAAGGCGCTCCAAGGCGGGTTCAGCGGCGCTGCAGCAGGCACACGGCGCGCGCCTCGATGGCGCGGCCCTCGCCCACCGGGCCCATCTTCTCGGCCGTCTTCGCCTTGACGTTGACGCAGGCCGCGTCGATGCCGAGTGCCGCCGCGATGCGGGCGCACATCGCCGGGATGTGCGGCGCCATCTTCGGCGCCTGCGCGACGATGGTGCTGTCGACGTTGACGATGTGCCAGCCGGCGGCGCGCACGCGCCTGGCGGCTTCGGCCAGCAGCGCCGATGAGTCCGCGCCCGCGAAGGCCGCGTCGGTGTCGGGAAAATGCCGGCCGATGTCGCCCAGGCCGGCGGCGCCGAACAGCGCATCGGTGATGGCGTGCAGCAGCGCGTCGGCATCGGAATGCCCGAGCAGGCCGTGGCTGTGCGCGATGTGCACGCCGCCCAGCACCAGCGGCCGGCCGGCCACCAGCGCGTGCGTGTCCCAGCCTTCGCCGATGCGCCAGCTCATGCGTCCGCCCCGCGCGTGGCCAGCAGACGCCCGGCCAGCGCCAGGTCCTGCGGCCAGGTGATCTTGAAGTTCTCCAGTTCCCCCGGCACCAGGCGGGGCGCATGGCCGGCGGCCTCGACGGCGCTGGCCTCGTCGGTGACTTCGGGACCGGCTTGCGCCAGGGCCTGGCGCAGCAGACCCAGGCGGAACATCTGCGGCGTCTGTGCGGCCCACTTGTCGCCGCGCGGCAGCGTGCACTGCACGCGGCAGGCATCGTCCGCGCGGGCCTGCTTCAATGTATCGGCCAGCGGCAGCGCGAGCAGGCCGCCGACGACCTCGTGCGCGCATGCATCGATCAGCCGCTCGACCCAGGACGGCCGCAGCAGACAGCGCGCCGCGTCGTGCACCAGCACCCAGTCCTCATCGGCCGCGCCGCGGCGCTGCAGCTCGGCCAAGCCGTTGCCCACCGTGGCGGCGCGCGTTGCGCCGCCGCAGTCGGCGACCCAGACGCGCTCGGCATCGAGCTCGCCCGCCTGCGCCGCGAACTGCCGGTCGCCCGGCGCCAGCACCACCAGCGTGGCCTGCAGCCGCGGCACCTGCGCCAGCGCCAGCAAGGTATGCGCCACCAGCGTGCGCCCGGCGATGAGCGCGTATTGCTTCGGTGTCCCCAGGCCGGCGCGTTCACCGACACCGGCGCAGGGCACCAGGGCAAAGCAGCGCGCGCTGGGCGGGGCGGAGCGATCGACCTTCACGCGGCAATGGTAGCGGGGGCGCGTTGCCTAAAATGGCGCAGCGCCCCGCAACGCCGTTGCGGGGCTTTTCGTGTTTCCAGCGTCCCTCCATGCAGATACCCGCCATCGCCCCCGGCAAGCGCTTCGTGCTGCCGCGGCCCATCGGTTCCGGCGACGCGCTGCTGCTGGCGCGCCATGCCCAGGCACGCCGGGCCGCCGGCCAGTTGCTGTGCGTGGTCGCGGCCGACGCGGCCGACGCGCAGCGGCTGCTCGACGAACTGCCGTTCTTCGCGCCCGAACTGCGCGTGGCGCTGTTCCCCGACTGGGAGACGCTGCCCTACGACAGCTTCTCGCCGCACCAGGACCTGATCTCCGAGCGCCTGGCCACGCTGTGGCGCGTGCGCTCGCGCGATCTGGACGTGGTGCTGCTGCCGGCGGCAACCGCGCTGACGCGGCTCGCGCCGCCGTCCTTCCTGGCCGGCTACACCTTCCACTTCAAGCAGAAGATGCGGCTCGACGAAGCCGCGCTGAAGAGCCAGTTGACGCTGGCCGGCTACAGCCACGTCAGCCAGGTGGTGTCGCCCGGCGAGTACGCGGTGCGCGGCGGCCTGATCGACCTGTTTCCGATGGGCTCGGCCATGCCCTACCGCGTCGACCTGTTCGGCGACGAGATCGATTCGATCCGCAGTTTCGACCCCGACACGCAGCGCAGCCTGTATCCGGTACCCGAGGTGCGGCTGCTGCCGGGCCGCGAATTCCCGATGGACGAAGCGGCGCGCCACGCCTTTCGCGCGCGCTGGCGCGAGAAGATCGAAGGCGACCCCAGCCGCCACCGCATCTACAAGGACATCGCAGCAGGCATCGCCACCGCCGGCATCGAGTACTACCTGCCGCTGTTCTTCGAGCAGACGGCGACGATCTTCGACTACCTCGGCGAGGACGCAGCGCTGGTGCTGCACGGCGAGGTCGACGAGGCGCTGCAGCAGTTCTGGGCCGACACGCGCGAACGGCACCGCTTCCTGCAGCACGACGCCGAGCGGCCGATCCTGCCGCCCGAAGCGCTGTTCCTGCGCGTTGAAGACTTCTTCGCGCTGAGCGCCGCGTTTGCCACGTTGGCCCTGCGCGGCCACGGCGAGCTGCCCTGGGCGCGGCCGCTGCCGGACGTGAGCGTCGACCGCGGCGCCACCGAGCCGCTGGCCGCGCTGGAAAAACATCTCGATGCCACGCCGCAGCGCGTGCTGCTGCTGGCCGAAAGCGAAGGCCGGCGCGAGAGCCTGCTCGAGCTGCTGCGCGACCACCGCATCGACATGCCCAGCGTGGCCACGCTGGCCGAGTTCCGCGCCGGCGACGAGAAGGTGGCCATCGCCGCAGCGCCGCTGGCCGCGGGCTTCCACTGGCACGAGCCGGAGCACGTCGGAAGCGACGGTCAGGCCGTCGCCGGCATCTCGATCCAGTTCATCACCGAGACCGAACTCTTCGCCACCAGCCGCGAAGCGAGACGCCGCCGCAAGCAGGAGCAGACCAGCAGCGTCGATGCGCTGATCAAGGACCTGTCGGAGCTGAAGATCGGCGACCCTGTGGTGCATGCCAACCATGGCATCGGCCGCTACCAGGGGCTGATCAACATCGAGCTGGACGGCGGCGCCAGCGAGTTCCTGCACCTCGAATACGCCGACAAGGCCCTGCTCTACGTGCCGGTGTCGCAGCTGCACCTGATCAGCCGCTACACCGGCGTCAGCGCCGACGAGGCGCCGCTGCACCGATTGGGCTCGGGCCAATGGGACAAGGCGCGGCGCAAGGCCGCCGAACAGGTGCGCGATACCGCGGCCGAACTGCTGAACCTGTACGCGCGGCGCGCGGCGCGCGAAGGCTTCGCGCACCGCTTCAGCGCGCACGACTACGAGGCCTTCGCCGCCAGCTTCGGCTTCGAGGAGACGGCCGACCAGCGCGCGGCGATCCACGCCGTGGTGCAGGACCTGATCAGCCCGAAACCGATGGACCGGCTGGTGTGCGGCGATGTCGGCTTCGGCAAGACCGAAGTCGCGCTGCGCGCCGCCTTCGTCGCCGTGCACGGCGGCAAGCAGGTGGCGATCCTCGCGCCGACCACGCTGCTCGCCGAGCAGCACTACCAGACGCTTGTCGACCGCTTCGGCAAGTGGCCGGTGAAGGTGGCAGAGATGTCGCGCTTCCGCTCGGCCAAGGAAGTGGCGGTGGCGATGCAGGGCATCGAGGACGGCACGGTGGACATCGTCGTCGGTACGCACAAGCTGCTGAGCCAGACCGTCAAGTTCAAGCGCCTGGGCCTGCTGATCATCGACGAGGAGCACCGCTTCGGCGTGCGCCACAAGGAGGCGATGAAGGCGCTGCGCGCGGAAGTGGACGTGCTCACGCTGACGGCGACGCCGATCCCGCGCACGCTGGGCATGGCGCTGGAAGGCCTGCGCGACCTGAGCGTGATCGCCACCGCGCCGCAGCGCCGGCTGGCGATCAAGACCTTCGTGCGCAGCGAGGGGAACAGCGTCATCCGCGAGGCCGTGCTGCGCGAGCTGAAGCGCGGCGGGCAGGTCTACTTCCTGCACAACGAGGTCGAGACCATCCAGAACCGGCGCAATCAACTCGCGGACCTGCTGCCCGAAGCGCGCATCGCCGTCGCGCACGGCCAGTTGCCGGAGCGCGAACTGGAAAGCGTGATGCGCGACTTCGTCGCGCAGCGCCACAACCTGCTGCTGTGCTCGACGATCATCGAAACCGGCATCGACGTGCCCACGGCCAACACCATCGTCATGAGTCGCGCCGACAAGTTCGGCCTGGCGCAGCTGCACCAGTTGCGCGGCCGCGTCGGCCGCAGCCACCACCAGGCCTACGCCTACCTGCTGGTGCCGGACCTGCAAAGCCTGACCAAACAGGCGCAACAAAGGCTGGACGCGATCCAGGCCATGGAGGAACTGGGCTCGGGCTTCTACCTGGCGATGCACGACCTGGAGATCCGCGGCGCCGGCGAGGTGCTGGGCGAGAACCAGAGCGGCAACATGATGGAGGTCGGCTTCCAGCTCTACAACGACATGCTGAGCGAAGCCGTCAGCGCGCTGAAGGCGGGCCGCGAGCCCGACCTGATGAGCCCCTTCGGCGCCACCACCGAGATCAATCTGCACGCACCCGCGCTGCTGCCCGATGCCTACTGCGGCGACGTGCACACGCGCTTGAACCTGTACAAGCGGCTGGCCACGGCCGAGAAGCCTGAAGCCATCGACGCGCTGCTGGAAGAGATCACCGACCGCTTCGGCAAGCTGCCGGCGCAGGGGCAGACGCTGTTCGACACGCACCGGCTGCGCGTGCTGGCCAAGCCCTACGGCGTGGCCAAGATCGATGCGGGGCCCAAGCTGATGAGCGTGGCTTTCCGCCCAAACCCACCGGTGGATCCGATGGCGATCGTCAGCCTGGTGCAGAAGAACCGGCATATCAAACTGGCCGGCAACGACAAGCTGCGCGTCGAACGCGAGGTGCCCGAGGCCGCACAGCGCGCCGCCTTCATGCGCGACCTGCTGCGCAGCCTGGGCAAGCCGGTAGCGGCCACTACAGTCTGAGCATGGCGCTGCACCCCGACCTGCCGACTTCCCCTTACGAACTGCTGCCGCCCGAGCAGCGCTGGTTTCCGGCCGACGAATCGCTGCGCGAGCGCGCCTACGAAAAACTGCTGCCGCCGCTGGTGGCGAACATCCGCCGCGAGGTCGCCGACTGGCGCGCGGCCGGTTATGCCGGCGCATCGGCCACTTCGGCCGACCTGCTGCGCTGGTGGTTCCACACCGAGCACCAGATCGAAGCCGCCGACGGCCGGCTCTCGCCCTTCCGCTGGTACTTCGCGCAGCGCGAGGCGGTGGAGACGGTGATCTGGCTGCACGACGTGAGGCGCGTGCGCGACAAGTTCGACCTGCTGCGCTTCGACGCCTCGGGCGCCGTGTCGGCCAACCTGTTCGACGAAGCCTGGCCGCGCTACGTCATCAAGATGGCCACCGGCGCCGGCAAGACCAAGGTGCTGTCGCTGCTCATCGCCTGGAGCTTCTTCCACAAGCTCTACGAAGCCGATTCGCCGCTGGCGCGCAACTTCCTGCTGATCGCGCCCAACATCATCGTGCTCGACCGGCTGCGCGCCGACTTCGACGGCCTGCGCATCTTCTTCCATGACCCGGTGCTGCCCGACAACGGCTGGGGCCAGGCCATCGCCCGCGACTGGCGCGACGACTTCCAGCTCACGCTGCACATCCAGGACGACGTGCGCATCGTGCGGCCCACCGGCAACCTGTTCCTGAGCAATATCCACCGCGTCTACCTGGGCGACGTGCCCGAGCCCAGCCTGGACGACGACGACCTGCGCGACTACTTCCTGGCGCCCTTCGGCGCGAAGCCGGTGGGCAGGACCACCGACAGCAAGGTCGACCTGGGCGAGATCGTGCGCGAGGTCGAGGAACTCGCCGTCTTCAACGACGAGGCGCACCACATCCACGACGCCCGGCTGGCCTGGTTCAAGAGCATCCAGGACATCCACCACCGCATGCTGCAGGCGGGTTCGAGCCTGGCGCTGCAGCTGGACGTGACGGCCACGCCGCGCCACGACAACGGCGCCATCTTCGTGCAGACCATCAGCGACTATCCGCTGGTCGAGGCCATCCACCAGAACGTGGTCAAGCACCCTGTGCTGCCCGACGCCGCCAGCCGCGCGCGGCTGCACGAAGCGAAGAGCGCGCTGTTCTGCGAGAAGTACGCCGACTACCTGCAGCTCGGCGTCGAGGAATGGCGCAAGAGCTATGCTGAGCACGAACGCCTGGGCAAGAAGGCCGTGCTGTTCGTGATGGTCGACGACACGCGCAACTGCGACGAGGTGGGCGCGCACCTGGAACGCATCGCGCCCGAGCTGGCCGGCGCCGTGCTGGTGATCCACACCAAGAACAACGGCGAGATCTCCGAAGCCGCGTCGGGCAAGAACAAGGATGAGCTGGAACGCCTGCGCAAGCAATCCAACCAGATCGACAGCTGGAAGTCGCCGTACAAGGCCATCGTCTCGGTGCTGATGCTCAAAGAGGGCTGGGACGTGCGCAACGTCACCACCATCGTCGGCCTGCGCGCCTATGCGGCGCAGAGCGACATCCTGCCCGAGCAGACGCTGGGGCGCGGGCTGCGCCGCATGTACCTCGGGTCCGACCAAGCGGAGACCGTGTCGGTAATGGGCACGCCCGCATTCATGGACTTCGTCGAAACCATCCAGAGCGAAGGCGTCAGCTTCGAGCGCGTCCCGATGGGCGGGGGCGGCAGCCCGCGCGAGGATTCGCTGATCGTCGAGGTGGACACGGGCAACCCGGCCAAGGACCTGGCCGCGCTGGACATCGCGCTGCCCCGGCTGGCGCGGCGCTTCCACCGCGAGTTCAAGGACCTGGCCGCGCTGGACCCGGCCGGCTTCGGCAACCCGCGCCTGCCGCTGAAACCCTTCACGCCCGAGCAGACGCGCGAGATCGTCTTCAAGACCCTGCTCGACGGCGAGCAGCACCACACCATCGAACTCGACGCCGGCGGCCCGGCCGACTACCGCTCGGTGGTGGCCTTCTTCGCGCGCCAGCTGCTGAAGGAGCTGCGCCTGGTCAGCGGCTACGAGCTGCTGTACCCCAAGGTCAAGAGCTTCCTGCGCGAGCAGTTGTTCGAGGCCTCGCCGGTGGACCTGGAAGACCCCGCCGTGCTGCGCAACCTGTCCGAGCCCGGGACAAGCAAGCTGCTGTTCGACCACTTCAAGGCCGCCATCAACGCGCTGACCGTGCGCGACAGCGGCGCCACGCACGTCGAAGACCACATCCGCCTGCGCGATGCACGGCCCTTCCGTACCGAGCCGCGCGGCTTCGTCGTCACGCGCAAGTCGGTCTTCAACCGCAGCGTCGGCGAGGCCCATGCCGGCGCGCTGGAACTGGCCTTCGCCGCCTTCCTGGAAGGCGCTCCCGACGTGCAGGCGCATGCCAAGAACTACCTGGCAGTGGGCTTTCGCATCGACTACGTGCGCGCCAACGGCGAGTTGTCCACCTACACGCCCGACTTCATCGTGCGCGATACGGCCGGCGGCGTGTGGATCGTCGAGACCAAGGGCCGCGAGGAGCTCGACCTGCCGCAGAAGATGGCGCGGCTGAAACAGTGGTGCGCCGATGCCACGGCCGCCGGCGCCGCGGACGGCGGGCCGCGCTACGGTTTCATCTACGTCGATCAAGAGAGCTTCGAGCAGCACCGGCCGCAGAGCTTCGCCGCGCTGGTGAGCAGCTTCCGCGAGTACCAGTGACCACAGTGGCCGTGCCTGCCGAGTCCTAAACTGCGCACATGAAGGTCACGCTCGATCTCCCCGATCAACTGCTGCTGCGGGCAGAGGCTTGCGCCGCCGAGCGCGGCTGCACGCTGCAAGCCTTCGTGATCGACGCTCTGACGGACAAGCTGGCCTCTATCGCTGCGGCACAACGGCCCGAGGCGACGGACGGGCGCCACGCCCTTGCCTCGCGGCTGCAGCGGCAGCCCGACGGGTCGTATGTCAACCCGGACGGCATCGACGACGAGGAGTTCTTTCGCAATCTCGAGCGAATCCGCGCCGGCCGGCCGCCTCGATAGCCATTCCGCTAGCGTTTTGCTAGCATTCGGGTGCGTCGTCACCGAGTGATATCCGGGAGGCACCATGAGCACGATCGTCGTCAAGAACTTTCCCGACCACCTGCACGCGCTGCTCAAGCAGCGCGCCGAGCACAACCATCGCTCGATGACCAAGGAGGTGGTTCATCTCATCGAAGCCGGGCTTCAGGCCACTCCGCCCGACCGGCCCTTGCCGCCGCCGGTCAAGCTGCGCAGCGGCCGGATGATCAGCATCGAGGAGTTCGAAGAAGCCGTCGCCGATGGGCAGAAGTAGACCCATCCCGCATCATGCTGCTGGTCGATTCGAACATTGTCTTTTCCCTACTGGTGCACAGCATGCCGTGGCATCGGGCCGCGCGCGAGCTGCATGACTTGGACAAGGTCTGGCGTACAGAGTCCCATGCGCTCGTCGAAATCAGCAACGTCTTGTCGCGCTACGTGCGGGCACGGGAACTGAGCAGCGCCAAAGCGATCGACCTGATGAACGAGGCCGATCGCCGCATGCGTCCCCGGTTGCTGACGGTTGACCATGTCGAGGCGCTGCGCGTGGCGCTCAAGCACAACGTCTCCGCCTACGATGCCCGTTTTTTGCTCTGCGCCGTCGATCTGGGCACCCGGCTCACCACCGAAGACGTCAAGCTGCGCAAAGCGGCACCTTCCCTCACCCAGTCGCTCGACGACGCGCTGGCTGCGGCGCAAGCTTGAATCGCCCATGTCCCGCTTCCAGAAAGAGGCCTACGAGCTCAGCGACGCCGAGAAGCGCGACCTGATCGAACTGATCCAGCAGGGCAAGGCGCTGCCCGAGAAGTACCGCTTCATCCTCTTCGAGGACAAGCGCGAGGTCGAGCTGGTGTGGAACGGCAAGACGCGCGACGTCTGCACCACCGTGCTGCCCTTCCAGACGCTGGAGCACATCGACGAGCCGCGCGCCGAAACCAAACGGCAGGAGGAGCTGTTCGACCCGCGCGGACGCCAGCTGCGCGGCTGGACCAACAAGCTGATCTGGGGCGACAACAAGCTGATCCTGTCGTCGCTGAAGAGCGGCGCCTTGCGCCAGCAGATCGAGGACGCCGGCGGGCTGAAGCTGATCTACATCGACCCGCCCTTCGACGTCGGCGCCGATTTCAGCATGGACATCGAGATCGGCGGCGAGACCTTCCACAAGGAGCCGAACCTGCTCGAGCAGATCGCCTACCGCGACACCTGGGGGCGCGGTGCCGACAGCTTCATCGCGATGATCTACGAGCGGCTGATCCTGATGCGGGATCTGCTGGCGGAGGATGGGTCGATTTACGTGCACTGCGATTGGCGGGTGAACTCGCTGATTCGGTGTGCGCTGGACGAAGTATTCGGCCGAGACAGGCTGATCAACGAAGTGACTTGGAAGCGGGCGCATACGGTCAAGGGCAACGCCGGCCAGGGCAGCAAGTACATGGGTGCGAACACTGACACGGTGTTCGCCTATGCGCGCGGCGAGGGCTATGTGTTCAACACGGTGTTCCTGCCCTACAGCGACGAATACGTCCGCAACTTCTACCGGTACAGCGAACCCGCCTCCGGCCGCCGCTACCGACTCATCAGCATGATCGGCCCGGGTGGCGCTGCCAATGGCAATCCAGTCTTTGAAGTCATGGGCGTTTCTCGTCCGTGGCGATACAGCGAAGCAAAGATGCAGGAATTGATTGGCTCAGGTCTCGTCGTCCAAACCAATCCAGGAACGGTTCCCCAGAGGAAGCAGTACCTGGACGAAGGCATGGGCGTTGCGATCCAGTCGCTTTGGGATGACATAACGGGTATCGGTGCATCGTCCGGCGAGAACACACAGTACCCGACCCAAAAACCCGAAGCCCTGCTCGAACGCATCATCAAAACCAGCAGCAACGAAGGCGAGCTCGTCGCCGACTTCTTCTGCGGCAGCGGCACCACCGCCGCGGTGGCCGAAAAACTCGGTCGCAAGTGGATCGCCACCGACCTGGGCAAGTTCGCCGTCCACACCACGCGCAAGCGGCTGATCGGCGTGCAGCGCCAGCTCAAGGCGGCGGAGAAGGACTTCCGCGCCTTCGAGGTGCTGAACCTGGGCCGCTACGAGCGCCAGGCTTACCTGAACGTCGGCGGGCGCCTGTCGGCCACGAAGAAGCAGCAGGCGCTGGCCGCCAAGGAGCGCGAGTTCCGCGAGCTGATCCTGCGCGCCTACAAGGCGCAGCCGCTGGACGGCGAGGCCTTCTTCCACGGCAAGAGCGGGGGCCGGCTGGTGGTGGTGGGGCCGATCAACTTCGCCGTCGGGCGGCTGTTCGTCGAGGAAGTGATCACCGAATGCCGCAAGCGCGGCGCCAGCCGCGTCGACGTGCTGGCCTTCGAGTTCGAGATGGGCCTCTTTCCGGCGGCGCTGGACGAAGCGCGCGGCAAGGGCATCGAGCTGGCGCCCAAGACCATCCCGCCCGAGGTCTTCGACAAGCGCGCGGTCGACAAGGGCCAGGTGCAGTTCTTCGACATCGCCTATGTCGAGGCGCAGCCGCGCTACGCCAAGGGGCGGACGGCGAAGGACAAGCTGCGGCTGGCCATCGAATTGACCGACTTCTCGGTGCACTACACGCAAGGCGCGGCCGAGGCCGCCGCCGCGGCGCTGAAGGAAGGCAAGAGCGCCGTGGTCTGCGACGACGGCCAGCTCTACAAGCTGAGCAAAAGCAAGGACAGCGTGGTCACGCGCGAGCGGCTGACCAAGCGCTGGACCGACTGGGTGGACTACTGGGCGGTGGACTTCGACTACATGAGCCGCAGGGAGATCATCAAGGTGCCTGTGGATGCCGGGGTCGATGGCACGCCCTCACCCCAGCCCTCTCCCGCGGGCGGGAGAGGGAGCGACAGCCGGGTCGAGGCCACATCCTCGCCCCGGCCCTCTCCCGTGGGCGGGAGCGGGAGCGACAGCCGCTTCGAGGAGCGCTGGAGCGGCGGCTTCATCTTCGAGAACGAGTGGCAGAGCTTCCGCACGAGGCACAGCCGCGAGCTGGAGCTGATCACCGCCGAGCACGCTTACGCGCAGCCGGGCCGCTACACGGTGGCGGTGAAGGTGATCGACATCTTCGGCAACGACACCATGACGCTGGTGCCGGTGCACGTGGGCTGAACCTCTGTGAAGCCATGAGCGCCACCGAATACACCCCCGGCCTGTTCATCCGCGGCATCCGGCCGCCGCTGCACCTGGCCGACTACAAGCTGGTCGCCTTCGACATGGATTCGACGCTGATCAGCATCGAGTGCATCGACGAGATCGCCGACATCGCCGGCCGCAAGGCCGAGGTGGCGGCGATCACCGAAGCCGCGATGCGCGGCGAGATCGCCGACTACAAGGACAGCCTGCGCCGCCGCGTGGCGCTGCTGGCCGGCGTGCCGGAATCGGCGCTGCAGCAGGTCTACGACGAGCGCGTGCAGATCAACCCGGGCGTGCCGGAATTCGTGCGCGCCGCCCAGGCGGCGGGGCTGAAGACGCTGCTGATCAGCGGCGGCTTCAGCTTCTTCAGCGAGCGCATCCGCCAGCACCTGAAGCTGGACTTCGCACGCGCCAACACGTTGGGCACCTTCAACGGCCGGCTCACCGGCACGCTGTTCGACCGGCCCTGGGGCGACATCGTCGACGGCGCCGAGAAGAAGCGCGTGCTGCTCGAGGTCTGCGAACTGATGGGCATCGCCACCGAGCAGGCCATCGCCGTCGGTGACGGCGCCAACGACCTGCCGATGATGCTGGCCGCCGGGCTGTCGATCGCCTACCACCCGAAGCCGGCGGTGCGCGAGAAGGCGCTGGTGTCGATCATGCGCGGCGGCATGGAGCGCGCGCTCGAGATCCTGCGCTGAAGGGCTGAACGGCGGGAAGGCTGAGCGGCAGGCCGCTCAGCGCGGCTTGGCAGGCGCGGGCAGCAGCTTCGGCTTGCCAGGCCCCAGGCTGCCTTCGGCGCGCGCGCTCAGATAGGCGTAGATGTCCAGCACGTGCGGTGCGATCTCTTCGTCGTCGTCCCAGGCCGGCATCAGCGGCTGGCCGCGCTGCTGGCGCTCGCGCTTCATCACCAGCTCGAGCAGCGCTTCGCGCTCGGCCAGCGTCTCCGGCGGCCCACTGTCGGGCGACATCGGCACGATGCGGTAGCTGGTCAAGACCTTGGTGGCAAAGCCGCGCGGCGTGTAGTTGCCGATGCGTTCGACCAGGTTGGGCGCGATGCCGCTGCCGACACCGCCGATGCCGTGGCAGACGTGGCAACTGCTGTGGAACAGCTTCCAGCCGGCATAGGTGCCGGCATCGACGCGGCCGTCGATGATCACGAATTCACCGGGCAGCGGCTCGGCGCGCGGCTGCGCCGCGGCATGGTTTGCAGTGGCGAGCAGCACAGTGGCGAGCAGCAGCGATCGCAGTTTCATACCGTCGATTATGGCTACGGCACGGCGGCTGGCGCCGCCTTCACGTCGCTGCGCGACATGAGCCTCGCCGCAACTTCGTTGTGGCGCAGCCGCTGCCCCGGCCGGATTGCGCCGCATCAACGCGCCGACAGCGGCTTCGGGACGGCCTCCGCGCGGGCTTAGCATGCCGGCTTTGCCACCACGCCCCGAGGAGAGCCTTGCAATGAGTTCGCAGACCAAGTTCGTGCTCGACGAGAGCAGGATGCCCAAGCATTGGTACAACATCGCCGCCGACCTGCCCAAGCCGATGGCGCCGGTGCTGCACCCGGGCACGATGCAGCCGGTCGGGCCCGACGACCTGGCGCCGCTGTTCCCGATGGAATTGATCCTGCAGGAGGTGTCGACCGAACGCGAGATCGCCATCCCCGAGCCGGTGCGCGAGGTCTTCCGCCTGTGGCGGCCGAGCCCGCTGGTGCGTGCGCACCGCCTGGAGAAGGTGCTGGGCACGCCGGCGAAGATCTACTACAAGTACGAAGGCGTGTCGCCGGCCGGCAGCCACAAGCCCAACACCGCGGTGCCGCAGGCCTGGTACAACGCCCAGGCGGGCATCAAGAAGCTGAGCACCGAGACTGGCGCCGGCCAGTGGGGCTCGTCGCTGGCCTTTGCCGGTGCGCTGTTCGGGCTGCAGGTCAAGGTCTTTCAGGTGCGCGTGTCCTACGACCAGAAGCCCTATCGCCGCGCGCTGATGGAGACTTACGGCGCCACCTGCGTGGCCAGCCCGTCGAACGAGACGAATGCCGGCCGCGCCATCCTGGCGCAGCGCGCCGACCATCCGGGCTCGCTCGGCATCGCCATCAGCGAGGCGGTGGAGGTGGCCGCGAGCCACGACGACACCAAGTACGCGCTCGGCTCGGTGCTCAACCACGTGCTGCTGCACCAGACGATCATCGGCCAGGAGGCGATGCTGCAGCTGGAGATGGCCGGCGACGACCCCGACGTGATCGTCGGCTGCACGGGGGGCGGCAGCAATTTCGCCGGTATCGTGCTGCCCTTCCTGGGCCAGCAGCTGCGCGGCGGCGGCAAGACCAAGCAGCGGCGCATCGTCGCGGTCGAGCCGGCCGCCTGCCCGTCACTGACGCGCGGCAAGTTCGCCTACGACTTCGGCGACACCGCGCACCTGACGCCGCTGACCAAGATGCACACGCTGGGCTCGACCTTCACGCCGCCGGGCTTTCACTCCGGCGGCTTGCGCTACCACGGCATGGCGCCGCTGGTCAGCCACCTGAAGGAGCTGAACCTGATCGAGGCCACGGCGTATCACCAGAACACCTGCTTCGAAGCCGGCGTGCTGTTCGCCCGCGCCGAAGGCATCGTGCCGGCGCCGGAGGCCAACCACGCCGTCAAGGGCGCGATCGTCGAGGCGCTGCGCTGCAAGGCCGAAGGCAGGAGCGAGACGATCCTGTTCAACCTGTGCGGCCACGGCCACTTCGACATGAGCGCCTACACCGCCTACTTCAGCGGCAAGCTGGTCGACCAGCCCTACGACGAGTCCGAGCTGGCGATGGCGCTGTCGGGCTTGCCGTCGGTGCCGGCCTGAGCCGCTCGGCTCAGCGCGGCTCGCCGCCCGAGGCTTTCGCTTGCACGGCCGGCGCCCGGCCGGGCGAGTTGCCGCGCCGGCCGGCGAACGACAGCAGCGCCAGGCCGGCGATGATCAGCAGCATGCCGGCGAACTCCGCAACCCCCGGACGCTCGCCGAGCTGCAGCCATGAGGCGAGCACGCCGATGGCCGGGATGGCCAGCGAGCCCAGGCCCGCCGTCGAAGCCGGCATCTGGTCGAGCACGTACAGCCACATCAGCCAGCCGAGTCCGGTGCCGAAGATGGCGATGAAGGCGGTGAGCGCGACCAGTTCGGCGCTGACGACCAGCGGCGGCGCGGGCACGGCCAGCGCGACCACCACCAGCACCAGCGAACCGAACAGCATCTGCCAGGCGGTCAGCGACAACAGGTCGACCTGGTGCCGCTCACGCAGCTTCTTGGCGACGATGGCGCTGGCCGCCCACACCAGCCCGGAGGCGATCGCCAGGCCGTCGCTGAGCAGCGTGCCCCGCAGCCGCCAGGGCTCGACGATCAGCAGCAGGCCGGCCGCGGCGACGATCACCGCCGGCCACTGAGCGCGGCGCAGACGCTCGCCCAACAACGGCCAGGCCAGCAGCAGCAGCCAGAACGGCATGGTGTAGACCAGCACCGCGGTCTTGCCTGCGCCGCCGCTGACCAACGCCCACTGCGCCAGCCCGGTGAAGGCGGCGGTCTGCAGCAGGCCGAGCAGCAGGGTCGGCCCCGGCGCGATCAGGCGCAGCGAAGCGCGCCGCAGCAGCAGCGCGGCGAACAGCACCAGCGCGCCGAACACGCAGCGCAGCGCCGTGAACTGGAAGGGGCCGGCGTAGTGATTCGCCAGCTTCATGACCACCCAGTTGTAGCCCCAGATCAGCGACAGCAGCGCGAGCACGATCACCGCGCGCCGCGCCTGGGTCCGATCGGCACTCATCGGCGCGCTCCGCGCAGCGGCGCGTTCCGTGCATCCACAGCGATCCGCGGCTGCCCTCCCCTATCGATGACGTCCGGGCCCATGCGCCAGCGCCTCAGCCGTTCAGCTGTGCCCACATCTTGTCCAGCCGCTTGCTGCTCACCGGCTGCGGCGTGCGCAGCTCCTGCGCGAACAGGCTGACGCGCAGTTCCTCCAGCAGCCAGCGGTATTCGTCCAGCCGCGGGTCGCGCCGGCCCTTCAGTTCCACCATGCGCTTGAGCCAGCGCTGCTCGGCGATGCGCGCTTCGGCCATGCGCGCAGCGTCGCGGCCTGAGTCGGCCCTGAGCTTGTCCAGCCGCATCTGGACCGACTTCAGGTAGCGCGGCAGCTGCTGCAGTTGCGCATAGGGCGTATCGACGACGAAGCGCTTGCCGACCAGGCGCTGCAACTGCGCCGCCACGTCGTCGGCCACGTCCTTGGCCGGACGCGCGTCCTTCAACTTGCGGTTTGCCGCCGCGTATTCGGCCAGCACCGCGCCGACCGCACGCGCCACCTCCTGGGCGATCAGGTTCAGCCGCGTGCGGCCTTCGGCGACGCGCGCGTCGAAGGCCTTGGCATTGGTGGGCAGCGGCTCGGTCAGGAAGGCGCGGTCCAGCGCCACGTCGACGATCTGCTGGCGCAGTTCCTCGAGCGTGCCCAGGCTCATGTACAGCGCACCCAGGCGCTGCAGATCGGGGATGTTCTTCTCCAGGTACTTCAGCGGCTCCTTGATGGCCAGCGCGACCAGCCGGCGCAAGCCGGCGCGGTGGCGGGCGGCGGCGAGTTCGGGCTCGTCGAAGACTTCGATCTCGACGTGCGCGCCCTTGTCGACCAGCGCCGGAAAGCCGATCAGCGTCTGTGTGCCGCGCTTCAGCTCCATCAGCTCGGGCAGCTCGCCGAAGCTCCAGGTGGTGTAGTGCGGCGGGTCCGCCGGCGGCGCCTCGCGCCGCACCACGGCCTGCACGCCGCGCGGCGGGGCCGGTGACGGCGTGGATGCAGGCGCCGCGGCAGGTGCGGGTGCGGGTGCGGGTGCCGCCGTCTTCAGCACCGCCAGCGCCTGGAAGGCCGAGCGCGCCAGCGCCCCGAGTTCGGCCTTCAGCGCCGCCAGGTGCCGGCCCATGCCGAGCTGGCGGCCGTGTTCGTCGACGATGCGCAGGTTCATGAACAGGTGCGCCGGCAGCATGTCGAGCTTGAAGTCGGCACGCTGCAGCGGCAGTTGCGTGCGTGTGCGCACCGTGTGCAGCAGCGCGTCGAGCAGCGAGCCCTGGCCGAAGGGCGTGTCGCGCACGAAGGCTTCGGCGGCTTCGGCCAGCGGCTGCAGCCGCGCGCGCGGCTTGCCGGGCAGGCTCTTCAGCAGCGCCAGCACCTTCGGCTGCAGCATGCCCGGCACCAGCCATTCGCAGCGCTCGTCGGCCACCTGGTTCAGCGCATAGATCGGCACCGTCACCGTCAGGCCGTCGCGCTCGTTGCCGGGCTCGTGCAGCCAGCTGGCCGCGCAGTCGACGCCACCCAGCCGCACCAGCTTCGGAAAGGCATCGGTGGTGATGCCCGCCGCCTCGTGGCGCATCAGCTCGTCGCGCGTCAGCTGCAGCAGCGTCGGCTGGCGCTTGAGCTCGCCGCGGAACCAACGCTCCAGGCTTGCGCCCGAGCACACGTCGGCCGGCAGCTGCTGGTCGTAGAAGGCGAAGATCAGCGCATCGTCGACCAGCACGTCCTGGCGCCGGCTCTTGTGCTCGAGCTCCTGCACCTGATTGATCAGCTTGCGGTTGTGCGCCAGGAAGGGCAGCTTCGTATCCCAGTCGCCATCGACCAGCGCCTGGCGGATGAAGATCTCGCGCGCCGCGCCCGGGTCGACGCGGCCGAAGTTGACGCGCTTGTTGGCGTAGACCACCAGCCCGTACAGCGTGGCGCGTTCCAGCGCCACCACTTCGGCGGCCTTGCGCTCCCAGTGCGGCTCGAGCAGTTGCTTCTTGAGCAGATGGCCGCCGATCAGCGGCAGCCAGTGCGCTTCGATGGCCGCGATGCCGCGGCCGTACAGGCGCGTGGTTTCCACCAGCTCGGCGGCAACGATCCAGCGCCCCGGCTTCTTGCTCAGGTGTACGCCCGGGTGGCGCCAGAACTTGATGCCGCGCGCGCCCAGATACCAATCCTCGTCTTCGGCCTTGCAGCCGATGTTGCCCAGCAGCCCGGCCAGCATCGACAGATGGATCTGCTCGTAGGTGGCGGGCGTGCCGTTCAGACGCCAGCCGTGCTCAGCGACCACGGTGTGCAGCTGCGAATGGATGTCGCGCCATTCGCGCACGCGGCGCGGGTTGATGAAGTGCTCGCGCAGCCGCTGCTCCTGCTGGCGGTTGGACAAGCGGTGCGGCGCGCCCGGACGCAGGTCCGCCCCTGCGGACGGACCGGCGTCTGGCGAGCGGCCCGAGCTCTGCGAGGGCGCGGCCTGCAAGGCTCGGTCGCCATGCCCCCGCCCTTCTTCGATCCACTGCCACAGCTTGATGGTGCCGATGAATTCCGACTTCTCGTCGTCGAACTTCTTGTGCTTCTCGTCAGCCGCCTGCTGCTGCTCCAGCGGCCGGTCGCGCACGTCCTGGCCGCTCAGCGCCGCGGCGATGATCAGCACCTCCGTCAGCGCCTGGCGGTCGCGCGCCTCCAGGATCATGCGGCCGACGCGCGGGTCCAGCGGCAGCCGCGCCAGCGCCTGGCCGATAGCGGTGAGATCGTTGGCCTCGTCCACGGCGTTCAGCTCGGCCAGCAGCGCGTAGCCGTCGGCAATAGCCCTGCGCGGCGGCGCTTCGAGGAAGGGGAAGTCCTCCACCGCACCGAGCTTCAGCGACTTCATGCGCAGGATCACGCCGGCCAGCGACGAGCGCAGGATCTCCGGATCGCTGAACTTCGGCCTCAGCCCGAAGCCCTCTTCGTCGTAGAGCCGGATGCAGATGCCGTCGGCCACGCGCCCGCAGCGGCCGGCGCGCTGGTCGGCCGCGGCCTGGGCGATCGGCTCCACCTGCAACTGCTCGACCTTCTGCCGCAAGCTGTAGCGCTTGATGCGCGCCAGCCCGCTGTCGACCACGTAGCGGATGCCGGGCACGGTGAGCGAGGTCTCGGCCACGTTGGTGGCCAGCACGATGCGCCGGCCGTTGCCGGCCTCGAACACGCGCTCCTGTTCGGCCTGCGACAGCCGGGCGAACAGCGGCAGCACTTCCGGCGGCGGGCCACTGCGCTGCGCGCGTGCGAAGTGCTGGCGCAGATGCTCGGCGGCGTCGCGGATCTCGCGCTCGCCGGGCAGGAACACCAGCACGTCGCCGGGGCCGCCGTCGCGCCACAGTTCGTCGACGGCGTCGGCGATGGCCTCGTCCAGACCGTAGCTGCGGCTGTCCTCGAAGGGCCGCCAGCGGATCTGCACCGGGAACAGCCGACCCGACACCTGGATCACCGGCGCCGGGCCCATCGCGCCGGCGAAATGCTGCGCGAAGCGCTCGGCATCGATGGTCGCCGAGGTGACGATCAGCTTCAACTCCGGCCGCCGCGGCAGGACCTGCTTCAGGTGGCCGAGCAGGAAATCGATATTCAGGCTGCGCTCGTGCGCCTCGTCGACGATCAGCGTGTCGTAGGCGCGCAGCAAGGGGTCGCTCTGCGTCTCGGCGAGCAGGATGCCGTCGGTCATCAGCTTGACCGACGCGCCCGGCTGCAGCCGGTCCTGGAAGCGCACTTTGAAGCCGACCACCTCGCCGAGCGGCGTGTTCAGCTCCTCGGCAATGCGCTTGGCCACCGAGCTGGCGGCGATGCGCCGCGGCTGCGTGTGGCCGATCAGCCCCTTGCCGCCGGCACCGCGGCCGCGGCCGAGCTGCAGCGCGATCTTCGGCAGCTGCGTGGTCTTGCCCGAGCCGGTCTCGCCGCAGACGACGATCACCTGATGCGCCTGCAGCGCCGCGGCGATCTCGTCGCGCCGCTGCGCCACCGGCAGCGACGGCGGCAGTTCGATCGGACCGACCGGACGGGGGACAGGAGCGGCAGGTCGATTCACGAGGCGCGGATTATGGTCGGGGCCGCGAGGCACAATGCCGCCGGTCCCGCCGCGCCGCCGTCATGAATCTCGTCTTCCCGCATACCTTCGTGCCCTGGTTCCGCGCCGTCGCGCCGTACATGCACGCCTATCGCGGCAAGACCTTCGTCGTGGCGATGGCCGGCGAGCTGATCGCCGCCGGCAAGCTGAATGCCTTCGTGCAGGATCTGGCGATCCTGCATTCGATCGGCATCAAGCTGGTGCTGGTGCACGGCTTCAGGCCGCAGGTCAACGAACAGCTCGCCGCCAAGGGCCATGTGTCGCGCTTCAGCCATGGGCTGCGCATCACCGATGCGGTAGCACTGGACGCGGCGCAGGAAGCCGCCGGCCAGTTGCGCTTCGAGATCGAGGCGGCCTTCTCGCAAGGCCTGCCGAACACGCCGATGGCCAACTCCACCGTGCGCGTGGTCTCGGGCAACTTCCTGACCGCGCGGCCGGTGGGCATCGTCGACGGCGTGGATTTCAAGCACAGCGGGCAGGTGCGCCGCGTCGATGCCGCCACCATGCGGCGTGCCATCGACATCGGCGCGCTGGTGCTGCTCAGCCCCTTCGGCTTCTCGCCCACCGGCGAGGCCTTCAACCTGACGATGGAGGACGTGGCCACCAGCACGGCCATCGCGCTGCGCGCGGACAAGCTGCTGTTCCTGACCGAGGTGCCGGGCATCCGCGAGAACCCGCAGGACCCGGACAGCGCCATCGACACCGAGCTGGCCCTGGCCGATGCCAAGCGCATGCTCGCGGCGCTGCCGGCGCCGACGCAGCCCAGCGATGCGGCCTTCTACCTGCTGCACTGCGTGCGCGCCTGCGAAGGCGGCGTGGAGCGTTCGCACATCCTGCCCTTTGCCACCGACGGCGCGCTGCTGCTGGAGATCTTCACCCACGACGGCTTCGGCACGATGGTGGTCGACGAAAAGCTGGAAAGCCTGCGCGAGGCCACGGCCGACGACGTCGGCGGCATCCTGCAGCTGATCGAGCCCTTCGAGCGCGACGGCACGCTGGTGCGGCGCGAACGCACCGAGATCGAGCGCGACATCGCCAACTACACGGTGATAGAACACGACGGCATCATCTTCGGCTGCGCCGCGCTCTATCCCTACCCCGAAGCGCGCACCGGCGAGATGGCCGCGCTGACGGTATCGTCGAAGGTGCAAAGCCAGGGCGACGGCGAACGCATCTTGAAGCGCATCGAACAGCGCGCCAGAGCGATGGGCCTGCAAAGCATATTCGTGCTCAGCACGCGCACGATGCACTGGTTCATCAAGCGCGGCTTCGTGCAGGTCGATCCGGACCAGCTGCCCGAAGCGCGCAAGCGAAAATACAACTGGGACCGGCGCTCGCAAGTGCTGGTCAAGAAGCTCGGCTGAACGCCGGGCATTGGCGATACCCAAGGAGTCGGCAATGACGCGAATGGTGCAATGCATATATCTGAAGAAGGAAGCGCCCGGGCTGGATTTTTCTCCCTATCCGGGCGAACTCGGCAAGCGCATCTATGACAACGTCAGCAAGGAAGCTTTCGAGGCCTGGAAGCGGCACCAGACGATGCTCGTCAACGAAAACCGGCTGAATCTCGCGGACGCGCGGGCCCGCCAGTATCTGGCGCGCCAGATGGAGCAGTTCTTCTTCGGTGGCGGCGCCGAGCAGCCTGCAGGCTACGTGCCGCCGTCGAGCTGAGCCGGACGCGGATACAGGTCTGCGGATACTGCGATATCGGGATTCTCCCGATATTCGACCAGGTAGTTATGCGGTCTTGAATGTCGTATTATTCGGCCCCATCGATCATCACGTTGGAGAAGAAGATATGGCATCGATTACCGAGTTACTGGCGCAGAAGGCAGCCATCGAACAGCAGATTGCCGAAGCCCGGCGTACCGAAAGAGCCGATGCGTTGGACCGGGTACGCTCGCTGATGGCCGAACACGGTTTGACCGCTGCCGATTTGTCCGCCAAACCGCCGGCCACGAAGCGCAGCGGTACCAAGGTGGCGCCGAAGTATAGAGACGGCAACACCGGCAATACCTGGTCGGGCCGTGGCCTGCAGCCCAAATGGCTGAGAGAGGCGCTGGCCTCGGGAAAGCAGCTTTCCGAGTTTGCGATCTGATCCGCAGGCGCTATTCCCGGCTCTGATCCGGCGGCGCCCTTCCCGTACCCGGGTGCGAGCCGATGAACCGCGCACCAGAAGCCGTCCCCGCAGGCCATCCCCCTACTTCGTGGGAACGGGCATCTACGCGATGCCGTGCGGCGCGCGCAGCGCATAGCATCGGCCGCAACCCCCACCACTCGACCAGCCGGTGGCGCCCGCCGCCGCCCCGCAGCCCGATGCCGCGCATGCGGCGGCGGGCGTGCCGCCTGCCGTGCAGCTGCAGCGGCTGCTGATCGTCGCGCTGAGTTACGGACTGCTGGCCCGGGCGTGCCTGGCGCTGGCGCCTGCGTCGGGCGGGTTGATGCCGTTGTGGCTGCCGCTCGGCGTGGCCGTGGCCGTGGCTTGCCGCTGGGGCGCGCTGTGCCTGGCCGCAGCGCTGCTCGCCGCCGGCGCGCTGCTGCTCGACCCGGGCACGCCGCGCACGCTGCTGCTGGCGTTGCTGGCCGGCGATCTGTGCGCCGGCGCGCTCGGCGCCTGGGGCTTGCATCGGCTGGGCGTCAATCCGCGGCTCGAACGGCGAGGCGACGTCTGGATGCTGCTCGGGCTGGCCGCGCCGCTCGCAGCGCTCGCTGCCGCGGTCGGCACGGCGGTTCTGGCGCAGGCGGGCGGCTTGCAGTGGTCGGCGGCGCCCGTCGCGATGGCGGCGGACTGGGTCGGACGCTGGCTCGGCCTGCTGCTCGCCGGCCTGCCCTTGCTGGCGCTGCACCGCGAGGCCATCGGCCAGGCGCTGGGGCCGGCGCGCCGCACGACGACGCTGGCGCTGCTGGCGCTGACGCTGGCGATCGCGCTGGCCGGCTTCGGCATGCCGGCCGAGCAGCGCCTCACGTCGCTGGCGCTGGCCAGCCTGCCGGTGGTGCTGCTGGCCGGGCTGCTGGTGCATGCCGGCCTGGGCGTGGCGTCGGCCACCGCCGCGCTGCTGGCGCTGGGCTCCGCCTGGGCCGGCGCGGCGGGCCTGGGGCCGCTGGCCGCCACGCCGCCGACTCTGCTGCCGACCTGGGCCTATGCGGCGGCGCTGCTGCTCGGCGTGCTGCTGATCCATGCGCTGACACGCGACAGCCTCGGCGTCGAGAAGCGCTGGTTGCAGGCGCTCGGCGGTGCCGGCCTCGGCGTGGCCGAATGGCGCTTCGGGCGCGACGAAGGCCGCGCGTCGCCGCGATGGCGAGCGCTGTGCCACAGCGACTCGGCTTCGTTGTCGGCATGGCTCGCGCGCGTGCACGACGACGACCGGCCGGGGCTGCAGCAGTTGCTGGAACAGTTGCGCAGCGGCGCGCAGATCCGCGCCCAGCGCGAACTGCGCGTCAAGGCCGCGGCCGGCTGGCGCTGGCTGGACGTGCAACTGCTGGCCGCCGAGCGCGACCACCACGGCCAGGGCACGCGGCTGATCGCCACGCTGTCCGACAGCAGCGAGCGTCATGACGCGCAGGAGCGGCAGCGCCTGTCGTCGAACCTGTTCCAGCATCTGCACGAAGGGCTGCTGGTCGCCGATGCCGAGTTGCGGGTGCTCGACCTCAACCCGGCCTACACGCAGATCCTCGGCCTGACGCGGCAGGAGCTGCTGGGCAGCGTGCCGTCGATGCTGCGGCCGTCGCCGGCCGATCCGCTGGTGCGCCAGCAGCGGCTGCTGATGTGGTCCAGCCTGCGCAGCACCGGCTGCTGGCGCGGCGAGGTCATGGAGCGCCGGCGCAACGGCGACGCCTGCGCGCTGCAGGTGACCATCTCCACCGTCAACGACGCCGACGGCAAGCTGCTCTACCACGTGCTGGTCATCTCCGACATCACCGAGCAGCGCCAGCAGCGCGACCGGCTCGAACGCCAGGCGCATTTCGACGAGCTGACGCGGTTGCCCAACCGCGCGCGGCTGATGGAGATGCTGTCCGAGGCCATGACCGCGGCCGATGCCGACGGCTACCTGCTGAGCGTGTGCTACCTGGATCTGGACCGCTTCAAGCCGGTGAACGACCGCTTCGGCCATGCCGCCGGCGACCGCCTGCTGGTCGAACTGGCCGGCCGGCTGCGCAGCGCCCTGCGCAGCAACGACGTCTGGTCCGACGCCGCCGGCCGCCTGGGCGGCGACGAGTTCGTGCTGCTGCTGCGTGCGACGACGATGGAAGAAGCGCGGCTGGCGGTCGAGCGCGTGCTGCGCGTCGTCGCCCAGCCCTATGTCATCGACCCCAACGTCGACCCGGTGCAGGTCACGGCCAGCATGGGCGCAACCGTCTACCCGATCGACCGCAGCGACGCCGACACGCTGCTGCGCCACGCCGACCATGCGATGTACGGCGCCAAGCAGGCCGGGCGCAACGGCTACCAGTTCTTCGACCCCGAGAACCGCAAGCGCAACGAAGAGCGCGTGATGGCCATCGGCCGCGTGCAGGAGGCGCTGGACAAGTCGGAGTTCACGCTGCACTACCAGCCGAAGGTCGACATGCGCCGCGGCGTCGTGCTCGGCCTGGAGGCGCTGGTGCGCTGGGACCATCCGCAGCACGGGCTGATCGCGCCGATGCAGTTCCTGCCGCTGATCGAGAACACCGGCCTGTCCTCGCGCGTCGGCGACTGGGTGCTGGCGCAGGCGCTGGAACACCTGGCGGCCTGGCGCCGCGACGGGCACGACATCTCGGTCAGCGTCAACGTCTCGGCGCGCCATCTGCAGGAGCCGGACTTCGCGCTGCGCCTGTCGGAGCTGCTGGCGCGCCATCCCGATGCGCCGGCCACCGCGCTGGAGCTGGAGGTGCTGGAAACCGCCGCCCATGCCGACATCCAGGCCACCTCGGCGCTGCTGGCGCGCTGCCGGGCGATCGGCGTGCGCTTCGCGCTGGACGACTTCGGCACCGGCTATTCGACGCTGACCTACCTGAAGCAGCTGCCGGTGGACGTGTTGAAGATCGACCGCTCCTTCGTGCACCACATGCTCGACGATGCGCAGGACCGGGCCATCGTCGAAGGCGTGATCGGCCTGGCGCGCACCTTCCAGTGCACGGTGGTCGCCGAAGGAGTGGAGTCGCCGGCGCAGGCGCGCACGCTGCTGGAGATGGGCTGCTTCATCGGCCAGGGCACCGGCATTGCCGCGCCGATGCCCGCGGGCGCCGTGTCCGGCTGGATTCGCGACTACAAGGGGCTGTTCGCGCTCAGCGCCGCACCGGCCGGCACGCGCAGCGCGGGCCACGCCGGCAGTTGAGCCGGGCCGCACCGGAGGTCTTGAGTAGACTGCCCGGGTGATCCCTCAAGGCTTCCTGGACGATCTGCTGTCGCGCGTCGACATCGTCGACATCGTCGGGCGACATGTCCAACTGAAAAAGTCCGGCGCAAGCCACGTTGGCCTATGCCCTTTTCATGCGGAGAAGACACCCAGCTTCAACGTCATTCCCGGCAGGCAGTTCTATCACTGCTTCGGGTGCGGGGCGAGCGGCAACGCCATACGGTTCCTGGTCGAACAAAACGGGATGGGCTTTCGCGAGGCCGTGGTGGACCTGGCCCAGGAGGTCGGCATGGTCGTACCCGACGACACGCCGCTGGACCCCGCCGCACAGCAACGCGCCATGCAGGCGCGCGTGCACCAGGCCACGCTCGGCGAAGTGCTGGCGCGCGCCGCCGCCTTCTACGCCCGGCAGCTGCGCGCGCATCCACCGGCCATCGACTACCTGAAGCGCCGCGGCCTGAGCGGCGAGATCGCCAAGCGCTTCGGCCTGGGCTACGCGCCGCCGGGCTGGCGCAATCTGGCCAGCGCCTTCCCGCGCTACGACGACCCGCTGCTCGCCGAGAGCGGCATGGTCATCGTGCAGGGCGACGAAGGCCCCGAGCAGAAACGCTACGACCGCTTCCGCGGCCGCGTCATGTTCCCGATCCGCTCGGTCAAAGGCGAGGTCATCGGCTTCGGCGGGCGCGTGCTCGACGGCGGCGAACCCAAGTATCTGAACTCGCCGGAGACGCCGCTGTTCGTCAAGGGCCGCGAGCTCTACGGCCTGTACGAAGCACGCGCCGCGCTGCGCGCCAAGGGCTGCGCGCTGGTGGTCGAAGGCTACATGGACGTGGTCGCTCTGGCGCAGAGCGGCTTCGGCAACGCCGTGGCCACGCTCGGCACCGCCTGCACCGCCGACCACGTGCAAAAACTGTTCCGCTTCACCGACACCGTGGTCTTCGCCTTCGACGGCGACGCCGCCGGCCGGCGCGCTGCCGGCCGCGCGCTCGAAGCCGCGCTGCCCCATGCGACCGACCTGCGCAGCGTGCGCTTCCTGTTCCTGCCGCCCGAGCACGACCCCGACAGCTACGTGCGCGAGCTCGGCCCCGCGGCCTTCGAGGCGCAGCTGGCCGAGGCGGTGCCGCTGTCGAGGCAGTTGATCGCGCACGCCGGCCACGGCGCCGACCTGGCCAGCGCCGAAGGCCGCGCGCGCATGCTGGCGCAAGCCAAGCCCTTGTGGCTGGCACTGCCCGAAGGCGCGCTGCGCCGCCAGCTGCTGCCCGAACTGGCACGGCAGGCACAGTTGGAGGCTGCCGATCTGGCCGCGCTGTGGGGCCAGCGTGCCGCCGCGCCGCCGCGCCCTGCGCAGGCCGCGGCGCGGCCGCTGCTGCGGCCCGGTCACCGGCGTGCACCGGCCGGCTTGGCCGACCAGGCGCTGCGGCTGCTGCTGCGGCACGGCGATTGGTGGGAGCAGCTTTCGGGCGAGGACCAGGGCCTGCTGCACGAACTGGGCGGCACCCACGCAGCGGTCCTGGCTTGGCTGGAACGCCAACTCACCGAGCACGGCGCGATGACCTGGGCCGCACTCGACGAGGCGATGGCCGACGAAGCCTGGGCCACTACCGCGCGCGCCTGGCTCGCCGCCGTGGTGGCCGAGGAGGACTACTCGTTCACCAACCTGCAACGCGTGCTTCAACAACTGTGGATTGCCGTGTTGCGCCGGGACGCCCAGGCGCTGGTCGAAAGCGACCCCACTGTCGAGCGAATGGCCGAGCTGCGTCAGCTGTACGAGCGCATCGACAGCCACAAGGCCGCGCTCTCGGCCATCGCCGGATAGCCGCTCCGCAGCACCTCTTCGGTATAATCCACGCTTGTCCCCAGCGGCAGGCGTGATATCAGCACCTCCGGGCCCCGGCCACCCTTGATACGGGTCACCACCTCAGGCCAACTTCACCCGCAAGGACTGCGCTTGACCAGCGCCCACGCCCGCCTGACCGCCCGGCCTGCGTCCTTTCGCATCCTGCTGCCGGCAGCATGCGTCCGCCCCGGCACGATCCGCGCGCCGGCGCGGGCCGTCGCGCCGCGCGCCGGGCTCTGCAATGCGTGCAGCCGGGCAATCCCAATCCGATGGCCCCTTCGACGAGGAATCGCATGACCGCCAAAAAGACCGCCGCTGCTGCCCAGGCCCCCGAGGTGACCAAGCCCAAGCCGGCCGCAGCCGCCGCGCCTGCCAAGAAGACCGCGCCGGCCGCCAAGACGGCAGCGTTGGTCAAGACGGCCGCGCCGGCAGCCGCGCGCAGCAGCGCCAAGGCGACAGCAGCGGTGGTGCCGGCGGCCAAGCGCAACGGCAAGGCCGAGCCGGCGAAGAAGCCCGGCGAGCTGCCGGCGGACGAGGACTTCGCCGACCTGGAAGCCGACGCCGAGGCCAGCGCAGCCGCCGACGAAGCCAAGGTCAAGGCCAAGCCGCTGCGCATGAAGGTGTCGCGCGCCAAGGAGCGCGCGCTGATGCGCGAGTTCGGCCTCGAGGAAGCCACGCTCACCGAGGAAGAAGTCGCCAAGCGCCGTCATGAGCTGAAGACGCTGATCAAGATGGGCAAGACGCGCGGCTTCCTGACGCATCAGGAAATCAGCGACCACCTGCCCGAGAAGCTGGTCGACAACGAGATCCTCGAAGCCATCGTGTCGATGCTCAACGACATGGGCATCGCGGTCTACGAGCAGGCGCCCGACGCGGCGACGCTGCTGATCGCCGGCGGCGCCACCGCCACCGCCACCGAAGAAGAAGCCGAAGAAGCCGCCGAAGCCGCGCTGTCGACGGTGGACAGCGAATTCGGCCGCACCACCGACCCGGTGCGCATGTACATGCGCGAGATGGGCACGGTGGAACTGCTGACGCGCGAGGGCGAGATCGAGATCGCCAAGCGCATCGAAGGCGGGCTGCAGGCGATGATGCTGGCCATTTCCGCCAGCCCGACGACCATCGCCGAGCTGCTGTCGATGGCCGACAAGATCGCTTCGGGCGAGATGAAGATCTCCGAGGCGGTGGACGGCTTCGTCAGCGACGACGAGGCCGACGACTACGTGGCCGAGGAGGACTTCGACGAGTTCGACGAGGAAGACGACGACGACGGCGCCGGCGGCAGCAAGGCGCTGACCAAGAAGCTCGAGGAGCTGAAGGCCGCGGCGCTGCTGAAGTTCGACGAGCTGCGCACGCAGTTCGAGAAGATGCGCAAGGCCTACGAGCGCGACGGCTACAAGTCGCCGTCCTACAACAAGTCGCAGCACGCCATCAGCGACAACCTGATGACGATCCGCTTCACCGTCAAGACGATCGAGAAGCTGTGCCACATCCTGCGCAGCCAGGTCGACGACGTGCGCCGCTGCGAGCGCGAGATCCGCAAGATCGTGGTCGACAAGTGCGGCATGCCGCAGGAGCACTTCATCCGCACCTTCCCGCACAACGTGCTGAACCTGAAGTGGGCCGAGCGCGAAATCGCGCTGGCCAAGCCCTACAGCGCGGTGCTGCAGCGCAACCTGCCCCCGGTGCAGGAGCTGCAGCAGAAATTGATCGACCTGCAGGCCAAGGCGGTGGTGCCGCTGGAAGACCTGAAGCAGATCAACAAGAAGATGAACGAGGGCGAGAAGTCCTCGCGCGACGCCAAGAAGGAAATGATCGAGGCCAACCTGCGGCTGGTGATCTCGATCGCCAAGAAGTACACCAACCGCGGCCTGCAGTTCCTCGACCTGATCCAGGAAGGCAACATCGGCCTGATGAAGGCGGTCGACAAGTTCGAATACCGCCGCGGCTACAAGTTCTCGACCTACGCAACGTGGTGGATCCGCCAGGCGATCACGCGCTCGATCGCCGACCAGGCGCGCACCATCCGCATTCCGGTGCACATGATCGAGACCATCAACAAGATGAACCGCATCTCGCGCCAGCATCTGCAGGAGTTCGGCTACGAGCCCGACGCGCCGACGCTGGCCGAGAAGATGGAAATCCCCGAGGACAAGATCCGCAAGATCATGAAGATCGCCAAGGAGCCGATCTCCATGGAAACGCCGATCGGCGACGACGACGATTCGCACCTGGGCGACTTCATCGAGGACACCAACAACACCGCGCCGATCGAGGCCGCGATGCAGGCCGGGCTGCGCGACGTGGTCAAGGACATCCTCGACAGCCTGACGCCGCGCGAAGCCAAGGTGCTGCGCATGCGCTTCGGCATCGAGATGAGCACCGACCACACGCTGGAAGAGGTGGGCAAGCAGTTCGACGTGACGCGCGAGCGCATCCGCCAGATCGAGGCCAAGGCGATCCGCAAGCTCAAGCATCCGAGCCGCAGCGACAAGCTGCGGACGTACCTGGACAACCTTTGAGCGCAGCGAGGAGCTTGTCTATGGACGTGACGGCGAAGCCGGCAGCGGCCGCGAAGCGGACGCCTCGCAGCTTGCGGCGAAGCCA